>CAIQIR010000093.1 GCA_903871875.1 uncultured Schlesneria sp.
CACGCATTTTGGCGGCTACTCATCGATCTCATACACAAAAACCAATGTCAGCCGCGAAACCCGGCTCCGGTTTTCATCTGAATCGACGCACCCCGTCCGCGGAAAATCAGCCGGGCCTTTTTTCAGGGACGACTAAATAGGTCGAGGGAATTGCCAGCGAGTGCCGGTCACACAAATGAGAATTTGTGAAAAATGCCGGGAAACCGGCGAATTGGCCGTCCCAAACCCACCTTGTACGATTTCAGAACTCTGGAAAACCGTCACAAGATGATCGTTATGATTGGGGTAACAAAAGCGACGAATGCGCCGCTTTTTCGTCTTGTTGCGACCCCTGTCGCCGTCTGTTTGGAACCACTGCGGAACCTGAACAAATGAATATGTTTGTCGATGAGGCCGACCTGGCGACCCGAAAGGTCGGAAGAGCCCGATCTGAGAGTGGGATTCCGCATCAGCACCGGTTCTCGGCGGAACGCTTAAGCCGTCGCACGGCGGGGCAAGAAGGCTGTCGAGGCGACCATTAACGTGGCCCCCGCGCACATCAACGCGAACCAATCGCCATACCGCACATAGAGACTGCGACGAGAGTCCAACGGGATGGTATGGATCAATGCCGCGTTCAGCTGTTTATACCACGCACCCGTTTTCGGATCGCGAGCGCTGGTTCGTGGTGGCTTATCGGCGTTTTTCCGAGCGTCCCCGTCGATGAATTGATCGGGTTCGCGAATCGCACCGTCACCATCAATCACGGCCGAAATCCCTGTATTCACCGCACGAATCAGCGGCGTGCGACACTCCACCGCTCGGAATGAGGCTGTGATCAGATGCTGGTCGAGCTCGCTAGAGCCGTGGAACCAGCCATCGTTCGTGATGTTAACCAGGAAATCAATCGGGGCCCCCTGTTCCGACTCGGAACCGGCCGCGACAATGCTGCGGACAAGATGAGGCACGGTGTCTTCAAAACAGATGATCGGCGCCAGTCGCCAACCGCCGTATTGAAACACGGCTGCTGACTTGCCGGGTGTCAGGCCACCGGCATCGCGGTAAGGGCTGAACGATTTCATCCAGGGCAAGACATCCAGCAGCGGGATATATTCCCCGAACGGAACCAGATGCATTTTGTCATAGCGACCGGCCAACCCCTCGGTGGGGCTGACAAAGGCGGCCGAATTGTGGGTCACAATCCCGTGTTCATTGGCTTCCACCGCGTTAATGCCATAAATCAACGCCGCTCCCGAACGCTGGCTTTCTTCGGCCAGAACCGAACGCACCGTCAGATCCTTCCACATTTCCGGCTTGACGGCAGGAGCCAATTCACGCAGTTGCTCGTCGCTCAGGTCTCCTGAGACCGACAGCAACGGCCAAGGGAACATGGCTTCCGGCCAGACAATGATCTGGGGCTGTTCGCGGACGGCATACGAATTCAAACGCAGGTGCGTCAGATAGATTTCATCCGGCTCAACCGGCTCTTCCCGTAACGACGCGGTAAAGTTCCCCTGGATCAGGGCGACGCGCGGCCCCGGTTGAAAATCCGCCTGAGATCGACGCACGTAGCCGTATCCCAAGGTCGCTGCAAACAGGGCCAGCGTGGCCGTGACTTGGACCAACTGAGACAATGTCAGCCCCGACGCGGTCGTCGGTCCGGTCGATGCGAGCACCAGCCGCAGGCGAATCAGCCACGTATGAGGCACCATCAGGGCGAGTGCCGAGGCGGACATCACGATCACAAAGCTGACGCCGTATGCCCCGACCAGGTCGCTGATCTGAATCAGTTCCAGCCAGCGATACTGCGAATGAGCCAAAAAGTACCAGGCGAATCCCGTCATCAGATGAGCGCGTAAGAATTCAAAGCCGGTCCACACGATCGGAGCGGCCAGGACCAGCGGGATTGACCAGCGGTGAACGGCCACGCGTGAAATGGCCACAAATGCGACCGCATACAGGGCCAGATAGCCGGCCAAAGCGGCCCAGGCCAGATACATCGTCGGATCGCCCAGCCGCATCCATTGCAGCATGGCCAATTGACTGACCAGCGTCCCGGCATAAATGGCGGCATACATCCAGTGGGTTCGCTGTTCGATCCGCACCAGCAGCAGCAGTGGCAACGGGGCAATCCAGGCCAGCGGACTGGCATTCACCGGCGTGAAGCACAGCCACAGCAGCAATCCGGAAAGCAAGGACATGCCCAGCGCGCCAAGAACGCCCACGCGAGCCGTCGCCTGTTTTCGCACCGATCGTGCCGAGGCGATGATCTCGCGTACCGACCGATCTGCCTCTTGCCGCTTCTCTTTCATTGTGCCCGCAGCCATTTTCGCGTCCCTCCCTGGATTGCCGAATCGCTGAAAGTTAATACAACGCGTCAACTGTGGGAAGCCGATGTTTCCAAACCCGACGGCTTTTCCGCCCAGTAACCGCCGCGGGCATGATCGAACTGGATCTCTTGACCGCGAACCGTTTCGTCAAATTGACCCTCATGAAAGACCGTTTGCCCGTTGACGAAGGTGCGGACGGCCCATCCCTGCAGCGTGACCCCATTCCAGGGGCTCCAGCCACATTTTGTCTGCTGGTTTTCGTTGCGAACGGTCTGTTTCTTATGCAGATCGACCAGCACCAGATCCGCGTCATATCCTTCGGCGATGCGGCCTTTGCCGACCAGATCCCAAACCCGGGCGGGGGCGTCGCACATCCAGTGCACGACGCTTTCCAGCGAGCAAATTCCGGCGTTGACGCTGTCGAGCATCAGGGCCAGCGAATTTTCGACGGCCGGCAAACCCGACGGTGACTGGGGATACGGCTGTTGCTTTTCTTCCAGCGTGTGCGGGGCGTGATCGGTGGCGATGACCTGGATCCGACCGTCTTTGAGTGCTTTCCACAGGCCTTCGTTGTCGGCCGACGTCTTGATCGACGGATTCATCTGCACCAGGGAACCCAGCCGCTCGTAGTCGTCGATGTTAAAGAACAGATGGTGGGGACAGACTTCGGCCGTGATCAATCCCTGCGGAGCCCGCAACAATTCGGTCTCGGCCGCTGTCGACACATGCAGGACGTGAAAGCGATGGCGATGTCGAATCGCCAGATCGAGCGCCCGCCTGGTGGCGATCACCGCTGCGGCTTCGTCACGGATCCGTGAATGATCCTCGTAGGTCGTTCCCCCGCCCAGGCGAAGACTGTTGGCTCGGACGGTCGCTTCATCCTCGCAATGTGAGCAAATCGGCAGCGTCGTCTCGGCGAAGATCCGTTCCAATGCGTCCTGATTGTCGACCAGCAGATCGCCCGTGCTGGAACCGATGAAGATTTTGATACCCGGCGTGCGAGTCGCCCGCTTCAGTTCGTCGAGATTGTGCGGCGTCGCACCGATGTAAAAGCCATAGTTGACCAGGCACTTCTCGCTGGCCAAGGCTAACTTTTCTTCCAACTTGGCCTGGGTAATTGTGGCGGGCTTGGTGTTGGGCATTTCCAGGAACGAGGTCACGCCGCCCTTGGCACAGGCCCGAGTGGCGGTGCGCAGATCTTCTTTGTGCGTCAGGCCCGGGTCACGAAAATGCACCTGATCGTCGACTACGCCCGGGATTAGCATCAGATCGTCGGCACGAATCACTTCGTCGGCACTGGCCGTCTGAGGCGGATCGATCCCCAGAATCTTGCCATTTTCGATCAGCAAATCGACTCGCGCCTGACCGCTGGGAAGCACACATGTCGCACCGGAAATTCGTGTTCGCACGGGAATGTCTCGTTAGTTGTCCAAGGGATCGACAAGTGTTTTTCTTCGGATGGAATCAGTGCCATCGTCAGGTGTGACGCGGTCGATCGTCGCTGTCAGGTGGTCGGGAGGCGGGGCTGGCTGACCAATTTTAATGCGGGCAGGTGGTGGGATAATCTCTCGTACTCAATTTCAACAAAAAAAGCTGTCAGGGCGTTTCTGGATCTGTGACCACAACGGCGGTTCCCACGCGGATGTTTCGGATCTGGACCACCGAGCCGTGGTTTTGCAGTCCCAAAAAACCTTTTGTCTGACGCAGGGCCAATAAGGGGTGTTCATCGGCCGAGGTCTTGGCCACGCGAACACCATTATGCCAAGTGGTGATCTGCTGACCGCGGCAATTAATTTCCAGCGAGTTCCATTCACCCAGCGGCCGCGTTACGCGCGGCTGGGCCCCGGCAAAATCATAGATCGAGGCGGAATACTGGAAATCCTTCAGGTCGGCATGTTCCGGAGCCGTGTCATCCAGGATCTGGATTTCGAGGCCCGCGGGGGGCAGCGAGTCGTTCTCGCGATGATGATTTCCATCTTCCGGCACGCGAATGTAAACGCCGCTGTTGGTGCTGCGCGACGCGAGATAGTCCAGCCGCAGATTGAAATCGTCGTATTCTTCCAGCGATCGCAGCCACTGTCCCTTCTTGCCCGTACAGCCCAAAATTCCATGCGTCACGTACCAGCAATTTTCGGTCGCGTCGCCCACACGCGCCCAGCCCGTGGTATCGCGGCCGTTAAACAAGGAGGTATATCCGAGTTCCACGACTTCGATGTTTTTGAGCAGGAATTGGCCACCCTGCGGAACTTCGACCTGAAAGCCCAGCCAGCCGTCGAGAATCGTCAATCCCGTGGCCTGCCACGCGTTCTGGCCGTTGACCCTGAGCGACGCCGTCGGTCCGACGACGCGCAGGTCGAACGTGTTCCATTCGCCGGCCGGCTTGGCGAGCCCCTTGCTTTTCGCTGCCTCCAGATTGGGAATATTGCCTTCGTGACCATCCAGTAAATTCACTTGATAGCCCGTGCGAGGGAAGGGCATGCCGTCGCGCGATGATCGGAGATAGATCCCCGCGTCGTACTGTGTTGCCTGCAATGCCTTCCACTCCACATGCAGCTCAAAATCGCGCAGGCGAGAATCGTGCCGTAACCAGCCCAGGCCTGACTTCAATCGCAGGCATCCGTCAACGACGTCGACCTCGCACCCATTCTCGGCCGTCCAGCCGTTCAGCGACTTTCCATCGAACAGCGCGTGACGAAACCCGACCGGCTCGGCGGCCAGCAGGCTGCGACTCGTCATACCCCAAGTCAGGGTGGCCAAAGCCAGGCAAGCGAAGTTCAGAGGTGATCTTGTCATGCAGAGTCTCAAATCTCACAGAAGCGGCGGTCAGGGGCGGACGAATGAAGTGCCGGCATTGTGGTGGGCGGACGGACACAGACTCAGCGGTGACACAACTCCGCTGTCGTCCACTGGCCAAAACACGACTACACTCGCATGCGGTGGATCAGGATCCGCAGCTGCGTTTCAAGTTCCTCGGGCGGTGCCGCATGGTTGAAATGCAACCAGACGCTGTAGAGCACTACGGCACCGATAATCAACGTGGCCAGGCCCAGGCACGACCTGGCCAACGAAGGGTTCCGACGTGCCACGATCTGTGTGAGCACGCAGGCGACGATTGTCATGGCGGCTTTGAAATAGGCCATCCCTTCAATCCCCCAGCGGTCCAGAAAATACTTTGCGAAGGGATTCGATTCGATAAACGGGACGTCATCACGATCCAACAAACGATAGGTCATAATCACATCGAGCGCACTGACCACACACAGAATCAGCGTTTCTTGCGGGAGGAGAATGAATTCCCGCTTCGAGGACGATGCCGCTTCGGTCTTCAACGAATCTGAATCCGATTTCGCCATTGGCCGTGTCCTTTCTTGCCAGCGCGTTTCCGCCCGTTACTTGCCGGGAACGACTTTCAAATTGACGGCAATTTCCGGAACAAGCAAGTGACCGGCCGCCGTGACGTTCAGTTTGACATTGGCCACCGGCGTTTCCGCTTCAACTTTCGGAGCTCGCACGATCAACTCGAACGAGCTTTGTCCGGCGAGAATGTGACTCGCCTGAACCGTGTATCCCGCCGGCAGTCCGACCAGCGTCACGTCGACGGGGCCGGTGAAGCCCGCGGTACGGTTGAGTTGGCCTGTCAACTTGTGATCGACTTCACCGGCTAGCGTTTGCGAGGCGTCGTCGACCTTCGGCGCGAGGGCGTTTTTGATTTCGACATGTGCCGGCTGAGAATAGGTCGTGGCGAGGACTCGATCCGAATAGGCGTGTGATAACGCATCGGCCCGGATCTCGAAATCGATGACGGGTTCCACGACGTCTTGGGGGATCGTCAATTGCACCGAAGTCTGGCTGGCGTCGGAAGGAAGCAGGATTCGTGGCGTTGCCGTCACGACGGGAAAGTCGCCGGCGGCGGGATTATTGCGATCTCGCTTACGCACTGGCTCCGTCGATTCGAGCGACAACCGGACCGGCAAACTGGCTGAAGGAGGGCCGGCATGGCGGCTGACAATCACGCCCAGGTCGAATGGGACCCCGCGGAAGAGGACCGTCGGTAACTGCTGTAACTCGACCGTCAACCCGACGGGAGCTGTCGTGCCGACGCCCAGGGTATCGGTGAACGTGGGAGCCACCGTTCCGGTTTGCAGTCGGGCGGTGTGGCGCAGCACAGGATCCTTGCCGATCGATTCGCCAACCAGCCGCAGCATGGCCGGAGCTGCGCCTGTGGGGGTTCCGCGGCGAGCCAGTTGCAGCAGGACCTTGCCCTGAACGTGCGGGGGAATTTCATCGGGAGTGACCGTGACACCGGCGTCGCCCAGAATGCTGAGTTTAATCGGACCGGCATAGCCCTCGCGCGTGATCTGAGTTTCCACCATCACCGAACCGTCGGCGGGCAGATTCACTGTGGGGGTGTTCAAAAGCAGAGAAAATCGAGGTTGATCGGCCGGTTCAATCACCAATCGGTAAAACGATCTCGTATCACCGCGGCCAAACAAGTCCCGCACTTGCACCAGAAACTGAGACAGTCCGGCCGGGACTGTGAACTCCAACGTGGGATCGCCCACGGTCGGTTGATCGCTGGTCATCGCGATCAGTACGCCCTGGGGATGACTTAACAGACGCAATTCGCCTTCCAGGGGTGAACCCAACGAATCGGACTGCAGCGTGAATTTCAATTTGTGTCCGGCCGTCACGTTCAGCAGGTAGCGGTCTTTTTCCCCCTTCTGCGAAATCCGTCCGCTGACGGCAATCTGTTTCAGCGGCGATTGGTTGAACGAGGCGTCAATCGTTTGGGGCACCCCTTCGGCGGACGGTCCGGTTTCGACGAGTTCCAGACCACGACTGAGTGGTACCACGGGCAGAGCACCAGCGAAACCGGTTTCCAACCCCAGGGCGAGCGAACCGGACGTGCTGTCGTTGGGCACCGTAAGCTGACCGGCCAGTTTTGTGCCGGGGGCAAATCCACTGCCGACCGGTTCCACTTCCACGGCGCCGGGTGACGCGGCCGCAGGCAGCAGACCGTCGATCAACTTCAAATCGCCCACTTTCAATCGGAACGGATTCGTTCCCGGCGCGTTGAAAGTCAGATCGTGCAGTTCCACGGTATAGAGTCCGTCCGCCGGCAGAATCAACTCGGCCCGCGAATCGCCGCGCAACGAGTTTTGTCCCCAGCCGATCGTCAGGGGACTGCCCGACGGCGACTTGATTTCGATCACGGGATTGGCCGGTCCGCCCAGCCGCTTCAATTCGACATCGACCACCAGTCGCTGCCCCTGTTTCCCCGCGACATAAACCAGCTGTTGTTGTCCGCCCGCCAGGCTGCCGAAGAACGCCGCCGGCAACTCGGCCGGTTTGTCGGGCGAACTTCCGATCGCGAGTTGGGGCAGTCGATCGATGGCCAGTGCCACCGATTTCGTGATGCCCGTATCGGATTTAATCCAGAAGGGATAAATGCCCGGCACCGTCTCGGCCGGGACGGTCGCATTCACCACCAGGCGATTGGCCGCCGAACCATCCACGACATTGAACTGCACCTCGCCCAGTGGGAAGACGGCAACCGGATTGGAACCCCAATTGCTGCCCGTCACGGTCAATTGTGTTGTCTGCCCGACTTGCAGGCCCGGTTGCGACAGGCTGCCAATCGTGGGCACGACGGGGGCGACGGCCTTGTCGGCGGCCATCAGGTCTTTCACATTCGCGCCGGCCACTTCCAGGAACAGCTGTTTGACTTCCTCGGCCGAGAGTGCGCGAGGGAACAGTCGGAAATCGCCCAGCACACAACTGGTGAATTCGATGGTCGGTTCGCTGCGCCCGACCGTCAGCGGAAGCTTGTTCAGCAATCCCGCCAGGTTGACGTCCTGCGTCCAGGCCTCGTTGCCGTTGACGAAACCACGAGTCGCCGACTTGGGAACCACCGGTTCGCCGTTGATAAAGTACTGCATGCGCACGTCGTCCACGTCGGTGTCGGCGTCCTGGCCCGGTGCATCGCCCGCCAGAAAGGTCACGGTCACATAAGTCAGTTTCCGAAACGGAACGGCGTCTTTCGTACTGTAGGTCGCGACACGATAGTCGGCGCCGTCGTGGACATAGACCTGAAAGTTGTCGTTCTGCATCTGAAAATTGATGCCGTAGTTGGCCGAGAATTTGCCGTCGCTGGTGCCGCGTTTGGCGAACAGGCCGTGATAGGTGGCATCGGTCAGTTCGGTCAGGTTCACGCAGAACATACTGAGCGTGATCCCCTGCGGGGCGCTGACATCGGGGCTGTCGGCAATCTCCAGACATTGCTGGCGGGCGGCGTCGAGTTGCACGGCCTTTTGACCGATCTGATTCCAGAAGGGACTGGGAATGCGAGCGGGGCTGTTGACGAGATTTCCTTCGTCGGCCGCCTGCCCGACAGTGGCGGAATCTTTGGTTGGCCCCGCGTCTTCACCGAACGTGAAATGCACGACGGCCTGGGCACCGATCGGAGCGGGGGGATCTTGCGCCACGGCCATTCTGGCCAGTAACGTCAACGAGACAACCAGAACAAACGGACGAGCAGCGGTCGACATCGGTGGCAATTCCTCGGGCGGGAGTATCTCGTTGTGGTCGGCTGGGTGCGAAATTTTATTCTAAGGAGGTCAGGGACCTATTTAAAGTTGCTTATGGAAAACCGGCCCCGATTCCCGCCGGTCCGTCACCGCGGCGGCAGTGGTCGAGTGGGTGCAAATTCGTTGGTCAACATCCCTGATTTATTGTGTTTTCCCGCCCTTTTGGAACAAAACAGAGAGCGGCTATGTTTCCCGCTCCGCATTCTGGTCTTCCTTCTGAGGCACTTCTTCGCGGCTGATCGCCTCGGTAAATGTTAAAATAGGCAATTGCCTGTTTTTTTAAAACCGGATGATCAACATTGATCAACATTGAGCAAGTTGGACCAACACCCCTGTTTTGTAGGCTTTCATCGACGTTTCTCGTCTGATCGAGTTTGAACAACATTGATCAACATCCCTATTTCATTGCGTTTCGTGAGAAGTCTCTGTTTCCCGCCGGGACGGCAACGTCCCGAATTTGGTGTCGCGACAGGTTCCCGGCCGGCCCACGAACGCACGACCAAACCCGGACGTCAGCAGACGTGGCTGTTCGTCGAAGCGGTATGAGGCTCGTGGTGGGGGCAGACCCCAATCCGCCAAATGAGCAAATAACGCTATTATGGCGTGGCGACAGTGTGTGTCAAGGTGTAACTGTCGCTTTCGTGGCGCTTTCGAGAAAATTGTGGCACTGCTGCTGAGTCTTCGAAGCAGCACCTGTCTCGGGAAAGAATGGTTCGCCGATTGGCGATCCGTGGTTTGCCGGTGCCGCCCGAAAGAAATCGGACAGGGAGATGGAACCAAGCGCCCTTCGTTTCCCGAGCCGACACCAGTTTTTTGCGAGAATGAGCAACCCCAGTGCTGCGGTACGATTCGACCAAGGGGGCTGTGATGTTCGTTTGGCTCGAATTGAGCGCCCATTGACCCAACAGAGCGCCGCCCGCACGGCGGTGAGGTATTCATCGCGAATGATGTTCGTTTCAGGTCTTGGTTCAGAAAAGGGCAACAGTCTGTTGCCCAATTTCGGCAAACAATTTTTCACGAAACGACTTCGTTCGTAATCGATTTTCACGAACGATAAGCGTTTTTCATCTGTCGTATTTGGATGGGTGCGAACACTGCCCAGGCAAATCAAGCTGCGGCCCGACGCAAATCGGGAACCATCAGGTGGCGCGAAAGTGCGGGATCGTATTATCAATCAATGGGTTGCCACTGATTTCCCCCTTTCATCTTGTAAGAAAAACACCCCTGTTTTTCTTACAAGGTGCTTTGAGTATCTGCCGGATGAAACAAAAGAAATCGCTATTTATGAGCCGTATCCCCGCCGCCGTTTCCGCAGTGTTGTCAAGTTTTACAGCAAAAAAACTTGACCGTTGCTGTTTTCAGGGCGATAATCGGTAGCATGAAAGCCAACAAATTGAAAACTCAAAATGCGGGAACGACCGCCGGCATGGTTCGCAGGCAAATCGAGGCCAGCGGCGAGCGTGTCTGGCGGTTGGTTGATTTCCATGGCATGCCGTTTATGGCAGTGGCCCAGACGCTCTCGCGTATGGCAAAGAAGGGGATAATCCAACGGCTCGGTAAGGGGTTGTATTATCGACCGCGCGAAACGGCCTTTGGTCTCAGCAAGCCCAACACCACACAGATGCGATCGCTACCGGTTTACGGGCGGCACATTTTCCCTGCAGGCATTGCGGCGGCAAATTTGCTCGGCTTCACCACACAGAACGCGGCGACAGTGGAAGTTGCGACTGACGGTTCGAGTCTGCCTCGACAGATCGTCGGTCAAGAAACCGTAATCCATACCAGGCGCCCCGAGGCCTGGCGGGTGCTATCCGAGTCGGACGCCGCACTGCTTGACTTTCTCCGGAATCGGGGTGAGTTGAGTGAACTGTCTCCTGAGAAAACCGTCCAGAGACTACTCGATTACTTCTGTGAGCCGGGCCGCTTCAATCGCTTATTCAAGGTTTCGGCCGGAACGATCGCTTTGAGTACCGACAGAATTTTGCAGGAACTGGTGACGTGCGCAATCGTGTCTTCGTCGAAGCCGGATCAGCCAGCGGCAGAGAGCCAACGGAGCGTGTGAAAATTCAGTCTTATGTGGGCCAGTTTCTCGGACAGACTGGAATAAGTCTCGGGGCAGACGACGAAGTTGCATTTGAAATGCGGCTGCTGCATTTTCGGCGGACGTTCGTGGAAAAAATGTTCGCGATTCACGGAAAAGTCGAGGCGTTCAAAAAAACGGGCCGGCCGATCGGAGGGTACGCCCGACATTTTTACGACCTGTACTGTCTTTCGGATCGTCCAGAAGTTCTGGCGATGCTTCAATCTGGCGAGTACGACAACATCAAAGCAGATTACGACCGGATCAGTACTGAGTTCTTTCACAAGAGCTATGTACCGCCGCCCGATATGACGTTCTCCAAGAGTGATGCGTTTCCCGTCACCTGATCTGTCGGTCGCATTGGCGAGAGAATTTGAGTCTCAATGCAGAGTTCTTTGCTTCGGGGAATTCCCGACGTGGGAGGAATTTCAGAGACGCATCGCCGCGCTTCGGGCGATGCTGTGAGGGTGTCCGACGTCTTTGACCTTCGCCATCAGGAGATCGTGGTGGCCCCAGGGAATGGACCAAAGCAGGGAATCGGCATTCCATTCCGATTTCGCCACAAGCTGTGGCACTTCTTCGGACGTTGCCAATTTCGCCACAGCTTGTGGCGAAAAGTCCGCAGGACGCGGGTACGCCCGGTAGAAGGCGACCATCCGGTCAATGTTTCGCTCTGAAAATCCTTTGATTTCAGGCAGTTCATTTTGCAATTCATGGGACAGTCGGGGAATGATCGCTGCGCCCCAGCCCTGTTGAGATTGCCGAGCGGCGAGCACTTGGCCGACGTCCCAATAAAGTCGAACTAATTCGGCGTTTACAGCCAAGACTGCCCGCGTTTGGGATCGTTGAATACGAGACTTGATTTCCTTCAAGAGTTCGGGAAAGTCGGTAGGCACGCGGAGATCTGTGTTACTCATCCGCACCTCCAGTGTAGAGTAAACAATGCTTCACTGAAGGTCTCCTGCGGAAATCGAAGCGACGATCATTGGCTGGTTCATACGTTCAGTCTCGCCCGTATTTTAATGCAGATGATTCGTCTTCCCGGATAACATCCAGGCAAGTCGAAGTCAACAATGGTGAACGGATAGCCCTCCTACACACTTAGCTCCAGATCATCTGGCATGCAGTTGTTGAATTGTCCCAGCGGAAATCAGGGGCGTTGTCCCGCGATTCGCCTCGAGTCCAAATGCCGGAGCTTACCTCTCCGCTTCGGGAAGCGGAAATTCTGATTTACCTGTTAATCGCGAAAAGTGGCTGCGGTTCGTTCTGGGCAGGACCTTTTTTTGTCTTGGTCGAAGCCTTTTGCGTCGGGAAATGGGTGCAAGAAGTTTCCGCCGGGGAATTCTCGACAAACTGCCACGATGGTTGATGGCGGTCTCGGGTTGGATGCCTGGTCCTGCTGACCACTTCATTTAATGACTGACCACCTGGCTAAGGAGGCTTTTTGCTCATGATTTCTCTTTCGTGTGGAGCGGGGACTCGCGACTGTCGTCGTTCGCAAAGCGTTGCGTCGCATTTGTCCAACGAGGGGACGTCTGGTTCGCACGGGTCGGCGAAACTGATCGAACAGACTCGACAATTGATGGAACGAACGATCGAATTCGTCGCGGATCCCGATTTCGAATGCGCGGGTGCGGTCAAGCGGATTCAAGCTCTGCGTCCTGCGTCGCTGGACACTCCGCCCGAACGGACGCCCTCCGAACCGGGGCGAGCCTTTGTCTCGGGACTGGTCCAGGCCCCGCTGCTGACCCCGGAAGAGGAGCGGTACTTATTCCACTGGATGAATTTTTTGAAAGCGCGGGCCGAACGCAATCGGCGGCGACTGGATCTGGGGCGGCCGGTTCGATCGTTGGTCGATCGGATCGCGGCCGATCTGGACGAGGCGAACCGGGTGCGGAATCAGATCATTGAGGGAAACCTGCGGCTGATCGTGGCGATCGCCCGAAAGCTGACCGATTCCGTCGAGCAGATGTCGGAGTTGATCAGCGAAGGGATGATGCCACTGATGCGGTCGGTCGAGTTATTCGATATCCGGCTGGGAAACCGTTTCAGCACCTATGCCACGTGGGCGGTGCGAAATCAGATGCTGCGGCATTTGAAACGGGCTCGGCTGCATCCGACGTTGTCGCTGTATGCGGGGCGGTTCCCCGAGGAAGACGCCCCCTCATTGGAGAATCTTCCCGATAAGCGCCCGCCGACAGAACGGGACGAAGTTGATTCGCGGCGTCACCAAACGATCGTCTGGCGACTGTTGTCGTCGCTCTCCGAGCGAGAACGGTTGGTCGTGACGGCTCGATTTGGACTGGAAGGCCAGCCGCATGGGCAAAGCCTGGCGATGATTGCCGGACAGATGAATCTGAGTAAAGAACGTGTGCGGCAGATCGTCTTGGATTCGCTGTCGAAGTTGCGGGCCGGGATGACGCCCGATGAATTGGATCCCATCAGCTAAGCAGACCGCCGGTTGGCCGGTGTGCTGCTGCGACCGATCAGGAGATGGCTCCCACGCACATCATCATGTCTTCGACTTCAACCGCATGTTCCTCGCACAGATCGAAGTAACACTCGTCCTCCGAGAGTGACTCTGAGGTGCTTTCGATTTCTCGTTGCAGGCCGGCGTGTCCGTGATCCGCTCCGACAGCGACCGCGGGGGCGGTGGCGAATTCGGTCAGTTCGGCTCGCAGAACGCGGACATGCGCTGGGGCTTCGATGCCCAGCTTGACCTTCCCTTTGCCGGTCTGAATCACCTTGATCACGATGTCATCACCAATCTTGATCGATTCCGCAAGTTTCCGAGTGAGTACCAGCATGGTCACAATCCTTTTTTGTTGAAACGAATCTGATCTCAGATTCAGCGGGGCAACTGTGTCAGGTGGTCGACAGTGACCGTCCCGACAACGAAAGGGGCTATACGCAAGCCCGATGCCAGATCGTGAAGCGACGCCGTTGATTCTTCGCGATTGGTACGCAGATAGCCTGTTTTATAGGGGTTGTCGCGAGGTCGCGGCGATCCGCCAGAAATTCTCCGCCAACGATGTCAACATCAGTTTTGGAAGAGTTACAACCGCCAGACAAAAGCGGAAGGAAAGGCTTACTGCAGGCCCATCACTTCACGGCGTTTTCTGCCGGTTCAGTATTGGCGATTGTGGGTGTCGAGACCGTGGTGAGTTCGCTCCACGTGGCCTTGCCCGTAGCCGATCGGCCGCGAATATTGCCAGCGGCGTGAAGCAGCCGGAAGCCACGGGATTAAGGAGCATCGAGGCGACAACGTTTTATGGCAGGGGACAACGCTTCTGACAGAGTGGAGTCGACTGGCACCGTTTTTTTCTTCGGAATTGCGGTTCGGTCGTGATCCGCTTTATGATCATTTGTCCATTTCTCCAGCTGCAGGAATTCTGATGTCGGGCCCAATTCAGCAATCTCGTGGCGCGGTGACGCCCGTTGTTCTTCGCCGCACGTTTCTGGCCCAGGCGGCAATTTTGCCGTGGGCGATCAGTCGGTCGTGGACCTGGGCGGCCGAGGGCGCGTCGGGCGAACAGAAAAATCGCTTCTTCTTTACCTCGCAGGGAAAAACGGCCATTACGAACGCCGACGGCACGGAGCTGAAATACCTCAGCTTCGATGCGCCGGGACAGGCGACCTGGCAACCCGGCTCCTGCTTCAGTGACGGCCGTCGCGTCGTGGTGCTGAGTATGGAGCCGCGTCGCGATGGTCCGGGCCGGCCTTTCGAAGAATATTACACTCAGACACCGACTCATCTCTGGCAATACGATCTGCAGACGGGCGCGCTGGATGAAATCTGTCAGCAAGATCGCATCGCGCCGTTCACGACGCCGGCCTTATTACTGTCGGACGAACGGTTGCTGATTCAGGTCGTGAAGAACAAAGTCGGACAGATTTTCAGCGTACGTCTCGACGGTAGCGATCCCAAAGCATTCACCAAAGCGGGAGAAGGGCTGCCTTATGGCCTGAGTCTGAGTCCGGATGGCAAACGAGTGGCATTTCATCTGGCGTCTCCCAAGGGTTATCAGGTTTGGACCAGCGACCTGGAAGGCGGCGATCGGATTCAGGTGGCCGCTCAGCCTGGGCATCTGTACTTCGGCACGCAATGGTCGCCGGACGGCCGCTGGGTGCTGTATGTCGATTGTCTGCACCAGAACGATCCGGGGCACGATTGGGCCGATGTTTGCGTCGGTCGACCCGACGGATCCGAACACCGCGTGTTGACGACGGGACAATCAATGTGGTTTGCGGCGACCTATGGCGGTCCGAAGACGCGTGGCAGCGGTTCGAATGTGCCGAGTTGGACACGTGATGGCCGGATTCTGTTTCCGCAGCGGACCAAGGATGCCAAAGTCGCTTGGGAATACCGCGTCGGACAGCCGGATCTGGATCACTTCAATCGCGACTTCAAACCTGAACTGGCCAAAGGGGGCGTACAGATCTGCCGCCTGGATCCCGATCGCGGCTCGATCGAGCCGGTCACTCCGCAACAGGACGGGGTGTGGGATTTCCGAGCTTCACAATCGACTGACGGTCAGCAGATTGCCTTCTGCCGCGCGGCGACGGGGGAACCGGCGGCCATTTGGGTGATGGACAGTGACGGTCAGAACGCCCGACTGATCACGCGCGGTATCGATGATCTCGGGGCCGATCATCCGCGTTGGATTCCGTCGCACTAGCCGCGTCCGCCGGTGATGCGAATTGAATTCGATCGTTCGATAACATCAGTTTTTCCCGCCGTGATTCCCACGGCATTTGATTCGTTCAAACAGTACAAGTCGTTGATCGACGGGATTATGGTCAAAAAATAATCCGGTCCGTTCCCATAAATCTCGTCGAAAGATCACGTCGCCCAAAAGTCGACGGTTTGTTGTTGCGCGTAGAGTGACCGTTCATCCTGTTCAGGAACCACTCGAATGACAATTCAGTTTGACTGCAAAGATTGCGGAAAATCGCTGAGGGTCAAAGATGAAAAAGCGGGCCGCAAGACGCGGTGTCCGGCTTGCAACGCGGTGATGACGATCCCCGAGTTGGATGCGGACGACGAAGGGCTGGGGGATGACCTGCTCGACGAACGTCCCACACCGGCCAAAAAGCGTTCGACCAGTTCGACCAATGTGCGACAGTCCAGTCGTTCCGAGGAGGGCGACGGTACTGATCCGTGGCCGGAACGGAAAAAAAAGAAGTCATCAAAACAGGACACGCCGATTGCCGAGGAAGGTGGGATTCCCGCCTGGGCGGTTGTCGTCGGCTGCTGCGCGCTGGCGGTGTTGTCGATCGGAGTGGGAGGTGTCTTGGGCATGAACTTTGGTTACGGAGCTCGCTCGAAGACGGCGGTGGCCGAATCGAGTGAGGCCGGAGGTGGCGAGGGCGCGGCCGCTGCGGACAAGGCGCCCGCCGCTAAGCAGGGTCCGCAATTCGTTTCCACGGAGACGGTCAGCGACATTGGCAAATTCAAGATGAAGTGGGAGATGCCTCCCAAATGGACTCAGGAAAGTGAATTGGAAGATGGCGTCTGGCCGTGGTTTCATATGAAGGGGCAGGGCCAGGAAATTCGACTCGCGTCGAATCGGTCGCTGACCGAGACGGCAACCACGATGACCTCGATTGGGGGATTTAAGGACCGTCTAATGACGGCGCATTCGATCCGCGTCGCCAAGCTGGAGGCGGAGTACACCGACTACGTCGAAACCAAGCCCCAGTTCTACCAGGGGAAGAAATGCCTGGTGGTCTGGTCGGACTATGAATACAAAGGCGTCTTCAGCAAGGGTTATGGGATTCGCTGTACAATTCCCGGGGCTCGACTGCCCTGTTCGCTGAAAATGGAATGCAGTCAATCGGCTCGCGACAAGTGGCGGCCAATCATTCAGTATGTTGCAGGAACGGTGAGTTTCGAAAGCATCAAAAAGAAAAAGCCAGATGACAAAGGCGTTCCTGCGGTGGATGGTGCGCCGGCGGACGATGACGCAGCCATGGCGGACGAGGGAGAAGACGAACCACAATGAGATTTTGTTCATCGCTGTCCGTGGCATGCGCGACGGGGTTGTGTTGCCTGCTGGCCTGTGTGTCCACCGGCAGCGCCGCGGAGACGAAACCCAAGCCGCCGAATATCATCTTTCTGATTACCGACGATCAGGGGTTTGGAGACATCTCGGGCAACGGCAATCCGATTCTCAAAACACCGAATCTGGACCGACTGCGCGCGGAAGGGGTTCGCTTCACCGATTTTCAAGTCAGTCCGACCTGTTCTCCCACGCGTTCCGCGTTGATGACGGGCCGGCATGAATTTCGAAACGGCGTCACTCACACCATTTTGGAACGTGAGCGACTGACGCCCACGGCCACCACTGTGGCGCAGGTTCTCAAAAGTGGCGGATATACCACTGGCATTTTTGGTAAATGGCACCTGGGTGATGAACCGGCCTATTGGCCGAACAAACGTGGCTTCGACGAAATGTTTATTCACGGGGCGGGCGGGATCGGTCAATCCTATTTTGGCAGCTGTGGAGATGCGCCAGGAAATACCTATTTCGATCCGATGATCCTGCACAACGGGACGTTCGAAAAGACGAAGGGTTATTGCACGGATGTGTTCTTTGGGCAGGCAATGCAATGGATCGAAGCGGTGAAGGGCACCCGCCCGTTCTACTGCCAGATCGCCACAAACGCACCGCATGGGCCCCTGCAAGTGCGTCCAGAAGATGAACGCCGCTACGCCGACAAGGTGAAAGATCCCAATGTGGCCAAGTTCTTTGGCATGATCGCCAATATCGATGACAATCTGGGAACACTGCTGGACAAACTGCGGCAGTGGGACATCGAACGCGACACGCTGGTGATCTTCATGAACGACAATGGCGGCACGGTGGGTGTGCCGGTGTTCAATGCCGGGATGCGAGGTCAGAAGGGAACTCCCTGGTTGGGCGGGACGCGGGCATCGTCGTTCTGGCGCTGGCCGGGAACGCTGGTCCCGGCCGACGTCGATCACCTGTGTGCCCATGTCGATTTCTTTCCCACGCTGGCGGAGATCGCCGGGGTTCCGTTGACCGGGGAAGTGCGTCCGCAGGTGGAAGGGCGCAGTCTGGTCCCGCTGCTGAAGAAGTCCTCGTCGGAATGGGCCGAACGATCGCTGTTCACGCACGTCGGACGCTGGCCCAAGGGAGCGAATCCCCAGGAATACAAATACCGACAATGCAGCGTGCGAACGTCGCGCTGGCACTTGGTCGGTGTCGACCCCGAGGGAAAAAAGGCCTGGCAGTTGTTTGACTTGAAAGCCGATCCCGGCGAAACCACCGACCTGTCGAAGCAAAACCCCCAGGTCGTCCAGCAAATGGATGTCATGTACGACGCCTGGTGGGACTCGGTTCAGCCACAGCTGGTGAACGAGACGGCTGTCGGTCCCGCGGAGAATTCGTTCAAAACCGTTTTCGAATCGCAATTTGGCCGTCCGAACGCGGCGGCCGACAAAGCGACTCCGTGATCCCAACGGAATTTCTGCGGACCGTTATTCGCGAAGCGGTTGGACGACGCTATCTTGGGGCGGTTGCCACCAGCGAACCTGTTGATTGGCCGTACCGGCCAATGACCGTCAGGGATCAGAGGAAGAACTCGTTTGCGTTCCGATTTCACTTTTGCGCTGACGTTTCTCGCGATCGCAGTCGCTTGTCCCTGGCTGGCTGCACGTCGCGCAGAATTGCCGTTCGTGATGTGGCCGGCGGTCGCTTTTCTGACGGTCTCGTTGGCCTATTTCACTGGCCGCGTCGAGTTGTTCGGAAAACGTTCCGACGGATCACGACACTGGCTGGCGACGCTGATCCTGCTGCCCTACCTGGTTCTGGCACGCGTTGTCTGGCGGCTGCAACTGGCTTTTTCCCGCGAACCGGCGGCCGATGTGGTCAACGATCAATTGATTGTCAGTCGTCGGTTGCGTCGGCACGAACTTCCCGCGGATGTGTCACTGATTTGCGATTTGACGTCCGAATTTCTCGATCCCCGGTCAATTCGCGAGGCACCTGGTTATTTCTGTTTTCCGATCCTTGACGCGTCCGTTCCTCGTCCGCAGGATTTGGCTCGTTGTCTGTCGCAGCTCAGGCCGGCTGCGGGGACTCGGGTGCTGATTCACTGTGCGAAAGGTCATGGTCGAACCGGACTGGTCGCTGCGGCCTGGCTACTGGCCACGGGAACCGTGACGTCGATCGACCAGGCACTGGCTCTGTTGCATCAGGCGCGGCCGGGCCTTTCCTTGAATCAACAGCAGCGGAAGTTCCTGGTCGAAATTCAATCGATGTATCACAATCCCGCCAAACCAACCTCAGGTGCTGATGGGGCTGGCGAATCTGATGCCAACAAATTGTGACCCGATAAGGTGATGTCTGTGAAGTCTCTCGAAAAAAAAGCTCCGGTGCCGTTTGATACGCTGTATTTGCTGCGGATCGTCGCATTGCTGGCGGCTCTGGCCGGCGTGACAACCGTGGTGATGATTTCTGGCCGGTTCGCGCCGCCAACGGGTACGTTCCGAGTGGGCGCGAAGAACTCGCCGGCCCCGGACCGATTTTTTCTCAGTCTGCGGCAAGAGGCGAACGAGCAGGGCGCGATCCTGACGTATTCCTCAAGCTATCCGAAGTGGTTTTATGATCGAGCCGAGATCGGTGATCAGATCGTGGGACGCTATTGCCATTTCCAGCTGTATCGCGACGACCGCTGGCAGGCAATGTACATTCCGTGGCAATTGTTGCTGGCGAGTCTGATGACCCTGATCTGGTGTCTGCCGCTGCTGCTCTGGTTGCGAAGGCCGAAGACGCCTTACAGTCGGATGCTGCTGGGACTGGCCATGGCGAGCGAACTGACGTCGATCGCCTGCTTTCTCTGGCTGGTCGGTGAGGCTTCTTTGCGGGCGAAATGATCTTGAGCGTCGTGATGGCCGTGATGGCCGTGTTGGCCTGTCAGGTCGGGGGCGGCCTGCGCGATCGACAGGTGACCGGTGCAGACCACTGGTGGGTGACAACGAATCGCTTAGCCGTTGGCGAGCAGTTCCCGCAACGGATTGGCCGCACTGTCGACGATGCGAATCGGCTGACCGTCGGCGGCGAGATTCTGCTTGGCGGGGTTGATGCCCAGTGCCAGGGCGACCGTGGACAGGAAGTCTGGTACGCTCACGGGGCGGTCATCGACGGTCATGCCGTCGGCGCTGGTGCGGCCGAGAGTCTGTCCGCCCTTGATGCCGCCACCCGCCAAAACTGTCGACCAGGCTCCAGGGAAGTGATCGCGCCCGTCGGCCGTGTTGATCACTGGAGTGCGACCGAACTCGCCCATCCAGACGATCAAGGTTGAATCCAGCAGGCCCCTGGTTTCCAGGTCCGTAATTAACTGGCTCCAGCCGCGATCAAGATTGGCGCTCAATTCCTGCACACGTGTGAAGTTCTTTGCGTGAGTATCCCAGTTTTGATTTCCGCCGCCTAACGTGACTTCGACAAAGCCGACGCCACGTTCGACCAGTCGTCGTGCCAGCAGGCAGCCTTGTCCGAATGGATCATTGCCATAGGCCTCGCGCAGGGCGGCAGATTCCTGCAGCAGATCGAAGGCACTGGCCGATTCGGGATGCATCAATCGCAGGGCGCGATCGTAGGCAATGCGGTGGCTTTGCGCGACCGCGTCCGGCTGGCGGATCGAAAAATCCTGTTCGAGCGCCTGAAGCAGTTCGGCACGGGATTCCATCTGGGCTCGTGCGACTCCACGGGGTGGCAACAGGTTTTCAACTCGCAACAAGGGCTGCGAGTCGGTTTCGGAGTTGGTGGCCCCGGTCGTGGGGTTGGGACGCAATACCAGTGGCGCGAAGCGGGTGCCCAGAAATCCGGGTTTGTACGCGAGGGACAAATTTGGCGGAGGGTCAATGTTGATGAACGAGGGTATGGACAATCCCGCAGGGGAATTCTCGTTCGCGACCAGCGACCCGAATGTGGGATAATCGACATTGATGCGGCGCTGATAACCGGTATGCATGTGAACCGTCGCCCGTTCATGATCGCCTTCCTTGGTACTCATCGAGCGGACGATGGCCAGGTGTTTGGCGTGCCGGGCCAAGTTTGGCAGATGCTCGCTGAGTTGGATTCCCGGTACGGTGGTCTCGATCGGTTTGAAGGGCCCACCGTTGGCGTGACCGGGCTTGAGATCGAACGTATCGAGTTGGCTGGCGCCGCCCGACATCCACAACACGATGCAGGCGCGATGAGCGGGTGTCGCTTGAGCTCGTGCCGAACCTGTTCCGAGGGCCAGAGAGCCAATGGCCACGGACGCGGTTCGCCCCAGCCAGTCACGTCGGCTGAGCAAGGGCCCGCCGCCAGCGACTTCGTGGCGGATTAAGTGTTGTAGACTCATCATGGGACTCCTGAAAAGAAGGGCCGTACTCAATCATTCCCCAGCAGGATGCTCGCGTGGGCTCATGATCGAGACCCTGGCGGCACCGGCTGTGTTAATGGTTCGACATGAATTCACCGCTATTCAGCAATGCCCACAGCAGGTCGGCGAATGCCGTGGATCGCTGCTGAGGTTCGGGCCGGCGATTCAAATACTGCAGCATGCGTGCGGATTCCTCCGGGCGAGGTGCCCGTGACAGTGTGGCGAAGTAGAGTGTTTCGACTCGTTCTGACAGGCTTGATTGATTGTCGGAAATGACTCCGTCGAGCAGTTCGTCGCGGCGGGCGTGTGTCAGCTTTTCCAGGAACGAGCCGTTCATCAGCGCCAGGGCATCCAGCATCGATGTCTCGGTTTCGGTCTTTGGGCCGGCGGGACCGAAGCGACTGGCCAGATCGACCAGGGCCGGTGCGCCCCGCCGATAAAACATCGATCTTTTGTTCGTGGGGACGATGTGTTGGCCAAAGCCGGATGCACGGCCGACGCTGTCGAAGAATTGTTCGGTGGTCAGGCTGCGGACGGGCATCTTCGCCAACAGTCCGATGCCGCGCTGGCTGTCGTGCGTCAGCCGGCTGGTGCGCTGATAGGCGCGACTCGACAAAATGGCTTGGGCCAGGAATTTGAGATCGAAGTGATGCTCTTGGAAGCGTTGCGCGAGCATGTCGAGCAGATCCAGCCGACCGCTGGTATGCCCGCCGTTGACGTCATCCAGGGGCTCGACAATTCCGGCACCGAAGAAGTTTCCCCAAATGCGATTCGCCGCGGCGCGAGCGAAATAGGGATTGTCCGGTGCGGTAATCCAGGCGGCAAGATGCTCACGTGCCGAGACATCGTCGCTGCGCGTGGGTTCACTGCCGTCGAGAAACCGGGCGGCGATCAGTGTATCGGTGCCGGGCAACTTCAGACGATCGATTCCTCGGTCTTCGCCGAAAACTCTGGCCAGGCCAATTTCGGCTGCAGGGGCAGTTCGGACTCCGGAAAAGAAGGCTGCAAAGCCCCAGAACTGTTCTCGTTTCCAGGACGCGAATGGGTGGTCATGGCATTGAGCACATTCGAGTTGAATCCCCAGGAACAGTCGCGAGCAGTCTCCTGCCAGTACTGCCGGCGCCAGGTCGTCTTGACGGAAATAGTAAGCCAGCGGGGTGCCAGACAATTCGACCGGCAGCGTGCCGGGTCGCTGTTCCCGCTCGTCGGGCAGGGGCATGGTGAGCAGCTCGCGAATCATTTGATCGTAGCGGCGATTGTCGCGCAAGCAGCGTGCCAGCCAGTCTTCCAGCGATGGCAGCAGTGACGAAGATCTCAAGCGGAAATCACTGCGTTGAGGTGGCCCCAGCAGGACGGCGCGCCACAGATGCATTTGATGCTCGATGTATTCCGGGCGGTTCAGCAGTCGTTCAATTTGCAGCTGACGCTTGTTGGCTGCGGGATTGTCGGCAAAATCCTGGGCTTCGTACGCCCAGGGAATCCGTCCGATCAAGTCCAACGTCACGCGTCTCAGCCATTCGCTGTCGTCGGCGGGCGGAGCCGGGACGACTCCCGCTGCGTCCCACTGGGCTTCGATCAGCCGGTCAATCTCGGCGGCAACGGCGATGGCGTCGGGGTCAATCGGAGCCGTCGGGGGATTGTTGTGGCGATCGGTCACCACCGGCACTTGTTCATTGGTCGGTGCTGCGGGGGAATTTTGCTTATTCGCGCCTGCGTTGACTGTTGTGGGAGACGTGGCAGGGAGCTCGGTCGAATTTGAGGTTGGAGCTGCAGCCGCGAGACGATCGAGTCGTCGTAGGGCGCTGGATGCGACTCGTGCGCAGGGATTGATGTCGTTCTCTTGTGCCAGCTTGGCCAAGACTCGTCGTGCCTCAGCGTCGCCGATCCGTTCCAGCAACTGAACGCCGCGAACGGTCGTCACCTTGAAGGGCGAGGCGGGTTGTCCGTGAATCGCGATCAGCAGTGCATCCAGACGCTGACGGAAGGTGTAAGATGTTCGCTGGATGCGAGCGCGCCGCAACGCCAGTTCGGCCAGATCGCCCAGCGCGGTGAGATCCTGGATCGCGTGCTGGCGCACTTGACCTTGGTGATGGTCCAGATTGTTGATCGACGTGGTGATCAAATCGAGTTGGATGGGTGTCAGCGGTCGAACATTCGCTTCGACCAATGGGACGGCCAGTTGAGGATGTTCGGCCAAACGGTCGATGGCGTGTTGCGCTGCGGCGGCATCGGCGCCACAAAGTGTGTTCCAGAGGGATTGGCCATCTTCGGTTGTGACGATTGCGGACGGGATGACGTCTGGCGAAGGAGTTGGCAGCGTGTTCCACGTGTAGGCCATCGAGTCGAAGCCTGCGGAAACGCCCAGTCGTCCGTCTGCGGTGAAAGCAATCGATTTGACGACGGCTTCGTGGTCATTCAATCTGGCGAGCTCTTGCCGTGTGACGACTTCCCAGATGCGGATCGTGTGAAGACCGCGAGAGGATGTGGCGAGTATTGTGCCGTCTCGCGACAGAGCGACTGCCGTGACTTCACTGGTCTGAACGGGAAACTGTGCTGCGAAGGGACCGCCTGACTCGGCATCCCAAATGATGATCTCGCCCGAGGTATCGGTGGAGAGGATTCCTCGACCATCGGCCGTGTACTGAATTGTCCGCACATCGCCGTGATGAGCGGAAAAGCGAAGTAGTTCCTGTCGGTGGGGGATGTCCCAGATACAAATTTCTCCGAAGCCGATTTTTCGCGGCAACACCGTTGCGAGTCGGCGGCCATCGGGAGAAAACGCAGCGTATCGCGATCCGCTGGATGCGGGGGGAAGCGAAGGTAATTCGTGACCGGTGGCGACATCCCAGATTTGCACAGGAATGGCGGCAGACGTACCTCCCGAAGCGATGGTCTGTCCGTCGGGGGCAAAGAGCGCCCATGAGATCTCGCCGCGTTTCGTCTGCAGGTGATGTTCGGCCTGCCCGGATGGCAAACGCCAGAGACGGATGCCGTCGAAACCGACCGAGGCGAGCCGTGTTCCGTTCGGATCGATATCCAGGCCGACGATACTTCCTTCATGGCCGGTCAGTTCAGCCACTTTCTCGCCCGTCTTTGTGTTCCAAAGTTGCAGATGAGATCCTTGATCGCCGGTGACGATCGTACTGCCGTCCGGTGTGATCGCCACGGCGAAGATCCCGTCACCATGTTCCATTCGCGTCTTCAGGGACAGCGAGTGTGGAACGGGATTTGATGATGTGACGCTGGGATCCCTGGTCACTCCTGCTGCCGGTTGCGCTTCCAGCTGTTGCTGGGAACGGCAGAGCAGGGGTGGGCCGGCGACTGCCGCAACGGTGATTGCGGCAGCTAGCACCCAGGGGAGCGGTCGGCGAATGGGAAATGGCATGGGAATACAAGCTCCAATAGAGACCTGTCTTTGACCTCGCCTGACGTGACCTCAACCGGTTTTAGAAATCGCTCGCGGTATCTCCAGCGGCGGGAGTAATCCAGGGCCGCAGATCGGCCTCGGCGATGTCTTTGCCCAGAAATCGTGCGCTGCCATCGCCGATGCACAAGCCGAATCCCTCTTTGAAGATGCCGCCCAATTTCGGCAAGGGCTTTTCCGTGTCGTAGACGATGTCGGCGGGTTTCGTCCACGGGACCGGCGTTCCCGCTTCGACGATCAGGATCGTTTTGCTGAGTCCATCGGTGACTTTATCGAAACGCATCCCTTCGGTGCCGTCGAAGGGGGTCCCCTTGCCAGTGAAGACTTGATAGAACGTTTGATCGGGGAACTTGTCGCGCAAACCGGGGGCGGCGAAGATCTCGGGCATTTTTGACAGCAGCGTCTTGTTGTGCGGACTGTCCCACGGTTCGTCGAGTTTGAACTGTCTGTAGAGCTTGTCCTGGTCGAGATAGGGCAGCAGCATTACTCGCCAGCTGAGCAGCGGTTTGTTCCCTTTGCCATACAGGGCTGCGGCGGGAAGGGAGCCTTGGCCACTCGCGTAGTTGTGCATGGCCAGTCCCAGATGCCTCAGGTTTTGCATCCCTTGTTGCCGTAACTTTTTATGAGCGTCTTTTTCCTTGTCGATCTGTTGGTCTTCACCACCTTTTGGGGCCGTCGCCGTCGGGGCCGTTTCGGCCTTGTCGTTTTGGGCGATTTCCGTGTTCGGTACTTTCGGTGTCGTCGGCTTCGGACCGGCGGCGACTTGAACCGCTTTGTCACCGCCAGGTGTTGCCAGGGCTCGCTGCATGACCACAGCGGACCCTGTGGCCGCCACGCCGCCAGCCAGTAGGATCATTCCCGAGATTTTCAATTTGGTAATGAACATTGCTTTCAAGACTCCTTGAGTTAATGCCGCCGTTTGTGTGGAGACAATTCCACTGATCAAAGCTTGCCCCGAGGCGGCGAGTGTCAGTGCCTGGACCGTGGAACTCGCGAGGGCCACGGGGACTTCCGCCACCGCTTGCTGAGTCAATAAACCGGTGATCGCCGCGGTCGACAGCACGACGCCGCGTCGCTTCAATCGCTGATGCAACATTTCTCGAGCACGCTCCAGGCGGCCCTTCAGCGACCCCAGCGTCCAACCCAGGTGCTCGGCAGCTTCTTCCCGTCCCTCACCTTCCAGACAGCACAGGATCAACGGCAGGCGGAATCGTTCGGGCAGCTGACAAAGCTCTTGATGAATCAGGCTGACCGTTTCTTCGTCGGCGGGAACAAAGGGGGGAGCGGTCGGATTCATCTCAATACCCGTGCCTTCACGTTTCTGTCGCCAGGAGGATTGCGATCGGGATTTATTCGCGACGCGATGAGCGACGCCGTGCAGCCAACCTGCCAGGGACGTGAGGTGCCCCAGCGAACTGGCTTTCTTCAGCAGCACCAGGAACGTCGCTTGAAAAGCATCCGCTGCATCGTGTTCATTCCTCAACACGCCGCGGCACACGCCCATCACCAGCGAACCATGCCGGGCTATGATTTCGGACATGGCTTGCTGCTCGCCGTATTCCGAGAACAGTTTCAGAAGTTCCAAGTCTGTCAGGCTGGGATCGATGATCAGCGGCGGCGATGAGGCTGGGTGTTCGACGTTATTCATTGTGTCGTCATCGTTTGCAAATAAAGGGCGGAGCGCTTCTGGCGACGATCTGCTCGAGACAAATTGCCGCGCGAAAGCCGTCCGGACGGGTGTTGAATCCTGGCGTTCGAAAGGAATCGCACGTCGTTACAGTCATAATGCCGTTCGCGGGGCAAACGGCACACTTTTTTTCCGGCAATCTCAAATTGCGAAAATGGGCAGAGGGGAAGGGGCTCGAACTCAAGCGGGATTCGTTGCGAGCGTCGATTCAAAGAATCGTGAGTGTTACCGACGAACCGGCCCTCAGTCCCGGAAGAAACGCGGTGACCGCGCGGTCGGGGGTCCGTGCCGTCATGCGGACAGTGATTGGCCGGACCACTGTTTCCAGAATCCCGATGCTTCGCCATCGAAAGGCGCAGGCGGTGCAACCGTGGGCGACCGCGCGGACCGCCGTGGTTTAGCGAAGGACTTCCAATTGTGGCAGCACCTTTTTCAATTCTTTCAGGCCTTCGTCAGTGGTCTTGGTTTGGCGAAGATCCAGCTTGGTCAACAATTCAAAGCGGCTGATGACGGTGAAAATCTCGTCCGTGCATTGGGTGTGGGCAAGCACCAGTGAGGTCAGGTTCTTGAGTTCAGCCAGCTCGCGTACTCCTGCGTCGCTGACCTTGGTGTTGAACAGGCTGAGTGTGGTCAGAGACGTCAGTTTGCCGACTTCTTTTAAGCCCTCGTCCGTGATCTTCGTACCGCTGAGATTCAGTGTGGTGAGCGTCGTTGATCCACTAATTTCTGGCAACCCTTCATCGGTAATCTGGGTCCCGAATAAAATCAGGCTGGTGAGCTGGGGCAGGCCGCCGATTCTCTTCAATCCGGCATCCGTCACCTCGGTATCGCCCAAATTGAGAGTCGCCAGATTCGTCATTCCATCCAGCACCTTCAGGCCGCGGTCGGATATCTTCGTCCCGTCGAGTTTCAACGTTATCAGGCTCGTCAGTTCGCGGATTCGCGCCAGGCCGGCGTTCGTAATCGCCGTGCGAGAAACATCGAGCGTCGTCAGATTTTTCAGTTCTCCGATTTCCTTCATGCCGAGATCGGTCAATTTGATGCCGCTGCAGGTCAACGAGGTGAGGCCGGCCACGCTGCTGATGATGCTGATGCCTTCGTCCGTTACTTTCGAATTTGCGAGATTGAGCGTTGTAAGATGTTTCGACTTGTAAACTCCCTTCAGTCCGCCGTCGGAGGCCTTGGTTCCCGAAAGATTAAGCGTCTGCAGATTCGGAAATTGCTTCAGCAGGACCAGATACCGGTCGTTCACCTTTTGGCTGCCGGCAAAGTCGACTCCAATCACCGGATGTCCTTCGAGTTCGAAATCTCTGGTGATCTTGCCACCCATTTGCTCCATCCGCTTCAAGACCTTGGTGTAGGCCGGATCGTCTTCCGCGATCGCGAGCCTGCTCAAGAACAGCGGGATGACCAACAACATCAATCGACAGCGCATTGTTTCGCCTGAGTAAAGAAGATCCGAAAACGGGACTGGAAAATGCTGCCATCGGTACGGCAGCGATCTGCTGACGGTCTCGTGGCGAGACCCGCAATTTTGCTCAATCGTCGTCGCCTGTACAACGCTAACCGCCGCTTTATCGAGTGACTTCCAGCCGGGGATGCGATTGCTGAAGCTTTTTGACCGCCCCGGCGGTGACTTTGGTTCCGGTGAGGTCGAGATGAGCGAGGTGCCTTAGCCCTTTGATCTCTTTTAACCCGGCGTCGGTGATAGACGTTTTGGAAACGTCCAACTCTGTCAGATTCAGCAGCTTGCCAATCTCTTTCATGCCGCGATCGGACAGTTTTTGTACGCTTCCCAGGTCGAGGGACGTCAGATAAGTGAGTTCACGCAGGTCCTTCAGATACATGTCAGCGGTTTGCGTGTCGTGCAGCGAGAGCCGCGACAGATTTTTGAGATTGCCGAGATCCTTGAGTCCAGTGCCTGTGATGCGGTGGTTGTTTCCCAGTGCGAGCGACTTCAGCTTTTTGAGCTGCCCCAGTTTCTTCATTCCGCTGTCGGAAATCCGTGTTCCGCTGAGATCCAGCGACAAGAGATTCGCGAGCACATCGATGTCTCGCAGGCCTTCATCGGTGATTCCGGTCTGATCCAGGTCCAGCCTGGTCAGTCCCGTCAGGTTGCGAAACTCTTTCGTCCCCGCATCTGTGATCTTGGTGCTGCTGAGATCCAGCGTCGTCAGGTTGGAAAGTTTACCGATTTGTCGTAGCCCGACATCGGTCACCGGGGTGTCCCAAAGGTTCAGAGTCGTCAAATTCCGCAGTTTGCCAATGTCTTGCAGGCCATCATCCGTGATCTGAGTTTGGCCCAGCCCGAGCGTGGTGAGATTTTTCAGCTGATAACTGTCTCTCAATCCGTCATCCGTAATCGGCGTGTTGCTCAGGACCAGCATGGTCAGTTGTTTCAGTCCTTTGATCTCTTTCATCCCGGCATCGGTGATTTGAGTCTGACCGAGAACCAGAGTTTTTAAATTCGTCAGTGCACCCACATCTCGTAGCCCGTCATCCGTGATCTGGGTGCCTCGCAGGTTCAGTGAGACCAGGCTGGGGAAGGCCTTCAGTCGCGGAGTATCACGATCGCCGAACTTGGTGCTCTGCGGAAAGATCAGGCCAATCACAGGACGAGCTGATAGCCGATCGTTGCGGGTGATTTTCCCACCCAACCGCTCGATGGTCGCAATCGTCTGCGCCTCGTCCTGCGCCATGACAAATGACGGGACCAGACTGACAACGACAAAAGCCCAGAATAAACGAGATGCCTGCATTGTTCGTCGATTCTGCGAAAGGCCGAAAACGGAGTTCACGGACGGGATCTCAAAACCGGTGTGGTTGTTTTCTTCCGGTTGGTGGGGATCATCGCTGTTTCATAACCACCTGTCATCAACGAACGGTATCTCGGAAGGTCATGAAAAAGCTGTCATTGACGACATAAAGACATTTTGACAATGTATTGCCAGGTATCAGAACCAGACAAGACCGATGTTGACCGACGGCTTCCGACTCGGCATTCACAAGTCTGTCCGTTGATTCTCGTCTCGAAAAAGTCAGTGAAAGTCATGGGGCAATTCTTCCACGGATGGCGACGGAAGTTGGGGCTCACAACCCTGCTGCTGGCATTGGCGTTTTTGGCCGAGTGGGGCCGTAGTCATCAGTTCATGGATCTCGCCTACCTGCGGACCGGCCCCAAGACGGCACAAATGGTGGTCTCGGATCGCCGGGGAATGGTCTGGATTGGCCTGTTTGACCCGGACGAGATCAGCTTGTCTGAAAGCTTCTGTCATAGTCAGAAGGCGGTGCCGCGAGGCATTCTTGAGGATCTTACGACCGAATGGCACTGGGAATGGTACGGTTTTCAGCGGGGTCACGGCCGGGAAAAACAATCGGACTGGGGTGGCGGCGGGGAATTGGGCACCGACCAAATGCTGCCGGTCGCCGGGTCATCGTCGGTGGCCACGATTTTGATCATTCCCTGTTGGGCTTTCATTTTGCCGCTGACACTTTGTTCGGGGTATCTGCTGTTGCATCAATCACGATGCGTCAGTTCCCGGAAAAATGCCGCATTTTGTGCGGAACCTCAGGCGTGAATCGGTCTCTTTTTTGGATGTCGAATGAGGTCATCGCGGCACCGGACGCGCTCGGCGCTCTTCTGGAATTTTCGAGAGCGTGAGGTCTGAAAAGCGACCTCTGTTACCGACGGGAATTCGCGAGAAAGATTCCACCGCGATCAGTCCCATTCCTGGCACCCGTCTGATAAGGTCTAGCCCTCATGGACAAACCCAACGCGCTCGCTTTTCAGGAGTAATAAAAAATGCAGCGTTCTCGATTTCTGGTGATGTTGTGCGGGATGGCACTGCACGCTGGCTTCGTCTGCCCGGCGATTTTCGCGGACGAAGGAATGTGGCTGTTCAACAATCTTCCTCGCAAGCAACTTGCGGAAAAATACAAATTCGACCCGACGGCCGAATGGACTGACCATGTGATGAAATCATCAGTCCGGTTCAATTCGGGCGGATCGGGTTCGTTCGTCTCGTCGACGGGGCTGGTGCTGACCAATCATCATGTCGGTGCTGACACGCTGCACAAGATCAGCACGGCCGGACATGATTACTACAAAGAAGGCTTTTGGGCCAAGACTCACGCCGAGGAACCGAAGGCTCCAGACCTGGAACTGAATGTTTTGCAGTCGATTGAAGACGTGACCGGTCGCGTGAACGCCGCTGTCAAGCCCGAGATGTCCTCGTCGGAAGCGTTCGTGGCTCGTCGTGGCGTGATTTCGACGATCGAGAAAGAGTCGTTCGACAAGACCGGGCTGCGCAGCGACGTGGTCACGCTGTACCAGGGAGGCCAATATCACCTGTACCGCTATAAGAAATACACCGACATCCGTCTGGTGTTCGCCCCCGAGTTCGAGATTGCGTTCTTCGGCGGTGATCCTGACAACTTTGAATACCCGCGCTACGATCTCGACGTCTGTCTGTTCCGCGCGTACGAAGATGACAAACCGGCCAAGATTGAGCACTTTCTTAAGTGGAGCAAGTCCGGCGCGATTGACGGTGAATTGGTGTTCGTCTCGGGGCATCCCGGTAAAACCGATCGGCTGAATACGGTGGCGGCGCTCAAGTACATCCGCGACGTGCAGGCGCCAGCGATGCTCGATTGGCTGCGTCGACGCGAAATTATGTTGCAGCAGTTTGGCGAACGTAGCGAAGAGCAGTCTCGGATTGCAAAAGAAGATCTGTTCGGTGTGCAGAATTCCCGTAAGGCGTACTACGGTCGGATTGCGGGCCTGCAGGATCCCGAGATCCTGGGCCGAAAAGAGGCGGCCGAACGAGCGATTCGAGCCAAGTTCGACTCGGATCCTCAAATGAAGAAATCCTATGGCGATGCTTGGGAGAAGATTGAGCAAACGCAGAAGACCCGCCGCGAAATTGGCGTGCAGGTCAACGTGCTAGAGGGAGCTCGTGGATTTAATTCGACTGTATTCAGCATCGCGCGAACGCTCGTTCGCCTGGCAGAAGAAAATGAAAAACCAAATCGTGAACGGTTGCCCGAATTTAGCGAAGCGGCTCGTGACTCGTTGGAGTTGGGGTTGTATTCCACCGCGCCAATTTATGACGACCTGGAACTGGCCAAGCTGACCGACAGTCTGGGGTATTTGCTTGAGAAACTGGGCGGCGAAAATCCGTTGGCCCAGAAAGTGATGAACGGAAAGAATCCAGCCGCTCGTGCGGCCGAGTTGGTCGGGGGAACCAAGATAAAGGACGTGGCTGAACGCAAACGAATTGCTGCTGGCGGCCGAAAAGAAATCGCCGAATCCAAGGACCCGCTGATTGTGCTGGCTCGGCTGGTTGATCCCGAATCGCGGGCGATTCGCAAGAAGCTCGAAGAACAGGTGGTGGAAATCGAGCGACAAGCCTATGCGCAGATTTCTCGGGCTCAATTCGAGATGCACGGGACGAGCACCTACCCTGACGCGACCTTCACGTTGCGACTGTCTTATGGCCCCGTCAAAGGCTATGAAGAAAACGGCAAAACGATTGACCCGTTGACGACGATGGGCGGCGCGTTCCAGCACGCTACCGCACACGGGAATCGATCGCCTTGGAAATTGCCGGACAGCTGGCAAAAACACGAGGGCGATATTGATCCGAAAACTCCCTACAACTTTGTCTCAACTTGCGACATCATCGGCGGGAATTCGGGCAGCCCCGTGATCAACCGCGCAGGGGAATTCGTGGGGATCATTTTCGATGGCAACATCCAGTCGCTGGTCGGCGACTTCGTGTACGATGAACGTCAGAATCGAGCCGTGTCGGTCCATTCCGCCTCGATTATCGAATCGTTGAAGAAGATCTACGGAGCCGCTCCTTTGGCCGAGGAACTGGGGCACTGATCGGTGTTCGAGGTAGAAGTCCAGCAACGCTGGTGTTCGAAGCGGGAACAGACCGCCGTTTAAAGGCCGCAACCCACCATGAGACCCCTCAGTCGATTGGCGTTGATTATCCTCAGCACGGCAATCTATTTGGGATCGGCGATCTGGGGCAGCGGCGACCCGACGGCGTTCTTTTCGCATCCGCCGCTGGTGGCCCTGAGTCTGACGCTGGCGGTCTTGGTGGTCGTTTCGTTCCTTGCTGGTGGAAATCTTGGCTCGGGTGTCCGCGAAGATCGGGGAAATCGCTGGGTGCTCGGCGTGTTCGCGGTCATCGGATTATTGGATGGTTTTCTGCCCGCCTACACCGACCGGATGGAATGGGGGACGCTGGACGGAGATGTCGTCCGCTGGATCGGCGTCGGGCTGTTCTGCGTTGGCGGTGCGCTTCGTCTGTGGCCGGTGTTTGTTCTGGGTGATCGTTTCAGCGGTCTGGTGGCCATTCAACCGGGGCACACGTTGGCGACGGATGGCGTCTATCGATTTATTCGACACCCCAGCTATCTGGGGTTGTTGATCAATTCGCTGGGTTGGGGTTTGGCGTTTCGTTCCAGCGCGGGTGTGTTGCTGACTGTGCTGTTGCTACCCCCGTTGCTGGTTCGCATTCAGGCGGAAGAAGCCCTGTTACGGACGCAGTTTGGTGCCGAGTACGACCAATATTGTGCCCGAACCGCTCGACTGATTCCCGGTGTCTATTAGACGCAGTCGTAATGTCGAACGGGCTTAGCGGAAGTACCAGCACATCCCCAATGTGCAGACGATCAACAGACCGGCCCACAGTTTGTCGTTCGCCCACCACGAACGACGCGCCTCATCGGGACGTGGTTGTTCCTTGCGAAAACGGGTCCAGGTGAATTGTTCGCGAGTGGTGTCGCGTTCGGCTTGGGTTGTCAGACTGACGACCATCACCACGCCGTAGCAAGCCAGCGTCACCAGGCCGGCGCGATGGAAGGCTTGCAGGTCATGTTCGAAGCCCCATCGGGCCATTCGTTCGAACAGAATTGAGAAGCAGGGGCCCGCCAGAATACACAGAAAGGCCGCCGTCCGCGTCACATACGGTTGCAGCATCCCCGCGACATAGGCCACGATCACACCCGGCACCAGGTAGGCATTGTAGTCGGCCATCCGGTTGAAAATGCCGCCTTTGGTCTGGCCGAAATACAGCGAAAGCCAGATTGCCAATCCGACCATGAACATCATGGCGCCTCGACCGACCCAGATCAGTCGGCGTTCGCTGGCATCGGGACGAAGATATTTTTTGTAGATATCGAACGTGAACAGCGTCGCGGTCGAATTCATCATCGAGTCAATCGTCGAGAGAATGCCGGCGACCAGTCCGGCCATCACCAGCCCCACCAATCCGTAGCCGGCCGGCAACAGTTCACGAGTCAACCCGGCAAATGCCGTATCGCTTTCCGTTGCGGGGTCGATCGCCAGGATGTATCCGGCCGCCATTCCCGGCACGATGCACAAAAAGGGAATCAGCAATTTGAAGAATCCCGCCGCGATGGTGCCCATCCGTGCGTCCCAATCGCTACGTGCGCCGAGTGTTCTTTGCACGATGAACTGGTTGGTCCCCCAGTAATACAGGTGCATCACCATCAAGCCGCTAAGCACGCCACTCCAGGGGAGCTCCGGGTGATCGGCCGCGAAAAAGACATGAAACTTTTCGGGTTGTTTTTGCAACAGGCCCGAAAGGCCGCCCACATTGGGATGCCAGATCGCCAGGATCGCTAGTAATCCGCTGCCAACCAGCAGCAGTACGCTTTGTACAACGTCGTTGAAAATGTCCGCTTTCAGGCCGCCGTAAAAGGTGTAAGCGGCCGAAACGGCGGCCAGCAGGCAGATGGCCAGTTCGTAGTTGATGGCGTATGGCGAATCGGCCGTCAGCGTGGCGACGGTCAGGGCTCCCAGGATCATTGTGCCGACCATCTGGATCAGCAGGAAAGCCATGTTGGTGATCGAGTACAACAGGCGGCAGCGGTCATCGAATCGTCGGCCGAGATATTCCGAGAGCGTGTACAGGCCCATGCGGCGATAGAATGGCAGAAAAAAGTAGCACAGCGTCAACAGCCCAAAGATGGCACCGAATTCGAAATTCGCCTGAGCGAATCCTTCCTTTAGCCCAGCTCCCATCATGCCGACCATATGATGCGAGCTGATATTCGTACCAAAGATCGAACCGGCCACGGCCCACCAGGCGACCGTCTTACCCGCCAGGTAATAGTCGCTGGTATCTTCTTCCTTGCGTCCGATCCACATGCCGAATCCCGTAACGCCCACGACGCTGCCGGCCAGGATCAAAACGTCCAGCCATTGCAGGGGAATACTGGACGATTGAGCCAGTAGAGTGATCGCAAAGTCGGGCATATCGGCCTTCCACGGATGTCGGAGGTGTGACGGCGTTCGAGTGAATAACGGTCCCGAATGCGGTACTGCTGGGGCCTCACGAACGAAGTTCAGCCACTTCGGCTGCGCAGGAAATGGCACTGTCGCGCCGAGCGGAAGGGGATCGAATCGTGATTCCGTTTTTGCCGAGCTTGCGAAACTTCATCAGAAACGTCAACGATAGCGGCCTTGTTTGTCCCCATGACATTCTGCAGGCATGCTGGTGATCGGCTGGGGTGCCTCTTTATTTTCGATGTGGTCCACGTGGACTCCCCCACGGAACCATTTTTTCTCGGAGAACAATGATGAAGAACCACCTCGTGCTGACGCTTTTGCTGCTCACGGCTGGCTTGAGACTGAACGATGTGCTCGCAGAGGAGTTACCGCAGACGGCGGCTCGGCTGGATGTCCAAATCCGAGTGCAGATGGACTATCTGTTGTATCTGCCTGCCACCTATGACCAGCAGAAGGCATGGCCATTGCTGTTGTTCCTGCATGGATCGGGCGAGCGGGGGAACAATCTGGAACTGGTGAAGGCTCACGGCCCTCCCATGTTAATCGCGGAAGGGAAGGCCTTTCCGTTCATTGTGGTCTCGCCGCAATGCCCCGAAGGTCAATCATGGGAGCCAATTGAACTGATTGCATTGTTGGATGATCTGGAACGCAAGTACAAGGTCGACCCCGACCGCATTTATGTGACCGGTCTGAGCATGGGTGGTTCCGGATCCTGGCGGCTGGCAGCGTATGCACCGCAGCGTTTGGCGGCGATTGCGCCAATTTGTGGTGGTGGTGAACCGTACTGGGCGAAACGGATCGGTCAGTTGCCGGTATGGGCATTTCACGGAGCCAAAGATACGGCAGTCTCGTTGGAGCGAACGCTGGCCATGGACGAGGCGCTCAAGAACAACGGCGCGCATCCGAAATTGACCATTTATCCCGAAGCCGACCACGACTCGTGGACCGAGACTTATAACAATCCCGAGTTTTACGATTGGTTATTGCTGCAACGACGTCCCCGTGAGAAGTAGGTCCGATACAGGTGACAATGACCCAATTGGGCACGTCAGTCGACGACTTAGGCATCCGAGGTCATCTGGTGATCGATCTGGCAAATCGACGCGTCCTCGTCCTCTTGATGTTCGAATTGCACTTGGTTACGGCCTAGACGCTTAGCCTGATACAGCAAGCTATCCGCAGCAGCGATCAATTCATCCGACTGACGAATGTTGAGACCATCGAAGCAATGGACTCCCAAACTGACTGTGATCGGAATGGGATTTGAATCAAACATGACGGGGGTTGCTGCAGTGATCTGGCGAACCCGTTCGGCTGCTGCGACCCCATCTTCCAGGGATGCACGCGTCAAAATCATCGCGAACTCTTCTCCGCCGTAGCGAGCGAGAAGTTCGCCGCTGCGTAAGACCGATTTCGCGCGGCGGGCGAATTCGACCAGTACCGCGTCGCCGGCCAGATGACCATAAGTATCGTTGACCGATTTGAATCGATCCAGATCCATCAGGATCACGCACAGCGGTGAACTTGAGCGGTACGATTGAATGATCTCGCGATCCATCACCTCGAGAAAATACCGCCGGTTGTAGACTGAGGTCAGCCCGTCAGTGGTCATCATCTTGAACACCACTTCGTGGAATTGGCCTTCAATTTGGTCTGATTTCAGGTATTTGAAGATTTGGTTCCCGAAACGAACTCGATCGCCATTCTTCAGCAATTCGCGGTGGACCAATCGCCGTTCGTTCAGGAATGTGCCATTCGTACTTTGCAGATCGGTGACAAAGTGATCGTCGCCTTCCCACTCAATTGCGGCATGTTGGCGCGAAACCGAATCGGCGCTCAATCGCAAAGAACAACCGGAATCGCGTCCGATGGTCAATTTCTCTGCGGCCAAATCAAGCGGCTTTTCCACACCCTCCAAGGGATAAATGCGAACCAGCAGGCAAGAGGTCGTCGCGGCCGAATGGACCACTCCGAAAGACCGAGAAAGGCGAGTTGTGCGAAATGTGACCATGATACCTCGAGGAGAAATCGCCGGGTTGCCGAAGGGGGTTTGCAAAGTTCCGTGGGCTGGTGTCGCTGATATCAATTCTCGTTGTGATCCAGTCACCAGACACGCAGGTGGTATTGCGGTGAACGAATGGGGTACTTGCGCGAGACCGGGACACCCTCGTCTTGAACGCTGACAATCTTGGGCGGCAAATGGGCCTCGGGGTCCTTCTGCACCACTGCGGCCGGATGATTGTCTGCAACGGAAACGTCGTGCGGGAGGTGGTAAGTGAACACGCTGCCTGCAGCGATTGCAGTGGAAGCCATCAGCAATCGTGTTCGTCGTCGAAAACCTGTAAATCGAGTTTTGCCTGGACTAAAATTGTCTCGAAATTGTGGCGTATTCACGGCTGGCGAGACGGCTAATGTGGCGACTCCGGTCAGCTGTGACAGATCTGCTTTGGCGGAGAAAGAGGTCAATTCTTCGGCGACTTCTTGAGCGGTCTGAATCCGATTATCCGGTGACTTGGCTGTCATGCGTTCGATCAATGTCACCAGTTTTGTCGGGACGTTGGTCGGCACTCGATTGAGCCAATCCGGCCGATCGAACAGATGTCCCTTCAGCTTCGCCGCCATGCTGGAATAACGTGCGTCCGCATAAGGCGGTTGTCCGCTCAAGAGATACAACAGCGTACATCCCAGGCTATAGAGATCACTTCGCGCGTCCGCCTGACTGGCATCTTGCGCCTGTTCGGGAGCAATAAAATCCAGCGTTCCCAGCATGTGACCGTTGAGTGTCAGCCGACCGTTGATGGAAGCATTTCGTACCAGGCCGAAGTCGAGTATTTTGACGATGCCCGATCGGTCCAGGATCAGATTCGACGGCTTGATGTCGCGATGGAGGAATCCTAATTGATGCGAATAGGCCAGTCCAAGTGCCGTTTGGCGAATCAGTTCACTGGCGTTCGCGGGAGGGATGGATCCGTGGCGTTCCACCAACCGATCAAAATCCTCTCCCTCCGCCAATTCCGTGACCAGGTACTTCATGTCATGAAACGAGCCTGCATCGACGGCATTCACGATATTGGGATGCTGGAATTGTCCCAAGGCCAGCACTTCCTGATCAAAGCGGGCTTGGGCTTCGGCGATGCCGACGACGTCTGCCGCGATGAATTTGATTGCGAATTGTTTGTCGAGGTGAATATGTCTGGCAACAAAGACCGCTCCCATGCCTCCTTCACCGATTTTGCGACCGAGGGCGTATTGCCCCAGGGTTAAGCCAGTCAAATCCTCAGCCGTGAGATCGTTCAGGCAAACGTCCCGTGAACCGAACTGGGGAAGGGCAGTGTTTCCCGGTATTTGAGATGCCGCACTGGCATCGTGCCAAGCCGCCGGATCGCGGTCGGCATTGGGCAATGATGTCCCCATCGCACCAACATGCAAATTGCGTGTCAGTCGAGGAGCACCAAAGTTCGCGGATGGTTCGGACATGGTGTTGAAAAAAGCTGAGGCCGGGATTGGTTTCAAGGCTCATCGAGAGCGCTCGACGGCTTTTAAGAGCGTAGATCATGAATCCCCAACTTCGAATTTCCGCCACGATTAAAAAAACATCATTCTGATCGGAACAACGAATCTTCCCGAATTTCCGATTGTAGGAGACTAACAAACCCTGAATTGACCCCATGATGCCCCTGACCATTCCATCTTTGGTGTTGCGGAAGGGCTCGCAGGGTGGCTCGACCGGACGATCGTCCGGTCCTGTTCGCGGTTCTGCATTTTATTGGATCGGGTCACAGGCCCGAATGGATGGAGCGAAGCCCCGGTTCGAGTGGTGGTTTTGAGGATCCGGCGTTGTGTTCAAGCTGCGTTTGCCGTGCAGGCTGCCTTTCGGAGCGGGGTCTTGTATTATGCCCTCTTCCACGTTTTATCCTGAGAGGACTTGATCATGCATTCGCCGGATCGTCGTCAATTCCTGCAGTCGACCACACTCGCGTCGGCAGCGGCGATGGCCCCCTGGTTGTTCAATGCGGTTTCGGCGCAAGAAAGCACCGGTCGTGACTTGAGAGTCGGCATCGTGGGAACGGGCCGGGGCATGGTACATGCGAATGCGGCGCTGAACGCTCAAGGGATCTCACTGGACTATGTGTGCGACGTCGATCAGAAACGGTTGGCACTGGCAATGAGGACGGTCGAGGGGCGGGGTGCGAAACCGAAAGCGATTACAGACCTGCGGCGGATGCTGGACGATCCGAAATTGGATGCGGTTTTTATAGCGACTTGCAATCACTGGCATGCTCCGGCCGCGATCCTGGCCTGTGCCGCCGGCAAACATGTTTATGTCGAGAAGCCCGGAAGTCACAACGCCCGTGAAGGCGAACTGCTGGTTCAGGCCGCGCGTAAATATCAACGCGTGGTTCAAATGGGAAACCAGCGACGGACTTGGCCCGGCATTCGGGAAGCGATCGCAAAACTGAAAGAGGGAGCGATCGGGAAAGTCTTGTACGCCCGCTGCTGGTATGACGCCAATCGGCAGTCAATCGGTCATGGCAAAGTCGTTCCCGTTCCCGATCACCTGGATTATTCGCTGTGGCAGGGACCGGCACCGGAACGTCCCTATGTCGACAATCTCGTGCATTACAACTGGCACTGGCGCTGGCATTGGGGCGGCGGCGAATTGACCAACAACGGAATCCATTCGTTGGACTTAGCTCGCTGGGGATTGGGGGTCGACTATCCGACGAAAATCAGCTTTTTGGGCGGCCGCTACCATTTTGACGATGATCAGGAAACTCCCGATACAGGCGTTGCCGTATTCGACTTCGGCGACAAGGGATGCAGTTGGGAGTGCAGTAGTTGTCTACCCCGCAAAGATGAAAAGCACAGCATGGTGATCTTCTATGGCACCGAAGGCACGCTGCACATCGTGGATCCCGGTTATCGTATTTACGACCCCAAAGGGGACGAGATCGGAAAGGGCACGGGCTCCGGTGATGTGCAGGACCATATTCAGAATTTCTTTAACGGCATTCGCCATGGCGAACCATTGAATTCCGAAATTGAAGAAGCGCAGAAGAGCACGCTGCTGTGTCATCTTGGAAACATCTCTTACCGGCTGAATCGGATGATAAAGTTTGATCCGAAATCAGTCCGGATCGTTAGTGATAGCGAGGCGGATGCTTTGTGGAGTCGCGAGTACCGCCCCGGTTGGGAACCGACGGTGTGAAACGGCTTCGATCTTCTCGGACAAATCACGCCGTAGCCGACGTTTGTGGCTGGGAATGGCCGCTTTTCGACGGAGACTGCGCCGACACCAATTTCACAAGGAACTATCGCCATGAACGAATTCGAAGGCTCGCCGAAAACCTGGCCTCCCTTGGGGATGCCGACGGGGAGCGTCCGTGCGTTGTTGACGCTGATCCTGGTGGCTGTGGTGGTCACGAATATGGCTCGTGGAAACGATATTGCGGAAAGTGAGCAGTTGCTGTGGATCGAGACGCTGTTAATCGCCCTGTCGCACTACTTCACTGCGCGTCGCTTCGTGGAATTGCCGCCTGAAGTACTGCGTCAACTGGAAGATGATGGCGTGATTGATCGCGAACGTCATCCCTTATTCTTGCCTCGCAATTCGATCCGAATCCTCATCGTCGGTGCGTTTGCCTGGTTGGCATACTACCTGTATACGAATCATCGCCTTTTCGAACACCATGCCGCATCGTTGATGGCAATGCTGGGGGCGTTCTTGCTGGGAGCCGTTGTGCGACGGGTTTGCCGCTGGTGGAATTGCCGTCGCCCCAAACCGGTATCTGGAACGTGGGGTGATTTGAAAGCGCTGGTGGTTCTGTTAGCGATGCTTGCCGTGGCGATCCCCGAGTTTCTGGGGTCACCCGATGTGTTGCATCCCGCGTTTCATCGGGCTGCCTTGGGACTGATGCTGTTCTACTTCGGTTCGCGGTAACCATTGTTTATCACGGGGGCGGCGGTGCGGGTTGGCGCGGATGAATCGCGCCAATTTGTTCCAAAGCCTCTGGCTCCTTCAAGCTGGCGATCCACTGCTCAAGCAATTTGAGGGCATCGGTATCGACGACTTTCGAAGCGATGTGCGGCATGCGTCCCAGTCCGATGATTTTCATCCGTGCGAGGATCAACGAACGATCTGGTTCGCCCGGCGCTACGATCTTGGGATCGTTCAATTGGAACGTTCCCTGGCCGGGCCGGACGTTGACGGCGAAAGTCTCGGCCAGAGGAATTGATGCTTGCAGATCGAATTCGGCATTGCCACCACCCCATTTTCGATGGCAGTGGGCACAATTGGCGTGGAGGTAGGATCTCGCCCGCAGATGCAGGTCGGCTGTCGTGTCGTGATAGTCGACTAAACGAGGTAGTTCTGCGGGTGGTTTGGGCAGTCTCTCCTGAAAGATCCCCAGTTGGTCTAGGACGGCCAATTGGTTCGCAGAACGCCCGTCGTAGTCATGAGCTTTATTCATCTGCAGCGTCGAGACGCCCAAGGCATATTTCGCGGCCATGTTGTGGCACAGTGTGCATTCGGTTCGACTGGGAAACCGCCATGTCAACTCGCGTCGGCCGCCGGGGGCTTGTGAGTCCTTGATCATAAACGAACGATCGAGTCCTTCCGCAGCGAGCAATTCGGCATCCGTCTGCTCTGCGTTCCAGACGTAGGTATATCCCGACCAGAACTGAGCCCCGTATTGGTCATCGTTGCCCGGCATCTTGCGAAACTTCAGCAGCCGGGTCTCCAGTCGTTGGCGGCTGGCAGGGTTTCCCGTTTCCAATTCGATGGAAAATGTTTTGATCAGCACCGTGCCATCGGGAAACCGCCAGCCCCGATCGGCGTAATCGGGGCCGTGCGGATAGGTAACCGTATCGAATTCGATTTTCGAATCACCCGGCAAAGCCAGAAATCGCTCCTTCTCGGCACCGTCGGACCAGAGCGGCGCGTTGACGGAATACGGAATCAGTCCCGTCGCCGGTTGAAGTTCTTTGGTTGATGCGAAGAGGCCCGTCTCGCTCAATTTGCGAGGAAAGGGGCGCGTTTCGACGTGAGCGGTCGCTTTCACCAGACGATGAAATCCGCCACCGGCGAAGTCCACCAGATAGACATCGCCGGTCGTGTCCTGGGCGAACTCGACGATTCGAATGTCGGTATCTGTCAACTGGCGGCTTTCGGTGACTCGGGTACCGTCGACTCGCAACGACCACAATTTTCCCGTGTCGTAATCGCCGTAAAGATAGGCGTCTTTCAATTCGGGCAGGCGATTCGACTGATAGACATAGCCACCGGTCAACGAGCGAAAGTCCGAATGAGGATGTTCGAGGATCGGCGGGATGAAATCCGTTGGGCCCTTGGGACGCTCTGGACGGAACGGGTGCGATCCTTCATTGACGCTCCAGCCGTAGTTCCCACCACGTTGGATCAGGTAAATCATTTCCCACAGATCCTGGCCCACTTCGCCGGCCCATAAGCGACGCTGATTGTCGAAACTGAATTTCCAGACCTGGCGTAGACCGTAGGCCCAGATTTCGGGTCGGGCGCCGGCTGTTTCAACGAACGGATTGTCCGGCGGAATCGAATACGGGCCACCGCTATCGGCGTGATCGACATCAATGCGAAGCATCGAAGCAAGCAAGTCGCCAAGGTTTTGGCCGGTCAGAAAAGAATCGGCGATGCCGCTGCCGTCACCCGTCGCCACATAGAGATAGCCATCAGGTCCGAAACGCAGGCAACCGCCGTTATGCCCACCGGCCGGCCATTCGATGATGACCCGTTCGGTTTTGAGGTCGGCAACTAACGGCCCATTCGGGGCGACGTGAAATCGTGATAGCCGGGTACCATTGGCGACCGAGGGGGCGTCGTCATGAATGTAGGTGACATAGAAAAATCCATTCTGGGCAAAGTTGGGGTGGAACGCGACGGCATAGGTCACTTTTTGAACGTCGAGGAGCATTTGTGGCTCGGCGACATCCTGGCGAATTTCAAACGTGAAAATCTTGCCGGGGCGTGTTGCCACACCGAATCGCGAATGGCCGGGAACGAGACCGACCGACAGCGGTTCAAAAAATGTGAGTTTCGGGAAGGCTCGTTCGGTCGTGTACGGATCGGGTGGTTCAGGCGTCCCGTGGATGTTGCCGGTGGTCCACAAGGTTCGCTGCTGAAGATTGAACGGTGGACGAGATGACGTCGGATCAGCAGCGACTGCGGCGACGCCCAGCAACAGTACGGTGACGACGACACTCGGGCCAAGACGGACCAGGAACATTCCGCACCTCGCGCCAGATCAAAGAAGGAATTGGAGGAGATTCGCCGTCAGAACGACGCGTGCCTATTCTAGCCACGCGGAATGCCGACAGCCAAACCAACCCTTTCTGGACCCGATCAAGCGTCGCCACGATACGGTCGAACAGACCTTGCGCCGTGTTCCCGTTTCATCCGATCAGGGACACCATCGCGCCGAATCGTTCGCGATGGTGTCCCTGATCGCACTATGATGTCGCTCGCAGTGTGTACGATCGATATGATCGGCTTCGTTCCTTCGTCAGTCGGACGCACGACCCGTGCTATGCGGCGTTGCGAGATCGTGGCTGACGTCGCGCCAGAGATTCGGAGGATCGGTGGTTCGATTCCGAACTGGTGTCTGGAGCGGCAAACACGCGCGAACAATGCGGACAGGTGATCGTGACGAACACGAACGAGAGCAAACGCAATTCGGGAATTTTGCTGACACGTGCGTTGTCCATTTCGCAATGCGGGCATTTCATGGTGATTTCCTTGATGTTGAAGTCCTACCTGAAGGCCGCGATCAATCGCCTTGCCGGATTTGGTGTATCGACGCCGGTGCGAGCACGACTGCACTCGGAACACTTGCGATCTTGGCAGAGACAAAGTTCGCGCCCTGCCAGCCGCGAAAATCGACAAGACATCGCCAATTAGATTTTTTGATCGGATGCTCAAGTCCCGCGTCGCTTTTTCGGGATTGCATCGGCGGTTCATGCCGATTGCTGCGAGGGTCGCGGTTTCATTTCTTGTTCCACTCGGCTTGCGCCAGTTCGAGAGCGGCATCGCGATGACTGACTTCCAGATTGAGTTGCGCGTCGCGAACGATTTCGAGGACAGATTTAAATCGCGGGCCGGGACGTAATCCCATTTGAATCAAATCGTCTCCCGTCACGAATGGCGGCGGGTCAATGACTTCACGCGGAGTCTGGGCCAGGAATGCGTCGCAGAATTGGACCGGTTCCAGGCTGGAGGAGGTTGCCACTCGATCGGCCAAGAGCAACTGCAATAAATCGGTATGGTAAGGATGCGCGAGGCATCGTTTGAGCGCCGCCAGATTGATCCGGGACGCGTCATCCAGATCGGATTGATGGGCCACCAGCCAGACGGTCCGATCGGTTTCCTCATTCGAAAGCTTCAGTCGCCGACAGATGTCGTGGACAACCGGCTTGGCCGGCAATGATTTCAGCAAGGCCGCCAATGCCAATTCGAATGACGGTTGGGACAGCAACTCGAGCCGTCGCAACGTGTCGGTCCACTCTGGCTGTCGTGAGAGCGTATCGAGTTCCGGGAAAATGATTCGGAAAAGCCGCACGTCATCGGCCAATTCGATCGCTCGTCGACGATAAGGGTCCGTTAGCATTCGTTTCAGTTCTTGAGCTATTCGTTCGGCACTGACGACGATCAACTCGGAAGACATCTGACGAATCGCATCCGCAGTGACAGCGTCAAGCGAAAAGTTCAATGTGGCAGTGAACCGGACGGCTCGCAGCATTCGCAACTTGTCTTCGCGAACCCGATCGTGTGGATCGCCGATGGCGCGGACGACCCGCGCTGCCAGATCGGCTTCGCCACCGACAAAGTCGAACACTTTTTCGTCGATCGGGTCAAAGAACATGCCATTGATGGTGAAGTCGCGCCGTCGGGCGTCTTCTTCGGGCGTACAGAAGGCGACGCTTTCGGGGCGTCGGCCGTCAAGATAATTTCCTTCCGTGCGGAAGGTGGCCACCTCGACGTGACCCGCCTTGCGCGGTCCGATGACCACAATAACACCAAAGTTGGCGCCCACGGCCAGCGTTCGCTGATGGCCAAAGATCGCCCGTACTTGGTCTGGCAACGCGGTCGTCGCGACGTCGTAATCTTTCGACACACGTCCCAGCAATAAATCTCGAACGCAACCGCCGGCAAACAGCGCCTGATGCCCGGCCGCGCGCAGTTTAGCGACGACTTCGACCGCAAAATCACGCTGACGAGAAACGCCCGTCATAAAAAGTTGCTCTCGCAATCAAGTGGGTGATCGACTGAAGGCCATTCCAGAGGCCGAATGCCGACCGTCTGACGCAGGGTTTCGTAACCGGAAAGACTACACGGCCGGATCGGTCGCGACAATTCGGTATGATTTTGCCGTCGGTTGCGTGTCGCGATCCGTGATTGCCGCCGATGTTCCTCGTCAGCAACTCACCCCGATGAAAATCGCGTACGGCGAGATCAGTTCGTTACCGTTCGATGAAGTCCGTGTTGTCCTGTTGAGTGAGCATGGAGTCCGTCCAGCTGGGATCGACGCTGCGGCAGCATTCGGTTAATCGTTCGGCCGTTTCGCGAAGTTCTTCCTGCCAGGCAATTGGGTCGACACCAACTGGTGTGACCTGACGGAATTCGTCGAGCAGCAGCACCATCTTCAACAGATGGCGGAAGATCAGCCCTTCTTGGCGGGTCAGATCGCGACTGGAGACAAAATTGAAAAAGTTACCGTTCCAGTTCAGCAGCAATTCGGTTGCGACCATGACCGGCTGCACCGAGACATCGGTGACGTCGGGATATTCAGAATCAAACAGCATCCGCATTTTTTCCACGAGGGCAGGCGCATACTTACGTTCTTCCGGCGGAACATCCCGATCGAATTCGGGATAAAGATCACCGGCCGCAATCAATCCTCGTTGCACGATTTCCATATCCAGTCGCTCGGTGGCGAGCGGTCCGGGTGGAAGCCGGAATGGGGGCGGAACGCGCACGTGGCGGATTAGGGCCCGCGGCAATTCCAACACACTTTCGAAAATCAACATGCGTTCGGTCCAGTCGGCGATGCCGAGATGCTCCAGCAGGAACATGCCATAGACCGGATTGACACTACGGAACGCGAACAGCTGTTCCAGGCGATCTGTCGGCTCGGCGATCAGTGGGCGATAGCGATTTTTTTCTCGTTCTTCGGCTGCGCGATCAATTTTTTTGCCCGTTTTCTCTTCGTGCTTCTGATCGACGGCTTTTTGCAATTGTTTGGATAGCCAGGTCGATTTGGGCGCTTCGTCGGGTGGGGGTACGGCCGGGGCGTCTGCTTTTGTGACACTGGGTGGCGGTGGAGGTTCGGGCGTCAACTTGACGAAATCGCCGGCATGCAGCGAGAGCAGCATTCGCTCGAGATGGCGTTCACCGGCATCCAGTTGTTTCGGATCCATCAATCGCTTTTGGACGAGTTTGCGCAGACGTTCGACTTCGGGTGACAGCTGCAGCATATAGGCCAACAGTCGCCACGGCAGCGGACCGCGGCTGGCTAGATCTCCTGGCGTGGCAAATCGCAACTTTTCGAATTGCTGTTCGTTCCAGTATTGCCGGTTGGGATTACGCGTAGGCATCTTTTTCTTGAGCGCTTTTTTGGCGCGAATCAAGTTGAAGTCCTTCGTGTTTTCCGGGATCGAATCGAATTGTTCGCGCCAACGCAGGATCTTGACATCGTCTTCGTGAGCCAAGGCATACACGTGGCCCTCCGTGTCGAATTGCGGTCGACCGGCGCGACCAAAAATCTGGTGGGCGGAACTGGGGTCGATCAACTTCAGATCACCGGGTTTGCCTTTCATCAGCGATGGCAGCACCACGGATCGTGCCGGCAGATTGATGCCCGCCGCCAATGTTTCGGTGCAGACGCAAATCGTCAACAGCTTCTTCTGGAACAATTCTTCCACGACGCGTTTGTAGCGGGGGAGCAATCCCGCATGGTGCACGCCGACACCGCGCATCAACAGTTGCTTGAGTTTCGGACCGACGCCTTTGTTCCATTCGTAACGATCGAGAGCGGCGACCAGTTTTTTCTGCTGACCGCTGGCCAGCATGGCTTTGCCCTTCAGCTCTTCCGCGACGTTCCAGCACTCGTCGCGGTTGAAACAAAAGACCAATGCAGGAGTCTTGCGGTTGGTCTCGTCGCCGGCGGCCATCTCTTCAAGGTGATCCGTCAGTAGTTTGTCGCTGATCCAATGGAATTGCAGAGGCACGCGCCGGTCTGAACTTTGGACCAGATCCAGTTGTCGATCGTGAGTCTTGTTGCACCACGAGATGAACGTTGCCGCATTGCCAATCGTGGCCGAGAGCAGCAATAGCCGGATATGCTTCGGCAAGAGTGCCAGCGAGAACTCCCAGACGATACCGCGTTCGGGGTCCGAGAAATTATGGAATTCGTCCATCACAACGGCTGACACGCGATCGAAATCGAGTGCGAGCGGAGTCTGGGGATTGGTGGGGCTGGTCGTGTTTTCTTCCAGTTCCTCGACGACTTCGTCGTCCCAGCCGATCAGATCCGTGTAGGAATGCAGTCCGCCCGCATGATCCTTGGCGGCCATCGATTTGAGGTGATCGGCCGCGATCTGGCGAACCTTTTCGGCTTCCGCCTCTTCGTGGGCCGCCCAGTGCGAGGTCAGTAAGCGATTCAGTAGAATCTCGGCGACGACCACCAGGACATTCGCTTGAGGATTGACGCGTCGGTTTCCCGTGACCAGTCCCACTTGTTCGCGCCGGAATCCCCAACGTTCAGCCGAATCCTGCAGTTCGGTAAACTTCTGATCCGTCAGCGCGATCAGCGGAGTGGTGTAGTAGATCGTTTGCCCGGTGTGCAGCGCCTCAAACGCCGCGGCTTCGGCAATCAGCGTTTTTCCCGTTCCCGTGGGGGCACTGACCATGACGCCGTGAGTGGTTTCGAACCACGCCATCAGCGCTTCTTCTTGCACGGGATAGGGGACATAAGGCAGCGAATCGAGATATCTGAGCGCCAAATCGTCGCGTGAAATCGTTCCGGGGGGCTGGTCGTTCATGCCGCCATGATATCCGAATTGAGCAAAGAACGCCGCAGCGGGCGGTCTTTCGAGATTGATCGCCCCCAATTCTCCCTAGAGCAATCGAATTCGTCGGATTATTCGCCGGCGAAACTTGGCAGACATCCCGGTTTCCAGGTAAGAATTTGTAGCGGCCCCGGCCAGATTTCGATATAGTCAGACATCCTGTCGTTAATTCGGGCGGGACGATTTACCCTCAATACCGCGATGACCTGCGTATGAAAGTTGATCAAACACATTTGAAGACCGCGGCGCGAGCCGGTGGCATCCGTCGGCGATTGGTGGTGGCCATCGGACTGCTGACGGTCTTTGTTGGGCTGGGCGGCGGGTCGATTTATCTGTTTCGTGGCGATGGAAATCCGCAGGTGATCACGCGCCGGCCGATCGTTGGTGAATTTGCGATTGATATCGTCGAACGTGGCGATGTGGAGAGTTCTTCCAATACGGAATTGAGATGCGAGATTTCGTCCGCCGAGGGTGTACGAATTCTCGAAATCGTTCCGGAAGGAACAATGGTGAATCCCGGTGATGTAGTCGTGCAACTGGATGATTCCACCATTCGCAAAGATCTGAACACTCAGCGAATTACCGTCAACACGGTCGATGCCGCCTATAGCAAAGCCAAGAACGAGTACGACGCGGCGTTGATTGCTCGGAAAGAGTACGAACTGGGCATGTTCGTTCAGGAAGAACAGAAGCTGGAAAGTGAACTGTTCGTGGCCGAAGAGCAATCGCGTCGCGCAAAGAACTCTTACGGCCATAGCCGCACTCTGGCCGCTCGCGGATACATCACCGATTCGCAACTGGAAGGCGATCGATTTGCGGTCGACAAGTTTCAGAAAGACTTGGATGCTGCGACAACCAAATTGCGTGTGATTCGCGACTTTACCCGGCCCAAGACGCTGAAGAAACATGATTCAGATATCAAAACGGCCGAAGCGACGGCGGCGGCCGAGAAGGCCAAGTACGAAATCGAAGTCGAGAAACTGGCCAATCTGGAAAGTCAGCTGCAAAAATGCGTAATCAAGGCGGCATCGGCCGGTCAGGTGGTGTATCACAACCCTAACCGTTGGCGCGACGATGAATTCACCGTTCGCAAAGGGAACCGCGTTCGCGAACGGCAAGTGATCGTCAAATTGCCAGACATTGGCAAGATGCAGGTCAAAACGAAGATCAGTGAAGCGCGCGTCGATCGTGTGAAACCCGGGATGGAGGCGACGGTTCGCATCGAAGCCATTCGAGGATCGGAATTAAAGGGCATCGTCAAGACTGTCAACGCCTACGCGTCGGACGACAACTGGTTCAATCCCAATACCAAGCAGTACGATGCGATCATCACCGTCAACGAACCGCCTGAGACACTTAAGCCTGGCATGACGTCACAGGTTTCGATTCGAATCGAAACGCAGGCCAACGTTTTACAGGTTCCCGTGCAATGCGTGGTCGAGCGAAGTGCCAAGCATTACGGTGTGATTCGCGAACCGTCGGGTAAGTTGGCCCTGCGTGAGTTGCTGATCGGTTCCACCAACGAAAAGTTCATTATCGTGAAGGACGGGATCACTCCCAACGACGATGTGGTAATGAATCCCCGCGCCCATCTGGCTCGTGTTGGTTTGAAGGACGCTGACGACGCTACAAGTCCCGACAAAGCCAAGGAGGATTCGAAATCGAAGAGTCCTGCCACACCGGTGGCCGGGCAAGCCGCTGGCCAGAACGCGTCGTGAGTGCTCCGATGTGGAATATGCTGGGGCTGTCGTGGAGTAGCCTGAAAGGGTTGTTTCTGCACCCTTTGCGATCGATGCTGACGATCCTGGGAGTGGCTATCGGCGTTGCCAGCGTGATCTGGCTGTTGGCGATCGGTGAGGGAATCGGTCAGGCGGTCCAGAAGCAGATCGAAGGGCTGGGGGCCGACAACATCATCGTGCGGTCGATCAAGCCGCCGGCCGAAACCAATGCCGGTCGACGAGGGATTTTTCCTTATGGGATCACTCGCGATGACATGTCTCGATTGATGGAAACGTTGCCAACATTGAAGCGGGCCGTACCGATCCGGGAAGTTCGTCGCGAATTCCGCTATGCCGATCGACTGGTTGACGGACGAATGGTCGGCTGCGTTCCGGAATATGCCGAGATTGCTCGACTGGAAATCGATCGGGGACGTTTTCTGACGCCTCTGGATAATGACGAACGTCAAAACGTCTGCGTGCTGTCCGCCGAGACGGCCGATCGACTATTTCCGTACGAAGATCCACTAGGCAGATCGATCCGGATCGAGAGCGACTATTACCGAGTGGTGGGTCTGGTCAAACCGCGTGCTCCCTCGGCCGGGATCGGTGGTTCGATGGAGGCTCAGGATTTTTCTCGCGACGTGTATGTTCCGATTCAAACGCTGTGGCTGCGCGTGGGCGATATCGTCTTCACGATGCGTAGCGGCTCATTTGAAGGTGAACGTGTGCAATTGAGCCAGATCACGTTGCAGGCGATCGATGTGGCGCATGTCGTGGAAACAGCCGAAATCATCAAAGCGACGCTCGTCCCTCATCATCCGCACGGCGACTACGGCATTACTGTGCCTTTGGAATTATTGGAACGTGCGCGGGCGATGCGATTGATGTTCATGCTGTTCCTGGGAATCATCGCCATTATTTCTTTGCTGGTCGGCGGCATTGGCATCATGAATATCATGCTGGCGACGGTGACCGAACGAACTAGGGAGATCGGGGTTCGCCGGGCCTTGGGAGCGAAGCGAGGCGACATCACGCGTCAATTCTTGCGTGAGACTATCCTGTTGTCGGGAATGGGCGGCACGGCCGGAGTCCTGGCGGGCCTGGCCTGTGGACCATGCATCAATCTGATGCGCTGGAGCATCGAGAAAGCCGTTCCGAATGTGATGTCGCAAATGCCCGATGTGATTCGCACCATGGAACCGACGATCGTGAATTGGTCGGTGCCGCTGGCCTTTGCGATTTCGGTCATCGTGGGTGTCGTGTTCGGACTTTATCCTGCGATGCAAGCGGCCCGTATGGATCCCATTGAAGCGCTGCGTCACGAATGACGGGTCGATGATTATTTCTCTGCGGGAGGATCCTCGGGGAAGGGCAACTCGAGTTCCGGGGCTTCGGGCGGCAAGTCTCCGGGAGCTAACTGGAGGAGGGGTGATTCTCCGTTCAGATCCTTCGGATGCAGCGGGTCGGGGCAGGTTTCGTAGTAACGGGCGATCAATGCCTCATTGGTGAGCGGCCCCGGATCAATCCACATCCCTTGATCGTCCAGTCGCATCGTGCCCATGTTGAAATCTAATCGTCGCCGCTGGCTCTCGTAATCGCCCCAGGTGAAAATAAAGGCCTGCTGTGTGTTGAACAGATTTTGCAGGGCGTCGACCAGGTCGCGGGCAATCGTGGGTGACGCTGTTGCCGTCTTGCCGTCGACCGCCGGTTTTTCAGGTTCGATCAGTTTCAAATGCGCAACGTCCGTTTGGGTAATCGCGACATCGACGGCCAGCCTTCGCAGTTCGACGTTCAATTGATCGACGCGAATCTGCCGTAACAAGGCGCGCACGTTGAAGTGAATCTGATCACGATATTGCATCGCCATGCGGCGCGTCTGCTGATACTCGATCAACGATTCTCGAAAGACGTTGCGCTGAAGAACTCGGGTCAAAGGAGGATCGAGTGTGACGCCCGCAGCTAGCGTCCCGTTGGTGCCGCTGAATTTGATCGGATTATTTCCCGTCGTGCCGAGGTTACCCGAGAGATTCACCGTGAAGTTGGTGCGCAATGCGTTAGCGTTGTAGCGAATCAGACGCCATGAATCGACGACCGAAGCCTTGTAGTTCATCCAGTCCGCACGCTGTGACAGCGCCACTTGAAACGCCGTCTCGGGAGAGACGTTGCAGGGGATGATCGAGATGCCATGCAGCCGGGCGCGGGCCTGTAGCAGGGATAGCTCCAACAGCGACGATGACAGACGCGCCAGAATTTCTTTTTCGGCGTGCAATAAGTCGTCGGTCTCTAGCTCGGTTTCGTGCTGAAGGTCATCGACCTTCTTGGCCAATGTGGACAACTCGTCATAGACGCGGCTGTGATCTTTTTGCAGCGTGGCCGCTCGTTCTTCCATTGCTTCGGGGGTCAACGCGCGATTATCGAATTCGTTCTCTTTGAGTTCCGGAAATTCGGCCAGTTCTATCAACATCTTTCGTCGTTGTGGCAGTCCCTGTTGGACGACGAGCAGGTCTTCCGTGACTTCGTCGATAAACTTGCGCACTCGCTCGCCACAGTTTTTCACGGAATTGTCGGACGAGATCGGCGTCCCATGGACTTGGGCTGTCGCTAAAGATTCCAGTCGATCTCCGACTTGTTCCTGTAATCGCGTTAAGTCGGGATCGATCAGGTTAAATCGATCAAAAAATTCCCCGCGAATTTCCAGCGGCACATTGGGTGGTAAACCGAGTGTCTGAATCTTGTAATTGTCTAGCGAATTCTGATAGGCCATCACATTGTTCAGCAACAGACTTTGTGCTTCATAGTAGGCTTGGCGTGCCAGATCGACTTGATAACGGTTCTCAAGTCGACCCGCTGCGAACGAGGCTTCCAGTTGCAACCAGGTATCCCGCAGTCGCGAATTGCGAGCGCGGTAATTTCGCAAAAGTTGCTGCGTCTGCAGGAATCCCACATAGCCGCCGGCACCTCCGGGGGATACGCCAGCATTCGAAATGTTGGCATTTCCCGAAAGTCCTGAGATGGCACCGATTCCACCGAAGCCACCGACGCCGACCCCGGTGAAACCGGTCAAACCCGATCCGCCTTCTAGTCCCCCCGCGCGCTGCAGTGAGCTCTGGTTGGGATCTCCCAACGTCACGGTCAAGTAGAATCCCTGGCGATAGCGTTCATATTGCCTCACATTGAACAGCATGTTTCGCTCCGCACGGGTCAGCAGTTCCATCACGACGGGGCGACCGGCCATCTGCAAGAGCGGTTGCGATAAGGTGAAATTCAACAACGACGAATTGTAAGTGGTTTGACCACCGGAAAACTGCCAGACAACCGAATTTGCGGCTCCCACCATCAGGCTTCCGCCCCTAGTGAAAAACTGGGTCAAAAACGGATTAGTTGTACTGGAGATCGTGCTGGACGGACCGCCTGAGACCTGAGAACCCAGTCCCAAATAATTGGCGGAATACCCGCCGTAAAATTGAGTGTTAAAACCAAACCGTTGAGCCGTGACGTCCAGCGCCGACAGATAGAGAGTTTCCAATTGCATTTGAAAATCGCGGGAATTCAGCCGCGCCAATTCAACGATGCTGCGATGATCAGCGCGGATTTTGCCATCTTCGTCGAAGGGCAAAAACGACTGGTAGTCGTTGACTTCAACATCATCGAGGACTCCGTCTTTGTTCCAATACGGCCAACCGCGATGACCATCGACGGATTCCATCAGGCGATGGGAATCAGGGTCGTCAGGTGGCATCGGTGGGCGATCGGCATCGGTCGGATCGTACAAACGTGATCGAGGATCGATGGCAATATCGAGTCCCGGCATTTGAAACCGGGGATTCGCAGTGGCTGTACTGACCGCATCTGAAACGGCAGCATCGGCCTGTTTGCGATAGTGAGTTCTGGTACACCCGGCAGCCACCAGGCCACAAACGATCAGGGCGATGACCACCGCCACTCGCACGCGAGGAATGACGCTGTGTGCTCCGCGTCGCGACGTCGGCTTGGATCGTTCCCGGGGCATCGATTCACTGCTCGCTGTTCGATGCAACATCCGCTGGAACTCACCCTATCCGCGAAATCTCAGGATGTTGACCGTCGGCGGCATTCGTCCGCCCACCGACAAGCCTTCGTCCAGGTTGTTAGACCTGGAAACCGACCGAAGTCAGACATGTTGTCAATATCGGAGATCGCGCTGTTCAACTTAACGGGTTTGGCGGTTATCCAGCATTTCCACGTCGTGTTCGGCGGTTGCTGCCGATGGTCGAGTGGGGATGGTGGAACGAACTGCGATTAGCGAGTGCCAAGATTCATTTCGAGCAAAAGAAAAACCCGAATGCGGCGTCGCTCGCGGCGCCACATTCGGGTTTGGTCTTCGAATGAAGATTTGCTGTGACCAAATGTAGGTCACGGCGAAATACTACTTGTTGGCGATGGAAAACGACGCCGAATACTTCTTGTGCAACGTCAGCTCCAGATTCGCCTTCTTGTCCTTCGCGCCATTGACCTTGATGGCGAGAGTCTTGTCGCCCGCCGAATCTGCCAGGCCGAATTGGGAGTTGATGACCGGCTTTTGGTCTGCGCCGAATGCGTACAGTCGCCAGTCGTCACCTTCGACGTGTTTCACGGTTACCAACAGACAGACTGCTTCTCGCTTTTCTCCCTCGCCGTTGTCGAACTTGACGGACCGCAGCTTTTTGGCGTCGACCGGCTGGCCGTTGATCACCGGGGCGTAGCAGGGTGACATAAACAGGTAACACAGGCCGCTGCCGCATTCGGTTTCCACCGCGGGATCAACGGTCCCTTCTTTCAGTCCTTTGGCCGGCACGATGATGATGCCGTCCTGACCGGAACGCAGTCCCGAGGCTTGTGAAGGATCGACGTCAAACTTGGTCTGCCGCTCTTGGTTTTCCTTGTTGAACAGTTCGCTGAGATGCTGCGCGAACAATTGAGACATCTCGGCCGCCATCGGTTCCAGGTCGTCGGCGTGACCAACTGAGCCCAATCCCAGCAGTGCAAACAGAGTCGCGCAAACCCAAGTCGTACGAATCATGGTGTCAAATCTCTCACTAAATAAGGTGTTAAATCAGCAGGTCGGAGCCCCAAAGGACCGGGGAGCAAACCGAACGTCACCGGGAATCCATCGATCAGTGATCGAAGACCAGCAGAACCACCCCACACGGGGGGATTCCGAGTCACAGTGTTTTCAGGAAGGCGACGCCTACGGAAATTACCCTCGCAATTCGCCGCCGGTTTCAGGCTCTCTGGATTGGCTCTGCAGCGATTTACGCGCTGACGGCTCACTGCGCTGCCTGAATCCATTCCTCGTTGAAGTGGGCATGCTTGATCGTCTTGAGATTGTCACTGTAAGTGACATGTAGTGAGCCGTCGATTGCTTGGATCACCGACGGATAGTCGAACCGCGTATCGGGAATATTTTCCAGATGCCGTGTCCAAGGCCATGTTTGACCGTCATCGGTCGAGATCGACACCGCTAGACGATCGCGAGGATCTCGCTCTTTGTTGTTGTAGACCATCACCAGATGACCATTTCGCAGACGCAGCGCTTCGATACCGGATCCCAGATGAGGCAGAGTGGTCAACGTCACGTCAGACCAGGTGATGCCACCGTCCAGCGAATCGCTTCGTTTGATCCTTCGCGCCGAATCGCCATTGCGGAAGAACGCACTGAGCTTGCCATCTGGAAATTCCACCAGCGTTGGTTGAGTCAGTCCCGCTTCGGGAACTGGGTTGGAAAGTGTCCAGGTTTCACCGCCATCATGGGTCAGGGCCATCGCAGCAACGTTAAAGTTTTCGTTGGACAGGGGCACGATCAATGTTCCGTCACTGAGGATGAACGGGTGTACGCGGGGCATCCAGCCGAGCCGCGAAGTCAGTGGCTGGTTCAAGAGTTCCTTGGTTCGATTGCGGATCTTCTCCAATTGAGCGGGATTTCGATCTGATTGTTTTTCGATCGCGGCGAATGACGTGTCGAGTACCGTGTTGATGCCCAGGGGATGCGGGATCAAGATATCCTCTTTACGCCAGATCGGGCGGCCTGGTTTTAGGTAGTCAGACGAGATTTGGTATCGCAGCAGGCTGCTGCCCCAAGACCAGTCCGGCACTCCCAGTAGCGTTGCTCGGAACAGCCAGAGTTGACCGCTTTTGTCGATTACCATACAGGGATTATTGTCCGCGACGCCAAAGGAATCGGCCATCACAAAAGCAGGTTCCCAGCTGGTAGCTCCCGCAGGTTTCCGCGCCCCGCCGATGCGGACGTCGTCACTTTTGTCCTTTTGTTTGTTGAACGCCGGCTCTGGCAACGGCGTTCCGTTTTCGTACCAAACGACGCGCAGGTCGCCATTCGGGCATTCGACAATGCACGAGGCATGCACGTGTCCGTGATTGCCGCTTGCCGGATCAAATATCACTTCCGCTTCGTACAGCGGGTCGGCCGCGAGCGAGTGATGGCACAAGCCGATCATGGTCCAAGCGAAAAGCAGGGCTCCAGTGCGATACGTCATGGAATTCATCTCCGATTTCGACACGGAGCAGCACCGACATCCTGGCCGGTAAATGCCGCAGTACAGCTGTTGAATCGTATGGGGTCGTCGGCAGTGCCGCCATGCCGCCGCCGTAAATCAAGCGGGCTGACGGCACGACTTCGACGCTATTGAGGCCGCAAAACCAAGCTGAAGCGGTGTTGAACTTCTGAAGCGTCCGGGCTCAGGTATTCAAAAAGGGGCCTTGTTAGACCATTTGTATGCCCCGCGCGCTGGAGGGTGATCTGGGCGGCAATCAGCCGATTATTCCGTCCGCTTTGACAAAAGTCGCCTGAATTTGCTTTTCCTATCTTGCCTCCTTTGCCGATCCATATAAAGTATCACATATTGAGTCGTGTATAAATAGTTGTTGGTAAAAAATTGAGAGAAAAAAACTGCCGCTGGCAGTTGGATTCGAGTCGGAAACTATTATGGCATTGCAACATCGAACCGTATTTGTCTATTTCGTTCTGGGGTTGGCTGCTGGACGTGTTTTGGAACTACCCGACCGAATTTATCCAATTGCTGCGTCTTTGGGGGAGGAGTTGATCGCCAGTGCCTTGCCGGCTGCAACGCTGACATCGTCCCCAGCCCCATTGCCAATCCCCACAGGTCGCTCGGACGTCACGAACGATCCGCTGTCGATGGCGCCGGTCGTGTCGCCCGTCGTCTCGGGACGCAAGCCGGCATCAGCGGCAACTCGGCAAGCCCAGGCAAACGTGGCAGACCAGTTAGATCTGTCGGACAAGCAGGATTTCGAGGACGCCCAGCGAGGCATGATCGCTCCGCTGCCCAATGGCGGCGAAGTGCGGGACGCGGCCGGTCGAGTCGTCTGGAATTTGGCGGAACGGGCCGTGGCGTCAATCGATGAGCCTTGTCCGGAAACCGTGAATCCCAGTTTGTGGCGACAGGTTCAACTACTGGGGATTGGTGGATTGTTTCAGGTGAGTGATCGGATCTATCAAGTTCGCGGTCTCGACCTTGCGAATATCACCTTCATTGAAGGGGAAACCGGGCTGATTGTCATCGATCCGCTACTGAGTACCGAAACGGCTCGTGCGGCTCTCGAACTCTATTATCAGCATCGTCCGCGGGTCCCCGTACGTAGTGTGATCATTACGCATAGTCATCCCGATCATTTTGGTGGGATTGCCGGAGTCGTGACCGTCGAACAGGTGGCGAGTGGCGAAGTTTCGATTGTGGCTCCGAAATATTTTCTGGAAGAAGTTGTCAGCGAGAACGTGCTTGCCGGAAACGCGATGCAGCGACGAGCCGGATATATGTACGGCAGCCTGCTGCCGAAAGGGCCGCAGGGCGACGTTGGCAACGGTTTAGGACTGGGGACATCGTCGGGGACCACATCACTGCTCAAACCGACCGACAGTATCAGCCAGACGGGCGAGGTGAGGGTCCTGGATGGACTGACATTTGAGTTTCAATTGACACCCGGCAGTGAAGCGCCCGCCGAAATGCATTTGTATATCCATGAATTGAAAGGCTTGTGTCCGGCAGAGAACGCGACGCACACCATGCACAATCTGTATACGCTGCGTGGCGCCAAGGTCCGCGATGCACGCGCATGGGCCAACTATCTGCAGCAGTCGATCGATCTCTTTGGACATCGGACCGAAGTGCTGTTCGCGCCGCATCATTGGCCCGTCTGGGGATCTGAGCGGATTGTGACGCACCTGACTCGTCAGCGTGACTTGTACAAGTATATTCACGATCAAACACTGCGAATGGCCAATCGCGGTTACAACATGCTGGAGTGTGCTGAACAAATCAAGCTGCCCGCTGAACTCGAACGATATTGGTCGAATCGCGGCTACTATGGCTGCCTCAATCAGAACGTGAAGGCGGTCTGGAATTTCTATCTGGGATGGTTTGACGGTAATCCCGCTCGACTGCATCCATTACCGCCCCGGGAAGCGGGTCTCAAATATCTCGAATACATGGGAGGGATTGAACGCGTCTTGGAAAGGGCTCGCGAATCATTCGACAACGGTGAATACCGCTGGGTCGTTCAAGTGCTGGATCATGCCGTGGCGGCCGAACCGGAACATTCCGGTGCGCGTCGGCTACTGGCGGACGCACTTGAGCAGCTGGGATACCAGGCCGAATCGGGGCCGTGGCGCAACTTCTATTTAACGGGCGCTCAGGAATTGCGTGACGGAGTTCAGTCACGTGATTTACCGATGATGGAATCGTCTCAATCAATCGCCGCATTGCCGCTGCCGGCGATCTTCGATTCGCTGGCGGTCCGATTGAACAGCGCACGCGCGGCTGACCAGAACTTGACCGCCAACTTCCATTTCACGGATACCGAAGAGCGGTATGTACTGACGTTGAAGAATGGGGTGCTGAATCATTTCGCGGATCGGCAACTTGCCGAGGCGGATTGTACTGTCCGCATCTCTCGGCCTGTGTTCGACGAAATCCTGGACGGACGCAGCAGTTTTGCCCGTAAAGCATTCCAGGGTGAAGCCCGCGTCGGAGGCAGCCCGCGGAAGCTGCAGCAATTGTTTCAACCGATCAGGCCGTTCGAGCCATGGTTCGACGTCATGTTGCCTCGCCCTCAAGACAATGACCTGTGAATCTTTCGCCAAAGATGATCATGAACACAACACTCTTCCCTTGGACTTCACGTTTCGGACGGCACCGAATGGCCGGCCGACGGACAAGCATCGGCCTGATTCTGGCGTTATTCGCGAACCAAATCATGGCATGCGATGTTTGTTTGCGTCTGCCCGGGGTTCCGTTTGAGATTGATCATCCGGCGGCCATCGAAGTCGCATTGGCTACCCGAGCGGAAGCAGAGCAGGGAAGTCTGGATTTGAATCCAATGGTCAGACAAGTACTGTCGGCCGACCGCCATTTACCGGCTCGATTGGACGATTTCTCGCCGCGACAGCTGGTGATGTTGTGGTCACAAACGCGCCCAGCGAAAAATCACCTCGCCTTGCGTTTCACGGTGGAACTGATTTTCGTCGACACCGATCGAATTTGCCGTGTTGATGTCCGTTTTGGTGAAGTCCTGGATAGCGATCCGCGTAGCGGTCCTGCCGACCTGCGCATGATCACTTCTAAAGCGGGATTCTTTTGTCTGCTGGACAAGGGGCTGGAAATTTGTCTGCAGCGAAAACTGATCGTGGTGGAATCGGAAATTGCGGAACACCAAAACGGACTGGCGCGACTGTTCTCGACGTCACAGAAAGCGAAAGACTCCAGCGAAATCGCGGGGCTGTAATTTGGCGGACAAGTCCGAGTTCGGTCAGATGCGTCCCGGGGTTTCGTCTCAGATCGACCAGCCGCTACGGTACTCTCGCTTCAAGTATTGATTGGCATCGAAAGCGTTCGTAAATCGCAGCTGAGGACCGTCCCATTCCAGCAGTTTTCCCGCTCGAATTGCCACGTTGCCCAGCAGGATTGTTTCCGTCAGCATGCCCGCAAAGTCGAAATTCGAGTAGGCCATTTCCGGGCGGTTGGCCTTAATCGCGGCGATCCACTCCCGTTTCATCCCTTCATCGCCGCCGCCGTTGCTCGGAAGGATCTGAGGGCCACCGGTCAATTTTTCGGTCGAACCCGAATCGGTGATAATGTAGGCTTCCGATCCATTTTCATCAGGTGAGAATAAGACCGCTTTATCACCAATCAGGAATGAACCGCTCGAGACATCCTTCAGTTTGTTGTTGACGTCTCGGTACATCCATTTGTGGCTCTCGAAGAAGATCGAGACACCCTGATCGGTCTTCTTGGCGCCCGGAACGAGTTCAGGGCCGGGTAGAATTTTTGTCTGGCCATCCTTGCTGCCTTCGTACCAGACAAATTTGACCGGCCCCAACGCTTCACGCGCGGGGAAATGGAACGTGACTTTGGCCCAGCCAGGATAAGTTTCAGGGTTCCTCGGTTCGTTTTCGGCCACGACCGTCGAGGGATAACCCAGCTTCAGGGCTCGGAAGGCCAGGTTGGCAGTATGGCATCCCATATCGCCCAGTGCACCTGTGCCGAAATCCCACCAGCCTCGCCAACTGAAGCGGTGGTATGTGCCTTTCTTGTTATCGCCAGGATTGCCGTGGTGGTAGCCGCGGAAAGGGGCGGGGCCGAGCCATTCGTCCCAGTGCAAATAACTCGGTACAGGATCAACGGTCGCCGGACGGGCTGTGATCAGCGGTGACTGCGGCCAGACCGGACGGTTTGTCCAGACGTGGACCTCTTTGACCTGTCCGATGATGCCGCTTTGAACTGCTTCGACAGCGCGACGCAGACCGTCGGCAGTCGATCCTTGATTTCCCATTTGGGTACAGACCTTCATTTTACCCGCGGTCTGACGCATCTCGCGAGCTTCCCAGACTGAATATGTCAGTGGCTTCTGGCAGTAGACGTGCTTGCCGAGATTCATCGCATGCAGGCTGGCAATCGCGTGAGTGTGATCCGGCGTGCTAACGGTGACCGCATCAATGCTTTTGCCCATTTCGTCGAACATCTTGCGGAAATCAAAATACCTTTTGGCCTTTTCGAATTGCTGGCCCTTGGTATTGAGAATCTCATCATCGACGTCGCACAGCGCAACGATATTGCCAAACTGACCGGCCTGAGTGGTGTCGCCCGATCCCTTTCCACCGACTCCGATGCATGCAATGTTAATCTGATCGATTGCGGCGTTACTTTCCGGAAGCGATACGCCTCCGTAGGCCCAGGCTCCAACGCCGATCATGGCCGACTGCTTGAGAAAATCACGTCGACTTCGAGACTTTTGCATGAGGTCACTCTCCGAGGATTCAGACTGACAACAACAACGGCAGCATCGCACCGCGTCTCGATGTTACCCAATTTGTTGTTTGATTTCCTCTTTTTCAAGGGCGTCGTCAGGGCGAGGCGACTTGTTGCGAAAGAGGCGGCAGACATCGGTGCCGTGATTGGGGGACTTCGTCGCCATGAGCCGTCCCAAACAACGCGTGCAGAACCGATTTCCGTTCGATGTCGATCGAGCCTCAATCGGACGTTGGGATTCGGTGAGGGCGAGAAGTCGCTCGTGGACGCAAGTGTCTCGCGATATGCTCAAGACTCGTTATCGAAATCAATCGTTCGGTCCTTCACTTCAGGGAGAGCGTGATGGCAGTTTTCGGCGGCGGGTGGCGACATTTGAAAACGGGTCTCTTGGTTTGTTTGACGCTGTCCTTCGGCACTATGTCGACGTTGGGCGACGGGCCAACGATCGTCGTCGAATCACACTTGTCCCCCCCGACCTGGGCGCTGCTGGAACGCGAGCTGATACGGCAGAACGCCGAAGCGTGCCGCGAGTTCTTCGAGAAATACTTCGACGATCGCGGATGGTTGTTGTGTGTCGAGCGGTGGGGCGGCGATGACGGTCCGGATGATGCAATCGAAAATTGTCTCGACTGGCCCATCTTGCACGCACTCGGAGGTAGCGATGATGTTTTACGCATGTATAAACGAGTGTGGGAGGGGCATTTGCGACAGTACACGCTGGCGAAGACCGTCGATGTACCGTTTGCTCGAGACGGCATGTACTTCAAAGAATTTCCCGTGATGATGGACTGGCTGCACAATGCAGAAGGGCTGGTTGTCTTCAACTTGCAGGGACTTTCGGATCCCAATGACTCGCCATTTGCCAATCGAGTGCAACGTTATGCCGGCTTCTATCTGAATGAAGACCCGGGAGCTCCCAATTATGATGCGGAACACAAAATCATTCGCAGCATGTTCAATGGCAGCCGAGGACCGTTGCTACGCAAGGCCACCGGTCTCGATTGGGCCGGTGATCCGATTCAGATCGAGAATCGCTTTCGGCCGGGACATGGCGAATCGACCTACGCGCAGATGCTGGAACATTTCAAAGACTACAACGACACCGTCGGTGACCATCCTCAAAATCTGAAGGCGACGACACTGGCCTGGAATGCCTATGCGTTGACTCATGACGAAAAGTATCGGCGTTGGCTGCTCGAATATGTCGATGCCTGGCGCGACCGAATGATTGCCAATGGGCACATCATTCCAACGAATATCGGGCTGGATGGCAAAGTCGGCAGCGCCGCTGGCGATCATTGGTGGGGTGGGGTCTATGGCTGGGGTTTTACCGTCTATGATCCCGGCTCCAAAAAAATGGCCAGTCGCAATCAGCATGAAGCGGGTATCCAGGGCTTTATGAATGCGTTTGCGTTGACCGGTGACGATCGGTATCTCGATCCGTGGCGAAAGCAGATTGATGCCGTGAACGCTAATCAAAAAGTGGAAGGCGGAATGGTTCTTTATCCGCGCATGTATGGTGAGAAGGGGTGGTATGACTACACTCCTGCCAAATATTCGGCGGGCGCTTTGGAAATCGCCTACCTATCGATGAAGTCCGACGACTTGGCACGCGTCGCCGAGAATGCGTGGATCGGGTACCTCGGTGGGAAGAATCCAGGCTTTCCCGAACAAGTTCTGCGTGACGATCTGGCCCGCGTCGGAAAGCAGGTGCGCGGGATGCGCAGCGACAAATCAACGCCAGACACTCGACTGGCTGACGATCCGATGGCCTTCAATCCCGCGAGTGTGGCTTCGTTGATTCAGTTGGCATTGGGGGGATTGCATCCGGGCCGAAGCGGATCGGCGCTCTTTTGCCGCTTGCGGTATTTCGACCCCGTCGGCCGCCGGGCAGGCTTTCCCGAGGGAGTGGCGGCGTTGATTGATGACATGACGAATGACCAGATGTCAGTGACGCTTGTTAACGTGAACCAGCTGGAATCGCGTCGCGTGATCGTGCAAGCGGGCGGGTATGCCGAACACCAAATTCGGACTGTACATGTAGGTGACAAGTCGGTTTCGATCGATGGCAGCCATTTTGTGGTGGAACTGGCTCCTGGAGCGGGAACTCGATTGACGCTCTCGATCAAACGGTATGCGAACCAACCGACAATTGCCTTTCCCTGGAATTAGAAGCCTGCCGACGAAGCCGAATATCCAGCGGAATCCATTCCGCTACTTAACCGTTCTCGCACGACATGGTCCGAGACGTGTCCGTGCAACCCACTCGCCTCGGAACGGATTCTCTTTGCCGTCTTTCAACCCAATCCGATTATTCCGGTCGTAACGATTACGGTTAGTCTGAGGTGTTTTTTCTTCACGTTGTCTTTCTCCCGTTGCCTTTCGGACGCACCTGACATCAACAATTTGATGCTAGGTTTCCACGTGGATGACGTATGCAGCGTTCTTTGCGCCTTGATGAAGGGCAAAGGGCTTGGGCGGCTATGCGTTCCAACGATTGAGTCCATTTGAGGAAAATAGAAGTGACAACTTATCTGGTCACGGGTGGTGCCGGTTTTATCGGTTCGCATCTGACAACGAAACTTGTCGAATATGGACACCAGGTTCGTGTGCTGGACAACTTAAGCACGGGATCGCTGAAGAATCTGGCGCATCTGGGAAACCAGTTTGAGTTCCTTCAAGGGGATTTGTGTGATCGCCAGGCCGTTGCTCAGGCCGTTAAAGATGTGGAAATCATTTTTCATGAAGCCGCATTGGCCTCGGTACCGCGTTCGGTAGAGCATCCCTTGGACACGCACGAGGCGTGCGTGACTGGAACGATCAATCTGTTGGATGCGGCTCGGCATGCCGGTGTCCGTCGAGTCGTTTATGCGGGCTCGAGCAGTGCCTATGGCAACCAGAAGACCATGCCCAAACATGAAGGTCAGGTGCCTCAAGTCCTGTCACCTTACGCGGCTGCGAAATTGGCCGCCGAACTTTACTGCGAAGCATTTGCTTCGACCTACGGCTTGGAAACGGTTCGATTGCGCTACTTCAACGTGTTCGGACCTCGCCAGGATCCCAACAGCCCTTATTCGGCCGTGATCCCGCGTTTTGTCGCCGCGTTGCTCAAGGGCGATCAACCAGTGATCTATGGCGACGGCAGCCAGTCTCGGGACTTCACCTTTGTCGAAAACGTTGTTCAGGCCAACCTGCTGGCATCACAAGCCGATGGCGTCAGCGGTCGTGTTTACAACGCCGCTTGTGGCCAGACACTGGATCTGATCACGTTGCTGCGTTTGATCTGCGAACGGCTGGATGTTTCCTTCGCACCGCATTTTGCTCCCGCCCGCGTCGGTGACGTTCAACATTCGTGGGCCGATATCTCGGCAGCGGAGCGCGAGCTCGGTTATCGAGTGGGCATCTCGGTCCACGACGGCTTGGCTCAGACGGTCGATTGGTACGTAGAACAGCATCGCCTGTCTCAGAATAAGGTCGAACCTGTGGCGGCACCACTGCTTTCAAGTGGCGTGACCGCGGTTCCGCCTTCGGCTAAAGGACATGTTGCGTAGGGATCGCGTGGGATTTGATTCAGGCTATGTGGATATCGCTCGGATTTGTGGGTTGAATGAGGAAACCGACTGTGAAACGAGAACTGGAATTTCATGCGGGTGCGCTGCCTGAGCACACCAACCCCGATGACGAAGCCGAACGTCTGCCCATTAATTACCTCCAATTAGCCATTCGGTATAAATGGCGTTTGCTGAGCGGTTTAACGGTGGGTTTGATCCTGGGGCATCTGTTGTACCTCAAGGCGGGGCCGGAATTCGAAGCCTTTGCGGAGATCCTCGTGCAGCGCAAGTATGCGCCACCCATGCGAGAAGAAGAAAAGGTGCTGAGCGCGGGTTCCATGCCGAGCGAACATATCAAACTGATTCTTAGCCCCATGATCGCGACTGGCGCAGTGAAGCAGGGGCACCTGGAAGAGTTGCAAACATTTCACGGCGAACACGACATGACCGAGGTCGTGCTTGACAGTCTGAAAGTCAAACGAGTTGCAGGACAAGATCGTTCACACAGCAACGTCTTCGACATCCGATATACCAGCAAACAAGCTGGCGACGCGGCTAAGGTGGTGGATGCGGTGATTTCCGCCTATGAAGAATTTCTCCGAACTAACAGCCGTGAACAATCCGACGAAGTTCAGGAATTGGCCGAAGCCGCCACTCGGTCGATGGCCGAACGACTGAGACAGAAAGAAATCGAATACAGCGCTTTCATTCAAAGCGTCCCCGAAGAGTTCCGTTCGGCACTGGGTGCCAAGGCACAGCCCGTACAAGCGCAAACAAACGTCGCCCCTCAAGATGTGATTCAAACATTGGGCGAAGAAACTAATCGTAATCGCATCAAGATTGCCGAACTGCGATCGCGTCAACAATCGGTGGAAAGAGCTTTGGCCGCCGGCCAGTCGCGCGAAGCCATCGAAACTCAGGTCCGCCGGTTCTTGAATACGACCGACGGACGTACGACCGACGTTCAGAGCAAATCGACCGAGCTCAACATCTATCAGTCCCAGTTGATTCCGTTGCTGTTGAAGGAAAAGCAACTGGCCCGAGATTACGGGCGAGATTGGCCCGAACTGCATTCGGTCCGTCGCAGCATCGAAACCATTGTCGAAATCTACCGTAAACTGGGGGTGCAATTGCCCGAGGGTGTCGACGTAGTCACGGATTCGGAAAAGCCGAAAGCCAGCGAAAATGATCTGGTTGGCTTGTATCTGGCCGACATCAAGCAACAGATCATTGAATTGCAGATCAAAGAAGAACAGCTGAATCTGTTGATCTCGGAAGAACGAAATAAGTCGAAGGTGTTCGCCGAATATCAGACGCAAGAACAGAATCTACGGGTCGAATTGACGTCTCTGCAAGATCTGTGGTCGAAACAACAGGAACGTGAATTGAAGGTGACCATCGAAAAGGATTCGAACGGTTACCGAATGACTCGGCTTTCGCCAGTCAAAAATGCTCTGGTGATCAAGCGAATGATGAAGTTCTATGCTGCCGGCGCGGCCGCCTGTTTGTTTCTGGTGGCATTGACCTGCGTGCTGCAAGAGTTGGCCGATTTGACGATTAAAACCGTGCGGGATGTTCGTGCCATTGTGCGACAGCCGGTCTTGGGCAGCGTTTGCGACTTTGTCGTTCCTGTGGATCAAGCCGGACCGACATCGGAAGTGCCACATCCGGCCTTGCGATACTTGCATGCTCCCTCTTCGGTCGAAGCAGAGAACTACCGAACCGTGCGTGCCTCGCTATTGGTTACGGCCGAGCATCTGGGGGCGCGAGTTGTCATGATCAGCAGTCCGGAACCGGGCGATGGGAAAACCACTTTGGCCAGCAATTTGGCAGTGGCCGTGGCGCAATCGGGTAAGCGTGTCTTGCTGATCGATGGAGACCTGCGTCGGCCGTCAATCCATCGCATGTTGCGAATTCCACAAGGTACCGGCCTGACGGAACTGTTGGCGGGAGAGATCGATTTCTACAGTGCCATTCGATCGACCGTGATCGACCGACTGAGCGTGATTACGACCGGAATGCCCGCCGCTAATCCCGCCGAAGCGCTCTCATCACCGAAGATGCACGAGATTTTTGCACAAGCTAAGAATGAGTTCGACTTTGTCTTCGTGGATGCTCCTCCGCTGCTGGCGGTCAGTGATCCATGTGTAATTGCACGTCACACTGACGGTATCGTGCTGGTTGCCCGCTTGAACAAAAATACGCGATCGGCGCTTGTTCGAGTTCGACAACTACTGGGCGATCAGGACATTCCAGTGATTGGATCGGTTGTCAACGGGGTTCCCGCCAAAGGCGGACACGAATATGGTTATACGTACTACGGCGAATATGCGACTCCAGAGTTGTTTCCGTCGGTCCATATCCAAACTGTCAGCGAACCAGAGTTAGTGGAAGTGTGACGTCGCTTCAGGACGACGTTCGTTCGCGAGAACCACAGTTTTCGTTTGCTATCCGATTTCCGAGACGGTATTTACACTGTCCAGGTAGATCCGATGGTAGACAAGATTTTTGAGGACTTCTCGCGATGACGACTCCATTATTTGATTTGACCGGCAAGGTGGCGCTCGTCACCGGGGGAAGCAAGGGACTGGGCAAGGCGATGGCCCGCGGATTCGCGGAGGCCGGGGCCGATATCATCATTTGCAGCCGTCACGCCGAGGAACTCGAGCAGTCGCTTCCCGAAATTCTGAAAGGCACCGGTGTTCGTGGGCGATCGTTCGTGACTGACATGACGAACCGCAGCGAAGTGGAATTGCTGGCCAAGTCGGCGCTGGACGCGATGGGCCGCGTGGACATTCTGGTCAACAACGCAGGGTCAAATGTCCCACAGATGGTCGATGAGATCACGGACGAGCAATGGGATCGAATCATTGAATTGAATTTGAATTCCTGTATGAGCCTGTCACGTGCATTGATCCCCCAGATGAAAGATCGTCGCTGGGGACGCATCATCCATATTTCGTCCGTCATGGGATTGGCTTCGAAGGCTGGCCGCAGCTGTTATTCGGCAACCAAGGCGGCATTGATCGGCCTGGCCCGTGCCATGGCTCTTGATCTGGGGCCCTACGGCATTACCTGCAATTGCATTGCGCCGGGACCGTTTCTGACAGACCTGCCGATGAGCGTGCTGAGCAAGGCCGAGCAGGACACTTTTGCCCAACGAACGGCACTCGGTCGCTGGGCCCAACCCCGCGAACTGGCCGGCCCCGCGCTACTGCTGGCCAGCGATGCGGGCAGCTATATCACGGGAACGACACTGCTGGTCGACGGCGGAAATTTGTGCAAGACATTCTGAGAGTTCCGCACCTTCACCGAGTCACGCGCGGTGGGATCGACAAATGGATTCTTCCCACTTCGAAACCACGGAGATCGCTACCGACCAGGCAGCGAATGCGGCGGAACGCCGACGTGTCGCATGGAGTTTCGGAGAATGGTGTCTGCAGCAAGAAATTACTAAGAGATCCGCCTGCTTCCAGCTGATCTTTCCGTCGTTGCTGGCCGGTGGTGTGGTCTTGACCGGCTTACGGTCACCTTGGGAGTCCGGGCGTGCGCAGGAATGGCTACAATTTCTGTTCGTACTGTGTGCGATAACAATTTGCGTCTACGGGGCCATACATGCCTCAAAGGCTATCTGTTGGGAGATTGCGAGCGACTTACGCGATTTGGTTCGTCTGACGGGAATCGATCCGTTGGTGCTGCTTTGGTGTCGGGTGTTGTCGCGCTGGTTGACAATCGTTATTTCCGTGGTCCTTGTATTGCCGTTGGCGCTGTTCGTGTCCACGTTAGGAGAAGTCACTCGCGATCTCTGGATGGCGGGTGGATGTTGGCTGGTGTTGATTGCTGTGCTAACGGCCGGTTTCACGACGATGGCCGGCGTATCGCCTGGTGATTCGGCGGTTGCCGAACAGACGGCGATAGTGGGCACGATCGTGTTAGTAGTGCTCTATCACTTTGTCTTTCTTGGCATGGCCACGGTGATCGTGGCCATGTCATGGCTCGTGAATGGTGACCTAACTCAAACCCGCGGCATCGCGGTCTTCGTTTCGGAGTTGATGCCAGCATTGGGCTTTTTTCGGGCGATTGACTCGCCGACTCAGTTCTCGCCGCTTTCTTTTTCTTATTGGGGCCATTTTCTGACGGCCATTCTTTGCTGTCGAATGGCCTCCATTGTGATGTGCAACCGTTTCCGCGTGAGCCGGCGCGGCGAAGATGATGGCGTCGCCAGTCTCCCGACCAAAGATGCGGTCAGGATCGATTCGGTACCCCTGCGGCCTCGGTGTGGTGACAGTCCTTTTTTTTGGAAAGATGCCTATGTGCTCAGCGATCTGAAGCGGGAATGCGCGTCGTGGACGATGGTCAGCCTGATCGGACTGGCGAGCGTCCTGGTCGCGATGGTCTATGAATATTCGCTGGTGGCCGGAATCATTGCCGTCTGTGTGGCTCCTGTGATCCTGGCCCTTCGATTTGAGGCGTTGTTGGCGGCCGAATTCCGCGAGCAAGCCTGGGCAAGTCTGATGTTGCTTCCCGGCGATCCTCGCGTTTTGCTCGTGGCGAAAATTCAGGTGGCCGCTACGGCCGTTTATCCGATCATGTTACCCGTGGGTGCGGCCTGTCTGATTGCCGCGGTCACTCACGGCGTCGCCATTCTGATTTTGGTGATCATCGCTTTTCTGATGGCGATCTTACTAATCGAGATTTCGATTTTGAGCCATGTCAAAGCCCCTTCAGCATGGGACGACTTTGTGATGACGAGTCTCGCATTGGTGATGGTGGCTTGGCTGATTTTTGTGTGGATTCGCTGGACGACTCTGTCCGGTGTCCTGATAACGATCGCGATCCTGCTAGCCCAAGCCACCTGCTTTTACCTTTTTGCGGTGCGCCGCCTGCGAAATTGGAGCGAGCCGTAAGCAGTAATGGTCAATCGACATTGTCGAGGAAACCGGCCAATGCCATCGCCCGTTGATAATCCTCGGGATGATTCAGATTCTGGAGCGATCCGAGTTGGGGGTCGACGTCTCGAAGTTCGGCGATGGGAATTTCACGTGTTTTGACTTGCTCGAACAAATCTCGCATGCGAAGACGATTGGCATCCAAGAGTTGTTGAATGACGATCAAGGCCGATGTCCGATAGACGGCGGCCAGCGGATGACAGCGCTGGTCATCTCGCGGGGCGGCGATGTCGTCTGGCCCCAGTAGTTCGAACATTCTTTCGACAAACCCCGGCACCAGCAGCGGGACATCGCAACTCGTGGCAAATACGGCCTCGACACTGGGATCGATCGCCTGTAGTCCTGCCTTCAGCCCTTCGAGCGGCCCTCGTTCCGGCTGCCTGTCGAATGCCAAGGTGACCTGAGCCGGGATATCTGGCAAATCCTGGTCGACCGATGCGACAACGACGATGTGGCGCAGATCAACGACTTCGCTCAATCGCCGAATTACTCGTTGCAGCATTCGTTCCGGGCCGAAGGGAAGGGTCGCCTTGTCTCGGCCCATGCGAGTGGATTTGCCGCCGCAGAGGATAATCACGCCTTTTTCCATCTCGTCCGTCGATCCACTTTGCCCGCAATTGTAAGTCTGTCACTTTGCCGGTAGTGTGACGAGATCGGTGCGACCATTGCAACGCCATGCCTCTCCCAGGCGGGAGACCGTTTTCGGCTTCCGGCAACCTTGAAAGAAACAATGATCCGATGGCGCTGACGTTGAACTATCGCGGTCAAACTGCCGTGCCTGTCGAGATCGAAGGCTTCACTCCGGATTGGGCCGCCGAGAAATCGCTGACCGAGATCGAGCGGTTCGAAATCTTTCACGGCAACGCCAAAATCCCGCTCGCCGAATTGTTCGCAGTGAGCGGCGACGCGAGTGACAAACGATTCGACATGGAAGGCGATCTATCAGGTGTCCATTGGATCGGAGCCCAGATGTCGACCGGTCTCATTCACATCCATGGTTCGGCCGGCCGGCACGTGGGCAGCGAGATGCGTGGCGGAGAAATCGTGGTTGATGGAGATGTGGGGATCTGGTTGGGTGCGGAAATGCATGGCGGTCTCCTGCATGTGCGGGGGAATGCGGGAAGTTTGATTGGTGCCGCCTACCGAGGTTCGGCGCGGGGAATGACGGGTGGAACGATTCTGGTCGACGGGCAGGGGGGGGACGAGATTGGTCTTTCCATGCGTCGAGGCCTGATTGCGATCGGCGGATCGGCTGGCGACGTTGTCGGTTTCAATATGATCGCCGGGACCGTGCTTGTTTTCGGTGATTGTGGAGTTCGTCCGGGCGCCGGCATGCGCCGCGGGACCATTGGGCTGTTCGGCCCTCACCCGCCCTCGCTGTTGCCAAGCTTTCGTTACGCTTCCACTTACCAACCGCAGTTCGTGAAGTTGATGCTGCGGACGCTGGAAGACAGAGGATTTCGGGTTGATCGATCTCTGTTCGACGCTAGCTTCGATCTTTACCACGGCGATCTGATCTCGGTAGGGCGTGGTGAGATTCTTTTTCGAGGTGGGACCACCTCCGATAGATCGTCGACTGTCAATTGAGATGCCTGCTGGCAGCCTGAAACGGGGCTGATTGAATATTATGCTATGACGGGACGATCCACTTGAGGCTTGACTGATAGGATCTCCCCTGCAAATCCGTTTGCCGATTCCAAGTCTTTCGGCGAGAATCTATTATCAGAAAAGTGGTTGCACAGTCCTTATTTCGCCGAAACCTCCGGGTCTACTGGCTTGCCCCACTTTCTCTATGCCGCTACTTTTCCCGTAGTGATCAGTCGTTGAGCAACATTCCATAACCGCTGATCGAGCGGTGGAATACGCTCTGATCGACTGGCACATCAGGTTCATTTGGTCTTCGAGTCAGGATGACCAGTGAGCGCGGAAAGGCGAAAGTCGCGTTCCGACCATATGGGTGGGCCAACAACTGAGGGGGGGAATTTTGATGTTCAAGTGGGGTTGTCGAATTGTATTGACGTCTGTGGTACTGGTGTTAGTGTTCGTGGCGATGACCACCGAAGCACAGGCTGGTCGACGGCACGGGTCGAGCGGATCTTCGGGATCGTCTGGTTACGGATCCGGCGGATCTTCCGGTGCCGTGTATTCGTCTGGATCCTCGGGCTCACGTGGGTCATCGGGGTCGCGCGGCCGCCACCACCGCCGCCATGGTTCTTCAGGATCATGGGGATCGCGCGGATCTTCCGGTTCCAGCGGTTCGCGAGGTGCTCGATACGTTTCGAGCTGGTAATCTAGAGAAGGTCAGGCATTGATGCTGGCCATGCGACAAGCGGATGACCGCTCTCAGGACTGTTGTGGCGGCTTTTCCGAACGGACTCGCAACAGATGCGGTGAAGGGATGAACGGGGTGATTCATCGGCACCGCAAAGTCTGTCTTTGGGGACGTTGGGTTTGATGGAATGATGCGAAGGTCGTGTCGATCGGCACGGCCTTCGCGCAGTCTTTCAGACGGATCGGTTGAGGCGGCCATGACAACTCATGATTCGATTCAACAATCCGAATCCGCGGGGTCGCCGTCTTTCGTGCCGACAAATCCTGACGATGATAGCGACACCGACGAATTCCCGGTGGATTCTCCTATCCCCCGTCACGGCTTAAAACGCAAAGCCTTTCTGCTACTGAATGTGTGGCTGGCTTTTCATCTGTTCGCCATCGTGATCTGTCCGGCCTCGGTCGAGCCCTCCTCGCCATTACTGCAAGCGGGCTTCGAATTGGTCGCACCCTATTTGCATCTGCTCTATCTGGACCATGGCTTTCATTTCTTCGCGCCTGATCCCGGTGCCAGCACCCTGGTGGCTTATTCGCTCGAATTCCCCGACGGTTCAATGAAAACCGGTCGCTTTCCGAATCGCGAGATTTATCCGCGGCTGTTTTATCATCGACATTTCATGTTGACCGAGTTTCTGGGCAACGGTCCTGAAGAAATTCAGCCGCTGGTCGAGCGAGCCTTTGCGAGAAACTTGTGTCGCGAGACTGGCGCGACGCGAGTGTCATTGATCCGAGTGGTGCACGACACGGCTTCCGTGGCCGACGTTCGCGGTGGGATGACATTGAATGATCCTTCGCTGTTCACGGAAACACCATTGGGGACCTACATCGCAGAGGAATTGAGCCGCCCCTTTGAACCGAAAACCGGCGCGTCGCAGACCGCCGCCGAAACTCCGTCAGCAGGTGTCGACGAGCAGAAGGGCACGCCGTGACGCCTCACATAATTGAACAAAGACGCCGGTCTGTCGGCAGGATCGATCGGACTCTGGAGCAGGCATTTGGTCGATGGATGGGATTCTGGTTCGTGCCGACCGACCCGGCAGGATTGTGCCTGCTCAGGATTCTTGTAGGCGCGATGCTGGTTTACTCACATGTTGTGTGGGGAATGGGGCTTGAGGCGTTTCTCGGCCCGGATGGCTGGAACAGTGCCGAGTTAGTTCGCGAGTTTCAACGAGACCAGTGGAATCGCTCGTTCTGGTGGCTGGTTCCGGTCGAGTCGATGCAGGTCGTTCATCGGTGGTGCATTGGAATTCTGGTGCTGTTTTGTCTGGGGTGTTTCACCCGCGTCACTTCAGTTCTCGCCTTTGTGATTCACGTCTCATACTGTCAGCGGGCTGCGTTGTCGAATTTTGGCCTGGATCAAATTCTTGGCATCCTGGTGATGTACTTAGTGATTGCGCCCTGTGGTGTGATCTATTCTGTCGATGGCCTGCTGCGTTGGTGTTGGCGGAAATATCGCGGCCTGAAAAGTGAGATTCCACTTTCGCGAGCCGCGGGACTTTCGCGACGACTGATTCAGGTCCATTACTGTGTGATTTATTTCTTTGCGGCCACCGGCAAAATGCAAGGTGAATCCTGGTGGAATGGTGAGGCGTTGTGGCGTGCGATTGCAAACCACGAATATCAATCCACAGATCTGACCTGGTTGGCCTGGTATCCCGAAGTACTTCAATTGATGACCCATGTCACGATTCTGTGGGAACTGTCGTTCGCCTATCTGATCTGGGTTAAACCAATGCGGCCGATGATGCTGGGAATCGGTGTGTTAATGCATCTCGGTATTGGCGCGTTCTTAGGGATGTGGACTTTTGGTCTGACGATGATATTCGGTTACCTTGCGTTCATCGAACCGAGGACTGTTCGGACGATCGTGGCATTGCCCTTCAATATCGGCCACCGCTCTAACGCGAATAGTCACGAATAAAACCTTCGTCGACTAGGCCGCCGCGTTCTCCATCGGCGCTCTTCCCTGAATCAGATAAAAACGACACCTGCTACGGCCATGGTCGGCCGGTTCAGTGGTTATTCCGGCGATTTAAATAGCATTGATAACCGGCCTGTACGGTTGTAGCGTAGAGACTCAATTCGATTCTCTTCTGAAGGGCACGGAAATGAGTCAAGGAGCTGTTTGGTACTACGCGGACGGACAACGTTCGGTTGGACCGATGTCATTAAGCGAATTGAAAGCCCAATTGTCGAAGATGGATGGCAAGGAGACGCTCGTCTACGGACCCGGACTCGTTCAATGGACCGAAGCGAAGCACGTTGATGACATCATGGAAAATATCTCACCGCCCCGGACGCCGCCCTCAATTCGGGCTAGCCGGCAATCGGACGAGATCGACTATGAGATCTTTGGCAGTGAGATGCAGTACGTTGTCATCGAACTTGATCCTCAGGAAATGGTTATTGCCGAGCCGGGTGTGATGATGTTCATGACAGCCGGCATCAAGATGGAAACCAAGTTCGGAGATCCCTCGAAGCCGGATACGGGAGTTCTGAACAAATTAATGACCGCCGGCCGCCGAATGATGACTGGCGAGTCGATGTTTGTGACGACCTTTACGCAAACGGGAAAAGGAAAGGGACAGGTTGCTTTCGCTGCGCCATATCCCGGAAAGATTCTGGCGGTCGATCTGGATCAAATGGGCGGCGAATTGATTTGTCAGAAGTCCTCGTTTGTCTGCGCGGCGCGTGGGATTCAGATTGGGATCGCCTTTCAGAAAAAAATCGGAGTGGGTCTGTTTGGGGGCGAAGGGTTTGTCATGCAACGGCTGCTCGGGGATGGGGTGGCGATGATTCATGCGGGCGGAACTCTCATGCGCCGCAAGCTGCACGAAGGCGAGACGCTGAAACTCGACACCGGGTGTCTTGTTGCTTTGCAGCCATCGGTGGCCTATGACATCCAGTTTGTTGGTGGCGTTAAGAATTCGCTGTTCGGAGGTGAAGGATTGTTTATGGCGACCGTGACAGGCCCCGGTGAAGTCTGGTTGCAGTCGCTGCCTTTCTCGCGTCTGGCCGGTCGGGTACTCGCGGCCGGCACTGGCCATACTCACAAAGACGAAAGCAGCGTGCTGGGCGGATTCGGTAGCATGATTATTGGTGGCAACGAATAGTTGCACCGGCTGCGGAATTCATTGGACGATTGTTTCGAACGCGAGAGCATTCGACTGCGGCTGTGACCTTCGATGATCAGGATGAGGGGGATTTTCGCTGGCCTGGATAGAATTTCTTCTCTTGCACCACTTCTTCGAAGACCTCGGCAACTTGTCGAGCATTGTCTTCGATTCGCAATTGAGATGCGATCTGCCAGCAAATGTCGCTCATCTGTTTTCGGGCCTTGGCGGGCAGTGAAAAATGCCGGTCGATCTGCGCGGCTAGTGCGTCGACCGCCCAAGCATCTGGAATCACATAACCATTGCGCCCAGGTTCGATAATATCGGCACCGCCGGCGGTCGCCGTGGTAATGACGGGCGTTCCGCAGGCCATCGCTTCTAGATTCACATTCGGAAACGGCTCGTAAATGGTGGGCAGCACAAACAGATCGCCTGCGGCATAGTACCGCTGAATTGAGGATTGACGACCAGCGAACAAGACCCGGCTGCCAACACCCAGCGTCTGTGCTTTTCGTTGATAGCCAGCGATGTCCCCCGCGCCGAGGACCAGTAACTTTACGTCACGCCGTTTTAGCCGAGCGAGGGCCTCCAGTAGCGAATCCAATCCCTTGCGACGAAAGTCCATCGATGCGAACACAAGCAACGGCGGATCATCGTTGCCGTCCGAAGGGGGCAATGTCGATGTTGGAGGGGAGTCTGGATGTGAGCCAAATTGTTGGAGTAACTCACCACGCACGATTGGACGCTGTTCCCGCATACCAAGGTGGAAGACGCTGGTATCGACGCCATTAACGATCCGACGAATTCGTGATTCATCGACACCGAAGTAGTCTATCAGCAGTCGCGCGTCCAGTTTCGACTGTACAATGATACGGCGAACCCCCGTCGGTCCATACAGGTGACGTTCCAGTTCAAAGATCGCGCGATGACGCGGATTCAACTGCTGCAACCAGCGAGAAACGGGATGACGATACCAGACCTTGACCCAGTGTGTTTGCATCGGATCGGTTAATCGGAACGTGTCGAGCCCCTTGACTCGCGACAATCCATGGACAATGTCAAATGGTTGTGACCGCACCGTCTTTGCGCAGTTCTCGGCGAAAGACAGGTTCTTCGACCATGAGGTCAACTTGTTTACTGCGACTGGCAGGAATTCAACTTCGGTTCGAAGTTCGTCATCGATCGCTTCACCGATCACCGTCACGCGATGTCCAAGCTTTTGCAGGCCGCGAAAAAGGTTCACGCAGTACCGCTCGGCTCCGGCCTTCTTCAATGAACAGTGACGTCGGACCAAGGCGATGTGCATTTGTTTTCAGGCGACGTTTCGAATCGGTTTGTGTTGTGCGATCTGCCGTTGGACGGCGGCAAAGACGGTGTCGACGCTCATGTCTCGCATGCAGCGGTGATGTTTGAGCGGGCATTCGCGTTGTTGGCAGGGACCACATTCCAGTTGCAATTGTAAATGCTCACCCCGGTCATAGTGCGTTTCGCTCCATGCAATGTGGGTCGGACCGAATAACGTCACCACAGGGGTGCCAAACGCGGCCGCGAAGTGCCGAGGGCCCGAATCTGTCGTGACGAGTAACTCCGCGGCACGAATTGCCGCTTTTGTCAGTCCGATACTGAGTGGCGCATCGGCAAGACTAAATACCAGCGGATGTTGTGCCTGATCGGCAATCCAGCGAGCGTCGTCCCGTTCGGATGGGCCGCAGACAATCAATACCGTCTTGTGAAGACTAGTGGCCAGACGCCGGGCTAATTCCGAGAAATATTCCTTCGGCCAATTCTTCGCCGCCCCAAACGCGCCGCCCGAATTCAGGCAGATCGTAGACGGACTTGTTTCGGACAGCAGGCCGGGGAAAGAGTCGTTCGATCGGCGTCGCTGCGAGCTCCAAAACTGCTCCAGTTTCGCCTGGTCGCTGGCAGGCACGGCCAGTTCCATCTGTCGGCTGAATGTAGAACATCCCATCCGCTCAGCCAGCCGCAGGTATTCGTCCAGCACGGGATGCGGATTCGATTTGGACTTCGGAACGACTCGGTCGGTCAACAACCAAGTACGCAGGTCCCGGGCGAAACCAACTCGACGCTTGGCTCCTGAAAGCCACGCCAGCCAGCCGGTTCTGAGGGAATTCGGCAGCAGGAGGGCCGATTCAAACTTTTCGTTCCGCAACGCTTTGATGAACGAAAGGCCTCGTAGCTGAGGATCTTTGCCACGCGGGTGGTAGAACAATGTGCGATCGAGCAGGCCGGTTCCGGCTAGCACGTCGGCGACATAAGGACGCATGATTCCGACAATTTCAGCGGTGGGGAACTGGTTTCGAACCGCGCGAAGGGTCGGCGTCGCCATCACGACGTCACCAATCCAGTTCGGCAAGAAGATCGCAAGCTTCATATGACAGACAAACGATTGAAGATTTCAGATTATCCGAAGCCGCCCTCTTACACCGTAAGAGGTACGCTAAATTGTCCTGCATATCTGGTGTCGAAAATTGTTCCACCACTTGTTTGTAATTTTGTGATTAAGCCGCCCGGCGTTCGGCCGGAATCGGAGTTGGCAGGGGGATGGAAATGGCTTGAGTTTCGGCCTCGCGCAGTCGACGCACAATTTCGGTGGTCGAGACACCGGGTGTGACGCCTAGTGCTTTGACTCGGCCGCCATAGCCCAGGACGACTTCCCGTCCGACAATCTCGTCATCCCGATACGTACCGCCTTTGACCAGCACATCCGGTTGAAGCTGTCCCAAAATCGCATGTGGTGTCTGTTCATCGAAGATGACGACGTAGTCAACCGATTCCAATCCGGCCAACATTTGCGCCCGATATTGTTCGTCAAAAATTGGCCGATCAGGAGCTTTGTTCAGTTGGCGAACGCTGGTATCACTGTTGATCGCCACCACCAGACAATCGCCTTCCCGGGCAGCTTCCTGTAAATAACTGACATGACCGACATGCAATAGATCGAAGCAGCCGTTTGTCAGCACGACCTTCTGACCCGCCTTGCGTCGCGCCGACATGTGACGAGCTAATTCGTTCACTGAGCAAACCTTACCTGTCGATCGGCGGCTGCCATGCAACAAGTCGGTTAGAATTTCTTTTCGGCTAATGCGGACGACACCAACTTGTTCCACTTCCAACCCGCCAGCAACATTAGCCAGTCGGCAAAGTTTTTTGGGTTCAATTCCCGCGGCCATTCCCAGTCCGAACATGGCCAGCACCATGTCTCCGGCACCAGTCACGTCATAAACTTCTCGGATTCGCGTGGGCAAGTGCACAGGTTCGTCGCCTTGTCGCGCGAGCGCAATTCCGTCACGGTCGAGTGTTACAAAGGCCATGTCGAGCCCGAAACTGTCGACCAGCTGCTGTCCCGCTTTGTACGCTGCTTCGATGGTCCGCACTTCGATGCCGGTCGCTTTCTGTGTTTCTGACCGGTTGGGTGTGACACCCGTAGCGCCACGATACAGGTTATAGTCACCGCCCGCGGCCGGATCGACGACTACGGGCAATCCTGCAGCACGGGCCTTGTCGATCAAGGGACGCAAGACCTCGGCCGTGCAAACGCCTTTGGCATAGTCAGAAACCAGCACCGCTTGAAATTCATGAAGACGTGGCAAAATGGCGGCGAGCAATTGCTGCGCGATTTCGGTTCGAACAGGATGCCGCATCTCGCGATCGACCCGCAACATCTGATGCGGATGGCGATGCTGTGCCCTGCCCATAAAGCGAACTTTACACGTTGTGGGGCGGTCGCTGTCGGCGATCAAAGCTGAGCAATCAACGCCGGCTTGACTCAATTCTTCGGCGACCAGTTTCCCATCGGTATCGGTGCCCACCACGCCAGCTAAAGTGACTTCGGCATCCAGGCCGCGGAGCATATTAGCGACGTTGGCCGCTCCGCCCAGTCGAATTTCCTGGCGATCTTCGCGCAACAGGATGACGGGTGCCTCCTGACTGATCCGCTCGGCGTCGCCCCAGACATACCGATCCAGAATCAAGTCGCCAATCACCAGAATCCGGGGCGTCCCCAGCCGTTCCATCTCGTCAATGAGTTCAAATGTCATTGGTTGTGCCATCCTTGGCTCTGTGTTGAAAGCGTTACTCGTTGATTGCTTTCAGGTGCACGCCGTCAAACGGACCGATTCAGTTCAGTCAATCTGGGCGGTCATTCGACATCTGTGAGAATCATCCTCGCGCCGGCCAATTCCGTCAATGCGGTTTCCGGATTCGCAGCGACATTCGAATTCATTCGCTCAGAAATGTACGCCAGCACTCATATTTTCGACTATTGAGGTGGTGAAACAACAGCGGGTTGCGGGCTGGTTTATGTGGGGCCTTCATTAGTTTCATCCCGGCTTCGTAAGGGGTTCGTCCTCCTTTCCGAACGTTGCAGTCGAGACAGCAGCAGACGATATTTTCCCATGTGGTCGGTCCCCCGCGGCTTTTGGGCATCACATGGTCAAGGCTCAGGCTGTGTGCCCCGAATCGTTTGCCGCAATATTGGCAGCGATTTTCGTCGCGCAGGAAGATGTTCCGGCGATTGAATTTCACCCCATTTCGGGGAAGCCGATCGTATCGCAGCAACCGAATGATGCGGGGAACTTGAATCTCAAAGTTCACCGCTCGAATCCAGTCGGTATCTTCGATTTCTTCCAGAGCCAGCTTGAGCAGGCCGACCTCGCGCCAGTTGTCGAAGTTGTACGAATGAAACGTCCCGTCATCGACGGAGATCACTTCGGCCGCGCCTTTGTAAAGCAGGCAAAACGCGCGTGACACGGAAAGCACATGAATCGGCAAATAATGGCGATTCAGTGCCAGGACACTGGACTGAATCGCCAGACTGTGTGCTGCAATCATCTCGCCCGTGCTCCTCCGCACCGAACAAGTCAGGCGCGTCAAATGCATCACTGTGGCAAGTTGCGTTCGACAGGACTTGACGTAAAGCAAGCAACCGCCAATCGTCTCCCTATTCTAAGCGGCGAACCGACCTGTCGGCAACGATATCGGTGCCTAAGTTCGTGGGAAGCGAGTGAAGTGGTGCAGCACGATTCCCGCTGTCACGGCAACGTTCAGCGAGTCGGTGCCGCGGCACATTGGAATCGTCAATTTTCTGTCGCAAAGTTCGGTCCAGGATTCCTCCAGGCCAGCGTCCTCATTTCCCATCAAAATGCCAAAACGCTCGGAACGCTGGGCTTCGTCGAGGCGTTCGGCTCTCTCGTCCAGCACGGTGGCCGCCAGCGAGAACCCCCATTCCTGCTGCAGCCTTTGCAAGTCGCCGAACAGATCTCGCGATTCGACAATTGGCAGAGTGAAGGCTGTCCCCATCGAGACTCGGATTACTCGTCGTGCGAATGGATCGCAACAGCCTTTTCCCAGCAGGAGCGCGTCGATTCCAAATGCGGCGCCAATTCTCACTATGGCGCCCAGATTCTCTGGGTTATCGCAGTTTGGGCAGGCCACAATCGTCAGTCGCGGCGATTCTTTCGGTAACAGGTGGTCCCAAGTGGCGCTGGGGCGTCGAACGCCACAGCCGACGACCCCCACGTGAAAATCGAAGCCGACTAGTTCGCTCATCACCGCTTGTTCGGCGATATAGAGCGGCACGTCCGGCGGCATCTTAGGCTGCCATTCGTCAACTCGTTTTCTGCTAACGAAGACCGATGCCGTTTGAAAGTCGCTTTGCAGCAGTCGTTCGACGACTTTTTTCCCTTCGGCGATGAAGTATTGGCCGCCCCGCTGCAGATTTTTCATTTTCAGATTGCGGTACGGCTCAACTCGCGGATCGTCGAGCGAATCAATGAGAATTGGCGGCATGTGGATCCCTAACCGAGTCCCGAATGGCGCAGCAGAGCGGTGACTTGCGGTTCGCGACCACGAAATGCTTTGAAAACCAGCATTGGATTTCGGCTACCGCCCAAGGCCAGGACGGTGTCACGAAATCGATGTCCGGTTTGCTGAATCGCCGCGGGGTTGTCGAGTCCTGCTTCTTCGAACGCACTGAACGCGTCGGCGCTCAAGATCTCGGCCCATTTGTAGCTGTAATATCCGGCCGCATAGCCCCCACTGAAGATATGCTGGAACGAGCAAAGCGAACGATCCTCGGGCAGCAGCGGCAGTACGCTGGTCTGCTGGCTAAGCCGTTGATTGAGTTCGTGAGGAGTCTCTTTTCCATTGAGATCAAAGTCCGAATGCAGCGCGATGTCCGTCATGCCGAACAGCAATTGTCTTAGCATCATTGAACCAGCGCGGTAGTTTTTGGCTGCGCGTACTTTTTCGAACAGTGCTTCGGGAAGCGGTTCGCCCGTTTGGTAGTGGCCAGTCAGGCTGAGGAGGGTAGGGCGGTGATAACACCAGTTTTCCATGAATTGACTGGGCAATTCGACCGCGTCCCACTCGACGCCATTGATTCCCGCGCAGTCAGCGAAATCGACTTTGGTCAGCATATGCTGCAATCCGTGTCCCATTTCGTGGAACAGGGTTTCGACCTCGCGAAATGACATCAGGCTGGGCGTATCGCCGTGTGGCGGCGTCTGATTGCAGACAAGATGGGCCACGGGAAGCTGAATCTGGTCGCCCGTTTTTCTGCGTCCGAGGCAGTCATCCATCCAGGCGCCGCCTCGCTTATTCTCCGGCCGCGAATAGGGGTCGAGATAAAAGGACGCGATCTGTTGGCCGGTCGCTTCATGAACCCGATAGTATCGGACATCGGGATGCCAGACACTGACGTCGGTTTGCTGCGCGATTGTCACATCGAACAGGCGGCCGAGCAGTTCGAATAGCCCATTCAGGACTTTTTCAAAGGGGAAGTAAGGACGCAATTCGTCGTCGGTGTACGAATAACGTTCTTCCCGCAAGCGTTCGGCCCAGAAGCCGACGTCCCAAACGTTGAGTGGCGTCGTTTCGCCGCGGGCCGTTTTCAGCTGACGGATATCGTCCAGATCGCGAACGGCGGCATCCCAAGCGGCAGCGCGAAGATCCGAAAACATTTTGCGAATCGCGGCTACATTCGGAGCCATCTTGCGAGCCAAGCTAACTTCGGCAAAATTCTGATAACCGAGCAGCTTTGCTTTTTCTTGGCGAAGTGTGAGAAACCGCGCAATCAACGGGTCGTTGTTGAACTCGCCTGTCGAGGCTCGAGTGACGAAGGCGCGGTACAGAGTTTCACGTAACTGGCGGTTACGGCAATGCTCCATAAATGGGGTGAACAGAGGCGGTTCGAGCGTGATTCGCCAGGGGCCGTCGGCTGGCGTTGCCTTGGTGGACGCGTCCTGATGAGCGTTATTCCACGACTTGGCAGCCAGATTTCTGAGCGTACTGGGCCAACTGGTTGCATCTGCCGGATCGGTGATATCGAGTGAGAAAGCCTTCGTGGCATCCAGGACATGATTCGAAAACTCGGTCGATAATTGCGACAACTCTTGCTCGATGGCGTTGAACCGATCGCGTTTTTCGCCGGTTAGGGCGATCCCGGACAGTTCAGCTCCCTTGATGCGATCGACGATGATGCGCTGTTGTGCTTCGCTCAATCTCGGCCATTCTGCGCTGTCTCGCAATTGCTTCAGCGTCCGATAGATTGGCTCGCTTTGGCTGGCTCGCAAGCCGAATTCAACGACTTCTGGCAAGACCGTTTCGTAGGCCGCTCGCAATTCGTCAGAATTTAACACGCCGAACAGATGTCCGACCGGCTTCCACCCGTATTCAAACGGAGGATCCAGTTTCTCCAGCTTGCCGAGTGAACCTTCCCACGTCGGAGTCAATTCCTGTTCGATCCCGGCCAACTTTTTCGTGGCTTCGCCCACAATCTTGCGAACAGCTGGGACGATGTGCGCGGGGAGAATCGCGGCATAGTCGGGCAGACCGGCCGTCGCCAGCAGTGGGTTGTGGGCCAGTAAGTCAGAGTCAGCCATGACCAAACATCCTCTATTCACAAAGTGGGAGCTGTCGAACCTTGCATGACGCACGATAAGTACCGCGTCAGGTAAACGGAAGTCACAGACGGTACCGCTTGGCCGAATCGAAGTCCGCTAAGTCAGGATGTCTAATTACGCCTTCACATTGGCGATCGCACAGACGCGGCGGTCATACGAGAAATCGCGGGATAAAAGGCCCAAGGGCACATGATTCCAGGTCCATTCCTCGCCGCTCCGAGGCAGCTTGACGCCGTGCAGAATGTCGATTCGCTCGACGATTTGGCCTTGTTTGTTAACCACCAGCTTCTCGACATCGGTAATCAACGATACGACTCCTGGTAATCGACGTAAATAATCCAAATGGGCGGCCAGTAACGAGTGCGAATACTCTTCAATTTCTGCGTCGGTCCGTTTCCCTTTTTCCAGAAACAGGCCCGGAAGGTAGGCCAGTTGAGACAACAGGTTGGCCGACGCGACGTAGTCGATTTCTGAATCATCACAAAGCAGCATTGGCGTCGCTCGGGGAAGCGGCAGTTGAGGTTTGCCAGCAACCCGCGTCAATTCTTCGGCCGTTGCCGTTACATCGGCACGGACGAGTCGCACGTTTCGGTACCAGGCCGCGTGGACATAGGCTGCCAGTGGATGCACGGCATCCACCAGAATCACTTCTTGAAACATTTGAGACAATCGATGCAGGGGCACGTCCAGTAGTCGGCCAGATCCCAGGATGACGCACTTACGTCGCTGAGGACAGGTTTGTGCTGCCGACAGAATCGCCACTTTCGTCAGCTCAAGATGTGGTCGCCAGGCGTGTCGACACTGGCGGTGTCGGACCTTAATTCCCAGCTGACCTTGCAGATAACCGACTCGTCGAAAGGCTCGCGAGCAAGGTGTTAAAAGATATTCGGCAACCTCAAGAATCATTGCAGCTTCCCTGCCAACAAATCAGATCTGCGGCAAACAATAGCAGAGCCGAGATAGCGCGAGGAGATCGATTTGTCTGACCCGAAAAGTACCGTCACCGAAAGCGATTCGGTGAACTACCAGATATTGTCGTGGGCGGCCGCCCGCCGGAAAAATGAACTAAGCGAGCGGGCTATCCGGACTTCCAACGAGATCGAAGGTCAACGCGGATCTCGGCACATGGCTGCAGATCGCGCGGCTTGAGTGGGTAAACTGGCTCGGGTACAACGAAGTCGTACTGGAATCGAAGTCGACTTGGGTTTCGGCCGCCTGTTTGATCGTCATTGAGAATTGATTCCGATTGATAGGCTTTTAGAGCAATCCGCGAGTACGGTTCGCGTTCCAATAAGGAGCTCTCGATAAATGGCTCGACATATTGCGACGATTTCGCCAATGAGAATCGTATTGGTTGTCGGCTTTTTGATCTCGGCCGGGAATGCGGCGGAGCGTTCGGCTCGCGAAATACCTGCTGCTGCCACGACTCGCGACCGGTTTTTGAAATTGCTTGATCGGCCACGTGTACCGTTGGGGCCGGTTGAGCAAACACCGTGTGCCGAGCAAGGGTTAATCGAACAACGATTTGAATTCACGTCAGAAGTGGGGCAACGCGTTCCCGGGTTACTGGTAAAGGCAGAGGGAGCGAATGGGCGTCTTCCGGCTGTCATCGTGCTGCATGGGACCGGTGGCAGCAAAGAAGGGATGCGAGTGTTGTTGCGGCGAATTGCGGGACGAGGCCTGATCGCGATTGCGATCGACGGTCGATATGCCGGTGAGAGGACCGGCGGAGGCAAGCCGGGAGAGGCCTATCGACCGGCGATCTTTGCCGCGTGGCAATCGGGACAAGGCTTTCCCTTTTTCTATGACACGGTTTGGGACACCATGCGGTTGATCGATTATCTGGAGACGCGTTCCGATATCGATGCTCGTCGAATCGGAAGTATCGGGTTCTCGAAAGGCGGGATTGAGCTTTATCTGGCCGCAGCTACCGATCCCCGAATCGCCGCCGCAATCTCCTGTCTTGGGGTGCAAAGTTTTGATTGGGCGCTCCAGAACGAGGCTTGGCATTCGCGAATTGGGACGATTCAATCAGCTTTCGATTCGGTTGTTCAAGAGGTCGGTGTGAACCCGATTGACGCGTCATTTGTGCGTCAGTTCTACGATCGGGTTGTGCCGGGCATTTATCAGGAGTTTGATGGCCCCGCGATGTTGCCTTTGATTGCGCCTCGATCGTTGCTGGTGATCAACGGTGATCGCGACGACCGCACGCCACGTCCAGGGCTGGAGCTGTGCGTGTCGGCGGCGCGAGCAGCCTATGAAAAAGCGAACGCCAGTGATCATTTCGAATTCATTCTGCAGCCCGATACGGGCCATGCGGTCACTCCGCAATCGCAAGAATACGCCATCGATTGGCTGGTGCGGCAACTGGGGAAGTCTGCGAATACGACTCCGTAATTCGCGTTGGTTTGTTGTTTGGCGTCGAGGTTAGTTTGCTCTTTCAGAGAATCCATTCCGATGTCCACATGGTTTCGTACAAGCGGTCGATCTTGTTTCGTCGGTGGATTGGCTTCGCTGCTTCTGATCTTCAGGTTTGAGGGTAGTGCCGCGGCCGAGCCCCCGAATGTAATTCTCCTCTTGGCGGATGATTTCGGGTATGAGTGCGTTGGGGCAAATGGAGGTACGTCCTACGCGACTCCACATCTTGATCGGCTGGCGAAGACCGGGGCTCGGTTCGAACACTGTTATGCGCAGCCTCTGTGTACGCCGACTCGCGTGCAGCTGATGACCGGCCAATCAAATGTTCGCAACTATGTCCGATTTGGCTTGCTCGATCCCACGCAGATCACGTTTGCCCAACTCTTGAAGAACGCTGGCTACTCCACGGGCATTTTCGGCAAGTGGCAACTCGAAAATGGCCTGGACGGGCCAAAGCACTTCGGTTTCGACGAGCATTGCCTGTGGCAGCTCAACCGCCGACCGCCGAGATATGCGAATCCAGGCCTGGAGATTAACGGCCAGCAAGTTGATTTCTCTGACGGACAGTACGGTCCCGATATTGTCCAAAAGTATGCAATCGATTTCGTTGAACGATACCGCGAAAAGCCGTTTTTTCTATATTACCCGATGATGCTGACTCACGGACCGTATCAGCCCACGCCCGATAGTCCAGACTGGGATGCCAAAGCTGTGGGTGAAGACGTGAGTCAACATGATCGGCATTTTGGTGAAATGGTCTGCTATTTGGACAGATTGGTGGGCCAATTAGTCTTGCGACTTGATGAGTTGCATTTACGAGAGCGGACTTTGATTCTGTTTGTGGGTGACAACGGCACTGCCAGCAAGCTGGAATCGAAATGGAACGGTCAAACCGTTGTTGGCGGAAAGGCCAAAACGACGGATAATGGCACTCGCGTTCCGTTGATTGTCAATTGGCCTGGTCGAGTGAAATCGGCGGTGATTCGTGATTTAGTTGACACGACCGATTTTCTGCCGACGATCTGCGAGGCCACAGGTGCAGCCGTTCCCGCTTCGGTGCCATTGGACGGGCGAAGTTTCTTACCGCAATCATTGGAACAGACGGGGAACCCCCGCGATTGGATCTACGCATGGTACGCACCGAATCAGGGCAGGCGTCAGGATGAGCCGGTGGAGTTCGCTCGGACTGAGCAATACAAACTCTTTCGAGATGGTCGGTTCTTTCAGCTCGATGGACGTTACGGGGAACGAATGCTCAAGAATGAGGATCTCGATCCCACGTCAGGGGAGGCGAAGGCCCTCTTGCAACGGGCACTCGATCGATATACTCAGGCTCGTCCGATTAATCTTCGTAATTCGACCAAGCCTTGATGCCATGCTTGGCTGCCGCCGCGCCAAACTGATCTGCGCATCTCATTTCCGCTTTTCTCAGCCCTGCGGTCAAACCAATTTGGGTATCACTAACGTGCCGGGCCGTTAAAGGAGAACAAACAAATGTCCCCAAGCCTTAACGACAATCCAATCCACGAAGTGTTTCCGTATTTGCGGGTTCGTAACGCGGCCAGTGCGATCGAATTCTACAAGCAGGTGTTTGGGGCAATTGAGAGCTATCGATTGACGGAGCCCAGCGGCCGAATCGGTCATGCCGAGCTGAAATTTGGCCCGTTGACCGTCATGCTGTCTGATGAATATCCCGAACACGGCATAAACAGTCTGGCTGTGTGGGGTGGGGCGGGATCAATGCTCCATTTGCACGTCGCCGATGTCGATGCAATGACCGAACGAGCTGTCAAACTTGGTGCGAAGTTGTTGATGGCTCCCCAAGATCAATTCTACGGTGAACGTGGTTCCAAGATCCTTGATCCCTATGGGCACGAATGGATGCTGGGCCAAGAGATCGAGCAGGTCTCACCAGAAGAAATGCAACGGCGATATACCGCGCTCATGAGGCAGGGAGGCTGAGCCAGCGAGAAGCGTCAACCTATAAATGGCTCGGGGGGCTTCCACGCCTAGTAGGGGTGCTGCTGCGGGCGTTTCGTTTGTTCGTAGCCATGGCGACATCGCTCCCCTGTCTTATTGTGCAGTCACTCCAGTCTGACGAACGAAAAGGGTCTCACATCGATACGCTCTGATTTGTATGAGAATCTCGCAATAAATCATGCCACATCAAGAATTATATGGTCAAAATCCGATCAAACCGGCGGATGGGACTCGCTGACGCGGATTGACTCGAGTGCCATGGTGAGTAGGATACCGTTAGACCGGATGTCTGTGTCTTAGTGCGATTGTGTCGATTCATTTCATTGGAGCAAAATGTATCGCATCTTGCTGTGTTTTGTTGGATGGATCTGGGGCTTCGTCGTTCTTTGTATTGGTGTGGTGGCGGCTCAGGATGAAATGGCGGAATCGCCGACCCATCAGAAAGTGGTGACCTATCTCGCGGAGCGTTTGAATGATCAGCGTCTGCAGTTGACTGCTCCGGCCGATGCCAAAGTCACGTTAGGGACGGCACCGATCTTTCGTGTGAATAATCCGATCAGTGGAGCGGATGGTGGTGTCTTTGTCTGGGTTTCTGACGGTAAGCCGGTCGCATTGTCCAAGTCGCTGCTGAATTCCAAAAAACGGATTTATTCGCTGACGACGGTCTCACTTTGGCCTGACACCTTTTCGATGACCCAGCCTGATGGCACGATTTGGGAGCCGAAGTCTTCGACGTTGACACCGATCATGTTGACGGACGAACCGCCCCCCACTGATCAAGCGTCAAAACGCCTAATGCAGATGAAGGGTCTTGCTGAATCGTTCTCAATCGAAGTTACATGGCAGATTTCGATTGTCGAACCGACTAGCGTTTACGTTTTGCGGATGTTGCCCCGTCCCATCTATCGATATACCTCGGAACGTTTTGGTGTCGTTGATGGTGCGTTATTTGCCTTCTGTCAGGGGACGAATCCGGAGGCCATCGTTCAGGTCGAAGCGATCAGGTCCGACGACGGCTTGGAATGGCGGTGTGGTGTCAGCCGGCTCACCAGTCACGCTCTCAAGGCACAATACCGCAAGAATGAAGTGCTGAAGGCGGTGTCGATTTCCAATTATCGACCTCAGCGGCACGACAACTATTTCAACAACCAGTTGAATTATCCCAAGGATTTTGATCCCGCGCCAGCACCGAATCCCCAGTAAGCGATGGAGTAATGCCATCCTGAACGCGGACGAGATTAGATCTCGTAGTCTTGTGTCCCGGGCATAAACACTCGCACACGCCGTGCGGCGACGTAAACGAGGTCGCCCGGGTGCAGTCGCAGCTCCGCGTATCGTTCGAGATTCAAATCGACGTTCAATGCCACGCCGAATTGTTCGGAAAAAACGCGAACCTTGGCTACAGATCCTGCGGGGTTCAGTTGCAAGACTCGCACTTCAAGGCTCGACGCGCCGAAGGGAATGCGTTCAATGTCGAGTTCGTGCGGGCGAACGTAAGCGGTGGCTTGTCGCGATTCCGCATGTGGATATTCGGGATATGCGATGTTGAGTGCCCCCATCATGGCCATCCCGTTTTCGACACGACCATGAAAGACGTTGACGTTGCCGAGAAAGTCCATGACGAAGGGTGTGGCGGGGTGGTCGAACACTTCCTGGGGCGTACCCGATTGCTCGATATGTCCGGAACGCATGACGACGACGCGGTCGGCCACTTCAAACGCTTCTTCTTGATCGTGTGTGACGAATACCGTTGTTAAATGAATTTCGTCGTGCAGTTGTCTTAGCCATTGTCGCAGTTCCTGGCGAACCTTGGCGTCCAGCGCTCCGAAGGGTTCGTCCAGCAATAGGATCCTTGGCTGTACGGCCAGCGCCCTGGCGAGCGCCACGCGTTGCCGTTGTCCTCCGGATAACTGAGAAGGGTACCGCTGGTTCAGTCCTTCCAGTCGAACCAGATGCAGTAACTCGTTGACTCGTGATTTGATTTCGGCGTTTGATTTCTTGCGGACCCGCATCCCGAACGCGACATTTTCATAGACGGTCATGTGTCGAAACAAGGCGTAGTGCTGGAAGACGAAGCCGACCTGACGATCTTTGGGCGACTGCTGGGTCACGTCTTCGTCCGCATACATCACTTGGCCCTGATCGGCTGACTCCAATCCGGCGATAATTCGCAGTAGTGTGGTCTTTCCCGAACCGGACGGTCCCAGCAGTGCCAGCAATGCCCCGCTTTGCGCCTCCAGGCTGACATTGTCCAGCGCTTTGAAGCTGCCAAACTGCTTCGAGAGGTTCTTGACGACGATACTCATGGGGGCCTGTGCGAAAATGGTCAAAAGAGAGAATTAAAACCGGCAGACAATCGAATTCAGAATGTCGATACAACGCGGACGGGGGTGGTCAATGTCATGCTATTCCACCTCTTGAGACTTGGCGGCTTGCCGGAGATCTTCTTGCGTTTTGTGTTCCAGGGCGATTTTGACGAATAGCGTCACGAGCGCCAGCAGCGTTAAGAGCGATGCCACGGCCAATGCGCTCGAATAAGTTGCAGCCGTCGCGCCTTCAAACAGCGTATTCACGCGAATCGGCATCGTTTCCGTCTTGCCGGTGCGATGCCCAGAGACAACATAGACTGCACCGAACTCGCCCATGGCCCGTGCATTGCAGAGAATCACTCCGTAAAGCAAACCCCATTTGATATTGGGGACTGTGACCCGCCAGAACATTTGCCATGAGTTGGCGCCGAGGCTGATCGCCGCAATTTCTTCATCGGCTCCGATCGCCTCCATGACGGGAATCAGTTCGCGGGCAACAAACGGCAGCGTCACGAAGGTTGTCGCCAAAACGATCGCCGGCCAGGCATGAAGAACCTGGATATTTCCCATCTTCAGTAGTGGACCGAAGTAGCCGTCTCGTTGATTGAACAGCAGTACGAACATCAATCCTGCCACGACCGGCGAGACGGCGAAGGGCAGGTCAATGATCGTTGTCAACAACGTCCGTCCTGGAAAACGAAAACGTGTAATGGTCCATGCGGCTGCGATTCCAAAAATGACGTTCGCAATCACCGAAATGGGCGCGACAAAAAGGGTCAACAGGATGGCATGCAATGTGTCGGAGTCACCGGTTAGGGTCTCCCAGTAGGCTACCGCTCCATTCGAAAATGCGGCACAGAAAACGTAAACCACTGGAACGATCACTAGCAGCACCAAAGTGGCCATCGCCGAACTGATCAATAACCAGCGAATCCAGGCCGGATCTTCTTGCGCCGATCGGCCGTGCGAGTGGACCACGGGAACCAGCGGAGCGATATGTTTTGGAACGGCGTGCACTCAAATCACTTTCTCAACAAGAATCAATCCTGACGGCCGATTGTCAATGTGGCTTAATTGGCCGAGGAATTAGCCGCCTCGCTACGACGTTCGAGCGCGTTAATCACGATCAGCATGGCAAACGAAGCGACAAGTAAGACGACGGCGACGGCGCTCGCTTCCGCGTATTTGAAATCTTCGAGCTTTTGTACGATCAGATGCGGAGCAATTTGGGTTTCGAAAGGAATGTTGGCCGAGACGAACACCACGGAACCATATTCACCAATCGCTCGCGCGAACGTCAGAGCAAACCCGGTCGTCAATGCAGGATAGAGGGAAGGAAGCAGGATTCGGGTAAATGTCTGCCAGCGATTTGCCCCCAAGCACGCCGCGGCCTCTTCGATGTCGGCATCAATGCTTTCGAGAACCGGCTGAACCGTTCTCACGACAAAGGGCAAGCCAATGAATACGAGTACGAAAACGATTGCCGCCTGCGAATAAGCTAGCTTGATGCCCGCTGGTACTAGGAATTGGCCCAGCCAGCCATTTTGAGAATAAAGGCTCGAATAGACCAATCCCGCGACGGCGGTTGGCAGTGCGAAGGGTAGGTCGATCAGCGAATCAAGCAGACGCTTGAATGGGAAGTCGTAGCGAACAAATACCCAGGCAAGTAGCAGTCCCAGCACGGTATCGATCACACCGGCGACCGCCGAGCTGCCAAATGTCACCAAATAGGCCGAGCGGGCTTGGGCGGACCAGACAGCGGCCACGAACTGCGAGGTTGTTAGCGAAGAGGCCTTCGTCAAGCAGGCCGCGAGTGGAATCAGCACGAGTACACTCAGATACGCTATGGCGTATGAAAGACTCAGGCGAAATCCAGGCAAAACGCGATGCGAGGCCATAAACAAAGCGACTTTCAGATCGATTTCGGAGCATCCATGCGACCGGCGTAAAAGCGAGCGACGCCCTTCTTGAAGCCGTCGAACATGCGCGGCGCGCTTTTGGCCATTTTTTCGCTGTTTGGGATCGCGAAGAACAGGGTTATTTGTGGCGTTTTCATACCGAAATCTCGCTCATTTCGCGAGTCATCTGCGTTCAAAAGCGTGAAGATTCCGTCTTGCGCCGGCAGAACACTTTCGATCGATCGACTAGTTTTTGGCGTAAAAGCTGTCAAACAGGGCTCCGTCTGCGAAGAACTTGACTTGCGCCGCTTCCCAATTGGCCACAATGTCAGTGATCGGAAACAGTTTGATCTCAGGAAATTTCCCCGCGATTTTGGCAATGACCGCCGGATCGGTCGGACGGTAGTAGTGCTTGGCAATGATTTCCTGCGCTTCCGGTGTGTACAGGAATTTCAGGTAGGCTTCCGCCGCCGCGCGTGTTCCTTTTTCGTCGACCACGGCATCGACCACGGCGACCTGTGGTTCATGCAGAATACTTTGCGGCGGGTAGACGATTTCCAGTGCCCCTTTGGATTCTGCAATCTCCAGATAGGCCTCGCTCTCCATGGCGAGGTGTACGTCGCCAATTCCTTTTTGAGCGAAAGTCATGGTGGCTCCGCGGGCGCCGGAATCCAGGATCGGGACGTTCTTGTACATTTTCGTTAGTAGTTCAACGGCTTGTTCTTCCGACCCGCCGTTCAAGACAACGCTTCCCCAGGCTGCCAGTAAGCTCAGTCGACCATTACCAGACGTCTTGGGGCTGGGAGTGACGACCTTCACATCGGGTTTGGTTAGATCCTTCCAGTCCTTGATTTCTTTGGGGTTGCCCTTGCGAACCACGAACACCACTGTCGAGGTGTATGGCAACGATTTGTTGGGCAATGAATTTTCCCAGCCTTCCTTCAGTAGTCCATTTTTTCGGAGTGCATCGGTGTCGGTCCAAATGGAAAGGGTTGCTACGTCTGCCTTAAGGCCTTCGATAATCAGTCGAGCCTGACTGGCCGATCCGCCGTGCGACTGCTCGATTGTCAATGGTTGGCCGAATTCCTTTTCAAACTGGGGAGTGTAGGCTTTGTTCAATTCCTTCCAGAGTTCTCGCGTCGGATCGTACGAGACATTCAAAAGGTTGACAGGGCCCTTGGTCTTTGCCGCTGCCGTGCCCGAGTTCGAATTGCATCCCAATCCTGCAGCAACGACGATTGTCAGCCACAATCCGAAACTTCGACCATTAATCTGCAGCATTACTGAGGCTCCCTGAAAATCGCCGACGTTGTTTATGATATTAGATATTATTTGTTAAGCGCCGCGACCTGTCTTTTGTTAGATCCCATCGCCGCCGATAAACGCCATGTTGAACACCTCAGACTTCGTCACCGGGGCCATTCCGTAGACGGCCGCCAAATTCGCCTCATCCATTCTGCGTGATGAGTAGTTTCGAATGTCTAGCATGATCCGACGAAATCGACAGCTCGATTCCTGACTGCAGGGCTCGTAAGCGGTCGCAGAAACACAACCAATCGGGGCGATCAACCCGTCGAAGAAACGAACGATTTGTCCCATTGTGATTTCCTCGGGACGCTTGGCTAATTCAAAGCCGCCAATCCTGCCTGGAACGCTTCGTACCCACCCCTTGGTCTTCAGTTCCAGCATGATGTGCTCAAGAAATCGTCTTGGTACATCATTTATCTCGGCCAGTTCACGAATCGAGACTGGCCCTTGACCATATCGGCCAACCAGAGTCATCAAAGCACGAAGTGCGTAATCTGATTTTCTTGACACTTTCATCGACTTTGCCGCCTTCCGCCTTGAGCAATAAGTACGACCCAACGGCTGATACTATTCGCAAGGCTTCTCTTTGTCAAATTGCATTCTTGGCCCGAATTATTCACTTTGCCACGCTTGACAGTCCGAAAAGCCATAGATAAAATAACACCATCTTAGTGTTGCTTATATCGCTCTGGTTGAATTTGGCAGAAGTTGGTGCATCAAAATCGGGAATGGAGACTGTGGCGATGTCGTTGTTCAAAGACAATTCAGAATCGATCGGACGTACACCCCTGATTCGGATCAACCGACTTACGCAAGGGCTGAACGCCACGATTTTGGCCAAGATTGAGGGACGAAATCCGGCCTACAGTGTGAAGTGTCGGATTGGCGCGGCAATGATTTGGGACGCCGAAGCCAGCGGCAAGCTGAAGCCAGGGGTGCACGTGGTCGAGCCGACCAGCGGCAACACCGGAATCGCCTTAGCTTTCGTCTGTGCGGCACGCGGTTATCCACTCACATTGACGATGCCCGAAACCATGTCCGTTGAGCGTCGCATGATGCTCAGGGGCTTTGGCGCAAATCTGGTGCTCACTCCCGGAGCCGAGGGGATGAGAGGGGCGATCGCTAAAGCGGAAGAGTTGTCGAAACAACCGGGCTGGTTCATGCCGCAGCAATTCAATAATCTGGCCAATCCGGAAATCCACTTTAAGACGACCGGTCCCGAGATCTTCGAAGATACCAATGGGAAGATTGACTACTTCATTGCTGGCGTGGGGACCGGAGGCACGATCACCGGGGTTTCACGCTATCTCAAGCAAACGAAGAAACTGGGCATCAAGTCGATTGCTGTTGAGCCACAAACGAGTCCGGTCCTTTCGGGAGGGGCGCCAGGGCGCCATAAGATTCAGGGAATTGGTGCCGGGTTTGTCCCTAAGGTCCTCGATGTCAGTTTGCTCGACGAAATCATTCAGGTCACCGATGACGAAGCCATCGAAGCGGCGAAAAGTTTGATGAAGCATGAAGGCATTTCTTGTGGCATCAGTTGCGGGGCGGCGATGGCTGCGTGCCTCAAGGTCGCGGCCCGACCGGAAGCGGCTGGAAAAACGATTGTCACAGTGCTTCCGGATAGCGGTGAACGATATTTGTCGACCGCTCTATTTGACAAAGAATTCTCGAGTTGACCGTTTAACAACTTGCGTGGCGAATTGTCATTCGACTCACCTCCGTCAGCGTAGAAATTCTGTGTAAAGTCCCTAAACTAACCGCCGATGGCCGGTCCGCCCCGGGATCGAACATCAGGCCGGGATAGTCGCATCCGTCTTGTTTTTTGGGAAGGATCTCGGTGTCAGACAATCTTCTACAACGCAGTGTGACGACGGCAGTCGCCCGAAATCTGACGAGCACGACCAAGACATCACCCAAGATGATGTCGATTACGCCGCGCTGGTTACTCAGACTCTTGCCTTGGGTTCAAGTGGGCGGCGGGACGTACCGCGTCAATCGCACGAAAGTCGAGCTTTCGAAGGCCGAACGGATCGACATCGATTTCAGTGACGATGTTCCATCGTTCGCCCCTGACGTGCTGCGTAGTGTGCCGTTATTTTCTCGATTGCCGGGTGACATTACCACACGGATGGCCAGTCGTTTCAAAACGGAAATCGTCTCGATCGGCAACGAACTGATCGTTGAAGGCGAAGATGGGAACAAGTTCTTCATCATCGCGCAAGGCCAGGTCGAGGTCTTGAGCAAGGGGGCTCATGGCAGCAATCTACGGATTGCCCTGCTAACCGAAGGTGAGTTTTTCGGCGAGACCGACGTCGTTTCAGACAAGCGATCGGAAGTGACGATTCGCACGCTGACCCCGTGCGTCCTGTTGACGTTTTCCCGCAAGGACCTGGATGCGGTGCTAAACGAGCTGCCCAGCGTCAAAGGGGAGTTTCAAAAGGCGATTGACCAGCATCTGGAACTGCGTTCGACCGTGAATCGGTACGGCGAACGGAATATCGATCTGGTGTCGGGGTTTGCTGAGAATGTCGAAATTCCCGAAACCTTCGTCGACTACTCGGCTAATCCGCGCGAGTATTCTCTGTCGGCCATTCAGACGGTTGTGCGGGTCCATACTCGTGTTTCCGATCTTTATAATGGCCCGTATGATCAACTCGAAGAGCAAATGCGGTTGACGATTGAGGGGATCAAGGAGCGGCAGGAATGGGATCTGATCAACAGCAAGAAATTCGGCTTGTTGCATTCGGTCGATCCGGCCATGCGAATTAGCACTCGCTACGGAGCGCCAACTCCCGACGACCTGGACGAACTGTTGGCATTGGTTTGGAAAAAGCCCGCTTTCTTTCTGGCTCATCCGGCCGCCATTGCGGCGTTCGAGCGGGAATGTACGTGGCGCGGAGTACCGCCAACGACGATCAATTTGTTTGGTACCCCGGTCATCACCTGGCGGGGGGTTCCAATTGTTCCTTGTGACAAGCTCGAAATCGGGAAAAGCAGTCGGGATCAATCCAGTCTTCGATCGGGGACGACCAACATTCTGCTGTTGCGAGTCGGAGAAGCGGATCAAGGGGTGGTGGGATTGCATCAGATCGGAATTCCCGGCGAGATCATGCCCGGCCTGTCCGCTCGCCTGATGGCCACGGATACCTTGGGCGTCGCTTCTTATTTGCTCTCACTTTACTCGTCGTGTGCTGTATTGACGGACGATGCGGTGGGCGTACTTGAGAATGTCGAAATCGCTTACTACCACGAATATGACCATCGAAATCAGACCGGCTTTGAGCATGGCCTAGGGATCTGAGACACGATGTCGCGGCTGATTTTCCACATATTCCTCTTCCCATTTGTTTCGAGAAAGGAACTCGCAAGACATGTCCGACAACTTACTTCAGCGAAGCGTTACGACCTCGGTGGCCAGGAATCTGGCGACCACCACCAAGACATCGCCCAAAATGATGTCGATTACGCCCCGCTGGATGTTGAGCCTGCTACCGTGGGTTCAAGTCAATGGCGGCACCTACCGCGTAAACCGCACAAAAGTCGAATTGTCCAAGGCGCAGCGAATTGGTGTCGATTTCGTGGGCGAGGTGGCTTCGTTCTCGCCGGAATCACTGCGTAGCGTGCCGCTCTTTTCTGGGCTGCCCGATGCGATCATTGCCCGGATGACCAATCGATTCAAAACTGAAGCAGTGTCATTAGGCAATAAGCTGATCGTCGAAGGCGAAGACCGCAGCAAGTTCTTCATCATTGCTCAAGGGCAAGTGGAAGTTCTGAGCAAGGGGGTTCACGGCAGCAATTTGCGAATTGCCTTGTTGACCGAAGGCGAATATTTCGGCGAAACCGATTTGGTTTCTGATAAGCCGTCGGACGTGACCGTTCGAACCATTACTCCTTGCGTGCTTTTGACGTTCTCACGCAAGGATTTGGACGCGGTCTTAAAAGAACTTCCCAACTTGAAGGACGAATTCAAGAAGGCAATCGAAGAGCATCTCGAGCTTCGCTCAACCGTCAATCGCTACGGTGAACGAAATATCGACTTGGTTTCCGGCTTCGCGGAAAACATGGAAATCCCCGAAACGTTTGTCGATTACTCGGCTAACCCCCGCGAATATTCTCTGTCAGCCGTACAAACCGTGGTTCGAGTTCATACGCGAGTTTCGGATCTCTATAACGGTCCTTTCAATCAACTCGAAGAACAGATGCGGTTGACGATTGAAGGAATCAAAGAACGGCAAGAATGGGAACTGATCAACAGCACCAAGTTCGGCCTGATTCATTCGGTCGATCCTGCCATGCGAATCAGCACCCGCTATGGAGCGCCGACACCCGACGATCTGGACGAATTGCTGGCGCTGGTCTGGAAGAAGCCGGCATTCTTTCTCGCTCATCCTAAGGCGATCGCTGCCTTTGAGCGCGAATGTACGTGGCGCGGGGTGCCTCCCGTGACGACCGTGCTGTTCGGTACGCCCGTAATCACGTGGCGCGGAGTGCCGTTAGTTCCTTGTGACAAGTTGGAAATGAAGAGTCGATATCAATCGAATCAGTGGTTTGGCACGACCAGCATTCTTTTGCTGCGTGTCGGCGAAGCCGATCAGGGCGTTGTGGGACTGCATCAAGCCGGAATTCCTGGCGAGATCATGCCAAGCCTGTCCGCCCGGTTGATGGGAACAGACAGCCTGGGTGTCGCCTCCTATCTGTTGACGCTTTACTTCTCGTGTGCAGTGCTGACCGACGACGCGTTGGGGGTCCTCGAAAACGTGGAAGTCGGCTACTACCACGATTACGAAAACCGCAAACCCAAAGTGAAGTAGTAACGGATCAATCACGGGAATTTCATCCGCGACCAAAGGCAGCCAAATGAATGATGTCACACCCGAACTGATTGCCGAGATTGCCACCCGGCTGCTGCATGACGCGCCTCAATCTTCGATGGCGACACTTCCCGCTCCGTCGAGTGAATCGGTGGTGAAAGAAGAATCGTTCTATCCCAGCAGTTCATTCGTTCCTTCCACGGCCAGCATTCCACAGGCCAGTGGAGTTGCGCCGGGAGGCGTAAGTCAATATATTCCGGTGGGCTCGCCAAATGTTGTCAGCCAGGTACCTTACACCGTTCTCACCGATGTGCCGCCTGGAACGCTGCACGAGGTCGCCGATGTTTCGCCCGGCGGTCTCCGCCGTTTTGTGGAACAGATCCGCAATCCCTCTGCTCCATCAGAATTAGGTTTTTGCGCGGGTGATCCCGGGATCAAGTTCCTGCAGCAGATTCTTTCACCAAAGGATGTGCCGGTGGCAGTTGCTTCGGGCGGTGCGCGTCCGATGGACATTCCGTCTATTCGTCGCGATTTCCCCGCTTTGAATCAGAGCGTACATGGAAAACCGCTGATTTGGTTTGATAATGCCGCCACAACGCAGAAGCCGCAATCGGTCATCGATGCGATTTCCCAATACTATGCACGAGACAACTCCAATATTCATCGTGCCGCGCATACACTGGCCGCTCGTTCGACGGACGCGTTCGAAGGGGTGCGGGACAAGGTTCACAAATTCTTGGGCGCAGCCACATCGCGTGAAATCATTTTTGTACGGGGTACGACGGAAGGAATTAACCTGATTGCTCAGACTTACGGCCGCAAGTTTTTGCAGCCCGGAGATGAGATCCTGTTGTCCACTCTGGAGCATCACGCGAACATTGTCCCGTGGCAAATGATGGCCAAAGAGAAGGGGGCTGTCATCCGAGTGATTCCCGCGAATGATCGCGGTGAGATCATGCTTGAGGAATATCAGGCGCTCTTGAATCCGCGGACTAAGTTGGTCGGGCTGACACAAGCCTCAAACAGTCTGGGCACGATTCTGCCCGTTACGGAAATGACGCACATGGCCAAACGCTACGGCGCGCGGGTCGTCGTTGACGGTGCCCAGTCGGTGTCACACATGCCAGTCAACGTGCAGGAAATGGGTTGTGATTTCTTTGTGTTTTCAGGACACAAGATCTTCGGCCCGACGGGTATCGGTGTGGTGTACGCTCGCGAAGAGTTGCAGGAGATCATGCCACCCTGGCAGGGCGGCGGCAATATGATCAAGAACGTCACATTTGAAGAGACCTCCTACGCAGATCCCCCGGCCAAATTTGAAGCGGGCACGCCCAATATCGCCGATACTGTCGGACTGGGGGCCGCGATTGATTATGTCCAACGCCTGGGGTTGCCCAACATTGGCAAGTACGAGCATCTCCTGCTCGAATACGCGACCGAGCGGCTGCGGTCGATTAACGGTCTACGACTGATCGGCCAGGCGCGAGAGAAGGTCAGCGTCATTTCGTTCGTGCTGAAAGATCGTCGCACGGAAGACGTCGGCAAGTTGTTGGACCTCGATGGAATTGCCGTCCGAGCAGGGCATCACTGTTCGCAGCCGTCACTACATCGATATGGTGTGAATGCAACGGTCCGCCCTTCCATGGCCTTCTACAACACGACCGACGAGATCGACCATCTGGTGGCGGCCGTCAAGCGAATCAGTAGTGGTTCGATCAAGGCGCCGCCGGTCACGTAGATTCAACAACTTCACCGTACTGGCGAGGGCGATCTGTCGGCAGATGGATGCAGAGGTTTGTTCAATACGACGCTGCGGTAGACCTTGCCCGGCCATTGGACGATTTCGACGGGGGAATATCCGAGATGGTGGTAGAGCTCCACAAGATGTTTGGCTTGTTCTGCCGTATCCAGCGCCAGTTCTCGATAGCCATACTCCGTGGCCCACTGTTCCGCTCGCTGTAAAAGCAGACCGCCAATTCCCAAGCCTTGGTGCCCGGGGTCGACGGCAAATTGACGAGCGCTGGCGATTTCATCGCGGGTGAAATAGTTGCAAATACTTCCGATTTCGGTACGGCAGGCGAGGATCGTACGGACGAGTTAGGAATTGATCACGGCGACAAAACAGATTCCGTCACGCAGGCGTTCGGCTGTAACTTCGGCCTTCTGGTTGACTGCGGTGTAGTTCAGTCCCATCCCGCCCAATCGCGAATAAGCACGGTGAAGTAACAACGTGAGATTGTCGATCGATTCAGTCTGTTTGAAGGGGCGAATTTGCAGCACGGGTTGAGAACTTCGATGAACGTCTGCCGACCCGATTGAGAAAAATGGGACACTCATTCGTCTTTGGCGTCCCGTTCGACCGCTTGTTTAAGAGGACACGCCGGTTGTTCGCGCGGTTCGCGACAGGTCAATGCGACCACTGCCAGACCACCGAACATCACGGCCATGTCTGCGACGTTAAAAATACCTGTTCGCAACGGACCGATGCCCACGTTGATAAAGTCTGTGACTTGTCCATTGTTTGAAATGCGGTCGATCAGGTTCCCGATGCCGCCAGCGAGGATGTACGACAGTGCGATAAAGAGTTTTCCCTCTATACGGCGGTTCATGAACAGAAATCCGCCAATCGCCAGCATAAAGCCGACGTTGCAAGCGACAAAAAACCAGGGGCGAAATCGTTCCGGAAGGTTGCTGCCGAGGCTGAGAAACCCACCGGGATTGAGTGCGTATTCCAAACGAACTATTCCGGAAAACAGTGACTGACCATGTGTGTTTTTGAGTGATTGGGAAGCCAATGTCTTCGTGGCCTGATCGCAGCCAATGCACGAGGACAGGATCAATACCGCCAGCAGGAATCGCCGGGAACTCCAAAATCTTTCGACCATGGTTGCATCTCTAAAAGAGAACGGAATCGAGTCTGTTGAAAGATATCCGGTTTTAAAAACTTGCTGAAGAGGAATGCAGGTAATTCAGGTACAGCCAGAAGGGAATCTGACTTCTGCCGGATATGATGGGACTGATATCATTCTGCATGAGGATTTGAACGAGGATGTTTGATGAAGCAGAGTGTGGCTATCTTAAGAACTTCGGAAGAAATTCGACGAACGGGCTTTTGACCTCTGCCTTCGTCGTGCCGACAGAAAAAAGCTGCCCCCATGAAACGCTCAATCGCGCCCTTGATTGGAATTCTATTGCTGACCGGTATGGCCGCCTGGTACGAGTTGCCCTTGTTCGCTGAGAACGATGACCAGACTGTCCAGAGGGATGAGTCCTCGTCGAAATTCGCGGCAAAAGATCTTGAGTTCTTTGAACACAAGATCCGGCCGATCCTGGTGAAACATTGCATCGAGTGCCATTCGGACGCTGCCGCAAAGGTAAACCATCTGAAAGGCGGGCTACGCGTTGATAGTCGGGACGGTTTGCGACGAGGAGGTGACAGCGGTCCCGCTGTCGTGCCAAAAAATGGAGATCAAAGCCTTTTGCTGGAGGCACTTCGGTATCAGTCCCTGCAGATGCCGCCGCAGGGGAAATTGCCCGCGAATGTGATTGCCGATTTTGAAGAATGGATTGCACGGGGGGCAGCTGATCCTCGCATGGAAATGTCGAATCTCGTAACGCCGAAAGCCATTGATTTGGTCAAGGGGGGGCAGCATTGGTCATACCAGCCGCTGCGTCCGACCGTTGTTCCGCAGGCGGATGGTCTGCCGTGGAAACCGCAGTCTGTACTCGATGCGTTTGTTCTGGCACGGCTTGAGGCCGAAAAAATGATCCCCGCCGAAGAGGCGGAGCGAATCGTCCTGGTTCGGAGAATTTATTTCGATCTTGTGGGATTGCCTCCCAGCCCAGAAGACGTGGACGAATTTCTGACGGACCATGCACCTGATGCATTTGAACGGCTGGTGGACCGGCTGCTGGCTTCGCCGCAATTCGGGGCGCGATGGGGACGACATTGGTTGAGCGTCGTTCGATTTGGAGAATCATTGACCTTGCGAGGGTTTATTCTGCCAGAAGCGTGGCGCTATCGCGATTACGTGATCGATTCGTTCAATGCTGACGTGCCTTTTGATCGATTTATCGTGGAGCAGGTGGCCGGGGATTTGCTTCCGGCGGAAACGGTAGGCGATCAGCAACGACAACGGATTGCCACGACGTTTCTCACATTGGGAAATCTGAATCTCGAAGAACAAGACAAGCAGCAATTGCGGATGGATGTGGTCGATGAACAACTCGATGTGATCGCCAAAGGTTTTTTGGCCCAGACCGTCACTTGTGCTCGCTGCCACGATCACAAATTCGATCCGATTCCAACCCGCGATTACTACGCTTTGGCCGGAATCCTGGCGAATGTCAAAACGCTCGAGCATGCGAACGTTTCGAAGTGGCTCGAATTCCCGCTGCCACTGGAACCGGAGCAGGAATCCATCCTAAAGGATCACGAGGCAGCGACGGCTGCGTTGCGCGAGAAAATCAACGCGATCCAGTTGGCTGAAAAAAAGTCGATGGTCAAAGCGGTGGTTGCAGCCAACGATTTGCCGGGTGTGGTGGTCGATGACCGTCAGGCAAAGGTGGTTGGCGATTGGCAGCAGTCGCAGTCCGTAAAGCCGTATATCGGGGATGGCTATCTGCATGACAAGAATTCAGGCAAGGGGGACAAAACGATTACATTGCTGCCCGAATTGCCGAAGGCCGGTCGATACGAAGTTCGTCTCGCCTACACAGCCGATGACAACCGGAGCACAGCGGTCCCCGTCACAATCATGAGCGCCGACGGTGAAAAGACGGTCATGATAAATCAGCAGCGGCGACCACCTATCGACGATCGATTTGTCTCGCTTGGGCAATTCTCCTTCGAATTAAATGGGCAAGGTTTCGTGATGGTGTCGACGGCTGGCACGACTGGTCACGTGATTGTCGACGCCGTCCAGTTCTTGCCGGCGGAATCACTGGCAACGGACGCACAAATCGATAAACCAGTCCCTGCGTTGGCCAACTCCGAACAAAGTTCTACCACTTTACAAACTCACGAATTACAAAAGTTGCAGCGTGAACTGAAACAGTTGCAGAAGACCGGTCCGCAGCGACCCAGGTATATGTCGGTTCAGGAAGAATCGCAGATTGGCGATATTCGCGTGCATATCCGAGGATCGGTTCACAGCCTCGGTGAAAATGTGCCACGTGGCTTTCTGCAAGTGGTCGCGATTGGCGAGCGTTCATTACTGCCGACATCGCAGAGTGGTCGCAAGGAGTTGGGAGAATGGATTACCCAGCGTAACAACCCACTGACTCCGCGCGTTCTGGCGAACCGGGTATGGACCTGGCTGTTCGGTTTTGGATTGTCGCGCACTCCAGATAATTTCGGCACGACGGGCGAACCGCCGACACATCCAGAGTTGCTCGATCGATTGGCAGATCGTCTCTTAGAACATAACTGGTCCTTGAAGCCGCTGATCCGCGAGATCGTGCAGTCGCACACGTATCGACAGTCGTCTTTCACCACGACGGAGGGGGAATTGACCGATCCCGAAAACCGTTGGCTTTCGCACCAAAATCGTCGTCGCCTGGATGCCGAATGCTTGCTCGATGCGATCCTGACCGTCAGTGACCAACGAATTGACGAATTCGGTGGTAACACGATTATCGGCGCACCGGCTGATGACTACGGCTATGTGCAGCGCAGTCGCCGCCGCGCTATCTATTGGCCGGTTTTACGTAATTCATTGCCAGAGATTTTTGAAGCCTTTGATTTTGCCGACCCCAGCTTGCCGTCAGGAAGTCGCACGGTCAGCACGGTTGCGTTACAGTCGTTGTTCTTCTTGAACAGTGATTGGATCGCGAAAGAATCCCAATCCGCGGCGCGGCGAATTCTTTCCGAATCGCCGACCAACGATGCGGTAAGACTGGAACGAGTGTTTCGGTTGGCCTTAAGTCGGCCCCCGAATATCAACGAAGTCCGGGTCGGAACGCAGGTGTTGTCTGGCGATCTTCCACCCGATGAGGCTTGGGCGACGGTGGTACGAGCGCTGTTTGCTTCGATCGATTTTCGCTATGTGGAGTGACATTGCGATGAACGTGATTGTTCCCGTCCTGACACGTCGACAGGCCCTGCAATCGATTGGATGCGGATTCGGCGCACTCGCCTCGACGGGGTTAATCGGTCAACTATCAGCCGGCGATCTTCCCGGTCAATTCTCCGAAAAACGGCCCTCAATTGTACCGAAAGCGAAGCGTGTAATCTTCTTGTTCATGCAAGGCGGTCCCAGTCACGTCGATACGTTCGATTACAAGGAGGCACTGCAGCAGCGTGACGGGATGCAGTTTGCGTTTGACGATGCTCGAACGATTGCCAACACGGGTAAACGTGGGACGACGCAGCGTCTGCTGAAATCTCCGTGGGAATTTCGACAGTACGGCGAATCTGGTCACCGGGTCTCGGAACTCTTTCCCCATGTTGCCGGACAGGTGGATGATCTGTGTTTTCTGCACTCGGTTCATACTGAGGGGATTGCGCATGGTCCCGCGACGCTTTTTCTGCATTGCGGGGCCGCGAATTCCGTACGGCCGTCGATGGGTTCATGGGTCACCTATGGATTGGGATCGGAAAGTGAAAACTTGCCGGGGTTCGTCTCACTTAGCCCTTCGTCCGGAAACGGTGGTCCGCGAAATTATGGGGGAGCCTTTTTGCCTGCTGTCTATCAAGGCACGGCAATCGGGCATGCTGGTACGCCGGCCACTCAAGCGGCGATCCGCAATTTGGTGCCGATGAATGCGGATTCTCTACAGCACCGTCGACAACTGGAATTGGTTCAGGCGTTTAACGCCGAGCAGATAAAACGGCATCCCCGCGATTCTGAACTGGATGCCGTCATCAGTTCGTACGAGTTAGCATGGAAGATGCAACGATTCGCGCCGGATGTACTGGATCTTTCCCAGGAAACGGCTGCGACACAGACGCAGTATGGAATCGGCCAACCCGAAACGGATGACTTCGGGCGACTTTGTTTGAAGGCGCGGCGGCTCAGCGAATCGGGCGTGCGATTTGTACAAGTCACTTACGGTGACAACACGGCTAATCCGGCTTGGGACCAGCATTCAAATCTTCCGAAACATGCGGAGCATGCCAGGCGCGTCGACCAACCGATTGGCGGATTGCTCGCCGATTTAAAACAGCGAGGGTTACTGGAGGACACATTGGTCTGGTGGGGCGGAGAGTTCGGGCGCACTCCGTACGCCGAAAAGAATGGGACAGGTCGCGATCATAACCCCGGCGGTTTCACGGTTTGGCTGGCAGGCGGCGGTGTCAAATGTGGAGTTTCCTACGGTGCGACAGATGAACTTGGTCACCTGGCCATCGAGAACAAGGTCCACATGCACGACCTGCACGCGACAATTTTGCGCCTGCTTGGATTGGATCACGAACGATTGACGTACCGATTTTCCGGTCGCGATTATCGTTTGACCGACGTCCACGGACGTGTGATTGACGCGATCATTGCATGAAGCGGAAATAGCTCGCCGTCACAACTTATCGACCAACGCCGTTCTTTCTTTGGCCCGATAGCGCCGGTCCATCAATTCCTAAACAGCCTTGCCAATGTGGAACCGACTTCCAAGTTGAGTTCCTGCCGGGGTTTCCCTAACGTGTCCAATTCGATCCTCTCATTTTCCAGCGGCAACTTGGCCGGGCAGCAAGAGGTGCAATCGTGCGAGCTTTTCTGTTGGGGTATTTGTTTATTTGGGCGGGCGGACAATTGCTCGGGGCCGCCGAGCGGCCGAATGTGCTGCTGATCTACACGGACGATCAAACTTTTCGAACGCTCAGTTGCTACCGCGATCAAGGTGCGTGGCCATGGGTCAGTACGCCTCACATTGATCGGCTGGCGGCCGAAGGAATGCGATTTACTTCGGCATACGGAGCCGCGTGGTGTACTCCCAGTCGCGCCTGCGTGCTAACCGGGAAACTGCCGCACGGGATTCAAGGGCTGAACATCAAATCGGTGTTGGATGGAGGTTACGATCCTCAAGTCTGTCGCTTCTGGCCCGCGGAGCTCAGAAAGTCAGGTTATGAAACGGCCATGATTGGAAAGTGGCATTTGGGGCATGACAGTGGCCACGGTCGTGATTGGGATCATTCGGTTGTCTGGGATCAGGCCGATATCAAAGGAGACTGGTACAACGATCAGACATTGTCCGTGGATGGAGGTACTCATCAGACGGTACCAGGGTATTCCACAGACGTTTACACCCAGTTCGCCACAGACTTCGTTCGACGAGCTCACGATCGGCCATGGTTAATGTGGCTCTGTTATAACGCTCCGCATAATCCACAGACGATTGCACCTCGACACTTGGAGCGGTACCACGCTGTTGATGTACCGACCCCGGCGGATGTGTTTGGACCGCGGCCCGGAAAGCCGGAATACATGCAGAAGTTTACGCAATGGAAACCGGGGCCCGATGAAGGCGAGCGATCACCCGTCAATTCCAGCAATCGTCCGCTGGCACAAATCGTACAGGAATACAATCGCGTGGTTTGCGCGCTGGATGATGGAGTGGGGCGGCTACTCGCTTCATTGGAAGAGACTGGTCAGTTGGACCGGACCGTGATTCTGTTTACGTCCGATCAAGGGTTTGCCTGGGGTGATCATGGATTTTCCTGGAAAGTCGGGCCCTACGATGCGTGCCTGAAAATGCCGCTTCTGGTGCGTTATCCGAGATTGGTGCCATCAGGCCGCGTGTGCCGTCGTCCAGTCACAGTGGTGGATCTGGCTCCCACAATCATGTCGTTGACCGGATGTCATGTCCCGTGGGAGTTGCATGGTCATGACCTTACACCTCTCTTAGCCAACGGCGAAGCCGAACCGGATCGATCAGCCATGATGGAGTTTTTCCGTTGGGAATTTGGGGCCCAAACTGACAAGGGAATCACTCAAGATCGAACGATGAGTGGTGTGCCGTGGTGGATCTTTCTCCGGCACGATCACTACAAATATATTCGGACTTTGGTTCCGAACGAAATCGAAGAACTGTACGACTTGAACGCCGATCCACAGGAAATGAAGAATCTCGCCCTGGAACCGCAGGGGCAGACGTTGCTCGGTGTCTATCGCGAACGGTTCATGGCTGAGTTAAAGCGGACTCAGGCGGGGCTGGTGAATAATTTGCCTGCGCCCCGAAAGTTTGGAGAATGATCGAAGGATCTCAAGCGGCCGAGAGTGGCAACGCATCGTAGGAAAGGACATCCGCCTCGTGGGTCAGCGAGAGACACTGTTTCGATCAGACGTTGATTGGGGGAATGATCACTTTCGGTGGCCTACGACAGCGAGGGGTTCGCATCGCGATCGCTTCGTACCCCAGGGATTTCAGTTCGGTCACGAATTCGTCAATGTATCCATGAGTCACGAACACGCGTTCCGCCCCCGTGGCGGCAACCGCCCCTAGCAATTCACGATGGTCCGCATGATCCGAAAGAGGAAAGCCCTGGTGCACACGTCGTTCGTGTGTGGCGTCTGGTAGCATCATCCAACCCGACGCGAAGGAATTGCAAAAATGCCCCAAATGGGGGAATCCCTGCTGCCACCGAGCGGACGGAGTCTGCAGAATCAGGGAGCGTTCCCATTCGGCAGGGGTCATTCCCTGATTGGGAATCCGGGCCGGGGGAAGATCGACGCCACTTTGCCGATAAAGGACATTGACTGCCTCGATATCACGATGCGCGAATACGGGGCCAATGGATTGATCGAGCCCGGCCAATAGCCTTTGTGCCTTTCCTAAGGCATAGGCGAAGACGAAACTGGCCTTATTCTGCGATTGATTGTCACGCCACCAATCGTGGATTTGTGCGAACGTGACCTCTTGGGGCTCCCATTGAAAAATGGGCTGGGCGAAGGTTGATTCGGTGACAAAAGTGTGGCAACGGATCGGTTTGAAAGCGGCACAAGTGGCGTCCGCAGCCACTTTGTAATCACCAGAGATGACCCAGATTTCCCCTTTGTATTCGGCCCGGACTTGGGCCGATCCCAGGATATGCCCGGCGGGATGCAACGACACTTTGACGCCGTTGAGGTCGATCGATTGCCCAAACGGTAACGCTTCGATTTTCGCGTGTTGGCCCATTCGCGACCATAGGATCAACCGACCCGGTTCGGCGGCAATGTAACGTCGCGAACCTTTCACGGCATGGTCAGCGTGGGCATGAGTGATCACCGCCGTCGCCACCGGAGCCCACGGATCCACGTAAAACGCTCCGCGAGGACAAAACAGACCAGCTTCGCTGATCTTGAACAAAGGCTCACGCGACATGGATGCTTCTGACAGAAAATGGTGGTCCGCAGTAATCGTCGTCCACGAGAATAACGCCCGAGGCGAAAAGTGAAAGTGCAAGGCTGGTCGGGAGCATGCTCGCTCTTGAATCAATGTCAGTCGAATGGATCAATTTTTATTGATGTTTTGGTTATACTGGAGTGACGCGGTGGTGAACATCGGATCCGCCTTTTGTGGCTGCCAGCAGAGACGTCGTGATGTTTGTGCAGCGGATTCGTTCCATGGCCGTGACAGAACTGCTGAGAACTCGACAGGAGAACTGACGAAGATGACCGGCGTCACTCGAAACGGGCTCGCGTTTTTCCTGGCCTTTGGTTGTCTGGCAATCGGGGTCGAGTCGGAAATCGCCCGTGCCGACGGAGAAAACGACACCGACTTCTTCGAAAAGCGAATCCGGCCGATTTTTGTCGAACGATGTGAATCGTGTCATTCCGCGAGTAAAGGGAAGACAAACGGCGGTCTGGCTCTCGACACGCGTGACGGTTGGAAGAAGGGCGGCGAAAGTGGCATACCTGTGGTCCCAGGTGAACCGGACAAAAGCTTATTGATCCATGCGGTTCGTTACGATGCCGACGGACCACAAATGCCTCCCAAAGAGGCCGGAGGTCGACTGACTGCTAGTGAAATTGCCGCATTCACTGAGTGGGTTATTCGGGGAGCACCTGACTCACGTACCGCAGTACCGCGCGGCCACGGGATGACTCCGGAGGAAGTGAGGAATTGGTGGTCGTTTCAGAAAATTCGAGCCGTCAGCCCACCGGTCGAGGCGAGTTCGAAATGGGCTCGGACAGACTTGGATCGTTTCATTCTCGCGGCATTGGAACAGCGAAAGTTGTCTCCATCCGTTCCCGCGGATAAGCGAACACTACTGCGTCGCGTCACATTCGACCTGACGGGCTTACCGCCGACACTGGCGGAAGTCGAGGCGTTTATGAATGACTCGGCCGATGACGCATTCGAACGAGTCGTGAATCGTTTGTTGGACTCGCCTGCTTACGGCCAACGTTGGGCGCGGCACTGGTTGGATGTCGCTCGATATGCCGACTACTACGATGCCAATCCCAAAACGCGAACGGCCAGTTGTGAGTTGACCGAAGCCTGGAGATATCGTGACTGGGTCGTGGAGGCATTCAATCACGACATCCCGTTTGACCAGTTCGTTCAACATCAAATTGCGGGAGATCTGCTGCCCAGCCCGACCGGTGAAGACGTGTATCCCGCTGGCTTGATTGCCACGACATTTCTGTCGAATGGGGTGTGGGACCGCGGAGATGCGGATAAAGAGAAAATCATCAGCGATATGGCGGATGACAATATTGATACCGTCGGTAAGGCGTTTCTCGGTTTGACGCTGGGGTGTGCCCGGTGCCATGACCATAAGTTCGATCCTATCACGACCGAGGACTATTACGCCCTCGCAGGAATTTTCTACAGCTCGCATATCCTGAAAGATTTGGGAGCCAAAGGTGCGGAATACGATATGAATCGCACTCCGCTGGTGCCCAAATCCATTGTCGCTAGACGGAAGGAACAAGAAGAGGCATTGAAAGCGGCACAGGCGAAATTGGAGCTGCTGGATCAAAGTCAGCGTTATGTCGACATGGCGGCTGGCGGCACAATATTGGTCCCGATCCAGTTCCTGAGTTCACCGGATTCTCGCGGAACGATCGGACCGGATGGCGTTGTTACGGTCGACGGATCGAGCCGCCAGGATTCCTACACCATCAAAGCCATCGCGCCAGCAGGCGACGAGATTCGTTTCGTCAGGCTTGAGGCGCTTCGTGACTCTCAGCTTCCAGTCCAGGGACCGGGCCGTGGTGTGACGGGCAATTTCATGATCAATCGATTCACATTGTTCGTCAACATGCCCGAGAGTGAGTCGGCTCCGACTTCGGTGAAATGGAGTTCCGCGAAAGCTAATTGGGAGCAAAAAGGATTTGTCGTCGCTGGCTCGATCGATGACAAACCACAAAGCGGCTGGTCGATCGGACCTTATGTCGGTTGCGATCACGTCGCAGTATTTGAGATTGCTGCCGACATGAAAATTCCCTCGGGCGCGCTGTTGACGTTCATTATTGACCAGAATCATGCCGACGAAATGACCCTCGGAAAATTCCGACTGTCCTACACCAGCGTCGCCCCGACTAACTCGATCTCGAATGTGCCAGAACGGACGGAACTGGTTGCAGGGTGCGAGCGACTGAAAGTGGAACTCTCAGTACCTCTTCCAGTTGCGATGGCGGTGGAGGAAGGTGGGATGCCTGGGGGATTGTTTCCGAAAATTCAAGACGTGCCAATCCATCTCCGCGGAAGTTACGCCAGATTAGGGGCGGTCGTTCCCCGTCGGATGCCGAGAGTTCTTGCCGGGGATAACCAACCGGCGATTTCCAGCGGAAGCGGCCGGCGCGAATTGGCGAATTGGGTGGCGTCAAACGATAACCCACTAACGGCTCGGGTGATCGTCAACCGTGTTTGGCAGTGGCATTTCGGCGAAGGACTCGTTCGTACCCCCAGCAATTTCGGCAAGATGGGGGAATTACCGACGCATCCTGAACTACTGGATTGGCTGACCACGAAATTCATGGACGAGGGGTGGTCATTGAAAAATCTGCATCGACGGATCCTGTTCTCAGCGACTTATCAACAGACCAGCCAAGTTCCTCGCGAAATGCTTCCGCAAGATCCCGAGAACCGCTGGCTCGGTCGATTTTCTTCGCGTCGCATTGAGGCAGAGGCGATCCGTGACGCGATGCTCTTTGTCTCGGGGCAGCTCAATTCAATCGCGGGCGGACCCGCTGACGATGATTTTACGAGTTTGCGTCGCTCGCTGTATGTTCAGACGGCGCGGTGGGATCGCAGCGGGTACGCGATGTTGTTCGACGCGGCCAATCCCGATTCGTCGACTGAAAGACGGATGGTCAGCACGGTGGCACCGCAAGCACTGTTGTTTCTGAATCACGATTTTATTTTGTCACAGGCCAGGCAACTGGCACAGCGACTGTTGGCCGAATCGCCTTACGACGACGTTACCCGTATTCAATATGCCTATCAGTTGCTCTTCGGGCGATTCCCACGGGGCGAAGAGTTGGAAATCGCCCGAAGGATAATCATCACTCATAACACTGAAGTCGAAGCGGGGTGGACCGATTTCGCCCATATTCTGTTGTGTAGCAACGAATTCGTGTACTTGGATTGAAACCTATGCAAACACAATGGCATCTCTCTCGGCGTGACATGCTGCGTCGATCCGGTTGTGGATTTGGGCTGCTCGCCCTGAGTGATCTTTTGTCTGCAGAGATTTCGCCGTCCCCCACTGCCGAAGCCGACCGGGCGGCGCATCCGTTTGCGATTCGTGCTCCGCATCATGCGGCGCGGGCGAAACGGGTCATCTTCCTGTATATGCCGGGTGGTCCGTCGCACGTGGATTTGTTTGATCCGAAGCCGCGTTTGATCGTCGACAATGGCAAGCCGTTGCCCTTTCCGAAACCGAAACTCGAAAGGGCCAAAACCGGGAATCTGCTGGCATCGCCGTGGAAGTTTTCCAAGCATGGTGAATCGGGCACCGAAGTCAGCGAATTATTGCCGCATACGGCGGCCTGTATTGATGACATCTGTGTGATTCGTTCGATGTTGGCCGACAACATCAATCACACTGGCGCCGCACTGCAGATGTGCACTGGCGAACAAGCGTTTTCGCGGCCGAGCATGGGCTCGTGGTTGACCTACGGATTGGGAACTGAAAATCAGAATCTGCCTGGTTTCGTGGTCGTCAGCCCCGCTGCCGTCTTTCAAGGGGCGCAGCTTTGGGCATCGAGTTTTCTCCCAAGTGCCTTTCAGGGAACGCTCGTACGCGATCTCAAAAACCCCATCGCCAACTTGACCGATCCGTCGGGGAATATCGAGCGTCAACGAGCCAAGCTGGACGGACTGCGACAATTGAATGAGCTTCATCGGCGTGATCGTGCCATTGATGGCCAACTCGATGCGCGAATTGCGTCGTTTGAGTTGGCGTTTCGGATGCAACGCGACGCTCCCGAAGCGTTCGATATTTCACGGGAAAGCCTTGAAACACAGAAAATCTATGGTGTCGATGACCCCGTAACTGATATGTTCGCTCGCCAATGTCTGATGGCACGCCGACTGGCCGAGCGAGGGGTGCGATACATTCAATTATTCGATGCGCCGGCCAATAACGCCTGGGATCATCACGGTGGTCTGCGTGAGGCGCTGCCCAAACGTTGCAAAGCCGTCGATCAACCGATTGCGGCCTTATTGACCGATCTGAAGTCGCTCGGTCTGCTGGACGAAACGCTGGTTCTGTGGGGCGGTGAATTCGGTCGTACTCCCACGGCGGAAGGCGATAATGGCCGCGAACATCATCCGTTTGGATTTACGATGTGGATGGCCGGTGCCGGAATCCGAGGCGGTATGGTTCACGGAGCGACTGATGATTTTGGCTGGCATTCCGTTCGCGACATCGTCCACGTGCACGATTTGCACGCTACGATTCTGCATCTGATGGGATTCGACCACGAACGTTTGACCTACCGCTATGCGGGCCGGGACTACCGCCTGACGGATGTACATGGACATGTCGTGCATGAAATCTTGACGTAGCCTGTTCGTAAAAAACGCAAAGTGAGTGTCACAGGTTGCACGCGTTTCAGCGTGGTCTTTTGTTGACCATGATTGTCGAATTCAACGACACGTTGTGCGGTTTTGATTTTGAGGAATAAGGCAATTGTTCCGCGCGACCCGCGTTAGTTCCCTCTTCCATGGGACGCATTCGTTTATGGGAAAATTCGATAATCCGATGGGCTTTCAGCGGTTCGCTGAGCCATTTTGTCATGGGTGTTACTTGTTTGGCATCCAGATTGCGGCAACTCTTACGTAGGAAATCTGCTCGCGTTATTCTTACACCGGCGTTCGTTTCGACAATCCTACAGGAGTAGACTTTCATGCCCGTTGTCACCGCGTGGTCGCGATATTGCCAATATTTGTTCGCCGACCGTGATATCGGATTCTCGCTGGACGTCAGTCGCGTTCGTTTTGCGGAGAGTGAACTCGTTTCATTGTTCGCCCGTATGACCGATGCGATCAGCGCGATGGAGAAATTGGAACGCGGAGCGATCGCTAATCCCGATGAAAAGCGGATGGTCGGCCACTATTGGTTGCGAGCCCCCGAACTGGCTCCGGCGGCTGAAATCACTGCAGAGATTCGTCAGACTCAAGTCGCGATTGGCGAGTTCGGACGGCAAGTCCACGATGGCGGGGTCGAAGGAGCGGAAGGGCGTTTTCATTTTTTGCTCGTGATTGGGATCGGTGGATCTGCTTTGGGCCCCCAATTCGTGGCTCAGGCACTCGGTTCACCGCTCGATCAGATGATGCCATTCTTCATCGACAATACCGATCCCGACGGCATCGATCAGGTTCTCGGCGAGCTTGACGGTCATCTGGGAACGACGCTGGTATTGGTGATCTCGAAATCGGGGGGAACACCGGAGACACGCAACGGTATGCTCGAGGTGGAAAAAGCGTACACCGAGGCCGGGTTGAATTTCGCACAGCACGCCGTGGCGATCACACAAACTGGCAGCAAACTTTATGAAACGGCGACAAAACAGGGTTGGCTGAAAACGTTCCCGATGTGGGATTGGGTCGGCGGCCGGACCTCGGTACTTTCGGCCGTGGGACTGGTTCCGGCTGTGTTGCAGGGGATTGACACGGAACAATTGCTAGCGGGCGCGGCCGCCATGGATCGACTCACGCGGATGACAGATCCCTGGAAGAATCCGGCCGCGCTCTTGGCGCTGATGTGGTTCCATATTGGCGACGGATGCGGCGCCAAAGATATGGTAATCCTGCCCTACAAGGATCGCCTGTCGCTGTTCAGTCGGTATCTTCAACAACTGGTGATGGAATCGCTGGGTAAGGAGCTTGACCGACAGGGTAAGACCGTGCATCAAGGGATTGCCGTTTACGGAAATAAGGGATCGACCGATCAACATGCTTATGTTCAGCAACTGCGCGATGGCATCCCCAATTTTTTCGCGACCTTTATCGAAGTACTCAAAGATCGCGACGAGCCATCGCTGGAAGTGGAGCCTGGGGTCACGGCAGGCGACTATCTGCACGGTCTGTTTCTCGGCACACGTGAGGCACTGGGCGAAGGTCGTCGCGATACGATTACCATTACCATCAATTCCGTGACGGCGCATAGCGTCGGAGCATTGATTGCTCTTTATGAACGAGCCGTGGGGCTGTATGCCGAATTGATCAATGTCAACGCGTACAACCAACCCGGAGTGGAAGCAGGTAAGAAAGCCGCCGCGGCCGTGCTGGAACTTCAGGCCAAAGTGATTGCCCAACTGAAATCGTCTCTGCCACCGCAGACTGCGGAACAAATTGCCGAAGCGCTCGGGCTGGCCGAATCACCGGAATGGATTTTCAAGATTCTGCAACATCTCAGCGAAAATTCGGATCGAGGAATCAAGAAATCGGGTGGCGAAACGCCCGCGACCACTACGTTCATTCACGTCAAATAATCCCTCTACAAAGAACAAAACCTTGTTGTCTTTTCGCGGTGATACCGGGAAAAGACAACAAGGTCCGTTCAGCGTGTTTCACTGGGGATATCGATTGCGGTTGCGGCGTCAGTTTCTCCGCGGAATCGGTACCCCACGCCGCGAACGGTCTCGATGACGTCACCAAGTTCACCGAGCTTTTGACGTAGCGAGCGAATGTGCACGTCAATTGTGCGTTCGAGGGCGTTTGCATCTTCGCCCCGACAATGATCCATCAGTTCATTACGACCGAAGGGTCGACCGGCGGCTCGAGCCAGCGCCCACAGCATGCGGAATTCAGTCGGAGTGAGGTCGAGGATCTGTCCATTTGCTTTGGCATGATGATTGACCCGATCCACTTCGATGCCATGAATCGAAATGAATTCGCGAGACTGCTGATCAGTCATGGTACGCCGCAGCAAAGCTTTAATCCGGTGAATCAGCGGCTTTACCTTGAACGGTTTGGTCACATAATCGTCGGCACCCATATTGAAGCCAACAATTTCGTCAACTTCTTCGCTACGGGCGGTCAGCATCAGAATGCGGATGCCCTGTGTTTTCGCGTCGGCTCGCAACTGGCGGCAGACCTCCAAACCGTCGATCACGGGCAACATCAGATCGAGAAGAATCACGTCGGGTTCGAACGAACGAGCGCGGCGCACCCCATCTTGTCCGTCGCTGGCAACAGACACCTCAAAGCCTTCACGTTCGAGGTTATAGGTGAGCACTTCTTGCAGAGCTCGCTCGTCTTCGATGATCAGGACTCGGGGCTTAGTCATGGGATTTCAGAATGAATACTCCACTTGCGGCAAGATTCGTGGTCTTTTTTCGACCGGGTTTCGTTCGGAACCGATTCAAACAGTCCCCCACCATTTCAGGCGACTGTCGTGAATCGATTTCGATGACGGATAATTTCACCTTGAACCAGATAGACGACGTCTTCGGCGATGTTCGTCGCATGATCGGCAATTCGTTCGATTTGACGCGAGGCCGAGAACAAGTGCAGCGCCGCCTCGACCATTGAAGGTTGGGTTTGCATCAGACGCGTCAATTCCTCGATGATTTCGCGATTCAAGTTGTCGATCGATTCGTCCTGAGCACATACCTCGCGCGCCGTTCGCACGTCCAAATGAACATAAGCATCGATGCTGCGATGCAACATGTCGAGCGCCTGACGCGACATGTCTTTGAGATTGTCGGGTACTGTGATTTCACCACAACTGGCGATTCCACAGGCCCGTTCTGCGATACTCACACCCAGGTCGGCGACCCGCTCAAGTTCACCCCCGATTTTCAGCACCGTGGTAATCCGGCGCAGGTCAATTGCCACCGGTTGGTGCAGGGCGAGCAGCTTCAGACATTCTTCCTCGACTTCGACATCCATCCGATCAACGTCGTCATCGGCGGCCATGATCTGCCGGGCGCGATCATAATTCGGCTGATGAAGTGCCTCGACGGCCGAGTGGATCATTTCTTCCACTTTGGCACACATCGTTAAGATCATCCGATGCAGATTGTCGAGATCGCGAATCAAATGGATTGACATAGATTCTTTCTCCCCGTCCTTGGTCGTTTTTCTTTAATTATAGCCAGTTGACCGATGTTACGGACACGAAGAGTCCAACGAATACGCACCCGTTATCCAAATCGGCCTGTAATATAGTCTTCTGTTTCCTTCTGCGTCGGATTTGTAAACAGTTGTTTGGTCTGTCCAATCTCGACCAAGCGACCGACACAGAAAAATGCTGTGACCTCACTGATGCGAGCCGCCTGCTGCATGTTGTGAGTCACGATGACGATCGTGTAGTTCTGTTTTAACTCGAAAATTAAGTCTTCGATGCGCGCGGTGGACGCGGGATCGAGTGCCGATGCCGGCTCGTCCATCAGCAGCACTTCAGGATTGGTGGCGAGCGCTCGCGCGATGCATAAACGCTGTTGCTGCCCTCCTGACAGGGCCATCGCCGAATCCTTAAGTCGATCCTTCACCTCGTTCCAGAGTGCGGATTGTTTGAGGCATCGCTCGACAATGTTTTGGAGTTCCGACTTCTTCGTCAAGCCTGTGATTCGCGGGCCAAAAGCAATGTTATCAAAGATCGACTTCGGAAACGGTGTCGATTTCTGGAAAACCATGCCGACACGTTTGCGCAGCGAGACCACGTCGACGTCGCGGGAATAGATATCTTCGCCGTCGAGTAAAACTTCCCCTGTGACGCGTGTGCCTTCGATGATGTCATTCATGCGATTCAGCGACCGGAGGTACGTACTTTTGCCGCAGCCGGAAGGGCCGATCAACGCAGTGACGGCCCGACTTTGAATCTGCAAATTGATATCGTACAACGCTTGTTTGGTCCCATAAAAGAAACTCATCCCTCGAGTTTCAATTTTGGGGATACTATTGGTCTGTTGACCGTTCGATGCTCCGCCCGCGCCACCACCGGACGGAGGTTCCACGAATTGAGTGAATCGTTTGACGAGTGCCATATCCCTGATTCGTATCTTGAGGTCGAGCGGCGGACCAAGGGCCTACCACCGAATTTTCTGTTGAAATCGCTGTCGAATAAAAATCGCTGTACCGTTCATCGTGAGCAATGTCGCCAGCAGGACGAGAATTCCTGCTGCGGCCACATGTTCGAAATTTGTTGCCGCCTCGTTGATCCAACTGTAGACCTGAATCGGCAACGCCGTAAATCGATCAAAGGGCGCCCGGATCAGCTTGTCAGGATGTTGCACAACATCGCCCACCCCCGTGATTCGTCCAGGGGTATAACTTAATTGCGCCGCGACACCAATGACGGCCAGTGGAGCCGCCTCGCCGATGGCTCGTGATAGCGACAGAATGACGCCTGTCAGAATGCCGGGCAACGATGCCGGAAGAACCTGGTGCCAAATGGTTTGCCACTTTGTTGCTCCCAATGCGTAGGCTGCATGCCTTAGCGACGCGGGAACGGAACGCAGGGCTTCTTGAGACGAAATGATGATGACCGGCAGGCTAAGCAGAGTTAGCGTACAGGCTCCGGAAAGAACGACAGGCCCCAACGGCAATGGAATATCGATCGAATTGAACCAGAACAACTTGAGCGACATCACTGTTTTCTCGCGATCGAACAAACCAAACATGCGTGAGAAGACCGTGAAGCCCAGAATTCCATAGACGATCGACGGAACACCGGCCAGATTGGCGATGTTCAGTTGAATCAGTTTCGTAAGCGGAGTTGGCTTCGAATATTCTTCCAGATAAACGGCGGCGCCGACGCCCAAGGGCACGGCCATGAGTCCCGTTAAACCAATCAACCAGACGCTCCCCCACAGGCCGGCCACGATTCCCGCCTCAAGCGGATCATACGAGTTAAAGTTGGTCAGGAAGGCCCATGTCAGCCAACCCCAATTCTTAGCGGGAGGCGGCGAGTGGGCATCCGGGACTGCAATTCCCGAGGGATAATTGCCGGGACCGATTTTCGTGTACGAGGTTTGTGATTCGCCGTGCGACACCGTCAGATCGAAGACGGGATTGCCACGACGACCGTCGTGATCAAACAGAACGCGATCGGCCTGCACGTCGGCTGCCGAGAATTCGGTGATCTTTTTCTTGGGATCATCTTTGAATTCAAATCGTCCGCCCAGCACGTTTGACACGCGAAACAGGGCCGGTGTCGAAGTCCCCTCAGTGTCACCGGCCGTCAGAGACACCTGCACTGCCCCTTTCCCTCGTCCCGGGCTGAATGTTGTTGTAATGATTGAGGCCAGCAACACAAAAAGCATGGCTAGTGCACCAAATGTCGCCAGTCGACAGAGCCACTCAAATCCCTGGCCCATTCGATGACGCCAGACCAGCCGACGTTCGTAGGATTCGCCGTGCAGGCTCATTGGTAAACCTCGCGATATCGGGCGAGAACCCACTGCGAAATCAGGTTCATCATCATCGTGGTTACGAACAGTACCAGGGCCACGGCGTATAAGCTCTTTTCCAGCGTCGAACCACTGACGACCTCACCTTGTGTCACGTCGACAATAAATGCCGTCATTGTTTGAATCTGGGTCAAGGGATTCAGCGTCAGGTTGGGAAAACCGGCCGAGGCAATCGCGACTGCCATTGTCTCGCCGATGCTGCGCGACAATGCCAGCAGAAACGAGGCGAAGATTCCGGACAACGCCGCGGGGACAACGATCTTTGCGCTCACGTCGAATTTGGTTGAACCGAGAGCGTAACCAGATTCTCGTAAGCTATTGGGAACTGATCTCAGTACATCCTCACTCAGCGAAGCGACCATGGGAATGATCATCAATCCCACCACAATCCCGCCGCTAAGTGCATTTTTCCCCAAGACTGTCAGTCCCAGCCAATCATGGAAGAACGGGATGATCACCATGGGAGTCAGAAATCGCAGCGCGAAATAGCCATAGACGACTGTCGGTACCCCCGCCAGAATCTCGAGCGCGGGCTTGACCCACCGACGAGATTTGGGTGAGGCATATTCACTGAGATAAATGGCGATCAGCAAACCCATCGGCAAACCGATAACGGCCGAGATACCCGTGATCAACATGGTGCCGCAAACCAGCGGCAGGATTCCGTAATGTCGCTGGGCGACGTCGTACTGGGGGGTCCAGCGAGTCTCCGTAAAGAATTCTTTCAAACCAACTTCTTGAAAGAACGCCGTGTTGGGTGGAATAGCGATCAATGATTCCGTAACGAGCACATAGATGATGCTCAGCGTTGTCAGAATCGAAAGAAAGGAGCAGCAGAACAGCAACGATTGGATCAGTTGCTCGCGGGCGCGCAACCACGAAAACCTGCGTCGTAAGGACGAGGAAGCCTCCGCTTGATTCGATCCGCCGCTGGGCACGAGATTTACCTTCTGTCGATCGAGAACGGGCTCTCGTTCTGGTTATCAATCAGCCAACCAACAACACCTAACGGGCCCACGTCCTCCATCGAAATGGTTCAATTGGATTGGGCGGGCTGTTCCACAAGTGATTCGGCGAGTTTCTTTTGCATTTGTTGGCGAACGTCGTCTTTGACAGGAACGAATCCGCGGTCTTTGATCAACGTTTGAGCCTCTTCAGAAACGGCGTAGGCCAGGAATTCGGCCACTTCTTTTCGGCTCTGCAACGATGAGGTGTTGGCATACATGTACAATGGTCGCGAAAGCGGAGCATATTCGCCACTCAGAATAGTCTCTTCTGTCGGTGACACGACCGGCGCGGCTGCTTCCGCAGCGTCTTTGGTTGGCGAGATTCCAATGACCTTCAGCTTCTCGGTATTTTCGATGTAATAACCAAAGGGGATGTAACCCAGGGCATTCTTGTTGGTCGCGACACCGGTCACCAGGATATTGTCGTCAGAAGCGGGCGTGTAATTGGTGTTGCTCGCATTTTTCTTCCCGTTAATGACTTCCGTAAAGTACTCGAACGTACCGGAATCGGTATCCGCACCGTAAAGCAAGATTGGCTCAGCGGGCCAAGCCGGATCAAGATCGCTCCAGTTGTGGACCTGGCTATCCGGTTCCCAAATTCGTTTCAACTGAGCACACGTGAGGCTGGAACACCAAGTGTTTTGAGGGTTGACCACAAGTACGATGCCATCCACGGCAATTGTCAACTCCAGCCAACCGATCTGCTTGGCACTCAACTCTTCTTTTTCTTTGGCGGCAATCGGTCGCGACGCATTCCAAATATCAGCCTGACGGTTCACGAACTTTTTATAGCCGCCGCCTGTACCTTGTCGGCCGACGCTCACTTTGTGATGAGACTTCCGCTCGAACTCAACCGCAAACGCCTGGCAGATCGGGTAGACCGTACTCGAACCTTCGATACCGATCGTTTCTGATGCTGATTGTTCATTTGATTCGGCGGGCTTCGATGCGACGGAACCGGAATCAGGGGCAAGAGTCGTGTTAGACGTCGTATGACTGGCAGACGACTTGAACTCACAGCCCAGTAAGAGGCCAGAAGCCAGAATAGCCCATCCGAAACGATTTTGTCCCAATCCGCAAAAAGTCATCTGGAAACACTCCCACTCTCAAAAAATGTCGTCAGCAAGGGTTGTCGTCGAAAGCATCCCATTTTTCAAACCTACCGAACACAAACAGTGTAATGTCTTGTTGTTAAGGTTTTGTGAAGGCTGCGATCTGATTGACGTCCACCTGATCGTAATGGGCGATGCGCCGCCAGGTTGAGCCGCTTGGCACGGGACATCGCTCAGGTTGCATGAGACCGCCTAAGGTGTAACGACGAATGGCTGGAGATATTCCGGATTAAGCTTGTCGCAGGACCAGAGAAGTCCACGCATGACGAGATCCAAGTAGCGGGGATCTGCAACCGTTTCCGTGTTATGACCCAGCGTTGTACTGAACACGCGCGCCTTGCCGTATTGGTTGGTCCAAACCACCACATAATCGTCGATCCCTTTTCCCGTATCTTGTCGACCACGTGCGAGTGGATTGGCAGTAGGAAACAGTTTGAGGTTGTTGTAAAGCTCTTCGTTGACCGTAGTCCAGTTTTCTAGCGGCTTCGTGACCGTGTGCTCACGATCGATAAATGTTACTTCGATCGGCTTTTGCGGTCCGTGCTTGGCTGATTGAATTCCGACAAACTGAAACCATTCATCCTGACCCGGCAACCGGTAACTGTGCATCGCACAATGCAGATTAACGGCGGGAAGTCCATTTTTGTGAGCCTTGAGAATATTGTCGACGTAGGGCTGCTCGATCACGTCAGACGTGCATTCGTCGTGCAGGATGACATCGTAACCTTTGGCCCAATCGGGATTGTCGTACAAATCAAACCGCGCCTTGGTCGTGGTGTCTGTGGAATGCATGTGAAAGACTTCGACCATGGCTCGCGACTCAAGTCCTTTCTTGAGAATGTCTTTTTGCTTGCCATATTCGTGGCAGCAGCCACCGGTGATCAGCAGTGCCTTCAGCGGCTTGGGCTTCGCCGCAGCTTGAGCAAAGGCAGCATTTTCGGCGACGACGCTGGTCAGGACGAGTAACGAACAGACGAACAGTCGAATCATTGGAGTCATTCCTGAATGGGATCGGTATCTTGATGTTTGGCGGAAATCGGTCAAACACAGGATTTGACGACCGCTATGGTAGCCAAGCCTGAACGGATACGCCTCAGACACGCCGGGTTTTTTTCCCGACATTGATTTCGAACTTTCGGCGCTGTGATTGGATGCCCCATCCCAGCGATTCGCGCTGATCGTCGCAGTCGGCACGGAAATGAGGTTTTGTGGGGCGATAAGGAGAGGGGGATCCTCAAATGGCCGCGTCCGGAATGTCTGTTGCTAACGTCGGTTTCAGGGGATTTTCTCGTAGGAGAAAGAAGCCGAGTTTCCACGAAAATCCCTGTATTACAAAGGGGAACTGACTTGTCTATCGAGACGTTTGGCAACAGGCCTGTTGCCATTTGGCAACGGGCAAGCTTATTGGGATTGATCGCCGCCTTCCTCGTGATGGGAATCTTGCGGCTGAACGACTGCGATTTGTTCAATCCTGACAGTCCACGTTACGTTATCTACTCACAGTCGATTGTCGACTTGGGAGAGTATCGTGCGACAGATCTGCCTGGTGCACCACTTTATTCCTGGCGTCCGCCCGGTCTTTCGTTGTTGCTGGCTCCCATGCTGGCATTGCGGCCTTATGACGTGGTGGCAGCCAAGGTGGTTGTCCTGTTGACCGGAACTCTGTTGCTTTGGATTGTCTTTCAGCTGACGGCGCTGAACAGTGGCTTTTGGCCGGCGCTCATCATGACGGGCGTCGTTGCCAGCGGTCCTTCGTTTTTTGTGCTGTCGACCGAAGTGCTGACAGAGATCCCCTATACCTTGGGCGTCTTGCTCGTTTTGCTACTTCTGAGCCGTTCAACCATCCCCAATGTGGGTGAAGTCCGAAATCAGCATTGGTGGTCTCGCTACACGACCCTGGGGATCGCCATCGCGGCTTTATCCTTTACGCCCTGGCTTCGAACTGCGGGTGTTGCCCTCGTCGCCGCAGTGGGAATCTGGAGCGTTATGTGTCGAGCTCGGCATCAGTGGTTGTCTGGAGTCGCAATGGCAGTTGTCGGGGTCGGATTGCTGGCTTGGCGAAACAAACAGGCGGCAGGCGAAAACTACGTTGGTAGCTTACTCAGCCGTTACCGCGACCAAGGATTCGGTACAATGTTCGTTTCCGGTATGGATACCGTTTGGCACTATATAGTCACATTACCCGGACTGTTGTTGCCGGGGCTGACGACAGACAGGGCTTGGTATTCACCTTTGACGGTCGGCTCCTCGCCCACGATGGCATTGCCCTACATCATTGCTGCCTGCATGGCTGCGACTCTTGTGTCCTTGGCCATGTTGGGCATGTGCAACCGGCGAGCACAGGGCGGCTCGCTTGCCATATTGTATGTGGGAATCTATTGCGCATGCTTGGTGGTCTGGCCTTGGCGACACGAGCGATTTCTCTGGCCGCTGATTCCCGTAATCTTGACTTATGTTCCCATGGGATTGGGCGTTATCGCTTCGTCACTTCCAGCACTTCAAAGTGGGATGACCGTGTGCGGAGCGGTCTCGATGCTTGCGCTGTGTGGCTGGCAAACCGTCGGGTGCTTGCAAATCGTTGGGGTGAATCAGGAATTTGTCAAAACTCCTGAAGCTTTTTACGCCCAGCAGGTACCAGGATTCTATTTCAGTAATTGGCGACGAGCCGGATCATGGCTGAATGCGCATACGTCGCCATCCACGCGAATACTCACTTGGCACGCGGCGGTCGCCGGAACTTCGCATCGGTTTCAGAAGCGGGTCCAATTTGAAACTGTTTCACCCGAGAAACTTCGGCAGCAAATTGCGGGGTTTTCAGCCCGATATCTGGTGGTTCCTGCTGGCCAGTATGGTGACGGCTTCGGTTGGCAGCAGCTTTCGGCGGATCCTGCGGTGCAATTGAAGACTGTCTATATCGAGCAGGACGTGGCCATTTTGGAAGTTCTGCCAAATCGCACGGGTGAAGTTGCAAAAGACGCCTATCCAGACTGGGTCAACAAACAGGTCGAGCTCGCGGAGTCAGCACGAAAACAACGCCCTGCTCGCATCGATCTCGCGATTCGTTACGCGAGCTTATTGCGCGAGGCGGGGCGCGATGATGAGGCGCTTGTTGCGTTTCGGGATCTCTATGATCATGGAGTGAAAACCGTGCGTGTCTGTGCGGAATTGGGATGGTTGTTGTATGACGCTCGATCATTTGCCGAGGCCGCGAAGTTCCTCGATATGGCCCGGATCCTGCCCAATGCCGAATCGATTGCAAGCACACTGGCTGAAGGAGCTGCCCGCGCTCGCGAGCAGCTCAACGAGCAGTCCGATAACATCGAACAACCGCCGATCGAGCGCCGGCTGAATCGCGTGAAATCGTTGATGAGTGTCTTAAAATACGCGGCGGCTGAACGGGAATTGGATCGGCTCATTAAAGATGCCCCGAATCACCCGGAGGTTCTTTTTGTGCGAGGTAAGTTGCACCATCGCCTGGGCGAACTGTCGCAAGCGGATGTCTGCTACGAACACGCCTTAAAGCTCGGTTATACGGCTGCGCAAGCGTGGTTGATGGTGATTCGATTCAGCCACGCGATGGCCGGCGGGTCTGCGGTCACTGTTTCGGCTGGCGGCCAGCTGGAGACCGTCGATCCCTCCAACCCTGCTGACCATGTCCGTCTCGCCCAACTCTTGCAAGATCATGGCTGGCCCGGCCGCGCACTCGCCACGCTCGAAGAAGCGGATGCAAGGTTTCCTCATCTGCCGTCGATTCAACGACCGTTGGGGGATCTTTATCGTTCCTTCGCCCGACCGGAACTGGCCGTCCCGCTTTACGAAGGCGTCTTGGCCATCAATCCTGGAGATGAATCGGCCAGGCAGGGGTTGGACGCAGCGCAAGCGGCACTGTTCGAACCGGCGATGTTTCCCCTGGCCAGCCGGGGCAATGACGACTCATCAATCGATCGCGAGGGAATGAACGTGTCTCATCGCTGACTTTTGCGGAAGGCACTTGAGTCTGATACAGTCTCGCCAATCGACGAAACTGATCCCGCTCAATGACTTGAGGTGCCACGTTGCCGGTCCTGAAAGATGCTGACCTCGTTCGATTCTCCGCCGCATTGTTCCGTGCCTCCGGCGTCACTGACGCCGACGCCAAGCTGGTTGCGACCAGCCTGGTCGAGGCGAATCTTCGTGGCCATGACTCGCACGGCGTGATGCGAATCCCTTTCTATATCGGCAAAGTGCAAGATGGGACGCTGAATCCGCATGCGCGATTGACGGTCGAGAAAGAATCGGCCAGTTCGTTGATGTGCGATGGCGGCTGGGGACTGGGCCAAGTTCTGTCTCAGGATCTGATGGAACGATTGATCTCCAAATGTGAGAAGTCAGCAATTGCATGTGGAACGCTGCGCCGGGCTTGTCACATCGGGCGTTTGGGGGAATACGCCGAAATGGCGGCGGCGAAAGGTCTCACCGCCATGGTGGTCGCCAACAATCACGGAGCTGCCCAGCGAGTGGCTCCGGTCGGTGGCAAACGACCTCGCTTGGGGACCAATCCGATTTGTATTGGGATGCCAGGCGGAGCGAATGGTCCCTTTATCTTTGACATCGGGACCAGCGCGACGGCCGAGGGCAAAGTGCGAGTGAAAAAGATTGCCGGCCAATCCGTTCCTACCGGCTGGATTCTCGATCCAGATGGGCGTCCGACGACGGATCCCAATCAACTTTACGGCAATCCGCCGGGAACAATTTTGCCGTTAGGCGGCGATCAGGCTTACAAGGGATTCGGACTCGCGTTTATGATTGAAATGCTGGCTGGCGGCTTTTCTGGTGGCCAGTGCGCCGTTGCAAATCCACCACCTCCTCTGGGCAACTGCGTCGTGTTCTGGGTCATGAATCCGGAATTTTTTGGTGGTTCACAACATCTGCTAGGCGAAGTTGGACGACTCGAAACGTACGTCCGAGAAGTACCTCGAATTGATGGCGTTGCAGAAGTCACGCTTCCGGGAGACCCCGAACGTCGCACACTGGCCGAGCGTCGAGCGAATGGCATCCCGTTGGACGATGGAAACTGGCAGGCGCTGGTTGATCTGGCAAAGACGTTAAGTGTTGAATTTCCCGCTACTTGAAGTGCAAGAATGGTAACTAACTAGCAGGCGGATCGAACTACTCTGGTTAGCTCCGAAATGATGTCGACGATTGTCAACTTTCAGGAATTCCAACATGTCTCATCCGTATGCGGATGAATTGTATCTCGGGCTGGCGACTGTTCGAACGGCGGCTGCGATTTGTCAAACTGTTCAAGCTGCGATCACATCCGAAGCACTCGATAAAAAGGATAGCAGTCCGGTCACCGTCGCCGACTTTGCCAGTCAGGCGGTCATTTGCCACGCGATTGGCAACGTGTTCGCGAGTGATCCGATGATTGCCGAGGAAGATTCCTTCGCCTTGCGTCAACCTGAAAATGCCGGTTTTCTGCGCGAGATTCATGGTCTCATTCTTCGTCACTACGGTCCTGCGACCAACGACGAAATTTTCAATTGGATCGACCGCGGTGGCGCGAAGACCTACTCCTCGCGGTTCTGGACACTCGATCCGATTGATGGGACCAAAGGATTCCTCCGGCGGGACCAATATGCGATCTCGCTGGCATTGATTGTCGATGGACAGATTCAACTGGGAATTTTGGCCTGTCCTAATCTCGGGACCAAAAGCCAAAGCGGTCATTCGTTGTTTTATGCGATTCGTGGTCACGGTGCATTCGCCACTCGAATGGACGCCGATTCAGAGATGCAACCGATTCGAGTCACGCAGACGGCTGATGCCGCTGCGGCAAGATTTTGCGAATCGTTCGAATCCAGTCACAGCTCGCATAGCGAATCATCCAAGATCGCGGATCGTTTGGGGATTCAGTCCGCTCCCGTTCGTATGGACAGTCAGGCCAAATACGCAACGATTGCCAGCGGCGAAGCGGAAATCTATCTACGATTGCCGACGAAGACCGGCTATTTCGAAAAGATCTGGGATCACGCGGGAGGAGTGTTGATCGTCGAGGAAGCGGGAGGACGAGTCACCGACCTTGCCGGTAAGCCGCTGGATTTCACCCAAGGCAGTGAATTGCGGCGAAATCGGGGAGTCATCGTCACCAATGGCGCCCTGCATAACACGGTACTATCCGTTACTCAGGCGGTGCTGGCGACCGAAAATGAATAAATGTCGGTAATGCGGGCTTCTCACGAGGTGCAGAGCTTTGGGCGGGAAGGGCCAGTTTGGCTTGAACTTCCCTAATGATGCAGGATGATTGTGTTTTGGTGGCCCCGGAACATTTATTTGCCGTGGGCTTTGGCCGCATGCTACTGGTCGAATTTTTGGGAGACGAAAGAACTTCCAGGTTCGCGAGCATCTGATGAAGAAACGCGAAGACAAACCCGATTTTCCACCGCAATCCAGTTCGATGATCCATTAAAATGCCCGAATCCGATAGCACTCTGCCGCCGCCGAAGTCATTGGTCGATCACCCATCGACTTGTGAGGGGGAAACGGCTTGTTGTCAGGAAAATCCCCTGTCGGGTCATTTGCACGAGCATGATCACGACCACGATCGCCCCGGCACTGATGGAGCGGGGGAGCCGTGTCCGACTCCATTGATGTGGCAGGAAATTCGTGAGAATTACCTGCGGGACAGTCAGCCCTTCGAGATTTCACACGGTCCGCATCAATTGATGGGCCGCACTTGGGGTGATGGGCCGCCGCTCTATTTCTTGAACAATTTCGCCGCCACGGCCGAACTTTATTCGCTCGCCCTTTGGCTCTTGCGTGATCAATTTCGTTGTGTCGTCTTTGATGCCGTGACCAGTGATCGACGCGCGGCCCGACGAACACAGCCGACGATGTCCGATTTCTCCGCGGATTTGTTCGCTGTTGCGGACCGATTCGGCGATCAGCATTTGGCACTGTATGGTGCAGGTTTTGGAGCGGCCGTCGCCTTGCAAGCCGCGTTGGAACGGCCAGAACGCGTTGATAATTTGGTGCTTCAACACGGTTTTGCCAGTCGTCGACTGACGGTGTTCGAGCGAGTGCTGGCCTCGATTTGTCTGCGATCGGGAATGTCGCTGGATCGACTGCCACAGCGTCGACGTTTCCAGGCAGTCAATCACAAGCCCTGGTTTCCTCCCTTTGATCAGTCGCGATTTGAGTTCTTGATCGAAAGTACGGGGACTTTGCCGTTACGAGATCTCGCTCGTCGTGCTTTGGCGGTGAATTCTTTTGACGTTCGTTCTCGCATCAGTGAGATTGCCTGTCCCGTAATGCTCTTACGCACGGAGGGAGAAGGACGGTTGGCGGCGGATTCACAGGAAATTCTCGAATCGAGTCTCACGCAATTCCGTACTGAGTGGATGCATTCGGCAGGGCAACATCCCTGTCTGACCCATCCCCATCGCGTTGCGAAAATCGTCCAGGCCTTTTGTCGGTCTGCACAAGTTGTCACTGAGGTGGCCGTCACCTAGCGAAAAAAGTCGGCGTGTGCGAGCATCGATTTCCAGGCGACCGCGTCGCAACCAATTTCCACCCGGGACCGAATAATCCGCACCGTTGGCGAAAAGAGCGAATCGGAATCCGTCGGTGGGTCGGCAAGGTATTATTGATCACCAGAGAATCTTGGAATTCCTTTCCACCCGGTATCAGCCAAGGATAAAGTCATGTCCGTAGAATTGCCGACGCCGCTGGATGTGCTTGCTGTCGGCGCCCATCCTGATGATGTCGAAATTGCGATTGGCGGAACGTTGGCGCGGCTGGTCCAGCAGGGGCATCGTGTCGGAATTTGCGATTTGACCAATGGCGAACCGACGCCGTGTAGCCCCGGCCCGGAAACTCGCTTAGCAGAAGCACGTGAGGCCGCCCGGATTCTGGGTGTGCACATGCGCGAGACGTTGACCTTACCAAACCGCTGTCTATTTGATTCCTTCTCCGCCCGAATCAGCCTCGCGCGTGTCATCCGCCGCTGGCGACCAGCAATTGTGATAGGAATCGGTGCCAAGACGCCGATGGCGTCGCCTGACCACTGGCAGGCCATGCAAATTACGGATGCGGCGGTGTTTTACAGCCGCTTGACCAAATGGGATGACGAATTCGCCGATCTACCGGTCCACTCGGTGCGAAAACAGCTTTGGTATCCGCTTGGACTCTCGACTGTTGATCATCTGGACCAGTCGAGCCGGTTTATTGTGGACATCTCAGCCTCGCTGACCGTCAAACTTGACGCGATCCGCGCCTATCAAACGCAGTTCCCCCCGAGCAAAGATCGAGTGTTTCGGCTCGTGGAAAGTCAGAATCGGTTTTTTGGGGCCAGTGCGGGATTTGAAGCCGGAGAAATGTTGATCAGCCCGACGACACTGGGAATTCGCGACCTGATGCAGACAGTTTGTCCCGTGGAACCCGCGGGCGGCTGACGAACAGGACCAGTTTTACCCAAGGGAGGGCTTCCATTCCGTGGGAACGGTCGTAAACTCACTAGATAGGCAGATTACATCTCAACGATCGGCAATGCCGGTCGATGAAGTTCTCGTAGAATTTCTCGGATTGACCACATCGACGTTCTGGTAGCGCATCATGAAATTGCGAGCGGGTTGGCTCAGCATTGTCGGAAAACGTGAAAATAACGAAGACGCGTGTTACGTCGACCCTCGTTACCGTTTTTTTCTCGTGGCTGATGGCATGGGGGGCCAGTCGGCCGGCGAACGCGCCAGCGGACTGGCGATGGAGATCGTGCCTGAAAAGCTGCAGCGAATCGATTTCGAAAAGTCGTCTCCCGAACAGACGACAAAGATCATCGATGACGCGATTGCCGAAGCAAATTACGATATTATGGCGATCGGTGAAGCAGACCCGAAGCTGAAAAACATGGGGACGACGATTACGTTCGTCGTGCAGGTCAACGGAACCATATTTATCGGCGGAGTGGGTGATAGTCGGGTCTATTTGCTGCGAGGTGGCAAATTGCAGCAGATGACGACTGACCATTCGTTGACACAGGCGTTGGTAGATGCGGGTACTCTGACGCCTGAAGAGGCGGTCAATCATCGCTATAAGAACGTGCTGTACCGCTATTTAGGTTGCAAAGAAGGTGGGACTGGCACGTCACCGAAACAGATTCGCCCCCAAGTCGGAGACCGTTTCCTGATTTGCACCGACGGTGTGACAGGGGGGGCCGACGATGCCACTCTGGCAAAAATTCTGAGTGTGGGTGCGGACCCTCAAAAGACGGCGGAAGCGATCGTGCAAGCAGCTACCGACGGCGGTTCCAAGGACAATATCACCGGTGTGGTAATCTTCGTCGACGAATCCTAAGTCGAATCGGGCGATCGATCGTCGCGGAGTTCACGACCGCTCAGGTGCGAGCTAATCGTCGTTGACCTTAAACACCTTCGTCGCGGACTGACGCGGTACGGCCGATTTATGAGTCGGTGCAGCGGCCGAGCCAGCTGTGGGAGGTGCGTTGTTGCCGGTAGCCGAGTAAACGGTCGTGGCCGCGCCCTTGTTGTCCACGGGTTGTTTTGAGTTGGAGTACCATACCGCTGTGCCCAGTACACAAGCAGCGGCGATGACCGACCCACCTATCATCGTACTTCTGCGGGCGTACCATGGTCCCGGGGCGACTGAAATCCAATCGGAGTCACTGGAAGCCACTGAGGGATTAGGAATAGCGATGTGGTAGCCGCTGCTGCGAAGCGGTCCTTCTTGCTCTTGGTACAGGTCGCTGAGCTTTTTAAATTCAGAGGCGACTTCTCCCATGTTTTGAATGCGTTGCTGCGGATTTTTCGCGACAAGCCTCTGAAAGAGCGCGTTCAGCGGCGCTGCTAGCGGTTGTTCGGGATCGCAAATCCGCGGGATCGGTGCCTGCGAATGAGCGATGAATGTCTCCATGTATGTCTTTCCGACATAAGGAATTCTTCCATTCAGCAGAAAGAAAAGCGTGCAGCCCAAACTGTAGATATCCGTGGCCGCACCGAACGCCTTAGGCGATTTGGCCAATTCTGGCGCCATAAACGCACAACTGCCCACGATGACATGTTCGTCCGTGAGCGCAGCGTCTGTCAGCGCGTTTTGCGGAGTACGACTAAGTCGGGCCAGTCCCAAATCCAGCAGTTTGATTTGGCCTTCGCTATTAATCATCAAATTGGCTGGTTTGACATCACGATGAATGATTTCGTTCGAATGGGCATACGCGAGAGCGCAGGCTGCTTGCGTCAAATACCGTAAAGTTGTCAGCACTGCCAGCGGCCCGGACTTGGAAACCAGCTGTTGCAGATCAATCCCTTCGATATATTCGTTGACCAGGTAAGGAACACCCTCGTGAATGCCCGCGTCATAGGCCTGCACGATATTCGGATGGGATAATTGAGCGACGAAGCGGATTTCGTTCTCAAAACGCTTATTTGCCAACATCCGGGTTGCCGTTTCCCGATTGAGAGTCTTGATGGCTACGACCCGCTCCATTTGCACGTGACGTGCTTTCAGGACGCGGCCCATGGCTCCTTTGCCCAACGGGCCCAAGATCACATAATTGCCCATGCGTAGACGAGCGCCACGCCCTTCGAGCAGGTGTCTCGCTTGGTACTTTGTCAACTTCTTATCGCGAACAAATCGGGATAGCGCGCGTTGCGGTGTCTCCGTTGACGGATGGGACTGAGTTAAATAGGTCGTATCGGCAGCGGGCAGCAACTGCAACTGCTGAATCTGTTCTAAGAGTGTTTTCCAGCTTTGACCCATCTTCTCTCTCCGACTCGGTTCGGCACCTTTCCGACGGAAATCAGTTCTTGCGCGGCTTTTTGACGGGATCGGATTTTTTCGGGGGTTCCCAAACCTTGATCAAATTCTCTTCCCCTGCGGAAAGAATGCGATCGCCATTGGCGGAAAGAGCCATTCCTACAATCGGACCCGAATGTGCCTTAAAGCTGCGGCTCGCTAACTTCGGCTCTTTCATATCCCATAAATCGATGCGTCCGCTGTCGTCACCCGATACGAACCATGCTCCATCATCCGAATGGGCCGTCTCGGGCTTACCCCAGCGAGTTGGCTTCAATTGGACCGTATTCGTCACGCTTTTTCCGTTGGAAATATCAATCGTCTGAATCGCGCCCGTCGTTCCTTCCAGACACAATGTCGGACGATCTTTCACGATCCACATTCGTGAGGCTTCGTTGTTTCGCAACAATGGACTGACCGATTTATGGGTGGGAAACTTTGTTTCCCACTTCCCGCCAGTTTTTTTTGTCCAGATGTTTAACCGGAAGTCTGCGTTCGCATAGTGCCCATAACTGACGAGGTGCTTGTTGTCGGTGGAGACGCACAGCGATTCAATGCCCATGCCGTCGGAGATCAACTTGTGCCACGGTTCGGCATGTTCAAATTCTTCAACGACCTGAATTTTTGATTTGTCTTCCATGTCCATTTCGAACAGCACGTGCCGTCGACTTTCCCGGACGGCATAATAGATCGATTTTCCATCCGGGCTGAATGCCATCGCGGTGACCTTGGATTCGTATCCATTGATGGCCTGAGGTTGGAAGGTGAAGTCGGCCGTATTGACGAATTTTAAAATTGGCACTTGAGTCAAAACGGGTGCCGTCATACCGACTGCGGCCGTTTCCTTACCCGGATTAATGGCGATGCAGGCATTGCTGGCTAGCGATTGCGAGGCGCCCGTTAACGTTTGAAACACGGAAACGTCAGGCAGCGTATAAACAAATTTCTCGTTGTCCGAAAACATGATGGCGGACAGTTTTTGATTTGGAATTTCTCGCCAGGATCTCAGAAGTACGCCGGTCTTGACGTCCCAAAGCTGCAGCGCACCTGGGATCAGTTTGTTATAGCCCAGGTTGACCGATTCGCGTCCAACAGCAATCGTACTGCGGTCATCGTCCGAGCTGATCGCCAGTTTCACGGGATGGAAATTGTTGAAATCGAAAACAAAGTCGGTCTTGAAGCTTCGTAGCGACTTTTCAATACCAGGGACGCGCTCGTATTCTTCATCAAGAGTGATGTTGTCGAAATTGCCGGACTTGATTCGTTCCAATTCCTTAACAAGCTCGGCCTGTTTGGATCCCGAACTGCTGGCGATCTGCTGATCCAGTTGCTTCTGTCTTTTGAGTCCAATCAATTCCTTTTGCAACTTCACTTTGTTTTGTCCGGCCGACGTGCGGATCTTCTTTTCGGCGACCTGAATCTCTCTGTCGATTTTCGACGTACTGGTTTCTCGTCCCCCATTAGGTTGGATGGTTTCGGGCTGCCTCCCACCTCGAAGTTCGTCCAGACGTCGCTGTTGGGCCGCTAAATCAACGCTAGCCACCTGGCCCGGTGCGGACAATTTCCTTTGCAGGGTATCAATTTCTGCATCTTGCGGCTGAACAACCGCTACTGTTCCAGTTGGCCGATTGACTTGTCCAATTGTTTTTGACGTCGTCGCGTCTTCAGGAATTTTCCAGACCCGAATCGCATCTTCGTCCCCGAATGAGGTGACCGATTTATTGTCGGGAGCGATCACCACGCGATTGACGGCGTCTTCGTGTCCATGAAACTGAACCAGTTCGCGGCCTGTTGCCAACTGCCACAGGTGAACGATCTTGTCTGCTCCGGCTGTCGCTAACAGTGAACCGTCCGGGGATGTTCGCGCGCATCGCACAGCAGCTTTGTGCTCAAAGAGAACTTCGGGCTCTACGGCTTTTCGATTCAACGGCCAGATCCGAACAGCATCGTCAGCGTAGGTGACAATCAAGCTGTCCTGATTTGGCATCAGGTAAACGTCATTGACTGCACTGCCACCCGCCTGAAATTCCACCGTGGACTTACCGGTGTTGGCATCCCACCCCACCGCACGCCCGTCGGCACCTCCGCTGAACAACAAATTGCCGTTATTGCTGAAGCCGAGGCTGGTCACGGCACCGGTATGAGCTTGGTCCAGTCGGACCAACGCCGGTTGGTAGAGCCGCACTCGGTCGTCACTTTCAATCGTGATGATTTCGCTCGCGCTGTGAAATGTCGGTGCCAGTCGCGATTTCTCCACGGTCGAAATTGCTTCCAGCATGACACCGTCGATCGAACGGTATCGTCGCAACAGTTGGTCGTCGCACAGCACTAGCAAATTCGCACCTTCGGGCTCGAATCGTGCCGATCGAATCGGTGCCGGTACGGAAATCTTCTGGGATGATTTGCGCTGGGCAACGTTCCAGATATTCAAAATATTGGCAGCGCCGTCCGGATTGATTCCGGCCAACCACAGACCGTCAGAGCTGAGGCTAATCGATTTGGTCGGGATTTGTGCGGTATCAAATTCGGCAATCACTTTTCCGTTGAAGTCGAACATTTTGACCCCGGCATCTGGACCGGCGGTTACGAAATACGAACCATCCGAAAAGATATCCAATCCGGTCAACGGTCCATTTTGTGCCTGAAATTGGCGAATGACGCTGGTGTCCGAAACACTAAGACGTTTATCCGCACCAAAAGTCATCAATCCTTTTGCCGCATAATACGCTTTAGAGATGGCGGTACTGTCCGTCGTCACACTTTGCACTTGTTTTCCCGTGCGAACGTCGAACACGGGGACGGCCTTGTCGTTCGTTGCGACTGCCAGATATCGATCATCGGGTGAAATGGATACTGACTGCGGAAGGACGGAGAGCGGAATCGAGGTGACTGATTTTGATTCAGGCACATTCCACGTTCTCGCAGTTTTGTCCGTCGACATTGATGCAATCAGGGACTCATCACGACCAAATACCACTCCGATAACGGGTTTCGTATGTCCTTTCAATCGCGTCAACAATTTGGCCGCTGATAATGCCCAGACACTGACCGAAGCATCGTCGCCACCACTCGCGAGCAGATTGCCGTTTTTCGAGAGCGCCAGCGACTGAATTTCGCGTTGCTCGGACTCGATGACTTGCGATGGCTCCATTGCGTAACGAATCAAGTGCCCCTCGTCGCTAGCGATATAGAGCATTCGTTTTTCCAGGCTCAACGCGCTGGCGCCCATCTTGCCCTGCACCGTCAGCGTCAGTACCACCTTGCCTTTCGGTGATTGAAAAACGCGAAACTGATTTTCAGACGTTGTCAAAACCGTCCGGGGGGACTGGCTGAAATATTGCAGCGACTTCAGACGATTTCCCACCGTCCATTTGCCAATTGATTCCCCCGCATCATTCCAACACTTGACTTTATTGTCGTTTCCGAGCGTGGCCAGTTCCGTTCCATCGAGGCTGATCGCCAGCGATCGGATCGGAGAATCCGACTCGGCCAATGTGCGAATCGGCTCCCCACTTATCGACCAGACTTTAATTTTTCCGTCTTCGCCAGAGGTCACGAATTCGTCATTATTCGGCATTGCCGCGACACCCGTGGTGGCTCCGTCGTGCGCTTTGTGACCGGAGTCGGTCCCTTCTCCATGGGCGATAAAAGCCAGTGATTCTGCGCAGCAGACAATCGCTCCATTCTTCAGGAAAGCCATGGAACTGGCTTCCGTGACAGGGCTGATCATCTCGCCCACTTCGCGCATGTCGGACAATTGCAGAATCTGGAACCGTCCTTGTTCGCCCAACATCGCCAAACGCTTACCATCGGGATTGAGACTCATCCGTCGGAACGATTCTCCGCGTAGTGTGGGTGACAGACTGATGGGGGTTCCGTCCGAGAGATTCCAGGCATACAGTTTTTTGTTTTCTCCCAGGACGATCAGCTTTGACGCGGCCGGCGCTACCACCAGATCGATGGCGCGGGCGGGACAACCTTCGAACTGCCGAATCAGAGCTCCGTCCCGCAGACTCCAGGCACTAATCGTCAGATCGGCACCGGCAGTAATGGCAACGCGATCATCGGCGATACGGATCATGTCGGCTTGTCCCGAGTGAGCTTTGATCACTCGAACGAGCGACGTGGGAAATGCCGTCGTAGTTCCATCACGACCGGCGACGACGGCCAACTGTCCATCGTCGGACAAGTCCAATGATTGAATCTTCCCTTTCGACTCCCAGGGAAACGCTTGAAGGACATGGCCTTCCGAGTCCCACAGTCTGAGTTGCCCGTCTGTGGCGGCTCCTAGTAGTCGTGATCCGTCCGAAGAAACAGCCAGAGTCGTCAGAGATTTGGGAGCGTCGGTCCAGCCGCGCGAGGGGTCGATCGCCGCGAGTTTCCAATATTTCACCTTGCGACCGGAATCGAGTGACACCCAGCTGACATCGTCAGCGCACCAAGCCAAGGCACTGATGCTATCCGCCGCTGCCGTTTTCCCCAAAATCTCGCCTGATTCACAATTCACCAACTGGACAACGCCTTCCGCCGTGGCCAACGCCACGCGTTTGCCACTGGGCGAAATGGACATGACCGAAAGGCCTTGCTGTGGTTTGAGTATCACTCGCTGTTGGCTGGTCGCTCGAGTATACGCCGCAAGTCGGCCGTCGGCCGAGCAGGCAATCAGGTCTTCACTGTTCGAAGAAATCGCCACCGCACAGAGGGGTGAGGGATGTCCGTCCCATTTGGTCAGTTGTTCGCCGTCGGAAACTCGCCATAGGCGAACGGTTTCATCCAGACTTCCGCTGACAACCAGTGAACTGTCGATCGACCAACTGAGAGCCGTGATGTCCTTTTCGTGACCGGTGAGGGTTTGGAGCTGTTCTCCGGTCATCGGGTCGCGGACCCTGATTGTGTAATCGGCGAACCCAATTGCCACCCGTTTGCCATTCGGTGACACCGCAATGACCACCGATTCGTTGGCCGGTCCATTCATCTCAATGGGTGACGTGAAGGGGGCGTGCCAGACGCGGACCAACCCGTCAGCGCTGGATGACGCCAGCAATTTGTTCGTGGGATCGACAGCGAGCGCTGTGATCGAACCCGCTGCGGTCCCGACCACGCCGGAAAGCACTCCTGTATCCGTTTGCCAGACCGAGATTTGACCGGCCCGGTCGCCCGCCGCAACCCAGGCATCATCCGAAGAAAGAGCCAATGAAGTGATGGAGTCTTGGTCGCCCTCGAAGATGCGGGTTTGTTCACCGCTGAAGACATCAAACAAACGGCACACGCGATCATTACCCGCGGTAATGACTTGTGATCCCGTTCGGTTGCCGACAACGGCCGTAATGGCGTCGGTATGTCCTGAGAGAGTTTGCGTTTTCTGAAAGGGGAGCTTCCAGATCTTGAACTCGCCGCTTTTCAACCCTGCGATGATCGTCGGTCCAGTCGGATGGAAGGTCACTTGCGTGACTGCGGACCCGGACTCCAATGTGACCAGCGAACCAGCCCCCTGTGGCACATTCCAGACGCGAAGTCCACTGTCACCCGCGCCGGCAGCCAGCCACTCGCCATCGGGACTCCATGCCAGCGTGACAACCGGCTTGCCGATTTCAGGATAGACGGCAATCGAGCTCTTTTTTTCCACGTCAATGATTCGTATGGCACCATTTGTCGTCCCAATAGCCAACAATTGTCCGTTGGGATTGATCGCCATCTGCGACACTTCGATCTTGCCAATCTCGGCCACAATTTCTGACAGTCCTGGCTGGTGCCAGACGCGAATTCTGCCGTCGGCCCCCCCGCTGACGATTTTGGAATCCTGAGGATTTCCGGCCAACGCGCGAATCGCGCCTTCGTGGATGCGGCTATCAAACACCTTTTGTCCACCCGGCATACGCCACGAGTGAAGTCCCCCGTTCGCATCACCAGCGACCAGAGTGCGATCCTCCGCTGACCAGGCAATTGAAATAACCTCGCCTCCCTCGACTGGCAACGAATGCAAAAGTGTGCGATTTTTCAAATCGGCGATTTCGACAGTGTTACCACCTGACACCGCGGCAAAAGTGCCACGATGTGAGACGGCCAATGTTTTTCCCTTCGATTGAAATGTAAACAAGGTTGATTGATCCGAATCCGCATTCGATTGCAAATCAAACGTCTGTGTCGCGCCATCGACTCCGGTCGTCAGCAATTGTTGACGTTTGGGATGAAATTTGATGGTGGTGATTTCGCCATCGTGAGCCATTTTATCGAGCAATGTCTGCTGCGATTCCAAATCTACGACGCGCAACTTACCTTTGCTATCGCCGGCGGCGACGAATTGGCCGTCCAGGCTGACCGCCAGTGCGGTGATTGGATTGCTGTTCTCGGGCAATAAGGGGATCGTTTTTGATTCGCCAAGATCCCAAAGTTCCACAGAGCCGTCATTCTTCGCCGCGATCAACTTATTGGTTTGAGTAATCGCTTCGATCTTCACGATCGAACTGGTGCCCGTCCACAGTGTTTCCGGACGCGTCACAGGAAGTTTCCAATACCGGATGGATCCGTCTTCCCCTCCGCTAGCAATTCCACGACCATCAGGACGAAATGCCAAGCTGCGAACCGGCCCGGTATGACCGCCCATCGGCGTCCGCTCATCGATTCCCACCTCATCTCGTTCGGTATCGTCGAGACCGTCGACTGATCGCGCGTCCCAGACCCTCAGATGGCCTTGAGAGCTGCCTGTGGCCACCATGGCTCCGTCCTGACGGAAGGTAATCGCTGTGACCGGTTCCTTTTGACCAGTAAATGTGCGGACCAGCAGCCCTTTATCAACGTCATACAGACGAACTGTCGCGTTTTGGCCTCCTGACACGGCAAAATGTCCATCACCATTGAAATCGACCTGGTAGTGGCCGTGAGCGTTCTCCTTTTTTTCTGTCGATTTTGCTTGAGCAGTAATCGGCTCTGTTTTTACTGGTTCCTGAGGTTTGGCTGCCGCCGGCTGGCCTGGAACCGCGGGACCAATATAAGCTTGGTTCGGAGCAGGTTGCCCCGGAGCTGCGACCGGTGGAGTGGCCGGTGCTGGGACCGCCGGAGTTGTGGGAACTGCGGCCGGTTGAGCGGCTGGGGGAACGGGTGTTGCGGCAGTTTGAGGGGGGGCGGCCGGCGCCGCCAGCGGCGCGGATTTCGGTTTGGAGCAAGCTGGGACGAACAACAGAGCAACTAGCGCCACCAGCCGGACGGTGCCAAAACCAAGCCATCGAACAGCCCTACGGATGGTTCGGCGAAATTGCAAATCGGTTTTCAAGTGCTCGCAGCGGACCGAGAACCCCGTATGATGACTGGTCAATCCTGAACCCTCCAAAATACACGAGCGAGACCAGCGGCAGTGCCTTCCCTATCGATGAAGTCTGCACGAAGTCAGCTCCCTTTCGTGGGGTTACAATGCACATTGATGACAGGGGAGACGTGAGCCAACGAACCGAGCCCGAACGAGCTCCGCTCATGTCCCCCAACGTTAATGAGATGATATGCGGCAACCGAAGACTCGTTCAACAAAAAACGGCTTTAAGATTGCAAACATCAATGATTTGACGATTTACAAAACAAATTTGAATTGTATGAAAAAAATAAAATACTCGACATTTGTAGTGTAATCGCTCGATTTTGGTAATGCAATCACCCAGTCTGTCGACCGATTTGCCATGATCGCGAACCGCATCGAGTGCGGTTGATGCGAGTTGTCGTGCCTTCAATGTAATCCTGATAGGGGCCACCAAGTGTCTCGGAGGAGACGGTCGACAAACATCGACGTCACATGGTGCCGACCATTGGAGTTTTTGCCCGTCATTTGTGTGCTGGGCCGAATTTCGACCATGGCGGAACAAACAAAATTGTCGGTATATTGCTTGTCGCGCTGAGTTAACAGCGGTGTTGACGCGACAAAAGAACAGTTTGTCCGAAAGTGAGACTGCCGGACTGATGTACGATTCCAGCCGTGTGGCTCATTCGATTGTGGAGAAAAACAGATGCGGACTGCTTCGCCAAGTTTCCCGAAAGGTTTCTGCCACCTTGTCTGTGGTCCCCACCGGTATCGGGGTCTCTTCCTGTTTGTTATCGCTGTTTCGCTGATGTCGTCAGGTCGTCTGATCCAGGCCCAGGCAAACGAACCGGTGATCGAAGAGAAAACCCTGCTGACTGAAGACAACATCGAATTGAAAATCACCTATTTCAAATCGACGGGCGGCAAGGATGCTCCAGTGGCGATCCTCTTGCATGGTAAACAGGGGCAGCGACGACAGTGGACCGGTGTGGCGTCGTATCTTCAAAAGAAGGAAGACTATGCGGTCGTTGCGGTAGACCTGCGTGGAAACGGGGAAAGTCAGTTGCCGAAAAAATCAGAAGTTAAAAAGAACGATTATCCGTCGATGGTAACCATGGACATGCAAGCCGTGAAAGACTTTCTGTTCGAAGAGCACCAGAAGGGGCAATTGAACATGAACAAGACCGGCATTGTTGCCTGTGAATTTAGCGCAGCCGTGGCGCTGGTCTTTACGGAAGTCGATTGGCAAAAAGAACCTCATGACGACAGCCCGGTAGAGAAAGATCGCACGCCCCGAGGTCAAGATATTCAAGCGATCGCTTTGGTTTCTCCGGATGCCACAGTGCCGGGATTGTTTGCAGGAAAAACTGCGGCGGCCATGCGGGGGCTGAATATTGCCGTCATGATCGCCGCGTCCGAAGTAAATACGCAAGACCTCAATAATTCCAAGAAACTGTTCGAACAATTCTCGGGTAAGAAAGAAAACGAAAGGCTTTGGTTCAAGAAATATCCTGAAAGTGTTCGTGGCATGGATTTGATCCTGCAAGATTTGCAAATCAAACGCGACATCGTCGATTTCCTAAACAAATATGTGAAGGACCACCAAAGCACTTGGCGTGATCGGCGCAGTCGCCTTGAGCGCGATTGACCTGCTGCCATCTTCGTCACCCATAGAAATCAAAAAAAGAACCCGACCAATCCGATTTGGTCGGGTTCTTTCGCTGTCATGCAATCGAAACTGATTCGATGTATCCGCTGAAACCGACGCGGGGTGCTAGAACTCGTCTTCAGCAAAATGCCGGGATGGCTACCAAGGATTGCGGTAGCTGAGCAAGTTGTTGGTCCCCGTGTCCGTTGAGTACCGATAGGCCACCGGCAAGTAGGCCGCGTGTGGTGAATAGCCTGTGTACGCAAAGGTCGGCGAATACATCGGGGTGTTGGTCATCGGAGTCACGACCCTTGCGGGGACGGTCGTTGGATTTGCCAGGGAGCTTGCTGTTTGCTGGGGTTGTTGTGCCACTGGTGATCGTTTGGCTGAAGGTTGCGAGTATTCGACCGGTGGAGCCGGATAGGGAGCAGACACAGGTGCAGTGTAAGTGTTTGTCGATGGATAAACCGTGGAGGGGGACGAAATCACAGAGGGCGACGTAGTGGACGGCGTGTAGGTTGGTGTTCCATAACCGTAAGTGGATGCGCCGTAAACTGTTGGTGTCGAGTAGACGCTTCCGTAAACTGCCGGTTGCGACGGATACGAGTAGCTGGAAACGCTGTAAACCGGTTGATACGACGAAGCGGAATAGCCACAGCCGCAAGCCGATTGGTATGGCGAATAGCTATATCCTGAGTAGTAAGTTGGAGTGCTGTAGCTCGAATAGTAGTATCCCGGATTGGTGTAGATGGCGGGACGAGCGTAGCTGTACCCACCGTAATATCCGCGGTACCCGCCGTAATAGCCGCCCCAGCCACCACCATAACCCCAGCCGCCATATCCATAACCATATCCGCAACAACGGCGCCCCCATCGATGCCAGCCGACAGAAGCCTCTGTCAGGGTCGATTGAATTTGCGTGACGGCCAATTGCGCCGAAGCGGGTCCCGCTGCGTGTGATTCGGTACCGAAGCCACCGAGACTCAATAGCGACAGTACGGCCATGCCCATTCGAACGCCGAAAGTCTTCATCAAATTTCTCCCTTGCGAGGATCCAGACGAGCGGACGGACCAGCGCCGCCCCAACACCGCCAGCGTCATGTTAAGGCTGGCGGTTTCGGCTGGTCAAGCAGGATTCCCTATCGAATCCGTAAACTAATTCGGCCAGAGCTGCTGATGCGGCTGGCGGTTTGATGTCTCGATCCGATCTGCTGAATCGCGGCGATCCGCGAGTTTCCGCGAGCAATTCGTCGTGGTGTTTTCCTTTCGATGCCTTGCTGATCGCGTGTATCGGTATTCAGGCCATGCCGTCCTGATGCAGGAAACCGTTCCTTCCCTCACGAAATCGACGCCGTTCGCAGGTCGTTATTTTCGGTCCACGTCATCAAGTTGTCGCACGACTGAACCTGCCGTCAGAGAGTGCGGGGCGATCTTTCGCCTTCAATTGCAGGGATCGTGTTGTTTTTCGTTGATGCGTCACTTTGTTATCGTTTAACAACTTGGTGCCGAGTGACGTGGCGCTCCTTACGTTTCGTGAATGGTGAACTCTCGATGCAATCTCTCATCCTGCCGAAAGTGTCCGCTTGGCTGGCGTTGATTTGTTGGTTGACCGCCGTGGACATTGTGGTCGCGACCGATACGCCCGATTTCAATGCGGAAGTGTTGCCAGTCTTTCGAAAATACTGCCAGACTTGTCACAACGCGAAAGATGCCGAAGCGGGACTCGTGCTGATGGATCATGCGAGAACGATGAAAGGCAGTGAGGACGGAACCGTTATCGTGAGCGGTCGGAGTGACCAGAGTCGTCTTTGGCAACGAGTCATTGCCAAAGACGACTCTCGGATGCCACCTCAAGATCAACCCGTTCCCAAGCCAGAAGAATTGGCACTGATTAAACAGTGGATCGATGCAGGAGCGAAGGCGCCGACGGCAGGACTGGTCGCAGCCGGATTGGTCACACCAAAAATTGAAACAACGGCCAAAGTTCGTGAGGCGATTACCTCAGTTGCGGCGTCTGCCGATGGGCGATGGATCGCCATGGCTCGGCCTCACTCGGTCGAAGTCATCAACGCGAATCGGACCCGACAGTTGACGGGACATACCGGAACAATCAACGAAGTCAGTTTCTCTCGTGATGGTCAATGGCTGTGCGTGGCCGCGGGTGAAATGGGACTGGTGGGCGAAGCGACACTTTGGCGAACGTCGGATTGGTCTCGGGGGCCAGTTGTTCAAGGGCATCGCGACGCACTGTATGCGGCCCAAATCAGTCCCGATGGAAAACTGTTGGCGACAGCCAGCTATGACCGTGACGCAATGACGTGGGATCTGGCGACGCTCCAACCGTTGACAACGTATCGCGGGCACAATGACGCCATTTATGGGATCAGTTTTTCGCCGAATGGAAAGCTGCTGGCGACTGCGAGCGGAGATCGGACCGTCAAACTGTGGGATGTCGCGACCGGGCAGCGACTGGATACCTTCTCGCAACCGGCCAAGGAGCAATCGACTCTGGCGTTCAGTCCTGACGGTCGATTTGTGGCAGCGGGGGGACTCGATTGCCGCGTTCGCATTTGGGAGATCAGCGAGACCGGGCGTGAAGGATCAAATCCGATTCTCTATGCGCGATTCGCGCACGAAGGCCAGATTCTGAAGCTCGCTTTTTCCCCCGACGGACGTTTGTTAGCGTCGTCCTCCGCGGATCGCCGCATCAAGCTGTGGGAAACGAAGACGTTTACGCAAGTTGCGGTCTTGGAACGGCAATCCGATTGGCCTTCTGCCTTGGCGTTCACCGCGGACAACCGTCAACTTCTCGTGGGGAGAATGAACGGCGAACATCAACATTATTCCGTCGATCCCAGTTGGGCGAATGCCGCCAACGATCTGCAGCCACTGGATGAGACTGCCTATGGTGTCGAGATCGCTCCTTCCACCGTCATGCCCTCGATCACCGAAGTCGAACCCAATCATCTTCCTTCGAATGCCACGTCATTGCCAATTCCCGGTATGGCCAAAGGTGAGTTGAAAGGGACGAATGGTGCGACCGAGGATGTCGACATTTACCGAATCCACGCCAAACGAGGCGAGCGGTTTGTCATCGAAACCAATGCCTCTCGCGGAGGATCGCTCGCTGACACCAAGCTGGATGTGTTTGACGCCAAGGGCCAACCTGTTTTGCGTGCACTGCTGCAAGCTGTACGTGACTCATGGATTAACTTTCGTCCAATCGATTCGTCGTCTGCGGACGTTCGGCTGGAATATTGGGAAGAAATGGATCTAAATCAGTTTCTGTATTTGAACGGCGAAGTTTGCAAGACGTTTCGTGCTCCTCAAGGTCCCGATTCAGGGTTTCAACTTTACTCGGTCAACGGAAAGCGACACGATTTCTTTGACACCAGTGCGGCCGGACACGCCAAGGACGAACCGGCTTATATCGTCGAAGCCTTTTCACCCAACTCGAAGATTGTCGACAACGGATTGCCCGTCTTTCCGCTTTACTACACCAATGACGATGACGGCTTGAGGTCGCTGGGCAAAGACTCCATGCTGACATTCACGGCGCCGGCTGACGGTGACTATTTGATTCAGGTGACCGATGTCCGGGGATTTACTGGCGACAAGTTCTTCTACACTTTGACCATCCGCTTGCCGCAGCCGGATTTCTCGGTGGTGGTCAATACGATGAACCCCAAGATCCCTGCAGGCAGCGGGCAGCGACTGAAGTTTACGCTCAACCGCATCGACAACTTTGACGGTGACGTAAGGCTGGATATCGTGGGACTTCCGCGAGGGTTTATTGCATCGTCACCCATCATCATGCAGTCAGGCTTACTCGAAGCATTTAGCGTGATGACCGCAGCGAAGGACGCGCCTGAGCCGACGAAGGATGATTGGGAACGAATCACAATCCTGGCCACGGCTGAAATCAGCGGTCGGCTGGCCACCAAAACGATCGGTGGCTTAGGCGAATTGAAATTAGATAAACCGGCGGCGATTCGCGTCAGTCTCGTGCCCGACAATCCCCAATTTACAACATCTGATCAGGGGCTTGTCATCGAACCCGGAACGACGATTACCGCCAAGATTGTGATCGAACGAAACGGACACGAAGACGATGTGCGGTTCGATGTCGACAATTTGCCGCACGGAATTATCGTCGACAACATTGGTCTCTCGGGAGTACTGGTGCGTAAAGGCGAGACTGAACGTCAGATCTTCCTGACGGCTTGCCCCTGGATTCCGGAAACGGATCGGCTGATTCATGCGGTGGCCCAAGGCGTCGGAAGTCAGGCCTCACCGGCCATCGGTTTGCACGTTCGTCGCGGCCATGCTGTCACGATTAAATAAACCCTTGATCAGGCCAGGACTTTTTCGATCACATGTCGTTCATCAACACCGGTCAGGCGTTGGTCTAGACCATTGTAGAAGTAACTCAGCCGACGATGGTCAAAGCCCATCAATCTGAGAATCGTCGCATGGAGGTCCGATACGTGGGCTCGATCTTCGACGCCTTCGAAACCCAGTTCATCGGTGGCACCGATGGCTTGGCCGCCTTTGACGCCGCCGCCAGCCAACCACATCGAGAAGCCCAGCCAATTATGATCGCGGCCAGGCTTGCCCACACCCTCACTGGTCGCGGTGCGTCCAAATTCGCCGCCCCAGACGATCAGTGTCTCGTCCCAAAGTCCGCGCTGTTTGAGATCCGTGATTAACGCAGCAATTGGCTTGTCAGTTTCGCCTGCGTGCGTTTTATGGTTCGTGATGCAATCGTTGTGACCATCCCAGGTCGCTTCGATATGTCCACCGCCCGAATAGATCTGAATGAAACGCACACCTTGTTCAACTAACCGCCGGGCGACGAGGCATTTGCTGCCGAATTCCGAGGTAATCGGGTCATCCAAGCCATACATGGCCTGTGTTTGAGCGGTCTCTCTCGCGACGTCCACCACTTCCGCGGCACTCGTTTGCATTCGATAGGCCAGCTCATAGGATAGGATCCTCGCGGCGAGTTCCGATTGCTCCGGGTGTCTTGCGGCATGCTCGTCGTTCAATCTCGCCAGCAGATCAAGTGAATGTCGTTGAGTACGCGGACCGACTCCCGCGGGCGTGGCCAAATCCAGCAGCGGCGATCCTTTGCTGCGAAACAAGGTTCCTTGATTCGTTGCCGGCATATAACCCGCGCCCCAGTTCGGTGCACCGCCGATTGGTCCACCGCGCGGATCGGTCATTACCACGAAGTTCGGCAAATCTTCGTTCAGCGAGCCGAGGCCATAATTCAACCAGGAGCCCAGGCACGGTCGCCCCGTCAGGGGGCTGCCCGTATTCATCTGCAGACATCCAGACGAGTGAGCCGCGGTATCAGTATACATGGCTCGCAGTACGCAAAGGTCGTCGGCGTGCTGTGCGGTGTTGGTGAAAAGGTTGCTAATCTCCAGGCCGCTTTGACCGTATTTCTGAAATGCAAATGGGCTTTTCATCAAATGGCCGATCGGACGACCGTTGGATCCGACTTTGACCGTTCCGCCGTATGTCTTGCCGTCATATTTGCCAAGTGCCGGTTTGGGATCGAAAGTATCGATCTGACTGGGGCCACCATTCATGAATAAAAAAATGCAGTGCTTGGCCTTCACGGGGAAATGCAATGGCTTACCACCAACCGGTTGTTTCGCAATCTCGTCGGCGGCGACCGACGAATTGAAGAAGCCGTCTCGCGACAGCAAATCGGCCAGTCCAAGTGCCGCAAATCCACCGCCGACATCCCACAGGAATGAGCGGCGTGATTGACCACAAGGCATGGGATTGGGAAGAAAGTGGGGCATCGAAGAACCTCTTTGCCTATTCGGCGTAGACGAATTCGTTCAAATTGAAAATGACTCGACAGACTTGGATTAGCGCGGATCGCCGTGCAGTGGTGGGCGAATCGGACGTCAGCCCTCGAGATTCGTCTTCCAAGAATTTCAGCAGGGCCGCTTTCTCGGTTGGGGAGGGGAGGCGGCACAAAGCCAACCTGAATGCACGGTCGATTTGTGATTCCGCGTTGTCACCAGCCTCGCCGAGAATTCGATCGGCAAAAAACGCAGCCTGCTGATTGACAAAGTCGCCGTTGTAAAGTGTTAGAGCCTGTGGCGCGATGCTGGTGATGCTGCGTTTCTCAGTACTATTCGTCGTGTCACAAAGGTCCAGAACTTCCAGCATCGGTACCAGCAGAGTTCGTTTGACATAGGCGTAAATTGTGCGGCGAAAAATGGCCGGCTCGGGCGAGGTGTGCCATGATGCTTCCTTGTCCGTGTGCGCTTCAATTACACTCGACGGTATTGGCAAAAAGACAGCCGGCCCGTACATCTCAGGATTCAACTTGCCGCTGGCAGCTAAGATCGAGTCGCGAATCGCTTCGACGTCCAGCCGGCGGTGTGGAAATCGACCGAGCAGTTTATTTTCAGGATCGCGTTCTCGCAATGTTGCGTTGGCTGTACTGGTCGCTTGATACGTATGGCTGGTCATGATCAAGCGGTGAAGTTTTTTCAGCGACCATTTGGCGTCGTGAACAAACCAATCCGCCAGCCAATCGAGTAGAGCTGGATGCGTTGGTCTGGCTCCGATTTTGCCGAAATCGCTGGGTGTCGCGACCAAACCTTCGCCGAAATGATGTTGCCAAACGCGATTCACGATCACCCGTGCCGTCAACGGATTTGCGGGATCGACAACCCAATGGGCGAATGCCAGCCGGCGGCCACTGGTGGAGATTTCTGTGGAAGTGATGTTCGGTTGGGTACGCGTCAATACGACGGGAACCGCAGGCGGCATCATTGGACCCGGGTTTGAGGCGCGGCCGGACAGCAGCAGGTACGAAGCGGGCGGTGTGGGTGTGTCTTCAAATAGGAAATAGGCTCGCGGCAAATCGGGTGTCTCTTGCCGCAATCTTTGAATCGTTTGCTCCTGTTCGGAAATCTTATGACGGCGTTCTTCGGGTAATGCCGCGGCCAGTTCCGCTTGCCAATCGTCCTCGTGTTTGACGGCAAGTTGCACTTGTTGTGGATCCCGCTTCGATGGTGCGGTGCGAAGAGCCGCGATCACCTCAGCGGGAAGTTTGCTGCGACCTGACTCGAACCATTCCTGTTCGTTCAGTGATCGCAATTCGTCACGGTTTCGACTGAGTTCCGCAATTTTTTGATCACGATCCCGCACCGCTTGAACCTGGGCCATCGTTCCGGCAGGCAGATCATGGTCTTCGCGACCGATATTGGGCCGTTTGAGTGGAGATAGGATCGCCGAAAGACTGTAGTAATCGACCATCGAAATTGGATCGAATTTATGGTTGTGACAGCGAGCACAACCGATTGTCACGGCCAACAGCGTTTGCGATGTCGTCCGTAACATGTCATCCAATTCGTCCGCCCGGTATTGGGGCGATTCCAGTGGATCGACTTCGTCCTGCCACGCACCCAAGGCATGGAAACCGGTGGCAATCACGGTCTCGGTACTACGATCCGGCAGTTCGTCTCCGGCCAGTTGTTCGACGACAAAACGGTCGTAGGGCTTGTCGTTATTGAGCGACTGGATCACATAGTCACGATATTTCCAGACATTTGGTTTTCCTCCATCGCGCTCATAGCCATTCGAGTCGGCGTACCGCACCAAATCGAGCCAATATCGCGCCCAGCGTTCTCCGTACCCCCGATTTGCCAACAATTGATCGACCATCAGTTCATATGTTTCTGGCGTCGGATTGGCCAGGAAGTGATCCTGCTCTTTCAGTGATGGTGGCAAGCCAATCAAATCCAACCAGGCCCGGCGAAGCAGTTGCCGGGGAGTGGCGAGAGTGCCTGGTACTAAATCTGCCGCGACCAGTTTTTCACCAACGAAAGCGTCGATCGGATTTGCTCCCCGATCAGTGAGCGTTGTGTGCGGAACTGGCGGTCGACGTATCGGCTGATAGGCCCAGAAAGTACGAGCAGCATCGACGTGAACGGCCTGTTCATGCAGTCCCAACTCACGATTCTTTGGCCATTCGGCTCCTGCCGAAACCCAAGCGCGCAGGATGGCCAAATCGCCATCGGATAATGGCTCTTTGCCCTTATCCGATGGCGGCATCTCCCCTGCATCAACACGCACGATTAAGGGGCTGGTCTCGGGTTTGTCGGCGTTGACGGCAGGGCCGGAATCGCCACCCCGCCGAAGACCTTCGACAATGGATAAGTTCAATTCACCGCTCGCCTTGCCCCGGTGGTGACATTCGATGCAGTGATTGATCAGAATCGGAGCGACTTCTTGTTCAAAGTCGGGCGTTGCCGCTGCCGCAGCCCTTTGCGAAAACGCCAAACTCAGCACGGCGATCAACAGCCCCGGGCAATGACAATTCCATTGAGCGAGCCCCCTGGGCCGAAAACGTGAATCCATAACGTCACTCGCTTTCAAAGGCTGTTCAGTCATTTGCGTTGCCGCGAAATCAAGATGTCGCACCGTTGATACGGAAAGGAAAAAGCGTGATGTGTTTGTCCATCAAGGAATTCGTGAATCAGCAGGTCGTCGAGGCGGCATTGCGAAAGTGGTGTGTTGCAATCGTTCTTAAGACTAGAATAAACTGCATGGACTATAGGCGTGAATGGATTGTTCGATTGGCGGCATGGATATTCTGGCATGATTCACGAAGATCCTGAACATTCTTTTTTTAGTCCGTTTGGACCCTTCGTCATCAATGCGCCCCAACCTCTGGTGTGCAGTTTGGGACAGATTGTTTATGCCGGGACGAAGTGGAATAGTCGAGCCACTTATGCGCACACCGCTCCCCCGGATTACATGCGCCCGACCTCTCACTTTCTGATCGTGCTGACATTGGAGGGCGAAGCCGATTACGTGGACAGCACCGGTGTGCGGACCATTTTGCGTGAGGGGTCGCTGGTCTGGGCTCGCCCTGGAATCAATCAAAGCTATGGCCCACGGACCGGTTCGCGTTGGAGTGAACTTTACATGTGGTTTTCCGGCCCCGTGTTCGACACATGGCAGGCCAGCGGATTTCCCGGCGACCGAACGCGAATTCTGTCGTTGTCCCCGCTCGACTATTGGGTGCGGCGTCTTCGAGAAGTCGTCGAGCCAACCACCGAATCACCTGGTGAGCGACATCTGCCTCGGCTCTGTCGTTTTCAGCAGGTTCTGGCGGATGCCGTCCACTTTGAACAAGCGAATCAGCAAACCGAAGAGAACACTCTCTGGTGTGAACAGGCTCTTCAGTTGGTGGACAATGGTAACGCCGTTTCACCTTCGTTGGAGGAGATTGCCGACACGCTTGTCATGTCTTACACGGCGTTTCGTAAACGCTTTGCCAAGCTGTTGGGGAAAAGCCCCGGACAGTATCGTTCCGAGGTGGTGATTCGCCGGGCCTGCACGCGCCTGTTGACATCCGACGACACGCTTTCGCAAATTGCCGAGGGTTTGGGCTTCTACGATTCGTTTCACTTTTCGAGACGCTTCAAACAGATCATGGGGATGGCGCCCACCGATTTCCGACGACAGCGATCGAGTTGAACCTCGATAAGAGATTCGCTGATCGAGAAATGCCAAAGACGATCTGTCGTCGATGCGGCGCACATGCAGCCGGGGGGGGGGCTCTGACGTTTTTCTGACCGGTTCCGCCGGTCACCATTACCAACCGTCGGGAGTTCCCCAAACGTGCGGCGTAATCAACTCAACCGAGTTTCCCGCTGGGTCTCGAAAATAGATCGAATGACCGCCTCGGGGCCATGACTGTTCTTTCTCAATCGCAATTCCCCGTCTGGTCAGACGAGTTCGCCACGAATTCAGCAAATCCGCTGGCACTCCAAAAGCAACATGACCTGCACCGATGGTGCCATGCGCCGGCAGATGATGGCCGTGCTGAGTTGATTCCGGTTTGAAGATCAGCAAGACACTGCCCCGTCCGACGGTAAAAAAAACATGCCGATCCGGTTCTTTGGTGATGACCGAAAGATTCAGGACTTCCGTATAGAAAGTTTCCATCGCGGCCAGATTGTCGGAATAGAGAGATGTTTCGACAATGGTCTCGAGCATCAACCCGGTTGGATCTTCCGGTGTCGCCGGATGCTGGTGTTCGGCAGTGGGGCGGTCCTGAGGTTCGTTCACAAAATGGTTACTCGTGAAAAGGATGTGCTCAGATGATTTTCGAGAATGGTAGCTTTTTTGTCGGCTGGGGAACATTGTCCCTGATCAACGCGGGGCTCGCACAGTCGAAAGGCCGTAGCGGATTGATTTGGTGGCTCATCTCCCTTTTTCTGGGGCCGATCGCCACCTTCTTGATTGTGATCCTTCCAAAGGAGTCTCCGTTGATGTGACCAAGAGTTCGGTGAATACGAGAGCGATCAGACGGCTACCGGGCACTATTGCGGCGCGGAGCTTTCCGCCTTACCACGAATCCCAATGAAATCGACCCCCGCTCGCTCGTCGACAGGAATGTCAACAGGCGAGGGGGGGCCGTCGCTTAAAAAGTCCTATGAGACGACGCCCTAGTACTACAGTTGGACTTTATTAGATTCGCCTTTTTCGTTATTTCTTCCGTGAGGAGGGGATGGCGATGTCAGGGACGATTTTGCTGCGAGATTTGCACCGCTGGGAGCGGGAACTGGAGCAGACGACACAGCGCTTC
>CAIQIR010000094.1 GCA_903871875.1 uncultured Schlesneria sp.
GACTATAAGCCCCAGTACTACGGCGATCTTCGATCACGCGATGCCGCCTACCATCAGGGAACGGTCTGGGCCTGGTTGATCGGCCCGTTTGTCGATGCGTGGTTACGGGTCTACCCTGATCAGTCCGATACCCACAAAGGTCTGAAGGAGTTGAGGAATTTCAAGAAACTTGAAATCCTCGATCTCAGCGAAAACATGATCACGGATCGGGGCTTGAAACATCTGACCGAACTCAGGAGCTTGACGGATCTCAAACTCCAGCACACGTGGATCACCGACGTGGGTCTGAAGGAATTGCGTGATCTAAAAGACCTCAGAACTCTCGATCTCTTCGGCAACGAGATCACAGACCAAGGGCTGACGGAATTGAGTGGCCTTAAAAACCTGACGACACTCGGTCTCAGGGGCAACCAAATCACAGATTCCGGACTGAAAAAATTGCGGGATTTCAAGAATCTGATGGTCCTTGATCTCGACGCGACCAAAATCACGGACGCGGGCCTGAAGGAATTGAGCGAACTGAAGCAACTCACGAGTCTCTACCTCGGCGATACCGAGATCACCGATGCTGGCCTGCCCGAATTGAAGGGATTTAAGAACCTGATCTCGCTGGGTCTCAGCCATACACAAATCACGGATCAGGGTCTGATGCAATTAGCCGAATTCAAACAACTCACTCACCTCTACCTCGGCGAGACCAGGATCACCGACGCAAGCCTTACGACGCTAATGGATTTCAAACAACTCTCAGTTCTCTCTCTTTCAAAGACCGAGATCACGAACGAGGGAAAGGAAGAGCTTCAGGAAGCAATGCCGAATTTGGATATCTTTCGATGACCAATGTCTAATTGATCAGACTGGCAATTCGGACAACGAACCGGATCAGCTTCGGTCCCTCTGGAACCGTTTCTTTGCCCGCGTTCAACGAGCTGACCATCGAGCGTCGCTGCCGGGATATCTCCGTTTTTTGACCAATGTTCCAAACGTTTGGAAACAAGACGCGTTTTGAGATTGTCCTGCGACGTTTTCTCTGTATTTTATCACCTAACACGCTGTCGTACGTCAGTCGCCGCCTGCAGCGGCGAGGAAATTCGGCGGGCGGCGTGGGGACGTCGCTTTGATGGCGATCGGCCGCGTGGTGTTTCGTGCAGGAATCAGTTGGGGAATCAAGGATGTCAAAACTTGCTCGGCCGGTGAATGTCGGACTCGGACGGATCGATGAACTGTCTCCACGGCGAGGGAAACGGAATTGGCACCAGTCTGGGCCGATTGAGCTGAAGGAGTGGATCGGTTCGGACGCGTGGGGGTGGTTTGGAGTGTCCGCCCGGGAGTGTGATGTCGGTCAAACTCGACAAAATACGGATGTTGATCAATGTTGGTCAAACTTGATCACCGAAGAAAAGTGGGCCAAACGCTATAAAACAGGGATGTTGATCAACTTGATCAATGTTGATCATCCGATTTTCAAAAAACGTGTTCTAGCCCAGTTTAACATTTGCTGGGGGGCTTCGATGAACGTCGCAGAAGACCCGGCCAGAAATCTTGGGAGGGAAGAGGGAGTTGGAAACACAGCCGCTCCGTGTTTCAAATCTTCGTTTGTATGACTCGAGATTATTTGCGTCGTTCACGAAGCCAGCTTTGATCCCTGACAATTCTGATCTTTCACAATTTGAGAAATGATAAGCGCGATCATGTCGCGACGCTTCGTATAGTGTTTTCGCTTTCGCCGCGGACACATTGCCTGAGCGAGGCCAGAAGAGAATACGGAGGCGGAAACACAGTGCAAGCCTTTGTTCACCTGAAATTCACTGCTAAGATTTCTTCGAACCTGCGGGCTCGACGGGATTGTGGCAGGAAAACTCACCGCATCAGGTGCTCACAGCCAGGATTGGATGAACGAGTCGGAATTCGACTCTCCTTGACGAAGTATGACCACCTTGACGCAACCAACGACGGCGGCCGAGAACAGTCTAGCCCTGGGACCGACGGGGCGGTTGCGTTTAGAAGTCAACCCGGATGCACCGGCATTGACGGTCGACCACCGCAGCGTGCCAAATTTGCGGACCGCTTTGATGTCATCCAATGCGGCGGGATTGGTCTGCTTGGCATCGTCGACCTGGCCGGCCGAATTGCCGGCCACCTTCGCATATTGGCGGAATTGGGCTCGCTTATTTTTTCGCAGTGTCTGTCATGCGGAAGGAATCCCGGGTGAGAGCTGGCGCACCGTACCCGCTCCTTCTGACGAAGAGTTCGCCGCGCTGGTTACGTCGGCTCCACCGATGGTCGGCCTGGAGTACGTCACGGGCTCGCTCTTGCGGCAATCGTGGCTGGAACTGTGTGACTACGTGGCGGAGGCCGCGGTGGCCGATTCAGAAGGCCCGTTGGCCTGGTTGCGGCGGGTTAATCCGCTGGCGCATCTGGTCGGGAAGGTGACATTTCATCTGGCGGAGAACAAGCGAGACCCCGAGCGGCCCTTCGCGTTTCTGGCGACCTATGCTCACCAATTGTCGGCGCGGGCAAAACCACAACATCGACCATTGGCCGAGGCGTTGAAACTTTCGGTCGCGGAAAACGACCGGGTCCAACTGGAACGACTGTTGGAACCAGTGCGTCGCGCGGCGGAACGATCGCCACTGGTTACGGAACTGCTCCGGTCGAAACGCTTATTCGCACCGCAAGCTTGGACTGCCCGGGAAGCCTATCAATTTCTGCAAGAGTCCTCCGCGATGGAAACAGCGGGCGTGGTGATTCGGCTACCGAACTGGTGGTCGCCCCGGCGTCCTGTGCGGCCACGGGTCGAAGTCCGGCTCGGCGAGAAACAGCCGTCTTCCTTCGGAATGGACCAGCTGCTCGATTTCCGCGCGGAAGTCGTCCTCGAAGGTGAGCCATTGTCGCCAGAAGAGTTGAAGCGATTGCTGGAGGGCTCGCCCGGATTAAGTCTGCTCCGTGGCAAATGGGTGGAAGTCGATCAGCAACGCCTGCAGCAAGCCCTCGACCATTGGCGCAGCATCCGGAGGACGCATTCGGATGGGATCGGGATGATCGAAGGCATGCGCCTCTTGGCCGGGGCGCAGATCAATGCCGCAGACGAAGTCGACGATGCGGTCGCTGCGTGGTCGACTTCCGTGGCAGGAGATTGGCTGAAAACGACGCTCTCCAAAATGCGAACGCCCGGGAATTCGGTGGACTGCGAACCAGGACGCGATCTGCAAGCGACACTCAGACCTTATCAAGCCGATGGCGTCCGCTGGCTTTGGTTCATGACGGAATTGGGTTTAGGGGCTTGCCTCGCCGACGACATGGGTCTTGGCAAGACAATCCAGGTTCTCGATCTGTTGCTGCAACGAAAGCGGTCAAGCGTCAACAAAAAACGGACGCCAAGTCTGTTGATCGTTCCGGCATCGTTGTTGGGCAACTGGAAGCAAGAATCCGCAAAGTTCGCCCCCTCCCTCAAAGTCTTGTTTGCCCATCGCTCGGAAATGGACGCGGATGATTTGAAGCAACGGGAAAAAAATCCCGCAGCCGGTTTTGCAGGTCTCGACCTGGTCGTGACGAGTTACGGGATGGTTCGTCGTCAGTCATGGTTGGGACAAATCAACTGGTCACTCATCATTCTGGATGAGGCACAGGCCATTAAAAATACTCAGGCGGCTCAAACGCGTGCACTGAAAAAACTCGCGGCGGACCGGCGAATCGTGATGACCGGCACGCCGATCGAAAACCATGTCGGCGAGTTGTGGTCGCTATTCGACTTTTTTTCGCCCGGCCTGTTGGGCAGTGCCGCCGAGTTTAAGCGGTACGTAAAAAAGCTGAATCAGCAGAGCGACGGTCTCGCCTTCGCCGGACTGAGAAAATTGGTCGGTCCGTACATTCTTCGACGGCAAAAATCCGACCCGACGATTGCGCCGGACTTGCCCGAAAAGATTGAAATGCGAGCCGAATGCGGACTCTCGGTCCCGCAGACAATTCTCTATGCGAAAGCCGTCGTGGAACTTCAAGAGCAATTGAAGATCAAAGACGGTATCCAGCGTCGCGGATTGGTGCTCGCTGCACTGATGCAGTTCAAACAGATCTGCAATCATCCGGCGCTTTTTCTGCGAGAGGAAACCTTTCCACCGGAAGCGAGCGGGAAATTTCAAAGACTGGCTTCCTTATGCGAGCCGATCATCGCGCGTCAGGAGAAGATGCTGGTCTTCACGCAGTTTCAGTCGCTGTGTGAACCGCTGGCAAATTACCTGTCCACGCTGTTCGGGCAGCCGGGTCTGGTGCTGCATGGTGGAACTCCCGTCAAACGGCGCAGCGAACTGGTCAAGCGGTTCCAGCAAGAACCGGCCTGGCCGTTTTTCGTGATCTCGCTGAAGGCCGGGGGAAGCGGGCTCAATTTGACCGCCGCTTCACACGTCGTCCATTTTGATCGCTGGTGGAACCCCGCCGTCGAGAACCAGGCGACCGACCGCGCATTTCGCATCGGCCAGCAGCGCAATGTCCTCGTGCATAAATTCGTCTGTCGTGGCACGATCGAAGAACAGATTGACGCGATGATTGCGGACAAACGCGTCGTCGCGGAACAGATACTGGATGCCGACGGCACACCGAAGTTGACGGAGATGGCCGATGACGAATTACTGAAGTTCGTGGCTCTCGATCTCGGCCGCGCCACGGCGGATGGGGGCGAGTCAACGACGTCGCAGGGGCGTTCGCGGAAAGGCGCGCAAGTGACTGATTGAAACAGGGGGTGGAAGAATCTTGTTTCAGTCACGATTGCAGTGACAATGACCAGAGGATTATCCTTGTTTCGCCCTACGGGACGTGGTCGATTTTGTGGTCTCCGCGGTCCCGGGAGAAATGGAGTTCGAACGGAAAGGCGGCCAAGATGTCGTGGGATGATCGGTATGGAGGCTGGGGGCCTTATATTCCCGTCGCCAAGAAAATTGCCCTGGGGCACACCGCGGCAAAAAAGCTGGCAAAAAAAGAAGGCCGCGAACCCACCCCGGTAACCATCGAAGGGCGGAAAATCGGCAAAACGTTTTGGGGCGAGAAATGGCGCGAGAACCTGGAACGATATCGGGACTTCGACAATCGGTTGCCACGTGGAGCGACCTACGTTCGGAACGGTTCGGTCGCGGATCTCGTCATTGAATCGGGACAAATCCGCGCGATCGTCGGGGGTTCTGAAGCGTACACGATCAACATCAAAATCCAGACGCTGAAGTCGGCGGTCTGGAAAGCGATTTTGCGAGACTGTGCTCAGGAGATCGATTCGCTGTTCGATCTATTGCAAGGGCGTTTTACTGACGGAGTGATGCAGCGCCTGACTCGAACTGACGGAGGGTTATTTCCTCGCCCGAACGAGATCACGATGAGCTGTAGTTGTCCGGACTACGCGGGCGTCTGCAAACACATTGCGGCGACGTTTTATGGCGTCGCGGTGCGACTCGACAGTCAACCCGAATTGCTATTTAAACTCCGGAGCGTCGACCACCTTGAATTGATCAGCCATGCAACCAGTGCGGGGAATCTCGATCGCGCCCTCCACGACAAATCGGAGTCTGGTTTGTCCAACAGCGATCTTAGCCAGATCTTCGGTATTGAACTGGAGTCGTCATCGGATCCGTCTTTGGCCGACTCCGCCCCGCCGCCTGCGTCAAAAGGCCGCAAGAAAAAACCCGCCGCGTCCCCGCCCCAAACAGTCCAGATGACCACAAAACCAACCCGCAAAACGAAGCCCGGTGATCCGACGCTCAGTCCCATGACGGCTCCTGCCGCCGTTCGATTCCCTAAGCCAGCGACAAAAGTAACGGTGCGACCGACCGCCAAGAAATCGATAAAAAAGAAATCCGCTCAGGCGACCGCGAAGCGAACAACTTCACTTGTCTCTGGCAAAGTGGGAAACACAACAAAAACAGTGAGTCATCGGCGGCGAAAATAGTGAGTGAAGTAAGATCGCGTTCCGGCGAACACGGGGAGCCTAGTGGCGCGGCCCTCTATATCTTGATACTTGAGAGCTTGATGATCGTCTTGATCAGAGGTGATCGATGACGCTGAGCATCCAAAAAGGCGGTTCCGACCGAACGTCGAATCCCGTTATCGATGTGCCGCCGCAAATAACACAGCACGATGCTCGTGCAGCCCCCAGAGGTTGGTGACCAACAGCGTGGGGAATTGTTGGCGATCACTGGGGTGGTAACCAAACAACGCAAGACAGATCGAGATGATCATTTGGAAAAAGCCGATTGGCCGCCTTCCTCCGTCTCCGATGTCACGCAGTGAATCACAAAGATCCCTTTCGCGAGTGCTTTCCCACCGGATGTGCAAAATCCACGATTGGAGACGAAAAGACACGAGACGAACGGCGACAATCGCGAGGCCCACACCATTTGTTCGACGTAGCAAGATTTCGGCCGATCAGCCAAATTTCGCTCATCACCGATGCAAATCCAGCCGTGTCAGAATGACGATCATCAGCGATGTGACTCGAAGTCAAGATTCGGGCTGAAATCGACCGCAAAACAGAGTTTCGCTTCGCTGGCATCGACGCGATCCGCCGCGGTCAGTGCATTGCACATTCACTGCGGCCAGGTCTTCCAAATGCGTTTAACCTGCGACACATATTAATAAATATTTAGTGTCGCTGTGTTTCACTCAAATATATACGACCAAACGACGAATTGCGTTGTTTGCAACCAGTTTGGAATTGTGAATCTTGGTCTGTGGCCGTACTGTAGGCGGGATAGTTGTTGCATAGTTGCGACAATTTCCTGCCGTTTTGTGGCAGGTGGCTGCATCCGTCGATGCAGTGCGAGAGGTTTTTTCAGGAGGCCCTCATGGGCAGCAAACTGTACGTCGGAAATTTGGGCTACGGAGTTACGGACAGCAATTTGGAACAGCTGTTCGCAGCCCATGGTGCCGTTCAATCGGCACAAGTGATCATGGATCGCGACACTGGCCGGTCCAAGGGATTTGGGTTCGTCGAGATGGCCAATTCGGCTGACGCCGAAAAGGCAATCAATGCATTGAACGGAGTTGAAAAGGACGGTCGACCGATGACCGTCAATGAAGCACGTCCGAAAACGGAAGGTGGCGGCGGCGGTGGCCGAGGTCGTAGTGATTACGGCGGCGGCGGTGGTGGTGGTGGTCGTCGTTACTAACGAATAACGAAAACAGCAATCAGCATGACACGCAAGAGCCCGGCTTCATCCAGAAGTCGGGCTCTTCTTTTCCGTCGACCGAGGAACGGAGCACATCAGATGGTGCAATACACCCGCCACGGTCGTGAATCTTCTTTCGGACGTTCACCACGACAATGGTCGTCGGGCGGACATTCATCGGCATTACGAAATCGCCCGACCGCATCACGATGACGTCCGTGGTGGGGTTACCACACGATTTGGCAACGTATCACCGTCGACGAAGGAAAACCGCAGCGACAGGCAAGCTGACGATTCGTCGGCGGAAGAATCGCCTTGATGCGAATCGCCGTTCGACGATTTCTCTGACTTTTCGGCTTCGCGATTCGAACGGTCCGCCTCAACGTTAATCGTCTGTGGAGAGGTCGGGTTTGAATTCACTCGATACCACCCACCGCCGGCCGCCCGGCTCCAGAGCCCAACACGGGATTCATCAGATGTCTGTTCGCTCACGAACCCGGTATTTAGCACGCCGCGTTCCCCGAAAAGCGGTGGATTTGTCCGAGAAATGGTGTCCGACGCACAAGCGTGAAGTGCCGCTTGAACTTCCGTTGCGCACACATGGTTTCTGATCAGCCAACCTGCTCGCAAAGAGAGCTGAAACGACGGCTGAAACAGTCGGCAAGCAGGATGTTGTTGGCAGCGTCGTCGCCTGGTTTCCCCGGTCCTCTTCTCAGTAAGGACCATCCCAGGGGATGCCTCACTCTCAAGATCATTCACTGATCCCCCGAGTCCAGGGATTGCACAGTCGACTCAAACAGCAGTCAGTTACGGGGCGAAAAACGCACTCATCGTGATTCCTGCCAACAAGGCTGTGATTCCCACTCGCAGGTTGTCATTCGACTGAATTGGCAACGATTCGACGATGGCAGCGCAAAGCGAGGCGATGCCGCAGATCAAGAAGGAGTCTGCGAACGTCGGCCGTGTACTCGCTTCCAGCCAATAGCTGCAGGTGGCGGCCAACGATCCACAAATGGTAAAGCAGGCCAGCCCAGTCAGTGTCTTATGCCGGTTCCAGGGAAGCGTTCGGCCACCGAACATCACGCCTCCGAACGTTGCCGAACCGTCACCCACCGCGAGTATTTGCAACGTCATTAGGCCAAATTCGTAGTGCTGGGACCAAAACAGCATTGGTACGACGACGGGGACCATATAACCCAAAACGGCATGCATCCAATGTTTTTCACCCGGACGTTTCAGCTTGGGACAGAAGGCGATTGCGAGCGAGAGAGCTGCGATGGCCAACAACACCGTAATGGAGACAACAAGTTGACCGCGTTCGTGATCACGGGGGACAAGCAGCAGCCCAAACGGCAACAAGCTTGGTGACATATGAAATAGCCGACGTCTGCACTCGCAATTCCCCAGCCGATCCACCACGACGGTTGCGCCCGGCAGAATCATCAGCCACTTCAACTTTTTCGAATGGATCGATGGTGATCGCGAGACGACCAAGCGACGTTGGAAGCGGTCGTAGATTGTTGTCATCTGTGCCCTGTGAATTCTCAAAGCTGCTGATGATTACTTCTCACCCTCCGCGGTTCCCTCTCAAGAAGGCGCATTTGTTACGCGGCCAGTTTTGGTGAGCAATCATGATTCCACCTGAACAAAAAACTGGCGGACGATTGATCAGACGTCGAGCCGTACCCGGCGGACGCATCAAATCGTTCCCAATTTGATGCCAAGCGATTTCGAAAATGACACCATCCCTATCGGGGACTCAGCAACACCTGCGAATCAGCCCGACCGAATCGGCAGTGTCAAAACGATTTCTGAGACGGTTTTTCTTGTCGATTTGGAGCACAAAATGCTGCGATTTGTTCAACGAAGCAATTGGGATGGGCCGTCTGGCGGCCCCTTGTGTTCTGACCCGTGACGAGGTTAGTTGCATGTCCGATCGTATCTTGAATCAGATCACCCACTGGCTGGTGTCGGTCACGCTCATCGAAATGATGATCGCGATTGGCCTCAGCGTCTCATGGAACGAATTGATCCTCGTTGCCAGAAATCGACGTCTGATCTGGGTCTCTCTCTTTACGAACTACGTTTGCGTCCCGGCTGCGACATTGGTGTTGGTTCTGATGCTGAATTCTCACCCCATGATCTCTGCCGGATTCCTGATTCTGGCGGTTTGTCCGGGAGCGTCGTACGGACCTCCAATCGCGGCATTCGGAAACGGAAAACTTCCCGGCGGCCTTGGGATTGATGGTCCTGTTGGCAGGGTCTTCTGCCATCTTTGCCCCATTGCTGCTGCATTTTCTGCTGCCGTTGTTGTCGGCACCGGGGCAAGTGGCGATCGATTTACCGAAAATGCTCGGCGTTCTCATGTTCAGCCAATTCGTGCCCCTGTGTGTTGGTCTGGCACTACGACATTGGCTGCCCCAGCTGACAGACAAGCTTCGGGGACCGTCCAAGTCGCTCGGAGTGACGCTGAACATCCTGCTGGTGGGATGGCTTCTTGCAACACACTACTCCCAGTTTGACCAGGTGGACCCACGCGGACTCCTGGCCATGTCAGCCTTGTTGCTGATCAGCCTGGGCACCGGATGGTTTCTGGGCGGACCGACCGTCGAGGATCGTAAGACGCTTGCGCTCGCCACCTCATTGCGCAACATCGGATTGAGCCTGGTGATTGCCACGGGGTCTTTCCCAGGAACGCCAGCGGTGACGGCCATCCTGGGCTATGGACTGTTTGAGATCGTCGGATCGCTACTGTTGGCCGCCTGGTGGCACGGTCATACCGTCGCCATCAGACCCTCAACGGTGGGATGAAGAAGTGGCCCGTGAGGCGACCCATTCAACGCCGGCGACAAATGATTCTCACAGAGTGCCAATCGTAAAGAGTGTGTCGTCCAGGGCGCCATTCCAGAAAACTCCTTGCGTTCGACCTCAGAGGTCCACAAGGGAGCATCCCTCTCTCCGAAGAACCGAAACTGAACTTGCCCGACCAACCGGCGATCGACAGTCCCGATTTTCACCGGTTCCGCCAATCGCCGAGGCCCAAGATTCCCGCATCGTTCATGTGCTGGGTGCTCGCCAGCCTTCTAATGAGCGTGCGTGTGGCGTTCGAGACGATCCATGGTTCGTTGAATCATTCGTTCGCGAGTTTGAGGATTCAGAAACACATTCACGGCATGCAGCAGAATCCCCAATCCCCATCCGCAAGCGACCCACACGGACCACATTTTCTCCGGATGTCGAGTGAAATTCATGGCCATCAAGGCCCCCACAACGATCAGATACACCGCAAAATGGATGAAGAATCCCAGTTTGATTTTTCCTTCCGCCTGTTCACGAGTCACCATTATTCAACTCCTTTGCTGGTAGCCATACGATTGATCATGGTCATTTAACGCGTCTTGGCCTGAGCGCGCCGGCCATTGGCCGCTTTTTGAGCAATCTCGCGGCGTCCGGCGGATGTCTGATGGGCGAGTCGAGTTTCAGCCCCCTTTCGCGCGGAGTCGCTCCGTTGTTCCGGCGTTCGGTTGCGCGCTTGCTGTTTTGTTTGTGCCGAAATCGCCTCGTGCGAAGCCGCGGCACCACCCTCTTTCTGAAGTGCCTTTGTCGTCGCTCGCGATCGTTTGGCGTTGACCGGCCGATTGGGTTGTGACTGACCAGTGTTGTAGGCCCGCTGGGCACTTTTTCGTGTTCTTTCGGAGGTCTTTCCTTTCGCGGGTGGCGGAAGATCGACACCCGCCCGACGGGCCTTGGACAATCCGATGGCAATCACCTGCTTCGTCGATCGAGCACCAATTTTTCCGGAACGGATCTCGTCCATCGTCTCTTTGACGAACTGTCCCGCCTGCGTCGACGGCGACGTTCCTTCTTGTGTGGCTCGTTTAACCCGTTGAATGGTCGCTTTGTTTGGCATAATGGCAGTCCATGGGGGAACAATGGGCGCGGCATCAACCTGTTGGTTCTTCCGAGCTCTGCGGAATCGACAATGCGACGCAGGTACTCGGCTCAGTATCGAACATCGAGCCGCGATCCACGAGCGATTTGCTTCTGCAAACGAGCTCCCTTGTCATGCTCAATCGATGATCAATCACGGAGGAATTGGGGAAGCAAATCAGATGCCCAATTCACGAAGACCGGGGTTCCTACGCCTGCCGCTGCCGGGTGACGATCGGTTCGCCGGCAATTGCTCGATCGTCCGTCCACCGAACACGTCTCGTGGCCTTGATCGAGTGGCCATCGATTGGGATTCCTCCTGGCCCCTCAGTTTGCCAACGCCAGCTTTCATGGAATCTGCGGGTCGGCCCCCACTGAAGCCGGCCAAGGCGATACAATCTCACCCGAGTGTTGCTGTAGTTTGATCTTGAACTTCTCAAAGTCACCTCATTATTTTTTTAATGAGAAACGGCCTTTCTTTTCCATGGTGCTCATGCGAAAGTGACAGTCACAAACACTGAGGAGAACGCCAGTGGGGCGGATACTGGTCATCGAAGATCATAAGAAATTGCTGCACAGCCTTCAGCGTGGACTGACCGCAGCAGGTTACGAAGTGGTCGGCGCCGATTCGGGTGAGGCGGGTTTCTACTACGCCAGCACCGAAGAATTCGACGCCTTGATCCTCGACATCATGCTGCCGGGACGCAGCGGGCTCGAAGTCTTGCGTGATTTACGAAAAATCGGATTCTCTGCACCCGTATTGATCCTTTCGGCGCGGGATTCCGTTGCCGACCGAGTGCTCGGCCTGGACAACGGAGCCGACGACTATCTGGTCAAACCGTTCGCATTCGAAGAACTTCAGGCGCGCATCCGGGTGCAATTGAATCGGGGTATTCCATCTCGATGCGCCGTCTTGAACGCGGGCGACCTGCAATTGGACATGACAACGCAACGAGCAACCAGGGCCGGTCGAGAAGTAAATCTCGGCAAACAGGAATTCCGGTTGCTGGAATACCTGGTCCGACATAAGAACGAAGCGGTCAGTCGCGAAGCCATCGCGCGGGATGTGTGGCACGAACCGAATGGGATTGTGACAAACACCGTCGACGTCTGCATCAATTCGTTACGCAAGAAGCTGGAAGGTCCTGAACTGAAGAAATTGATTTACACCGTTCGTGGAGTGGGGTATTCGCTGAACGACGATTCGACCGGACCAATCGCCGCACGTTGATTCAGAACCAAAAGCAAAGACCTGTCACGTCAGCAGATTTTCTCGCACAACGCGACGCTCGGATTGACCACAACGAGATCGCATTTTCGGATTTTGTGCGACAGCACACCATTTCCCACGCGCTCAGGGGAACCATGATGCACCGAATTCTGATTGTCGAAGACCATCAAAACCTGTTACGCAGCTTGCGGCGAGGCCTGGAGACGCATGGCTATGAAGTCCTGGTCGCAGGCACGGGAGAGGAAGGGTACCTGATGGCGACGACCCACGATGTGGACGTGATCGTCCTGGATGTCATGCTGCCGGGTAAGAACGGATTCGAGATCCTGTGCGATCTGAGAAATGCCCACTTTGACAAACCGGTATTAATCCTGACGGCGAAGGATTCGCCGGACGACCGACAACGAGGCAAAAGTTGCGGAGCTGACGCCTATCTCGCCAAACCGTTTGGATTTTCCGACATCCTTGCCCAATTGAATGAACTGCTGCGGCAAACCAAGACGTCGCTCAGTTCAGCGGAGCAATCATGCTGATCCGCCGACTGAATATTCGCTGGCGACTGACACTGTGGTTTGGAGCAGCCATGATCGTCTTGCTCGTCGGTCGTAGCTTCTGGATTTACTTCATGATGGAACGACACATGATCATGACGACCGACGCGGATCTCGATTCCAACCTGGATTCGCTGGAAGTCGAAATCGGTCGCATTTCGGCGGCTGACGAATTGGAACGAGTTTTAACGAACTATGCGAACAACAATCGCGGATTGCGTTTTGACGTCGCGACCTCCAATAACGACACTCTGTTTCGATCTCCGGAAACTCCACCGCCTGTCACGAACAAATTCCGCAGCGCTGCCGCCCCGAAATTGGAACGAACATATTCGACAAATTTATCCGAGACCGGTGAGCAGCGCCGTGCGGTGATCGGTGCAATCGCCAGCCCCGTCGGCAACTTGACAGTGCGCGCCAGCCGCTCGATGCAGGCGGAACGAAACGAAGCCCAGAATTTCATCGTCACGCTGCTGGCCACTCTGCCCCCGGTGGCATTGGCCGCGCTGGGCGTTGGCTACCTCGTTTCGGCGCGAGCTCTGTCACCTGTCGACAAGATGATTTCCGCTGCCAATGACATCACCGCGAATCGGCTCGAAAAGCGCATTGATGTGCCCGATACCGGAGATGAACTTTCTCGACTGGCCAAAACACTCAACGAAATGATCGACCGACTGTACAAGTCGTTTGAAGAAATGCGGCGATTCACCGCCGACGCGGCCCATGACTTACGAACCCCCGTAACGGCGTTACGCACGGAAATCGAAGTCAGCCTGATGGCGGACCATACTGTCGAGGAATTTCGTAGTTCCATGCAAACCGCCCTGGACGAAGCCATTAATCTCAGCCGGCTGACAGAACAACTATTAGACCTCAGCCGTGAAGACGACGGAACCCATCCCGGACTTCTGGAGACACTCCGCCTCGACCAAATTGTGGGAAGCGTCTTGGAAGATCTGCAAACGGTGGCCCGGCAAAAGCAGATTACCGTCGACACGCAACAGATGCGTCCGTGGACGGTGACAGGAGACCAGGTGCGGCTGCGCCGAGTCGTCATGAATCTGTTCGACAACGCGGTTCAATATACACCGGCCGGTGGCCGGGTCTGGATCGAAGGCCAGGCAACACCTGAACAAACGACATTGGTCATTGCGGACAATGGTCCTGGAATTCCCGCGGATGACCTTCCCCATATCTTCGACCGCTTTCGCCGCGTCGACTGGGCACGAAATCGGCAATCGGGCGGCACAGGGCTTGGGCTGGCGATTTGTAAGTCGATCGTCGAAGCACACGGTGGACAAATCCGGGCGGAAAGCACGCTGGGAAAGGGCACCCGCGTCATCGTCACGTTGCCCACCGCCAAAGCCATCGCGTGAGACGGCAGTCGCCGGTATCTCGACCGCATTTCCATCGCGACATCAGCAATCGGCCCGCGGTTCGTGACTCTTCAGCGTTCGACGCCCGGTCCACTTGATGCGTGATTCAAACCGACTTTCGACGCTTTTGAATCGCCCCCCCCTTCCCCGCCGAAACACGACATCAATCACAGGCGTTGTCTCACCCGCGAAGCAGGCGGCGCAGGCACAAGGCCGTCCCTGACAGCGTTCGCACGATCGGTTCGCCAAGGCCGCCGATGGCCGTCACCGCAGCCGCCACAGGTTTGCTTCCTGCATTTTGAGCCCCTTTCAGGTCGATCACCCGAGGTCCGAATCGCATTTCGGATGCCAGACCTCTCGAAAAGTTAAGCCATAACATTAAAAATCACATTGTTTTTTTAATGAAACAGAGTATCTTACGGCAGCAGGCAGCCACGTCCAACGGAGTTGATCATGAGAGCTTCTTCAGCAAGCACGATCCAAGCTGGGGCGACTGCCGATCACCATCCGCACATTTCGCTCCGAAACCACCTCTTCAATTTCAATGCAAGCCGGGTGCTGCACTGGCAACATCACGGCAGTTTCTCCATCCGCATGCCCCTGGCATGAAAGGTGAACCATCGTGGAAGCATCTCTCGCAATTCCCGTTCAAGCTAAAAAAACTCCTTCCGCGAACGACGCCCGTCAGCCGCAGGAATCCGCCGCTATCGATCCGCCTCAAAACGGTATCGCGGGCTTAAAACACTGGCGATATGACATGGTCTCGGGCTTAATGGTGGCCATGATTTCACTCCCGTTTTCGATGGGAATTGCGATCACATCGGGGGCTCCTCCGGTCTGCGGAATCATGTCGGCCATCATCGCCGGATTCCTATTACCGTTTCTGGGCGGATCGTATGTGACTGTCAGTGGGCCTGCGGCAGGCCTGGCACCCGCGATCTATTCTGGCATCGTCACACTGGGAACCATCTATCTGGGCGCTGACGCCTCGAACGAATCGGTGCTCGCGACGGGTTATCCGTTAGTGTTGGTGGCCATCTGCATCGCGGGCCTGCTTCAAGTCGTGCTCGCGCGGTTCAAGATTGCCCGTCTGTGTGCGATCTTTCCCGCCGCAGCCATCGAAGGTATGTTGGCCGCGATCGGACTGATGATTATCGTCAAGCAGATTCCATTGCTCTTCGGCCAGAAGTTTGAATCCCACGAATTTTGGGGCATCCTTGCCGAGGCCCCGCAAAAATTGAGTGTCGTGAATCTTCCGGTGCTTGAACTGGGACTGGGCTGTGTGGCAGTCCTCTTTATCCTGTCGGCGATTCCCTGGCGGATGCTGAAAGTGGTACCGCCTCCTGTCTGGATCTTTTTTCTAGGAACGATTCTCAGCCTGACGCTGTTTAGCGTCGGTAAGGAAAATCTGATCGCGATTCCCGAATCGCCGCTGGAACACGGCATCACGATGCCCGCAGTAGGTGAAGTGTTCGCCACTCCCCAGACATGGTTGCCATTGGCCTACATTGTCTTCGTGTTGCTGCTGATCGATGGAACCGAATCACTGGCAACAATTATGGCCGTGGACAAGCTGGATCCCTTCCATCGCCGTTCGGACCCGGACCGCACGCTGCAGGCGATGGGTGTCTCGAACGTCGCCTCCAGCATGCTGGGTGGGCTCACGATCATTCCGGGCATCGTGAAGAGTACGGCTAATGTGATGGGCGGAGGCCGCACTCAATGGGCCAACTTCTACAACGCGGGATTTCTGCTGTTGATGCTCATTTTTGCCCGTGACTTGATCAACCTGGTCCCCAAGGTTGTCTTGGCATCCATCCTCATCTTCGTCGGTTTTAAACTCTGCCGACCCAAGGTCTGGGGATACATGGCGAAAATCGGATCGGAACAGTTTGCGATCTTCGCAACGACCGTGATTGTCACCGTCACCACGGATCTGCTGATCGGGATCGTTGTCGGCGTGCTGATGAAACTGGCCCTCAATCTGTGGTATGTCGGTCTCGCCAATCGCCTGAACAAATCCGTTGTGACCACGGCCTCCAGTCCCTGGTCACGATTAAGCGGGCTCTTTCAGAATCCCGTGGATCGCCGCGAATTTGCCGCGGGGGCTTATGATCTCTATCTCTCCCGCCCACTGGTTTGTTTCAACTTGTTCCACGTCATCCGCGAACTGCAGGAACTTCCCCCGGGCACGAAATCGGTTCGGCTGCACTTTAGTCCATACGTCACGGTCGTCGATCACACGACGGTGGAAACTCTGTTTCACTATTTGCACGATTTCAATTCGAAGGATCTCACGATGGAACTTGTCCATTGGGACCGGTTCCAACCTCTTTCGGATCATCCGTGCGCCATTCAGCTCGGTCTGTCTGGAGAACTCGTTGAAACAGAGCCGCCACATGTCATGACTTGCGCCTAAGCCCGGAATTCGCTCGATCTCATTTCACTCGTGACATGACAGTGTCCTGATTCTTTCTACAAAGGGAACGCTTAAGATGACCGAGTTACGACAGTTTGAATTGCTGGAAGATTTGAGACCGTTTGGAAGCGCCAAGGCCGCACTACTTCGCTGGAATGGCGCGCGATATGTGTCGAGCAAGGAAGAAATCGAAGTCTTCGATTTCATTGGAACAAACGGCGTACGCAGGGATCGAGGCTACACCCGTTACATCGGCGAGTCGGCGAAGTGGGAAGCCATCAGCGCGCTCAGTTCTCCCACTACGGACTGGATGCCGGTTTGAATTCGTGACGAACGAGATGCCACTGTTTCTGATTCGACCCTGAATTCAATTGATCTCTTAGACGGGAAAAGCGTCATGCCGGTGGCGGAAAATGAACGAGCAAAGGCGTCACACAGCAATCGGACAGTTGTTCAACACTTGCGAAAACGACGACGACAATCACCTTGGAACTCCAATCGACTCGCCATGATCGCCGTCGCGATCATCACGTTCTGTCTGATCGGTTATATGATGGAGAGCATCATGCACCCCCATCCGGACAGCACTCGTCAGAAAGAGTCGCATTAAGACGCTGGCCGTCTCAATTGTCTGCAACCACAACGACAACTATCAATTTCCTTAAATCACCGCCAACCTCCGGCGGTCGATTCACAACCGCTTGTCGCTTCAACAGTCATGGCGTCAGCTCCCGTTGCGCGAGCCCCCCCAGTAGATTGAACGCGACTCATTGAACTCGCCGAATCGGCACCGACGAGCCGAATCGCTCTCTGGCCAGATTCCTCGTGCTCGCCAGCGAACAGGGTGGCGATACGGTTCACTTTCCAGAACGAACTCGAACCATCCTCGCTGCGGCATCATCAAATCGCGTGACCGCCTTCAATCGAGAAAGCAATCCCGAACGTGGCCTTGGAGGTGGCAATTCGCGCAGGGTCTACCGGCAATTTCCCACGCGAACACAGATTCTTACACCGTGGCCCGAGAATTCACCAACGATCAAGATCGCTGATTTGCTTTCCGTTTTCGGCAGAGACGGTATGTTCCGCGACGAATGCCTCAGTGAATCGTAATTGTTCCGGTCGTTGCACCGGTCAGTTTACCGTCCGATGCCGTCAGAGAAATACTGCCGGAACTACTGATGATCAGACTGCTGAAGGTGGCAATGCCATTGACCACCTGAGCAGTGGCTGTCGAACTGCCCGTACTGAACTTGCCGTGGCTGAGCGCCAGAGTGACCGTCGTTGTATCGCTTGACCTGATCGGTCTTCTGGCGATTCGATTGGCATACGATGTTGCACTGGCGAAAGCGCCAGGTATTCCCTGGCCGTTAGCTTTGTGGCCGGCGGACGTCACTGTTGAGTCGCCACCCACAGACGATGTGTTGGCTCGGTACGCCCTCCAAGTGGCAGCCGAGCAGGTCTATCGCCGGGAACTCCTCCAGAAGTTGGCCACGCGCTCCGCCACGCCACAAACCTCGACACGCAAGAGATTGCAGATGGTGTTCTGCATCGACGTCCGATCAGAAGTCATTCGGCGAAATCTCGAATCGATGAACGAATCCATCGAGACGTTCGGGTTCGCCGGGTTCTTCGGCATGCCACTGGAGTATGTGCCGTTCGGTTTTGCGACAGGAACCCCGCAATGTCCGGTGCTCCTGCAACCCAGCTTCCAGGTGCATGAAAGACTGCGAGGTATCCATGCGGCACAGAATCTAGGCTTGAATGCTCAACGCCGAATCGAGCTGGCCGAGGGCATGCTCCGCAATCTCGGTCTGACGAGTGGCTTTGCCCGCGTCGTGGCCCTCTGCGGTCACGCTTCAGATGTGACCAACAATCCGTATCGAGCAGCACTCGATTGCGGAGCCTGCGGAGGGCACTCTGGTGAGCCGAACGCTCGCGTTTCTACCCTGGACGGCTGCCGTTCCCGTTACTTCATATCGACACGACTTGGGATTTCCGTGCGATGATCGAGTTCCGGGATCGGTACTGCCGCGAACAGAGCCTGGACTTGAAGGTGTGGACCAACCCCGAGGGTCTAGCCCAAAATCTCAACCCGTTCGATCATGGTTCGAAAAAGCACGCCGACGTGATGAGTACGGCGGCGTTGAAGCAAGCGTTGAACCATTACCAGTTCGACGCCGCGTTTGGCGGCGCTCGTCGCGACGAGGAGAAAAGCCGAGCTAAGGAACGCGTCTACAGTTTCCGTGACCGCCTGCATCAATGGGACCCGAAAAACCAGCGGCCGGAACTCTGGAATCTTTACAACAGCAAGGTGAACAAGGGCGAGAGTATCCGCGTCTTTCCACTCAGTAACTGGACCGAACTGGACGTTTGGCAGTACATCCACCTGGAAAACATCCCGATCGTTCCGCTTTACTTCGCGGACGTCCGCCCGGTCGTCGACCGGGATGGCATGCTCATCATGGTTGATGACGACCGTATGCGGTTACTTCCTGGGGAATTGCCAATGATGAAGCGGGTGCGGTTCCGCACATTGGGCTGCTATCCTCTCACTGGAGCGATCGAAAGTGATGCGACGACGTTGCCTCAGATTATCGAGGAAATGTTGCTGGCGAAAAAATCCGAGCGACAGGGACGAGTGATCGACCACGATGAAACGGGGTCGATGGAGCAGAAAAAACGCGAGGGATATTTCTGATATGCAACCCGTTGACCTGAGTCAGGATGATATCCACACCTACCTTGGCCGCCACCAAAAGAAGGAGCTCCTGCGTTTCCTCACCAGCGGTAATGCATCATTGTTCTGGCTCACGAAAACTCAAGATTTTGGTGTTTTGGACAATTTTTCCGAACCGAATCGCTCACCAAATGCGACGAGTCCTTGGTCAATGACCAGGTTGAGGAACAACAAATCGTACCACTTGTGGAAACAAGAATATGACAACTCTGACCGAACGGAATCGCTTCTGGAGCGAGGTCTTCGCCATTCGCGGATCGGTTACTCCCCGGGTGCTTCCGCGAGTGCTGACTTTTGGGGCAATTGCGACGTTCATCTGGATTGCCAATGAACTCACTCATGAGTTCGACTTTCATCTGGCGGTCGCACCGTATGAAGTGGCTGGTGCCGTACTTGGCCTCTTACTCGTGTTGCGGACCAACGCAGGATATGACCGCTGGTGGGAGGCCCGTAAACTTTGGGGCGGGATTGTGAACCAATCTCGAAACTTGGCAATCAGTGGCTTGAATTACGGCCCGAATGATCCAGCATGGCAGGCCGGTTTTGTGCGGTGGGTCGCAGTATTCCCACATGTCGCACGCTGTAGTCTGCGCGGAGAAAGCGACATACCGGAGGTTGCTGCTCTGCTCGGCAATGATGAGTCTTCGAGGATTGCTGCTGCCGGTCACATGCCAATCTTTGTTGCGATGAAATTGGCAAAACTGCTAAGTCAAGCTGTGGCAGAGGGCCGCATGGATCGCATGTCCTTCTTGCAGGTAGACAAAGAGCGGGCCTCCTTGATCGATCACCTTGGCGGATGCGAACGGATCCTCAAGACACCGCTGCCGCGCGTCTATTACATCAAGATTCGGCGATTCATTTTTTTGTTTCTTGTGGCCTTGCCGTTTGCTCTGTTGGATAAAGTCGGCGGATTGACGCCGCTGGTGACGATGTTCGTAGCCTATCCAATCTTGTCGCTCGACCAAATTGGCATCGAACTTCAACACCCCTTCTCGACCCGCAAGCTAGGTCACCTGCCTCTGGACCAAATTTCACGGTCTATTGAAAATAATCTGAACGATGTCTTGCGGCTCATTCAGGAGGAGACGCAACAGACGTCCACGGAAAAATCGGTGTAGTAATCCTGTCGGACCACGGACTATTTAGGCGGCAATTCCCCGAGGGATTGCCAGTGCGAGAGGATCGCAACGGTTAACTCGGGTAACGCATCTTTGTTCTTCTGCCTCGTTAAAATTCAAGATTCTGGCGTTTTTGGCGATTTTTCTGAATCCAATCTGGGAATGCGAGCGAACTCATGATCGAGCCGCTCCGGAAAGAATGTCGCGACAAATTGTTTCAATCCAAAAATGTTCAAACAAACCCGAAAGAAAGTCCCTCAATGAAAACGTTTTCAGTTCGCATGCTCACGCTCGCATTGATTCTAGGTGTCAGTTCGCTCCTCCGCGCTGAAGACAAGGCGAAGGACATCGTTGATACCGCGGTAGCCGCAGGCAGTTTCAAGACTTTAGCAGCGGCGTTGAAGGCCGCCGATTTAGTGGACACGCTGAAGGGCAAGGGGCCGTTCACTGTCTTCGCCCCGACTGACGAAGCGTTTGCGAAACTCCCGAAGGAGACGTTGGAATCTCTGCTGAAGCCAGAGAACAAGAAAAAGCTGGCTGGCATTCTCACCTACCATGTGGTCTCGGGGAAAGTACTCGCCAAGGACGTGGTCAAGCTGACTGAAGCAAAGACAGTTCAAGGCTCGTCCGTGAAGATCGTTGTGAAAGATGGTAAGGTCACCGTCGATGGAGCGAATGTGACAAAGACGGACATTGAAGCAAGCAACGGAGTGATCCATGTGATTGACACGGTCATTCTGCCGAAATAGTCCGCGATCTGACGGGATCATTGAATGTCCGTGAGGTCGGTAGCGATGCCGACCTCACGGCATTCCTGACCACCAAGGGAGATTGAATTGCAGGTACCAATACTTCCCCGCGTCGCACGAGGTGAGACAAATGCCATTGATGAATGCCTAGATCGGTACGGCGGACTTATCTGGTCGCTGGCCTGTCGGCTTTCTCCTTCGACCTCGGATGCCGAAGATGCTGTGCAGGAAATCTTTGTGGATTTATGGCGAAACGCAGACCGGTTTCGGGAGGATCTCGGCTCGGAGGTGACATTCGTATCGATCCTCGCTCGTCGACGTTTGATTGATCGCCAGCGGAAGCTTCGTCGCAATCCCGAACCGCAATCCATCGATGAAACGGATGTCGAATACCCGACTCCAATACCTTCACGTCAAATCGAGTTAGCTGAGGATGGAGTTCGCGCCACGGCGTGTTTGGAAAAACTGCGACAGAATGAACGTGAGGTGCTGGAACTCTCGATCTATCATGGTTTAGCTCAATCTCGAATCGCCGAGCGCACGGGTGTTCCTTTAGGTACGGTTAAAACGCTCATTCGTCGGGCGTTGACGCAGCTTCGCACTTGCATGCAGGTCGGCAGCCGACTGCATGCCGAAGGAGGTGTTCAACTATGAGCATTCCCGGGAAACCAGATGCGGACCGCTGGGAAGAACTGCAAATCACGCGATTGTTGTTCGGGCTTTCGTTGGAAGAGCAAGCCGAGTACGACGAATTCGCCCAAAAGATGCCAGCGGAAACGTCTGAATTCTTCGAACAGGTGGTCGCTTCAATTGATGTGGCCTGGTCGGATCCAAAATCAATGCCGCTACCAGAACATCTTCGAGAAACAATCCGCTTGCGAGCGTTAAAAGAATTAACACCGCAGGCGTCTCTCCCTGGCGATAAACCCACTGTCGCCAGCGTCGTTACCGTTCGATCGAGCAGGCTACCCTGGGTTATCACTGCGGCCTGCATGGCGCTCACGGTGCTGACGATTGCCTCAACCAGACCCATCGGGCCCGTAGAAGAAGTCTCGCGAGACGCTGCCCAGTTGCGAGCGGAATTGATTTCAGCCGCCAAAGACCTTGTACGAGTCAAGTGGTCCGATGGGCCAACCCCGATCTCAGGCGCGGAGGGCGATGTTGTCTGGAGCCCATCACAGCAACAAGGGTACATGCGTTTTCGCGGGCTCGCTGTCAATGTGCCCACCGTTCAACAGTATCAACTGTGGATCTTCGACAAGAACCAGAGTGATAAAACGCCAATTGACGGAGGTGTTTTTGACATCATTTCAGATCAGGAAGTCATTATTCCCATTCAGGCGAAGTTGCGAGTTCAAGAGGCCTACTTGTTCGCAATCACGATCGAGAAGCCGGGCGGAGTGGTCGTTTCTTCACGTGAAAGATTGCCACTTGTGGCTACTGTCAATTGATCAGATTGTCGATTCAGACGACTCGCTCGCAGTATTGTGAAACAAAGTTTCATTGAGGATCGATTATGAAAGAATGGCCTCGTTCTCTTCTTTTCGCAGGTGCGTATTTCGCACTCGTCTTTTCGCAACTCGCACAGAATTCTGAAGCTGAGGATGGGAAAATGTCCCGAACCGATACAGCCACGAAGCTCGACACAGCACTTCGTGCTGCGGACTCACTGCGAGATTCAGAGCGGCAAATCTCTCTTTTTCAATCTGCCGCAGACGAAGCGCTGAAAACGATGCCCGCGAATGTCTTAGTCGAAGAAGCCTTTCAGCGAGTCCAAAAAAGCATGAGTACCGATGCCCGGAAGTTGGCAAAAGAGTGGCGGTCAGCGTTAATTGAAGCTCGCGATATTCTTCAGTTCGAGCCCGTAAAAGAATCTCCGCTTCCTGACGGATTTCCTGAACTGACGCCGGTCGGTGAAATTCGATTGCAGCAGTACCCGAAATACCGGCTGGCGAGAACGGACATGACGTTCATGGAAGGGAGTGCATTTTGGACACTCTTCAATCACATTAAGGAACGCGACATCGCCATGACGGCACCAGTGGAAATGACATATGCTGACGATGGGAAAACGGCGACGAAGCAATCAACGATGTCCTTCATGTATCGCAGTACTCAGCAAGGCCAACTTGGCACCGCGGGCAAGGTACAGGTCGTCGACATTCCCGCGCAGATGGCGGTCAGTATTGGCATTCGGGGAAATGCCAATAAGGGACGCATCGCCGATGCCAAACGCCGCCTAGAAAGCTGGTTACATGTTCATCGTGACGAGTATGAATCGGCCGGACCACTCAGAGTCATGGGCCACAATAGTCCGTTCATTGCCGAAGAAAAGCAATTTGCTGAGATACAGATTCCTGTTTGTGTGAAACACTCTCAGAGAGCAGTCACGCCTTAATGAATCGTGAAAGTGACGGGGTCACTATTGATGCGTCAAGTTTCTTTTTGGATTGTCGCCTGCCATTGATTTCGAGCATTTTCAGGGTTATCTGATGCTGAAAAATATTTTGACGGCTTGTTTGTTCTGTTGGCCGCTGGCCGTATTCGCCGCTGATTTCCCGCAGTTTCGAGGCGCGAACGGGACTGGAGTCGCAGAAGCGACGTTGATTCCAATCCACTGGTCCATGAAGGAAAACGTAGCATGGAAAGTCCAGGTGCCTGGTGCGGGTTGGTCCCAGCCCGTTCTCATCGGCGAACATCTTTATCTCACGACTGCCGTGTCGGACAAAGACCTGAAACCCAAAGACTTTTCTGGTGGCGTGAAGATGCCGCAAAGCATGGGGCTGGGCGGACTGGGAAAAGCACCGAACACAGTCATCCAATGGCAAGTTCACTGCTACAACGCGACGACGGGCGAGCGGCTTTGGGCCGAAACTATTGCGGATGGAAAACCGAAATACCCAATTCATCCATCCAACACGTATGCCACGGAATCTCCCGTCGCAGACGGTGATGGCATTTACACCTTCTTTGGAGCAACAGGCATCGTCGCTGCCCTGAACCATCAAGGTCAGATTCTGTGGCGAAAAGAGCTCGGTGCATTCGCAACCAGCAGTGGATTTGGTACTGGCAGTTCGATGGCGATCCACAACGGCAAGATCTTTGTCCAACACTTCACGAATGGAAGCGGGATCTTAGTTTGCTTCGAGAACAAGACCGGTGACCAAGTCTGGAGAGTTGATCGTCAAAAGAACGCGAGTTCGTGGAGTTCACCCATCCTTTGGAAGAACGATTCACGATTAGAACTGTTGTCATCTGGGAACGACCTAATCTGCAGTTATGATCCTGAAACTGGCCGCGAACTATGGCGATTGAGCAACGTAAAATCTCCAACGGCTTGTTCAATTGCCGCAGACAATCGGCAGATCTACTTCGGAGGGTCAGACCCCTTCTCGACAGGCCCTTTATTTGCAATGCGAGCCGGTGCGTCTGGCGACATCTCACCGAAGAAGAAAAACGAAATCTTTGAGTCGTGCAGTTGGCTCGAAGCCAAAGGGGGGCCTGGTATGCCATCCCCCGTCTCATCCGGTGCCTACCTTTATGTCGTGGATAAAAATATCTTGAAATGTTACGACGCTGGCTCTGGAGACCGACTGTATCAAAACCGCCTTCCGTCGACGTCGATGGTGGCAGCTTCACCCATTGTGATTGGCGATAAACTGCTTGTGATCGGCGAAGCTGGCGATGCGACGCTTGTCAAGGTTGGGGCGGAGTTCGAAGTCGTTGGTGGTGGTAAACTGGACGATGTCTTCTGGTCCACGCCAGCGATCGGTGATGGAGCCATCTACTTTCGTGGCGTGGATGCTTTATATTGCATCCGTCAGTAAGTCACTGAGAGCTTCGGCTTTTTCCGCATGGAAAAACTGGATGCAACGTCACGATCACTTTCGTTCCATGAAAGTTCGATAATCATCAAGATATTTCTCTGTGCGTAGAGCTGTGGGCAGTAATGAATCATTTTTAACGTGCCTTGCAATGCACGGTCTCAATTAATTCTGTGGCAAAACTCGGATTTCCCCGGCCGGACATTTCTCGCCGGATGTCTATAAACGTTCGTTTGAGTTTGTGCTGCGTTGTGAGAATGCTCGTCTCGAAGACATAGCAGGATGCCGGGGAATGAACGATCCAGATTTGGTGACCCGACCGGCGACACCTCGACACACGGGGAAGGTCGAGCGGGGAGTAGACTATGTGCAGGAAAACGCCTTGAAGGGAAGAACCCTTGAAAGCCTGGCACAGCAGAACGCCCACTTGGACCACTGGGAGAAGACGGTCGCAGACACGCGAATTCATGGAACCACGAAGAAGCATGTCTCGATGGTCAAATAACCGCATTTCGGATCGTAAAACGCAAATCCTAGATTGAGACAACTATGCCTTGGCTCGAATGGTACAACTCGCTCGCAAAACCAAGCTGGACGCCGCCTCCAGCGACCATTGGCCTGATCTGGACAATTCTCTACCCGATCATCTTCGTCAGCTTTGGGTTCGTATTCATTCAAGCAATTCGACGACGAATTCCGTGGCAAGTCACAGTGCCATTTGCCATCAACCTCTTGGCGAATCTGGTCTTCACGCACATCCAATTTGGAATGCGGAACCTGCCATTGGCCGCAATGGACATATTGGTGGTATGGACCACAATCATCTGGCTGGCCGTGGCGATTTGGCCGCATTACCGCTGGGTAAGTCTGGCCCAGATCCCGTACTTCATCTGGGTCTCGTTGGCGACCGTGCTTCAACTGTCGATCACTTGGAACAATCGGTGAACAAAGTCAGGGCTGACATGATCACAAAAATGCTTGCACTGCCCCTGCTGATCCTGATGGGGTCGTTTGTCATGGCCGAAGACGCGCCACAAACCTTGTTCGACTTCACCGGAGCCGACTCTGCCAAGGAATGGCAGAACGTCAACGACGGTGTGATGGGTGGTGTTTCCGAGGGCAAGTTCAAGATCACCGACGAGAAAACCTTGGAGTTCTTCGGCAAATTGTCACTGGAAAACAACGGCGGCTTTGCTTCGGTTCGGACCAAGGCCAAGAAGCTTGGGCTGGAGAAAGGCGACACGCTGGTCACCAAAGTCCGTGGCGACGGGCGGGAATATACACTCAACCTATACCTCAATAAGCCGCTGATCGCCTTCTCGTATCGGGCCACGGTGCAGACCAAGAAGGACGAGTGGATTGAGGTCAAAGTCCCGCTGGACAAGTTCGAGGCGATCTCGTTCGGCAGGGTTGTGAAAGATGCCGGGCCGGTAAACGCGAAGGAGGTCAACGCCGTGGGCTTCATGTTGAGCGACAAGAAAGCCGGGGCGTTCAAGATGGAAATCGAGTCGATCAAGGTGGAGCGGGTGGAAGAGTCGAAATGAAACCGTTATTGCTCGCCTTCATCTTCAACATCATCGTCCTTGTGCCTATCGGATTGCTGACTCTGTTGGGTGGCAAGCGTGGCGGGCAATTGGCCTGCCAGGGGAAGTTCCCTGAGAGCGAGGGCTTCCGCACGATCCTTGGATCATTGTGGACGGCGATCCTGCTTGGTTCGATGCTCGGCCTGTTTTATCCCGTGCCGATGTCGCCACTTTTGCTGATTCAGGTGATCTACAAGACGCTCTGGCTTCTCGTGTTCGTCACGCCCCGGCTGATCGGTGGGCGAATCCGCGAAGTACCTTCCGGGATTGCGTTGGCATTCCTTGTGATCGTGCTGAGCTACCCGTGGGTTATTCCGTGGGGACCGCTTTTCGGAACTCGGTGAATGATGAAAATGACGCTGGAGGAAACTCTGGTCAATCGACATGGTGCTGCAACTGAACATCAAAATGATGAAATGGGAGAAGTCGTGATTCGACTGGGGCTCTGCTGCATGTTTCGAGAGCAGCCGATTAAGTTCGTCACGACGACGGCTACCGCTATCAGCAAGATGAAACGGTCTGACGCCTTGATTAAGCTCAGTCGTCTCTGCATGGCGAATGCCGACTCCCTGCTTGCCGCCCTGAGGTTCTGTGCCGACAACGACATTGGCTGCTTCCGGGTAAATAGCCAAATACTGCCGATCAAAACACATCCCACATGCGGATATTTCGTGGGCGATTTGCCCGATGGCGATGGGATCATTCGCCGATTCAAAGAGTGTGGAAAGTTCGTCAAGAAGCACAAACTTAGAACTTGCTTCCACCCGGATCAGTTCGTCGTGATGAACTCACCTCGACTCGACGTGGTTGAGAAATCAGTGCAGGAACTGGAATACCAAGCGGAAGTGGCCGAATGGATCGGAGCCGATGTCATCAACATTCACGGTGGCGGGGCATACGGCGACAAACCGATGGCTCTCGCCGATTTCGCCCGTAACCTCGACCGGCTTTCTTTAAGAGTCAGAAGCCGATTGACCGTCGAAAACGATGACAAAACCTTCACGCCAGCCGACTTGCTGCCCATCTGCAACGCTACCGGCATCCCGTTGGTCTACGACGTGCATCATCATCGTTGTAATCCAGATGAATTGAGCATCGAACAGGCCACGAAGAAGGCACTGGCGACATGGAACCGGGAGCCGATGTTCCATCTTTCCAGCCCGATTGAAGGCTGGGACGGCCCGAAACCTGAGCGACATCACGACTTCATTGACGTGACCGACTTCCCAGAGTGCTGGCGACGGAAGAAAATCACCGTGGAAGTCGAAGCGAAGGCCAAGGAAGTGGCTGTGGAAAAGTTGAGGCAAGAATTGGCGGCAAATCGGTAAATGGAGCCGCTAAACATGAACTTGTTCTGAAGATATACCTTGGCTGCGGACGGCTTCGAAGATTAGGGAAGGTATTGGGGTATTCCTCGATAATTGCGCGCAAACTTCGGAACGAGACAAAGCGATGGGTCAGGAAATCGCCGCCATACAATTTCAGCACCATGACTTTCAGCGTTTTAAAAATCTCGCCAGCCGCGAATTGAGTCTCCTCGCCGACTGGTTTCGTAACCGGCAAAATTTAAACGCCCGATCGATCGACGGACTCGAATCGGAGACTTGGATGGTCGCCGAGGATGGCCATACATTATCCCTTGCCGGATTGAAATGGTGGTCAGCGAAACTTGGTCTTATCAGCCGCCCGCCGAAGTAAACGAAATGGGGCCAACATGGTGTTCCACCACGAGGCCCGGCTCCCGTCGGCGCGAGCCAGCAATAAGGTCAAGTCGTCGCCAAGCGGCGCAGTTGCCTGGTCCCGAAGTGCTGTGAGCAAACTCTGCAGCAATCGGTGGGGTCGTGTGGCATCGAGCGTCTGAACCAGATTCAGAAGGCCTTGGGTCTCCAGAAGTTTTCCATCGGTAATCCGCGTCTCAGTCACCCCATCCGTGTAGGTCAGCATCATGTCTCCGGTACCGAGATTCAGACGGGTCTGACCGTACGCCACGCTTTTCCAGAGGCCCAATGGGGTATTGAGCAGACCCTTCGAAACGGCTGTCTCGTGGTAGATCTCGAAGAGTTCCCACCTTCCAGTCTTTCGGCGATAAAGCAGCGGGTGTGGGTGGCCTGCTACGCTCAGCTGAAAGGATTGTGTGCTGGCAAAGAAGGTGCCCACGATAGCCGTGGCAAAGCTACCCTCCTGGTTTAGTTCCACGAATTCTCGGTTCATCCCCTCGACAAACTGAGTTTGGCTGATGCTATTGACGTGCCGCCGCATCAGATCACGCAATCGCCGAGCCAATCCTGAAACCCGAGGTCCATGACCGCTGACGTCGGCAAGGAGCATCCGGGAAATGCGACCGGAGGCACATGACGAAAGATAGTAGACCTCGCCGCCGCTGGCCGCGTTTTCATGAGGACAGGAATAAACCCAAACATCCAGACCGGGACGGTGAAAGTGCTCTTCCACGGCCTGGTTGCCACCAAAAATCTCTAGGCACTGCATTGTCTCGGTCATCAATCGCTCGCTGATGGTGACTCTGGCTCACCGATGATTTAAAAAAATGTTAGCTCACTCAAGTTTCGCTGATTTGCCGAAAACCGGGATTTATCGCGAATGTCGTGACCAACAAACTCCAGATCACGTTTGTGCCGGGCGAGTCACATTACTGGGAAGATCTGCTTGCCGCACCCACGGCGATCAAAGCCTGTCGGACAACCAACCGACTCCCAACAGCGCTACGCCAGCGTCGTACGGTGAGAACCAGGTTTCGTTTCTCCGCAACCAGCGTCAGTTAGGGAGTTGACCCGCGTCCCCGGTGCGGATCTTCATCGTTCCCCTCAGGATCCATTCCGCATGCTCTGCCTTGAGGCCAGTCCCACTGGGAACTTTGATGTTCATGTCAACGAACTCATAAGCGATAACGGCGTTCTGGCCAGTCAGTTGGTCGTAGAGGCCGACAGCAAGTTCGGGCCAATTTGTCGTATGCTCAGTCGTCATGTCAATCTCCAAAAGTTGGGCGGTCAGAAAATGAAAGTCGTCAACGCAATCGAAGTGGTCGAGAAGTTCGCAGGCATGAGGTCAATGATTTGGCCGATCACGAATTCGATCAGTTCCCGAATGGGTCATGTCTTCGGTTCATCAGGGTGATCGCTGCCAATAAGGGCCGCGAACGCAGAAACCATCACAAGGCCCGTTACTCCTAAGCCAACCATAAATATGACAATGTCATTCATGGGGCCGCCTTCCGAGGATCAGGGTGCCGAAGCTCAGTATCGACGGCACCCAGAGGCCGACGAACGCGCCTTCCTGTTTGCTCCCTGTAAACCAGAGGTAGACGGAGAAGAGGAAAGATGCGCCAGCTGCAATCACAAAGCCAAGTTTGGACATTTGAATCTTGGTCATTAAGATCTCTCCGAACGAGGAAAAAGCGGAACGGGATCTTGAGCAACCCCTGAAGGCGGTTGCGAACTCTGCACTGACGGGCTTCGATCGCAACCGTGTTGGGGAGCATTATTTAGGCAGCATCACGCTGTCGATGATGTGAATGACGCCGTTGGTGCAGACGATGTCCGTCTGGAGGACTGTCGCACCGTCGACCTTCACTCCGGCAGCGGTGTCAATCGCAAGATCTTGGCCCTGCACCGACTTGGCTGATTTCAGCTTCAATACATCGGCGGCCAAGACCTTACCCGCGACCACATGGTGCGTTAGCACACCCTGTAGCTTTGCTTTATTTTCCGGTTTCAGGAGATCTGCGACTGCGGCGGCAGGAAGCTTGCCGAAAGCATCATCTGTCGGCGCGAACACCGTAAACGGGCCCGTCCCTTTGAGTGTGTCCACCAGGCCGGCAGCTTGGACGGCAGCCACCAAGGTCTTGAAAGATCCCGCCGCCACAGCCGTGTCAACAATGTCATGCATTTGCAGTTTCCCTAGCAATAAGTCAGATCAGGAACGAGGCTCGTTCACGCAAAACGTTCATATCGTTCATGCTGATGAAACCGTGAACTCGGCCCAGACTTAACGGGAATTGATGGAAACTTCTGAAGATTTACGATCAGGTCGCGGATCCGCAGCAGTTACTTGAAAAGCTGACAAGCAACATTCTCGCGAACCCCGTGATTCAAGCTGGTGCGCAGCATTTCGAGGAGATCGGCCAGATCGGAGATGGCAGCTGCGAGTATATCGTGATGCATTTCCGGCATTGTGCTGGTCCCATCGACGGTTCAAATCGTTGGTGATCCCAGCGTAGATAGTGTCATCGCCACACCGCAGATTGCTCAACGCTCAGACAACTGGGATTAGAGCCGTGGTTTAATGCTGTTTTAAAGTTGCTGCCTAAACTTCGACTAAATTATTTTTATGCAAAAGCTGATAGCCCAGTCAGATGCTCGCCGAGAATCAATAGATGCATATCGTCGGTTCCTTCATACGTGGAAACGGTTTCCAGATTGCACATGTGTCGGAACGAGACGTGTGCGTCGAGAATTCCAACGCCACCCAGGATTTCGCGAGCGGTGCGGGCCACCCACAACGCCATCGCCACATTTTTTCGTTTGGCCATCGAAATCTGCACATAACTTGCTTGGCCGGAATCTTTCAATTGAGCCAGTCGACAGGCCAGCAGTTGAGCATTCGTGATTTCGGTTGCCATCTGGGCCAGCTTGCGCTGCACGAGTTGAAATGCGGCCAGCTGTCTACCGAATTGAATTCGGCCTAACGAATAGTCACGAGCCTCTTCAAAACAGGCCTGCGCTGCTCCGAGCACGCCCCATGCGATTCCGTAGCGTGCGTGATTTAGACATTGGAGAGGTGATTTCAGGCCGTTGGAACCAGGCAGCAACGCGCTGTGTGGAACTTTGCAACTATTGAATTCCAACCGGCAGGTGACCCCGATCCGCAACGAGTATTTTCCGTCGATTACCGATGCGCTGAGTCCCGGCGTCCCACGTTCCACCAAAAAGCCTCGAATAGCGGCGGGGTTTCCCGGGTCTATACCTGACTCCCCTTCGAGCTTAGCCCACACGACGGCCACATCAGCGAGTATCCCGCCGCCGATCCACATCTTGGATCCGGTCAATTCGTATCCGTCAAGCGTCTTCACAGCTCGAGTCTCCATTCCGCCGGGGTCGGACCCGTGTTGCGGTTCCGTCAGCCCAAAGCATCCCAGCCTTTGCCCGCGGGCCATCCCTGGAAGCCAGCGTTGCTTTTGTTCTTCACTGCCAAACAAATGAATCGCCGTCATCGCCAACGATCCTTGTACTGAAACGAATGTGCGCAACCCCGTATCGCCACGTTCCAGTTCTTGCAGAGCTAACCCGTATCGCAAGGCGCTCCAACCGGCGCAGCCATATCCCTGAATATGGGCGCCGAAAACACCCAATTCTGCGATTTCTGGAAGCAGTTCCAGCGGGAAGGTTCCTTCATTCCAGCATGGATTGATCTTCGGTACGAATCGAGTCTGAACCCAGTGACGGATCTTTCCTCTCACTGACTTGTCTTCGTCAGAAATCAAATCATCAAGCCGATAAAGATCGAGACTCTCGGACATCCTGCAGACTCCGTTGTTGATAAAATGATGCGATTATAATTATCACGTCTGTTTTTTCGCAGTGATGAAACGGCTGTTGCTCTAAAGGCTCGTCCTGCTCTGCCCCGCCTGAAAGAATTAAGGAACGGCCAAGACTGTGAGACCCAGCACCGTGATTCTTCACAGTCGAGCCGATGGTATCATCACATTTTCCGACAGTACAGAACTTGTCAGGAACAGTGGCATGCCATTCTGTACGCTGATTGAAGTCGAAAACGACCACTGGATCTCCTGTTATCCAAAGACGAGAGTCGAACCGTGACCCCGCAAGAAAGTTAACAGCATTCAGTCACACGGCACATTCAATTTGAACAAGCAATGATGGCCGCCGGGAAATACGAAAAACATCACTCCTGTTTTACCTTCAATCCTTTCACCGCCATCAGAGCCTGCTGAACATGTTCGTCTGAGGCGAATTGGGCCGAGAAAATCTGCCGAACGATACTTTCTTTGTCGATCACGTATGTGACGCGACCCGGAAGGATCCCCATCGTCTTCTGAACCGCAAACACCTTGCGGAGCGAGCCGTCCGCATCGCTGATCAACGGAAACGACAGCTTGTGTTGTCGAATAAAGTCGCGGTGGCGTTCCTCGGTATCGCCACTCACGCCGATCACTTCTACTCCTGCCTTGATGAATTTCTCATACGAGTCGCGGAATGCACAGGCTTCTTGTGTGCAAAGCGACGTACCATCCTTAGGGTAGAAAAAAAGCACCATCCCGCTTTTCCCTCTAAAGTCAGATAGCTGGATTCGTTTACCGTCGTGAGTGGTCGCGGAGAAGTCCGGTGCGGGATCGCCGATTTCTAAACTTGCCATGCCGTTGTTCCCTGAATGTTTCGGTGAAGTTGTGTCAACGCTGAGGGATGACCATAACATCCACAGCGTCAGGATTCCGCGCAAGCTCCAGGCGGTGGTGCGCATCCAATTCGTCACAACCAGTCGCTGATGAAAAACGGGATTAAAGCCCCGAGACAACAGTTCATGGCAGGGAACCTGGACCAGAGCCGTCGATAACCAAATGACTCCCAGCAGCGCCAGTCCGATCCACAGAGTCCCGTTGGAGACTCCCTCGGGGCGGAACCAAAATAGAAGCAACGCAGACGTCCCTTCGATCAGCATCGGCGGCGCGACCACCCATGTGATGATTTTCGTATGACGTTGTTCGTAGGAAGGAAATTCCGGGTTACCGATGCTGGCGAAAAGTGGGTAGTGAACGACTTGTACGAACCAGATAACGCCTGCCATGTAGAGGGATGATGCCGCATGGATGAGAAAAAACAGTCGGGTGAGCGAGTCGTTCATACAAGATCCTTCAAAACGGCTTCTGCAACTCGGCGTCCTGACACCATCGCACCCTGAATAGAAGCGTTGTCTCGATGGTCTCCGCAGACGTAAATCCGATCTTGCCAGCGTACAGGACGTTCCGGGGTGCTTAATGCTGGTGGTGCCTGCACAGGCAAGGCGTATGGTATGGCGTAAGTGCGTAAATGGAGCCAGTCCTTGACTGCGGGGCCGAACCACTCTTCCAGCTGCTCGCGGACTTCCGTCAACAGTCGATTGGGATCGTTCGTGGTGCCCAAGACGGTGGCCGAGACGAGACTCTTGTCGCCAGGGCCATAGGATGGTGCGATGACGGTGGGAACACAGAGGCTGTTGATCGGCCCGCGACCGTCACCATTCAACACCAGGATACGCTTTTCAATCGGTGGGCGCGGTGCCAAAAAGTAGAGACACCTCGTGCCGCAGCCCGCAGAGGAAATGTTGTCCCCCAGAAGTTCTGCTGCCGCAGGACCTTCCGCCGCCACCACGACAGCTTTGGCACTGAGTTCCTCACCTGTTGCGAGCGTTACCGAACCCGGCTGAACGCGAACGACCCGAGTTCCCAGTTGGATGCTTTCGGGCGTCAAAGTCGCCGCCAGTTGTTGGGGGATTGCTTCCATTCCCTCAGTGGGCAGGCAGGCGCTTCCGAGAGAGAACATTCGAAATACGAAATCCAGCATCCGGCTGGATGTTTGCAGTTCCGGGTCCAGAAAAATGCCGCCCAGAAACGGCCGGAAGAACCGCTCGATCATCAACGGCGAAAAGCCTGCGTTTTGCAGCAACTGAAGTGATGTCGTTTCTCGCTCGCGAAAATGTTCCTCGATGGTGCCGTGTAAAGTTCGAGAGCGGAAGCTGGCCACACGCAACTTGTCGGCCAAGGAGCCGATCGGCGACCACAGCGAACGCAAGGCTGCAATTGGTCTGCGCCAAGGGTCGGTCAGTTCGTGGAAGCGGCCTTCGTGACGAACCAGTGCGCCCGGTAAGAAAGGTTTCAGTTGCAACGCCTCGTAATCCAGGTTTTGCTTCGCTTCCGGGTAGCTCGTGAGAAAAACCTGGAAACCCCGGTCCAAGCGAAAACCATCCAGCATGTCGGTTCGGATCCGACCACCGACTGCATCGGACGCTTCCAGGAGCAGGTAGCCGACACCCTGTCTTTGCAATTGACGTGCGCAGCACAGACCCGCGAGTCCGGCACCAACGATAAGAACATCGTGCATCATTGGTCACCTTTCGGCAGCACCGTCTGAAGTACCAATGTCCCATTTGTCCATTCCCCGGACTCGATCAGCCGCCTCGTTATCTCGTGACGATAGGCGAACATATCGTCGAGCTTGCGACGAATCAACCAACCTCCGACCCAATGCCCGATCAGCCCCAACGGCACTGCATATTCGACTTCATCCCTTAACACTGTTCCACCCTGACCGTCGTCGAGAAATCGATGACGATGATACCAATACGCAAACGGTCCTGATTCCTGGCGGTCAGCGAAGAGATGCGGCGGATCATATTCGGTATGGATCGCGACCCATTGAATCGGCACGAATCCGAGTCGACCTCGTAAAACAACTCGGCTGCCAACCTTTAGAGAACCAGTCGACTCACTGATTTTCATCTGCTCCCACGGAGGAATAAGACTTGTCAGTGCGTCGGGACTCTCGTGGAATTGAAAGACGATGTCTGGCGGCGCGTTGATTCTCGTTTCTTTGATAAATAACGTCCGAGACGCAGTACCGGAAAGACTGACTCCTCGTTGCTTCGCCGCGTCGAGAAGAATCATTATGAACGGAACCCACCAAACGAGATCGTTCGTCAGGATCGTCAAACCGAAGAGCGGCGGAAAGGTGCCGTGCATCAGAGCCACCGCGAAACCAATTGGACCAAAGATCTTACCCAACAAGCCGACCAGGACGATTGGCCAGTGAGTTCGAGAATCATAGGCTGCGATGAGGTACCCGATGCCGTAGACTCCAACGATCATCCCCACGCACTGCCAGATTTCTGGGTAATTGATGCGATCAGCACCGGCGAGGTCAAACAGCAGATGGGGGGACGCGATGGCGAGTGAACCCCAGGCCAGGTTGTAGATCCCCGCCGCCCAGAGCCACCGACTTGCCCAGCGAGGCATGTCTGTGTGTCGATTGAAAGAACTCATACAAATTTCCATAAATTGGCAATAAGGCGAACTCATCGCGTCAGGACTGTTGTCACATCAGATTCTTCGTGGCAATTCGAGAATTCTTGCGGGTTTCATTTTCCTGGCGAATCTTTGCGTTTCTCTTGATCACCGCATCCCACCGGATGGTCCGGTGGCTAGGGGAATGCCATCGCCTGCGGTTTCTTGATTTGTTGTTCGAGAATCTCGATCAGCGCGGATTGCCGCCCTCGCAATATTCCGCAACATTCCTGCGAAAACGCATTGATGGAGCGGATAAATTCCGTACCAGTAGACCAAACCCAGAAGTCCTCTCGGATCGAAAATCGCCGTCTGGCGAATGGTACTACCTTGTTCAGCGGGGGTGACCTCGAATTCAAGCCATGCCCGTCCGGGCAGCTTCATTTCGGCATGTAATCGCACCCGATGTGGTGGCTCATATTGTTCGACCCGCCAGAAGTCGAGGGGGTCGCCAACGTTGAGATTCTCGGGATCACGTCGGCCCCGCCGCACACCCACTCCACCGACGAGTAAATCAAAGAATCCACGCAGAGACCATAGCCAGTTGCCGTAGTACCAGCCGGTGCGTCCACCGATACGCCGAATTGGCGCGAACGCCTTTTCGGGCGGCACATTCACCGTGATCGTTCGTGAGTCGACAAGCCGGGAACCAAACCTTTCACCGCCCCATGTTTGTCGTGGGCCAGCTGACGATAATGCGTCCGACCAGCGCGTCTCGGCGAACTCGTGATCTTCGTTCAACAAGGCGCGGGAGATCGCGGCACGAACCGAACGAGGCCGAACGGAGAATGTGGTTTCAGCCAGGTTGTTGGAGACGAGGGTTGGATTCCGCAGACTTTCCACGAGCTTCCGACCGACGCGGGCGTACAACGGCGTGACCAACCCGAGCCAAAGGCTCGAAAGATAAGGTGTCAACAACGGCACAGGAATCATCCAGCGGATGAGTCCTCGTTGATGGGCGTATTCTTGCATGATCTGGCCGTACGAGACTTGATCGGGGCCGCCGATTTCGTAAACCTGTGACGGCCCCGCGGGCAGCTCCAAGGCGGACATTAAATAGTCCAGCAAATCTTCGATCGCGATGGGTTGTGCCTCAACGTGGACCCAGCGCGGGCAGATCATGATTGGCAGTCGCTCAACGAGTGCACGGATCATCTCGAACGACAGACTTCCCGAGCCAATCACGATGGAAGCACGAAACTCCACGATGCATGGATGATAAGCCCGAAGCACGTCTCCGGTTTCTTGACGACTGCGAAGATGTTTGGAAAGCTTATGATCAGGATTGCCAAGCCCACCCAGATAGATGATGCGACTTACGCCAGCATTGGCCGCCGCCTTCGAGAAATTTGTCGCGGCAATCTTATCCTCTTCCTCGAAATCACGATCAGCACCCATCGAGTGGATGAGATAAAAGGCGGTCTTGACGCCCTTGAACCCGTCGACGAGCGAACCGGGTTCCAGCACGTCTCCAGCAACGATTTCCGTTGTCGAAGTCACTCGTGTGACTAACGCTTCAGGACGCCTGGTGAGGCACCTGACGGGGACACCGTGTTCCTGCAAGAGCGACAACAGTCGTCCACCGATGTAACCTGTGGCTCCAGTGAGCAGTACCAACCCGTGCATCGTCGCTCCCGTCCAGTTGATCGCTCGCGACCACAACAAACATGATCACTGATCGTCAATGCGGAAGCATCAGACGAACAAAAAACGGAGGTCGGGGAGACACTTCCACGCTTCCCAACCAACTTATCCGAACCTTGAAGCGAATGTCAGAGAGCTTAAGCATCGCCAGAAGAGGTTGCGCACTCAATCGCCAAATGCGTCTTAAGGTGAACAACGTCCGCAAATTGCTGACTTCGAGAATCAGATCGCGGTTCTCCGCGATCAGGCTTACTGGCCGGCCTCCAACATTGCCGTCAAGACGGCCGGCCAATGTCAGTTTGGGCCTTGAGCCGACTGCTCGGTACGGATCTTCACGGTCCCGTTTAACACCCATTCTGCGTGTTCTGCTGCGGCACCAGTGCCGCTGGGAATCTTGACGTGCATGTCCAAGAACTCATAACCGATCACCGCATTCTTCCCCGTCAGTCGTTCGTACAGTCCCATCGCCAGATCAGGCCAGTTGGTTGTGTGTTCGGTCGTCATCTCAATCTCCAGGGTTCTTAATTATGAGGCTGATTATGAACTACAAAACGTTCATATCGTTCGTTGCGAATGGAACCGCGACATCGGCGATGAGTTAACGGGAATTGTGAGAGATTTTCAGAATCTCACCCTCAATAGACGGAAGAGCAACAATCTTCGATGATTTTGGCAGCGCATCGTGAACTACAAGATCGAGATTACTCAGTGCTGGAAGCGAACGCGACTTTTCGAGCCATCGAAAGAACGTTCCACGCGATGGCAGCGATTGGCATCAAGATCAGTAGACCCGCAGCTACCAACGTGATTCCTCCGACCAGATCGACATCCAGTCGTTCACGACCGTGAAGGGTCTGCCAAAGTGCATGCGACATAAATAGGACGTGAGCCGCCACCGCTGATCGCAGCAGCCAGGCGGTATTGGGCACGCGGAACCAGTTCAGCACGGCGTAAAGAATCGGCAGAACCTGGATCGCATGCAATGCCGCTCCGTGCGGGTATTTGAGCACTCCGGCGCCTCCCCAGGACTCATATGGTTTGCCATTGGCGATGTTTATCTCTCCTGCGATGGTCACAAACAGACCAAGACCGCAGGAGGCCAGCAGGAACCACAGTCCGGCACGGATTGCAGTTGCCAGTGCTTCGTCGATTGGTGGAAGTCGACGTGATCGACAAGCGAGGCAGACAATTCCGAGAGTGACAACCAAGATGAATCCCAGCATTGCCGTCTCAATCGTGGCATCGATCAGGTTCCCATGATTGAAATGTGAAGGAACGCCCCTCCAATATTGGAGGGTAATCAGCCCGACTTCCAGAAGAAGGCAGGCAGCCATCAAATTTGCGAAAAAACGGTCATGCCTCCACGAATGCATTTGCGTGAGAACCCAGGCGATTGACCATATTGTCACCCCTGCGGAAACTCCGAACAAGGCAGGTTTCCGGACTGACAAGGGGCCGTCCCACGCGGCGTTGGTGATCCACAGCAAGGCGAGGTGAAACAATCCGCTTGTGACAAGCACCGCGCCCATCCAGATTGACGGACAAAAATCGGATCTCAGGGGGGAATTCGAAGATGAAACTTCTGCCAAACGTCGCACTATCGCCCATTGATCACGGTGAATCGCGCCTCTGATCGGTTGCGAAATATTCCTTGTGCATTTGAATCGTGGGTTCATTGGAACATTCACTTACGGGATAAGACATGCCCTAACCCACCATCGATTCCGATGACTTGACCAGTGATCCACTCGTTCTCCGGATTGAGCAACCAGTCGACAAGGGAAGCGACATGCTCTGGCTCTCCAAGTCGACCCAAGGCGTGCATATGGGCGGAAGCAGTGGCGCTGGCTGAGTTCTCCCAGATCCGCCGCGTCATCTCAGTGCGAATCAATCCTGGGCTGACGACGTTAACGCGAATATTGCTTGAGGCATAAGTGGCCGCCGCCGACCGAGCCAATCCGATCACACCTGCTTTAGCCGCTGCGATTGCTTCATGATTCGCAATCCCGATTTCCGCTGCCGCCGAGGCGAACAACACAATTGAACCGCCTTGTTCACGCAATAGTTTCGCGCCAACGCGAATGGTGGCAAACGCGGTGAATAGGTTCGTCTCGACAATTTGGCGGAAGTCCTCGTCTGTCGTGGTATGCGCGGGTTTCAACAGAATTGAACCGATGCAGTTGACGAGAGCATGTATGCCACCTCCAACCTCGGCGGCCTCCCGCAATCCCTCTTCCAGTGACTGGGAACTGGTCAGATCCACTTTTATAAACGGTTGATCGAGTTCCCGTGACAACGCAAGCAATTTCTCTTCGTTTCGGCCGACGAGTAATAGTTGAAGGCCGTTTCGAACCAATCGCCGTGCCAGAACGCTCCCGATCGTCCCCGTTGACCCGAGAATCGCGATCGTGCTCATCGAGGTTTCTCCCTTTGCAAACCGGATGATTGTCAATTGTTGCGAATTGGTTAATGGCAGCTTAAGTTCAGTCAAAATGCTTCAACGCTTGGCAAGGTGATTGGCCAAGCGTTGAAGTTCGGGGTGGAGTAGTACGTCAAGTTGCTAATCATCTCTCGAATCCGACGGACTAGCGTCGACGAGCCCCTCGCATCCGATAGGATACCTGGTGACCAGTCTGCGGACAGACTTGAGCGACATATTGCGTTGACGCTGGAGCGACATGGGCGCCCTTGGCAGGTGTGGCTGATGGCAGAAGCACGGTGTCAATGACATGAATCACGCCGTTCGAAGCGTCGATGTCCGTCGCAACGAAACCAGCTCCGTTGACGGTGGCGGCTCCGTTATTCACCGCCGCGATCAACATGCCCCCTTGAGCGGTCTTAAGTTCCTTTCTGCTTAGCACGTCATTCGAGAAGACGCGGCCAGGTACAACATGAAACTTGAGAATAGCCGCCAGTTTTTCCTTGTTCTCCGGTTTCAACAGATTCTCCACGGTGCCGGCTGGAAGTTTCGCGAACGCATCATCAGTCGGTGCGAACACGGTGAGGGGCTTGTCGCCTGACAATACCTCGACCAGCCCGGCAGCTTTTGCGGCGGCAAGCAGCGTTTTGAAAGTTCCGGCCTTGGCAGCAGTCGTCGGAATATTGTCCGTGGATGGCATTATCACTTGATCGATCACATGGATTACACCATTCGAGCAGGCGATATCCGCAGCGACGACCTGGGCCTGGTCGATCTGTACTTTGCCATCGTTAACTTTGACGTTGACCCGCTGTCCATTGACCGTGGCTGCCGCATTCAGCTTGACGACGTCTGCCGCCATCACCTTGCCGGGAACAACATGATAAGTGAGCACTGCAATCAGAGACTGCTTGTTCTCTGGCTTAAGCAGCGTCTCAACAGTTCCTGCGGGCAACTTCGCAAACGCTTCATCAGATGGGGCGAATACCGTAAATGGCCCTTTTCCCTGCAGAGTCTCAACCAACCCGGCCGCCTGCAGAGCGGCGGCGAGCGTTTTAAATGTACCAGCTTCAATTGCTGTTGCCACAATGTCTTTCGCAGGCGCCGTTTCAGCCCTCGCACCACTTTGAACGAAAACCAACATCGCAGCAGCCGTCGCACCAAACACCATTCGCTGAATCCTCATCTCGATCTCCGATTCGTACATCAACATACTGAACGACGACCGACTTCCATTAACTCGTTCAAATCGTTCTTACGGCTGGAACCGTTGGAACCTTGATGTCTTAACGAACGATTTCAAGAAATCCGAAAAAACGCGAATAATGCTGGTTTTGTCCGTCCTGGCGTTCTTTAAAAGACCGTTTTGCACGATTTATAGTTGCCAAGACAGCGTTGTTGCCGTACATTCCTCAGTCGCCAAACAGAATGCGGGACTGAAATGCCACCACTTCGAGAATCTACAGATAAGCTGTTGTCTCCAAAACAAGTCGCAAAAGCGATTGGAGCGAGCGAATCGTCCTTGAAGCGCTGGTGCGATCAGGGGCTGATCAAAACGGTGAAGACGGCAGGTGGCCATCGACGCATTCCCGTTCACGAGGCGCTTCGATTCGTCCGCGAGCAAAATCATGCGGTTGTCGAGCCACACATTCTGTCGATGACGGCGACAACCGATCGCAAGGCCCGACGTATCGAAGGTGTCGCGGAACGGTTGACCGAAGCACTGTTGTCGAACAACGAACTGACCTGCCGCGCGATCGTGTTCGACATGTTTCTGGCCGGTGAATCGGTGAGCCGCATTTTTGATGACGTCGTGGCCGCTGCCTTTAGAGCCATTGGCGACAAATGGGAATTTCACGAAGCCGAAGTTTATCAAGAGCGGTGTTCGTGCCAGATCATGCTTCGGCTGCTTCACGAGCTGCGGTCCCATCAAGTCCCTCCCAACCCGAGTTGCGTCGCTTTGGGGGCCACAATCGAAGGAGATCAATACGTCCTGCCGGGCACGATGGCGGAGATCGTGCTCCGCTCAGTTGATTGGGACGCTCGGCTGCTCGGCACTTCGATCCCGTTCGATTCAATGGTGAAAGCCGTTGAGACACACTCCCCAGAGCTGTTCTGGCTGAGTGTTTCTTTCATCGAGGACGAAGCCGCGTTTATTGCCGGTTTTCATCGATTGTCCGCCGCCGCCTCGAAAACGAAAACGGCAATTGTCGTCGGTGGCCGAGCACTCACATCCGAAATTCGAACCAGGCTCAGTTACTCGGCATTTTGCGACACGATGCGTCACCTCGAAGAGTTCGGAAAAACAATGCGACGGCAAACCGACATCGCCTCTCAAAAATCACGCAAGACCAGAAAGAATGCCTGACGTAATCATGAACCTGTTCCAAATCCGATTTATGACGCTCATCGCGGCGGTCACATTGTTGCCGCACGCGACAATGGCCGCAGACCTCGCGGCGACTTGGCCGCAGTGGCGTGGTCCGTCGCGCGACGGGCAAGCGCCGTTGACTCCCGCGTGGCCGGATCGCGTTGACGACGCGACGCTCGCGACGACGTGGCGAGTTGAGTTGGGGCCGAGCTACTCCGGGCCGATTGTCGCTACGGATCGAGTCTTCGTGACAGAAACTCGCGACAAGAAGTCCGAAGTCGTGAAAGCGCTGTCGCGGGAGGAAGGCAAAGTGCTGTGGTCGGCGGAGTGGCCTGGTTCGATGTCGGTTCCTTTCTTCGCAGAGGAAAACGGTGAGTGGATTCGAGCGACTCCGGCCTACGATGGCGAATCACTATTCGTCGCGGGGATGCGCGATGTATTGGTCTGCCTCGAAGCGGCAACGGGCAAGGAACGCTGGCGAGTCGATTTCGTCGAGCGGTTCAAATCGACGCTGCCAACATTTGGGTTCGTGTCGTCGCCGCTCGTTGACGGCGAACACATTTATGTTCAAGCGGGTGCCTCATTCGTGAAGCTCAACAAGCGAAGCGGGGAGACGATTTGGCGATCGCTCGAAGATGGTGGCGGCATGAACGGCAGCGCTTTTTCGTCGCCCTTCAAAGCCACGATCGCCGGACAGACGCAGCTCCTGGTGCAGACTCGAAATCGCCTGGTCGGCGTCGATGAGGCAACCGGCAGCGAACTTTGGACGCAGCCAATCGAGGCGTTTTGCGGCATGAATATTCTAACGCCGGTCGTCTTCGGCGACGCGATCTTCACGAGCAGTTACGGTGGCAAATCGTGGCTGTTCGATCTCGCCACGACCAGCAACGACGGAAACAGCAAAATGTCTGTGACCGAACGCTGGCAAAACAAGAATCAAGGCTACATGTCTACACCGGTCATCATTGACGGTCATATTTACACGCATCTCAAAAACCAGCGATTCGCGTGCATCGACCTCGCGACTGGGAAAGACCGTTGGATTAGTAAACCGTTCGGCAAATATTGGAGTCTCGTCGCTCAAGCTCAAAAGATTATGGCTCTTGATGAACGAGGCGACTTGTTACTCATCAATGCCAATCCAGAAAAGTTCGAGTTGATGGATCAGCGCCAAGTCAGCGAGTCGCCAACGTGGGCGCACCTGGCGGTTTGCGGTGACGAAGTTTACGTCCGCGACCTCAAAGGCCTGACGGCCTTTCATTGGTCTGCCTCGCAACAATAAAGGATGACGCCATCATGAAGATCGCGATCATCGGAGCCGGGATTTCCGGACTGACGGCTGCGTATCGGCTCGGTCTCGCTCATGACATCACTTTGTTCGAGGCCAATGATTATCTCGGCGGGCATACGAACACGGTCGAGGTGGAACTGGGCGGTGAGCGACAAGTGATCGACACCGGGTTCATCGTTTTCAACGACTGGACATACCCGAAATTCATCGAACTGCTGAACGAACTCGGTGTTCGATCGCAACCGACGTCGATGGGCTTCAGTGTGCGCTGCGATGCGACGAATTTGGAGTACAACGGTTCGTCCATCAACGGATTGTTTGCCCAGCGACGAAACCTGGTACGACCGAGCTTCTACAGGATGCTGGGCGATATCGTTCGTTTCAATCGCGACGCTCCCGAATTGGTCCTGAGTCATCCAGAAACCGATGAGACTACAGTCGGAGAGTTTCTGGCTAAGCAGCGTTACTCACGTGAGTTTGCCGAGCATTACCTGCTGCCGATGGGAGCGGCGATCTGGTCCTGCCCGGTCGGGATGTTTGAAAACTTCCCGATCAGATTCATCGTCGAGTTCTACCGCAATCATGGTTTGTTGAGCGTTCGCAATCGGCCAACATGGCGGGTCATCGAAGGTGGCTCGCGGAATTACGTCGTGAAGATGGCGGAGCGATTTCGAGATCGCATTCGACTCAGAACGGCGGTTGGGTTGGTCCGTCGCTCGGCAGACGACGTGGTCGTCGTCCCGCGAAATGCTTCCCCCGAATCTTTCGACCATGTTGTTCTGGCTTGTCACAGCGACCAGGCACTGCGGATGTTGGCTGATTCGACCTCAATCGAACGCGATGTGCTGACCGAGTTTCCTTACGGACGCAACATCGCCGTTCTGCACACTGATGAAACTGTCCTGCCGAAGCGGAGACGAACCTGGGCAAGTTGGAATTACCACCTCAGCGATCAGGCGTCGAAAAACGCCAGCCAGGCGGCCACGGTAACGTACCAGATGAATCTGCTGCAAAACCTGCGGTCAAAGCACGTCTTCAATGTGACGCTCAACAGCGACGAACGGATTGACCCGGCAAAAGTATTGCGCAGGTTTGAGTATCACCACCCGATTTTTACCGTTCGGCGAGCGGCCGCTCAGTCGCGGCATCACGAGCTGATCAACGTCAACCGGACTTCCTTCTGCGGTGCATATTGGGGAAACGGCTTTCACGAAGATGGCGTCGTCAGTGCCTTGCGTGTTTGCGAGACTCTCATGCCGAAGGAGTCTCGGGCATGAGAAGCTGCCTTTACGAAGGTGTCGTGCAACATCGACGGCTTGATCCCGTCGAGCATTCGTTTCGATATCGGTTGTTCCTTGTCTTCGTGGACTTGGCGGAATTGGATTCGTTGTTCGGGCAACGCGGATTCTGGTCGACGCACTGGCCGGCACTGGCGTGGTTCCGCCGCGCCGACTATTTGGGCGACCCGGCTCGCCCGCTGGAAGACTGCGTACGCGAATTGGTTGAGCAGCGGACGGGATATCGTCCGTCCGGTCCGATCGGATTGCTGACCAATTTCCGCTATTTCGGTTTCGGCATGAATCCGGTCAGCTTCTACTACTGTTTTGATGCGGCTGGCGAGCGGGTCGAAACGCTTGTGGCGGAAGTCAGCAACACACCGTGGAACGAGCGGCACTGGTACGTGCTGGATTTCGCCGGTCAGGATCTTGTAGCAGCACTCTCCGACCAGGACTCGGCCAGCCCGGAGTTTCGGCAGCCTGCGGGGCGGTTCGAGCATCCCAAAGAGTTTCACGTGTCGCCGTTCATGCCCATGGAGATGACCTACCACTGGCGGGTGACCGAACCGCGCGAGTGGCTGGCACTGACCATCGAGAACCACGCGCACGGCTCGAAACGCTTCGATGCGACGTTGTCACTGCAACGGCGGCCGATCACGTCCTGGCAGCTTGCTCGCGCGCTGGTGCGGTATCCGTTGATGACCGGGCGAATCTTTCTGGGAATCTACTGGCAGGCGCTGCGTCTGTGGCTGAAGCGGGTTCCGTACGTGCCGCATCCACGGACTGCCGTTCCGATGGCGTCTGTTTCTATACCACCTGTTTCGTCCCCGAATTCTTCATCCTCAAAGCAAGTGACACCATGAGCATCACGTTCGCACCGAAATCATCGAGCCGTTCTACGAAATCGCCTGCGAACTTGTCGCCGATCGAGGGAAACTCCGTATCCCTGCCGAAACGCCTGGGCCTTGTGAACCGTCTCGCGCGGCGGCTGGTATTGGGAAATCTGCAGGAACTGCAAGGCGGCACCATTCAGTTGGTGGATTCGACCGGCTCAACGACGCTCGGCCAGGGTGGTGACTTGCGGTGCGACATGCGAGTTCACAACCCGGCATTCTTCAGTCATGCCGTGTTGGGCGGAAGCCTGTCGGTGGCTGAGTCGTATCTGCGCGGCGATTGGGACTGCGATGATCTAACGTCGTTCTTTCGGATCTTCGTGCGGAACATCGAAACGGCGGACAAGATCGATCGGGGACTTTCCCAGATCGCCACGCTGGTCAACCGGCTGTATCACGCCTGGCACATCAACAGCAAATCGGGAAGCCGCCGGAACATTCATGCGCATTATGATCTCGGCAATGACTTCTTCCGGCTGATGCTCGATGATACGCTAGCCTATTCGAGCGGCATCTTCACCACGCCAGCCAGCACGCTGCGTGACGCTTCGCTGGAAAAGATGGACCGCATCTGCCGAAAGCTCGATCTGCAGCCGGGCGATCATCTGCTCGAAATCGGCACCGGTTGGGGCGGGTTGGCGGTCCACGCGGCCACGCAGTTTGGCTGTCGGGTGACCACGACGACAATCTCGCAGCAGCAGTTCGATGTGGCCCGCCGGCGAATTGAAGAGGCGGGCTTGTCCGATCGCGTGACGCTGCTATTGCAGGACTACCGCGACTTGACCGGGCAGTACGACAAGCTCGTTTCCGTCGAGATGATCGAAGCAGTCGGGCACCGCTACTTGGACACGTACTTTCACAAATGCAGCGAGCTGCTCAAACCTAACGGCACGTTCGTGCTGCAGGGGATCGTGATGCCGGACCGCCGCTACGCCAAGTATTTGCGGTCGGTCGACTTCATCCAGCGGTACGTCTTCCCTGGAGGTTGCCTGCCGTCGGTGGGCGCGATGTTGGATTCGATGGGCCGCGCAACCGACTTGAGGTTCGTTCACGCCGAGGACTTCGGCACGCACTACGCACAGACGCTCCGCGAGTGGCGGCAGCGATTTCATGAGCGGCTGGAAGATGTTCGCGGACTTGGGTTTCCCGACCGCTTCATTCGCATGTGGAACTACTACCTGAGTTACTGCGAAGCGGCGTTCGACGAACGATTCACCGGCGTCGTCCAAATCCAATTCGACAAGCCGCTCTGCCGACGCGACCCGATCTCGATCGGCTCGCAAGCAGCCGCGTGGAGGTCGGCATGAGCCTGTTGTCCTTCGGTATTGATGCTGTGGAACGCGGATTGATTCCGGATGTGATCACTCGTGCGGTGATTCGGCAGATGTGCAAGCAACGCCTGCGCGAGTCCAGTTGCAGCCGTACCGATGCTGATTCGCCAGAATTCCAAGCGTTCGTAAAATCGATGCACGTGGGGCCGATTGCACCTGTTCCTGAAATGGCCAATCAACAGCATTACGAATTGCCTCCGGAGTTCTTCGCCGCAATACTCGGCCCGCACCGCAAATACAGCTCGTGCTTTTTTCCAACGACAAGTACTTCGTTGGCTGAAGCGGAAACGTCCGCGCTCGAAATCACCTGCCAACGGGCGGGCATCGACGAAGGCCAGACGATTCTGGAGCTTGGCTGTGGCTGGGGTTCGCTCTCGTTGTGGATAGCCGGGCGGTATCGCGGCTGCCGCATCACTGCCGTCTCGAATTCGGCTCCCCAACGGCGATTCATTGAAAACGAAGCAGCGTCGCGCGGACTGACGAACCTGCACGTTATCACCGCCGACATGAATGAGTTCTCAGCCGGGACACATCAATTCGACCGTGTCGTCTCGGTGGAAATGTTCGAGCACATGAGGAATTACGAGCTCCTGCTAGAACGAATCGCATCATGGCTGCGGCCGGATGGCAGACTCTTTGTTCATCATTTCTGTCATCGGACACTTGCGTATCCCTACGAAACTGAGGGCGACGCGAACTGGATGGGCCGTTACTTCTTCACGGGTGGCTTGATGCCCAGCGAAAACATGCTGCGGCAGTTTGACCGGCACATGACAGTTGTCGATCAATGGCGGTGGGACGGCACTCACTATCAGCGCACCTCCGAAGCGTGGCTCACAAACCTGGATGCCCGCTGCGGCGAAGTGCTGCCGGTTCTTGAAGCGACCTACGGTCGAGGTGCGGCGCGACGGTGGCTGCACCGCTGGCGCATGTTCTTTCTCGCAGTTGCCGAGTTGTTCGGCTACTCGAACGGCAGCGAATGGTTCGTGACTCATGCGATTTTGCAACCGAACGGAAAGTAAACCATGTCACCGCTGGCCTCGATGTTAATCAACTCATTGTTGGTCGTAATCGCCTCGATGACCTGCTTGTGGCTGATCAGCCTCGTGCGTCGGGACGCGAGCATTATCGATGCGTTTTGGGGAACGGGGTTCGTGCTCGTGACTTGGTACACGCTGGCCACTTCGCCGCCGGCGCAATCAGTCGAACGGACGTGGCTGCTCGGCATTTTGACGACGATTTGGGGTTTGCGGCTGTCGTTGTATCTACTTTGGAGAAACCACGGACACGGGGAAGACCGGCGATATCGGGCGATGCGGGAACATCACGGTCCACGGTTCTGGTGGGTCAGCTTTGTGACCGTGTTCCTGTTGCAGGCCGTCATCCTGTGGCTTGTGTCGCTGCCGATCCAGGCCGCAATGGTTGCCGCGGAATCGAAGCCGCTCGGCTGGCTCGACCTGGCGGGATTGGCCTTATGGAGCATCGGCCTGTTCTTTGAAGCGGTCGGCGATTACCAAATGGCCCGATACCAGGCCGATCCCAACAACGCGGGCCGGGTCATGGATCGCGGCTTGTGGCGACTGACGCGCCATCCGAATTACTTCGGAGATTTCTGCGTCTGGTGGGGCCTGTACCTGATCGCCTTCGCGGGTGGAGCAGCGTGGACGATCTTCAGCCCGCTTTTGATGTCGTTCCTTCTGATCAAAGTTTCCGGCGTGACACTGCTGGAAAAATCGATCACCGTCCGCCGCCTCGACTACGCGGCCTATCAGGCAAGAACCAGCTCATTCCTGCCGTGGCCGCCGAACAAGTAATTCCGCGACCGCCCCACCGAGCACGGGTGACCGACGGTATGAAAGGTCGCGACGAGTATTTTGAAAGTGCTTCTACTAATTTCGGAGCTTCCAATTGATGAAGAAGATCTGTGTTGGAGATCGAGCCCCCGATTTCTTTGCCGTTGCAAACACAGGGCAGGTCATTCGATTGACGGATTATCTCCATCATCAGGCGGTTGTGCTGTTCTTTTACCCCAAGGACGATTCGCCAGGATGCACCATGCAAGCCTGCGCCTTTCGGGACGCCTATGAAGACTTTGCAACGGCAGAAGCCGTTGTGATCGGCGTAAGTGACGATATGCTCGAAAGCCATCGTCAATTCGTCGTGAAACGACGGTTGCCGTTCCTCCTTCTGAGCGACTCCGATGGTCAGATCAAGACGGCTTTCGGTGTTCGCAAAACCTTTGGCCTCTTCCCCGGCCGCGTAACTTATGTCATCGATCGACAAGGCATCGTGCGTTTGATTGCGAACTCGCAATTAGATGTTTTGTGACATGTTCGCGAGGCGCTACAGATTGTCCGTGAACAGACTTCAGCAAAAGAGCCCGATGAATTCACAGAACCTTCCTTGAACAGAAAATCTGGTTGAAAATTGATGAAACACGAAAGAGTGGGGATCATCGGAGCAGGAATCGCAGGACTCGTTTGCGCCGATCGGCTTCATCGCGAAGGGATCGCGGTCACGATCCTGGAGAAATCTCGTGGCGTTGGTGGACGATCTGCAACCCGACGTCTGGATGAATCTAGTTGTGATCACGGTGCCCAGTACTTCACCATCAGTGATCCACTTTTTGCGGAACGAACTGCCGAGTGGCGTAAACAGGGCGTTGTCGATGTTTGGCAAGGGCGGATTGTCTCGATCGAAGCAGGTATGATTCGCGATCTTAACCAGCCACGTGAGCGTCTCGTTGGCACACCGGGCATGAATAGTATCGGAAAATATCTGGCCCTGAATTTGGACGTGAGAAGCAACATTGAGGTCGAAGGCGTGGAACGCTTGGACGAGCACTGGCGAGTTGTAGATAATGCAGGTCATGCATACGGGCCGTTTGATGTCCTGATTTCAACGGCACCGCCTTTTCAAACTTCGCGACTTTTCTCCGAATGGTCTCAGCAATTGGCCGAACAACTCGAATGCGTCATGATGCTACCGTGCTGGACGGTAATTCTGCGTTTTTCCGCTCCGTTAACGATCGAGTTTGACGGTGCCTTTGTCAACGGCTCGCCGCTGAGCTGGATCGCTCGGAATAACAGCAAGCCGGGACGCGGGGCGCCAGAGTGTTGGGTGCTCCATGCATCCGCCGAGTGGTCAGCGTCGCAAGTTGACGGCGAGCCTGCAGAAGTGGGATCCGCATTGACGAATGAGTTTTGGAAACTCTTTGGTAGAGAACTTGCGCGTCCATCGCTCGTCGTCTCTCATCGATGGCGTTATGCGCTACCTCGTGATGTTTTGCCGATGCGATTCTTGTTCGACGACAAATTACGGATGGGATGCGCCGGTGACTGGTGTGGAGGGCCACGGATTGAGGGTGCTTTTCTCAGCGGCGACGCGTTGGCAACTCATCTCCTCGAAAAACAATAACGCATTTTGAATTCCATTCGCGTGATTGCATCTGGCGCGTGAATCACGAGGAGACTGGTCAGTTTACACACCGATCGCTTTCAAACAATGATCAAAGTCCGAGCGATTTAGAGCCTTCGAATCAGTCGCAAATCAATTGTGACCCTGCTGAAAAACTCAGGTAATCACGTCAGCGGCAACTGCTTGATAAATGTTGTTAACAATATTGATTCAATGCGGTTTTTCGATAAGTGACCGAGCAGCTTCGTCGGTCGTGTTCATTCTCGGTGAAAGCAGGCAAGATGTTGTCAATGGCATTCACCTGAGCTTCAATCGTCAAGGTGATGGTATTTATGAGCGTCGCGTTCGCGAGTGGTGCAGGACAAGTGAAAAAAGTCCGATCCCGAGATTTGATTGTGCTCGTTCACGGACTGGGAGGGAATTCGCTGTGGATGTTACCAATCAAGTGGCGGCTTGTTGGTCTTGGGTACCGTTGTTTGACTTGGAGTTACGCGAGCTTTCGCAAATCGATCTCTACGCATGGTCGGCAACTGCGTGAGTTTTTGGAGACCGAGTTGGCCGCTGAGAAGCGTGTACATTTTGTGGCGCATAGCATGGGTGCCATAGTCGTCCGCGCAGCAGTTGCATCGGCACCGCCTGAAAATCTGGGGCGTGTCGTTTTTTGGGCCTCACCGAATTCCGGTTCAGCTGCGGCTTTGGCGATTGACCGATTGAGTCGATCACGCTTTCAAACGATTTCAGAACTCTCCAGCCGGCGTGACAGTTTTGTCAATCGCTTGCCTGTCTGGTGCGGCCGAGACCTGGGCATTATTGCTGCCAAATTCGATTCGGTCGTGTCACTTGAGAGCACTTTTGCGATCAATCAAACGGATCACGTGATTGTCAATGCGACCCACGCGGGGGTGCTGTTCTCTCGCCAGGCCGCATTACAGACCGCGAGCTTTCTGAAATATGGACGATTTCGGCAACCATTACGCATCACTTATCGCTCATGAATTGTCGCTTTATCTAGACCACCATTGTCACCGCTTTCGATCGCGACGCTCACTTTTGCTGCCCTCACGTCCAATAAGACGGCCCGGCATTTACCAGGCGATTTAAAAAATGGAGGGTGATCTAAACAAAGCGCTTTACAGCCGTCTCTCGCACCAATTTCATCATCTGGTTTTAGAGTGGTTGAAGCTCTTGAGTGCCTTCAGCCTGGGCACACAACTGTGAATGTCGTCGATGAGGATAACGACTGTCATCGACCCAGTCCTCACGAGTGTACGTGACGACAGACGTATCGGTCTCTCGAACGTCGATTCGTTGGAGTCGAAAACCAAATTCGGTAATTTCGGTGAAAAGCTGATAAGCCAGATTCTCGACAGTTGTCGGGGCATCGAAAATCTTCATTCGCAGTGTCTCACCCGTGCGCTCCATATGCGAACACAATGTTTCAAAAAGCGGATCGGCGGAATGGATCAGCATCGCGTGGTCATAATGATTCTTCAGCAAAGGCTCAATTTGTTCGTCGAAATCGGCAAAGAGCGTACTGATTGCACCAGTACGTTCGACTTCGAAGAAGCAACTCACCCCGTATCGGTGTCCATGCAGGTTTCGGCACTTATCCAACAATTGTTCGTTGCGATGGGCCGCGTAAAATTTGTAGTCTTTCTGAATAATCATGAACTTTTCTCTTTCAAGGTTCGTGCAGGTACACATGCGGATCGGTGTTGATTGAAATGACGTGGACGCCCGCTTTGACCCCGTCGATCTTTCCCGACTTGCCTTCAATTTGTGATCAACGACATGACTTCGGCGCGACTTGCCGGATTCGATTTGAACAGCCCTCGCACGGCGCTCGTAATGGTGCGACTCCCCGGCTTGCAAACACCCCGAATGCTCATGCATGAATGCTCGGCGCTGATCACGACTGCGACGCCTTTCGTTTCTAATTCAGCCTCGATCAGGTCCGCGATCTGCTGAGTTAAACGCTCTTGCACCTGAGGTCGATGGCCAATTTCCTCGACGACACGAGCAAGCTTACTCAGTCCAGTGACACTTCCATTGGGGAGATAGGCGACATGAGCCACTCCCGAAAATGGCAATAAATGATGCTCACACATGCTGGTGAAACCAATATCTCGCACGAGCACCATTTCGTCATAAGATTCAGCGAACTTCACCCGGAGATGGCGAGCCGGATCCTGGGAAAGTCCTGAAAACATCTCTGCGTACATCTTCGCCACTCTTCTTGGTGTCTCAAGTAGACCATCACGATCCGGATCTTCACCAACAGCCTTCAAAATCGTTCGAACAGCTTGTTCAATCGCCCTCAAATCGACCGGTTGAGCCGCCCGGTTGTCGATCCGCTCCGGCAACTCGGAATTACAACGAAGTTCGATTGCTTGAATTCTTGTTTCTCGTGTTCGCAAGATAGTCATCGGGGTTCCTGAAATTATCAGTGATGTCGGTCGTGTATGGGCATAGAACTCAGTCTGCTCCAACGGCTGTCTAACCGTCGTTCGCGAGCCGAGTTAACCGAAATAATCTCTTCTTCCGGAAGTTACATCGTTGATTCGCCCATACCTGGCGCTTCGTTGCGGCTCAATCGGCTCTTTACTGTGCATCGGGAAACAGCTTTTTCGTTCTTGGAATCGAGAATCCTGCAAACGCGTTAAGACGACAATTCAAATGCGGTTAGTGTCAGGTCAGAAAGCACGATTTGCGTGAAATCACGGTGAGTGCTGGACGAAACGCAAACATAAAACCGTAGCAAATCTAACTGAGTTGCCGATTTAGAGCGGGATTCGATCGAGAGGAGAAATTGAGTCATGGCCCATCGACTACGCAGGATGAGATCATCTCGTGATCAGTGTGCCCTGCCCGATTCCGAGGCGTCGGTAAAGCTTCGGCAAGAACTAATTCCGCGTGGCACACTTATTGAACGAACGCGTGAATTGATGGAATTGACGATCGATTTCGTTCACCACCCTTTGTTCGAACTTGCCGATGCGACGAAACGGATTCAGGCTCTACGCCCTGGTTCACTCGACGTACCGCCAGAAGCCACTCAAGTCGGTTCCGGTGTGGCGTTCGTTTCGGGGATGGTGAAAACGCCGCTTCTGACTCCGGAGGAGGAACGATACTGGTTTACCTTGATGAATTATCTGAAATTCCGAGCCGAACGGAATCGACGATTGCTTGACCTCAGTAGGCTTAACAATTCTCTGATTAAACGAATCGACGCCGATCTTAATGAGGCTCGTCGCGTTCGAAATCACATCGTGGAAAGTAACCTTCGATTAGTCGTTGCGCTTGCTCGGAAATTCTCAGACTCCTTGGAACAACTGTCGGAACTGACCAGTGAGGGAACCACACCGTTGATTCGATCTGTGGAATTGTTCGATGTCAGCTTGGGGTATCGCTTCAGCACCTATTCCACGTGGGGGGTGCGAAATCAAATGCTGCGTTATTTGAAGCGTGTGAGATCAACACGACTGAGATCGGTAACCGAAGACGATCTTCGGTTTGAGAATCTTCCTGATCAACGAACTTGCGAGAAAACGGATGAATTAGCCAATCAATTACGAGTAACTGTTGTTAATCGCCTCCTGGCGTCGCTCTCTGAGCGAGAAAAGTTCGTGATTCAAGCCCGCTTTGGACTGGACGGTCATTCGCGTGGGCAAACTCTGGAGGCGATTTCGAAGCAAATCGGCTTGAGCAAAGAGCGCGTTCGTCAAATTATCTTTTCGTCGGTCTCGAAGTTGAGAAGCGAGATGCAACTTGAGGATTTCGCGTCCCTTGATTCAGCACATGGATCAGATGATTTTTGAAATTAAGATAGAAACATCAGCATGTCCCAACTAACGTTTTTTGAGATTCAAAGTTCTAGTGCACAAACATTTCCTGAACGGCGTCAAATTGGTTACGGTCGCGCACGACTGTGGCTGGGAATCACAACCGTCGGAACGATAGTCACAGTCGCCAGCCTTGGTCTGATTTTCAAGACGTCGGGCTTTTTTGAACGGTTCACAGAATCTTTTAGGTTAGGCCCAGAATTCAGTCTTCTGGTATTTGTGCTGAGTTATGCGATCATTCATTTGCCATTCGATATCGTTGGTGGTTACATCCTGCCGAAGCATTTCAAGCGGTCTCACCCGCCTTTAGCAGACTTCCTCGTTGGACTCTTGAGGGGAGTTGCTGGACACACGTTGATCCTGTTTGTGACTGCAATTGCGATCAACCTCGCGGGCCGATGGGGAGGTTTGCCGCTTACGATTGCGACCAGTTCCGTAATCGTATTGTTGCTGCTGCTCGGTCGCCTCACCTTCGCCTCCCTCATTGCGCAACTGAATTTCAGAGATTCAGCGGCTAACTTCGCAGGGAATCAGACGGCTCTCCCAATTGCTTACGTTAAGAATCGTGATGAGGCTTTCACTGGAGGAGTGACTGGAGTGTTCCGACCAATTGGCCACATTGTTCCGGCCAAATGGTACGAGATGCTCAATCCCGAGGAACTGGATTTCGCGATAAAGCGCCGAACGATCTCGATCGAGACGGGAAGCTGGCGACGCGGTCGTGTAGCAGCGATTGTCTTCACGCTGACGGGTCTCACGATCGCGTGTTATCTCGTGGGAAAAAATCGCTTAGGCACAGTTGGTGGGACCATTGATCTCAGCTTCTGGTTTACACTTTGGTCGTTTATCGGACTGTTAAGTCTCCCAACGCTGAATCGCCGTTCCGTGAGCGCAATCGATAACCTCGCTCGAGTCGACGGGACAACTTTCGATGTGCTAATCTCGGCAACTCGACGTCTCGATGAATTGTTGGATGGCGAACAGCAGCGTCCAGGAATTGTTGAAACAATTTTTCATCCGATTCCCAGCGTGGAAAATCGTATTCGTGGACAGTCAACGCATCTTCGGACATCCTGTTGGGACGTCGCACGAACAACGGTGTACGTGAGCCTTTCGGGGATGGGTCTTTTGAGCCGCGCGGTTCACTGCAACTGTGGCAGACCTAGCCTGTGGGTTTTTCTTCCAGTTGACTGAATCGGTTTGCCTTTAAAACTTTAATTAAAGCACACATTTAATGATGGAATTCCTGCGTGAACAGAGTAGATCCTTACTTCATTTCGTCAGATCGGTAAATCAGTGTTGACCGTGATGTGATCAAGATCACGGTTCGTGATCAAAGTATCGATGTTCCTGTTCTCGTTCTTCCGGGCCGGGTTTCGAATTCCGTCGGCTATCGGCGCGCTACTGCGGGACACGTGGGTGGTGACATTGCTTCCGGTGTTCCGTCAGTTGGCTTGAACATTCGCATTTACGAGGAAACGGAATACCTATTTGGAATCCGAGTTGAAATAGACTCTCAAAAGTGTCACGAAATCTGATAACAGCATCATCGAGAACCGTCAGAAAAAGGTTCCTTTGTTGTTAAGACTCAGCACCTTCTGCGGATAACGGTATGGACGATGAAATCATTTAAAGATTGATCATCGCGTGGACTGTCGTCATCTGTATGAGAGAGATCATGAGCATTCGAGTAGGTCAGCCAGCGCCGCATTTTGAAGTTCAGGGGTACGATCGGCAAAAGGACGATACCGAACAGCAATTTCGAAAGATTGCGCTGTCTGATTTTACGGGGCAGTGGATTTGCCTCTTCTTTTATCCTCGGGATTTCACGTTCGTTTGTCCAACGGAGATTGCGGCGTTTAACAGCAGCGTCGGTGATTTCGCGGAAAGAAACTGTGTAATACTGACCGCCAGTACCGACAGTGTCTACGCACACAAGGGGTGGTGTGACAGTCATCGTGACCTGAAGAACCTCAAGTATTTGATGCTTTCAGACGTGAACCACAGGCTTTCGGCTGCGTTCAACGTGCTTGACGAGGAACAGGGCCTGGCTCAACGTGGAATTTTTCTGATCGACCCGAAAGGAAGTGTACGCTGGCTCGCGGTGAACGACCTGGGCGTCGGTCGCAATGTTGCTGAAGTCCTTCGTGTGCTCGAAGCACTTCAGACCGATGCACTCGTTCCCTGCAACTGGAAGCCGGGCGATCCGACTCTCGGATGAGTCACAAAGTGACTTCGGGCAGTCACCCGCACGTAAAGGAGGTGTGACAGCCCACCCTGTTCACTCTAAAATATGGCTGCACTTCGCGCGAACAAACTTTTCAAAGAATGCAGAAAATGAACTCGACCAAAAACGATCTTCCAGCCGAAACACAAACGGCGGTGGCACAGTTTCTCAATGAGCGACTGGCGGATCGGATTGACCTGCAACTTCAAGCCAAGCAGGCTCATTGGAACGTGAAAGGTGCGACGTTTATCGCATTGCACGAGTTGTTTGACAGCGTGGCTGACGAAGCCGAATAATTCGTAGATGCTGTGGCGGAAAGGATCGTAGCACTCGGTGGAACAGCCGAAGGAACAATTAACACTGTCAACCAACTCACAAAGTTGGCACCGTATCCCCTGAACATCACGAGCGGTCGGGATCATGTGGAGGTTCTCTCTAACGCGATGGCAAAGATCGGCAAGGCTGTGCGTGTTGCGATTAATCGCTCCAATGAACTTGGTGATTTGGATACCGCTGACCTCTTCACGGGGATTTCGAGAAACATCGATAAGAAACTCTGGTTCGTTGAGGTCCATCTGCAAGGCGTCAAATCATAAAATCTGGTTGTGGCTATCTTCACTGCCTTAAGTTGTGCAGCGTGTTCGGATGGTGTCACCGCGTTGCGGGTGGCCTGCCGGTGGAGATGGGATACTGGCAGCAATCAACTGGGCAGACATCGTGACTCGGCCCACAACTTCCAATTGACCGCCGTTCGGTAACGTGGCCGAGTCTTTCCTGAATCAATTCGCAAACCATTGAAACGAATTGGGGGTGAGTTCCAACCGTGCCGGCACGAGATAATATCACTCCGAGTTCTTCGCATAGTTCGCGAGCTTCTTCGTCGAGATCGAAGAGGATTTCCATATGGTCCGAAAGAAAACCTATCGGCGCAATGACCAGCGACGCTTCCCTTCGACTCTTGAGGTTCCGAATGTGATCCAGAATGTCGGGCTCCAGCCACGGGTCAGACGGTCTTCCACTACGGCTTTGGTAAACCAGGTTCCAACGATCTGGAGAAAGCTTCAAATCGTCGACGATCAGTCGGCAAGTCTCGGTCAGTTGTGCAACATAGTTACAGTGGACGGCCATGCTACGCGGAATGCTATGTGCCGTGAACGCAATTGAAGTGGATCCGCGCATCGCTTCGGGAAGGCGATTCAACGCTTCGCGAATCCGATCTGCGTTTGCCGCGATGAAGTCGGGATGATTGTAAAAAACGCGAATTTTATCGACGGTCGGTGCGTTGATGCCGACCTCGGACCGCGCCTGTTCGATATTCTCACGGTATTGTCGACAACCGGAATACGAACTGTATGCCGACGTGACGAATGCCAGGGCGCGTTTGACACCATCTTCCGACATTTTCCGAAGCGTATCCCCGAGCAGCGGGTGCCAGTTGCGATTGCCCCAGTAAACAGGAAGATCAATCGCAGCACGATTGAGTTCGTGCTGGAGCGATGTCATCAGTTCACGGACCTGAGAGTTGATTGGGCTAACGCCGCCGAAGTGATAGTAGTGCTCAGCGACTTCCAGCATTCGTTCCCGAGGGACTGGCTTGCCTCTCAGCACGTTTTCCAGAAATGGAATCACGTCGTCCGGCTTTTCCGGACCACCGAAAGAAACAATCAGCAAGGCATCGTAGCGTTCAGACACAACTCAATTCCTCTTCAACGTCAATATTCCCAGTTGTTCGTCGTCGGCTGCCTCACTCCTCCGTCGATCATCCTGTCAGATTAGCTGCAAGATTTCATCTGCGTGCTGGTGTGCGGCATAAAATCGCTCGGAATTCGCAGCCAGCTTGATGTCCTCATTATAAGTGGGAATCATCGTCTTCATCTGAGTGCGACCGTGAGGGCTGGCCAAAAGATGTGGGAAACACTTCTTGATGACTTTGAACATGATGTTCACGGAGACCGAAGCACCAGGTGACGCACCGAGCAGCGCCGAGATACTGTGATCTGCGTCCGTGATTACCTCGGTACCGTAGTGAACAATCCCCGTTCGTCCATCCGTCTTTTTGATTGCCTGTACACGGATGCCGGCGTCAATCAATTTCCAGTCATCTATTTTGGCCGCGGGATAAAAGACGTGAAGCACCTTAAGGCGATCAGCCATGCTTTGCGTCCCTTGCTGGATCAGATAGCGGACAAGATCGAGATTGGAGAATCCTATTTTCATCAGGGTCAGAAGATTGTCCGAGCGCACAGAAAAAGGGAGGTCCGTAAAACGGCCTTTCTTGTGGAGAAACTTGGTTGTCCACGCTGCAAACGGGCCAAAAAGCAGAGTTCTTCTGCCATCGAGAATCCGCGTATCGAGATGTGGAACAGCCATCGTCGGAGCCGCATCAAGCGCCTGTCCATAGACTTTCGCCTGATGCCTCCCGACGATCTCGGTATTGTCACACGTCAGCCATTGGCCACCGATAGGAAATCCACCGAGTCCCCTTGCTTCAGGAATACCTGCGGTTTGCAGTAATGGCAGACTTCCTCCCCCCGCGCCAACGAAGACGAATTTTGCGCGGTTCGTGTGAACTTCACCCGCGGCCAAATACTCGGCCCGTACTTCCCACGTGGAGTTCACTTTTCGTAATCCTACGACTCGATGGCCGCGAGCGATTCCACATCCTTCCTGCCGTTCGAACCATTTCAGGAGCTTCCGCGATAATGCGCCGAAATTCACATCCGTTCCACCATTCATCTTTGTCGCGGCGATCGGCACGCTGCCACGGCCTTCGATCAAAAGCGGAGCCCATAAGGCAATAGTGTCACGTTCCGTGGAATACTCCATTTCCCTGAAGAAATGATGGACTTTCATGCCGGCGTACCGGGCTCGTAGAAAATCGACCTGCGCTTCGCCGTGCACAAAACTCAGATGCGGGACAGGGTTAATAAATTCCTTCGGGTTATCGATCAGGCCACTGGAGACGGCATAACTCCAGAACTGTTTGGATTGTTCAAATTGCTCAAAAATCTCAATTGCTTTCGCCACCTTTACGGATCCGTCCGCCTCACGTGTCGGCGTGTAACTGAGTTCGCAGATACCAGCATGTCCGGTGCCGGCATTGTTCCAGCCGTCCGAACTTTCCTGCGCCAAGCCGTCTGCGACTTCATAGAGCTGGATGGAAAGTCGCGGCTCTAACAGCTTCAGCATCACCCCAAGGTTCGCGGACATGACCCCGCTACCAATCAGGATCACATCTGGATTCTCAACATATTGAACATGGGACATCGGTTGGCTTTACGCGAGTGCCTCGATCGCAGTATGGGAATTGACCGCATCTTGGATTAGTGCCAAAGTCTCGTCCAGTTCGGGGCGGAACAGGTCACCGATCAGTAGGTCCGTGATATCGCCTTTTCGATGCGGATGCTGAGCGACAAACTTGCCGAAGCTCAACCCGGAATAATAAGCCAGAACCAGTTGCCGCATTCGCTCCATGCCACGAAAGTACTCTGTCTCCCAGCAACTCAATTGAGCCTGGGAAGTATCGCCTCTGGCCAGCCCATCGCATATTGCGTCTGCTGCCAGTTCCCCTGACTTCAACGCCAGCAGCACTCCCGAAGAATAGAGGGGATCCAAGAATCCGAGGGCGTCACCCACAAGTACCCAGCCGTTCCCTGCGGCAACACGTGAACGATACGAATATTCCTTGGCGACACGGTAAATGTCTGCTCGCCGAGCCTTGCTGATTCGCTGTTTCAGCGCCGGGCACTTTTCCACCTCGGCTTGATAGATCGATTCAAAGTCTTTCAAGTCACGATTGCCAAAAAGGTAATCATGTGAGGCCACCACGCCGACACTCACAATGTCGTCATGCAAAGGAATGTACCAGAACCAGCCCTGCTTACCTTGCAGTTGCAAAACGACTGTCGCACCCTCGTCCCGACCAATATCGCGCTGAGCGCCCTGCCAGTAGGTCCAGCACGCTGCCTTTCTCAAAAGCGGATCCCGCTGTCGGAGTCCCAGCTTGCCCATGATCAGGGTACTTTGCCCACTCGCATCGACAATGACGTCTGCTCGTTCGATTCTGTCATTTGCTCCATCCTCGCCCTGCACGCGTACACCGACGGCTCGATCGCCTTCAAAGATGACATCCACGACGCGCACACCATGCTGCACTTCGACCCCATGTTCTGCGGCGTTCTCAAGCATCAATCGATCAAACTCGCTGCGTCGAACCTGCCAAGTCTGAGACGATTCATGTGGATTGTTGTCGAGGAAATAAAACGGTTCGGAAAGACGGCCGTTGGAGGCCACAAACTGAACGCTGTATTTCTTGATGAATTTGCTTTCTTTCAGCTTCGAAAGCATGTTGAGACGTTTGAGGACCCAATAGGTCTGCGGGATCAGCGACTCGCCAATATGGAACCTTGGAAATCTCTCTCGCTCGAGAAGACGAACTCGGTAGCCCCGTTGAGCAATCAAAGTCGCCGCAGTTGCTCCAGAAGGCCCACCGCCGATAACGATGACAGTCGGTAGACTTTGCAAAACACAAAACTCCTGTTTCTCGGGGTTAGTCAAGTTTTCTCGGCGCGGCTGTTGATGCGATAAGGGGTCGCCCCACTGTTAATGCACGTCCAGAATTTTGATATCCCATTTCAGCAGCAGACTTTTCGACAACTTTCGACACCAATACCTGGTCGCAAGCCGTGCCACCCACAACCGCTTTTTTTCAACTTGCGCTCTTGTTTGCTACAGCAAGCACCGCAATTTTTAAAGAGACTTAACAGAGATTTTCAAAGTTTCTTAACTCGGCATCACCGTTCTGGCTGGTGGGTACCGAATCGCTTCTTTTCCGTTTGTCATGAAAAGCAGCCAAAACGTCGATTCGGACGGAGTTTGTCCAGCATATCAGCGTTCATTTTTTGAGCTTTAAGGTACGCTGAGTGCTCATCCATAGAATCGTAGGGTGCTGGCTTTGGGACAAACCAGGTCTTGGTACAGACTCAGGTCCGTGGCGAGATTTGGACTCGCATGCGGTGGTACTTCAAGCCAGGAAAAAAGAAGCAGCAGCCAAGCACAATGCCCAAAATCGACAGTCCGAAATCTGTGGATCGATGCTGCTGCATGATCGCCATCAGGACCGACGTGACGTAAAGCGCCACACCTTGCACGTAAAACTTCCCCGAAAGGATCCCCGCTTTCGCGAAAAATACGTTTCCCCCCGTCAATGCCAATACCGGAGACAATGTCAGAACCGGTAGGTCCAGAATCCATTCGAGGAGATATAGCACGGAACTCGACCCTACGCTTCCGGCCCACACGTGCGCAATTTGGCGTTCGACAAACGTGATCGGTCCCGAGCGTCGACGAAGTTCCCAAAAAATGCAGGCCCATCCGATCGAGCCGACCGACCAAATGGTCGCATAAGGCCAACGAGACTCAACACCACTGTAGTGTACCCAGTTGGTGATCATACATAGCAACATGACCACCAAGCTGTGCCACATCCATAGCAAACCCCAATTTTCGAGAATCGCTGCATGATGCGTCTCGCGAAAGGCAAGCGAAATGATCTGTGAGAGCTGGGTTGATCGCGCCGAAATTGGTTCGTTGTTCAAGTAGGCTTCCAGATCATCGGCGAGTGCGTCGGCTGTTGCGTACCGAAGATCCACCGGCTTCTGAAGACACTTAAGACAGATCATTTCCAAATCGGCATCGGCTTTGGGGTTCAGCATTCGAGGCGGTATTGGATCCTGCTCGCGAACCATCAGCACAATGTCGACTGCGGATGCAGCTTGAAACGGCGGATACCCCGTCAACATCGCGTAAAGGATTGCTCCCAATGCATAGATATCGGTTGCAGAAGTGATCTCTCCGCGTCGACCAGCGGCCTGTTCCGGGGCCATGTAACCCGGTGTTCCGAGGATCGCCCCAGTCATCGTCAGGTTAATGTCGTTTAAATCGACCATCTCTTCATCGGACAAACCGTTGGAGAGTCGCTTTGCCAATCCAAAATCGCTGACATAGGTTCGGCCATCCGCATCGATAAGGATGTTCGAGGGCTTAAGATCCCGGTGCAGCACGCCGCGGCGATGCGCGTCGGCAATCGCGCGGCAAATCGGCGCCAGCATTTCCGCCGCAGTTCGGGACGGCAGCGGACCATCGGTCAGCCGTTTGGCCAGAGTGGTTCCTTCGATCAGCTTCATGCTGAAAAATGGTCGACCGTCAAACTCGCCGACCTCATAGACGTTGACAATATGCGGATGATCCAACTGGGCTGCCGATTCCGCTTCGGTACGAAACCGAGCGATGTCTACGGGTGACGCTTTATCACCACGCAAAATCATCTTCAGAGCAACAATTCGGTCGAGGCTTTTTTGTCTCGCCCGATACACCACGCCCATCCCCCCGCGTCCAAGTTCTCCCAATATCTCGTAATCGCCGCAATTTTTGGGCGCGTCGACCACCTCGATCGAGTCGCCAGAATCATGTAACTCAGCAATGTCGGATAGATCTGAAATGCTCGCGAAATCTTCCGCGATTTGCATCGTAGCCCATAGTTCACGAAGTTCGACGGCCAACTCAGGATGTTCGCGAATAATCAATTCGATTGCTGCAGAACTGCCACCGCGCGATGCTTCGAGAATTCGCTCTAAGAGTGATAAGAGCAATTCATCCTTACTGATCATAATGACGTCCCGATTGCGAAGCCGACGCCCAATTTGCCTGTCGAACCCAGAGCCGACGCTAGCAGGTTCTGCGAAAGAGTTGAACATCTTCTATTTATGATAGGTCCCCGTTTGCGACGGAGAATCCCCGAGAATTTCCCGTAATTTTCGAAGAGCTCGAAGATGGCGCATTCCAGTTGCGGCGGCGGATAGACCTAATACCTCGGCGACTTCACTGTTTCCAAGCTGCTCGAAATGTCGCATGAGCAGGATTTCGCGATTTTCTTCATCCAGTTGTTCGAGGGCGCCAAGGAAACGAACCTCCAACTCCTTGCGGATGCTTGCTGCTGCAGGCGTCAGTTCGTGGTCGGCCAGTTGTCCCATCAGGTCGAACCCGGATTGATCCGCGAACTGCGGCGATGCAAGTGATTGCTCGCGGTCGAGACTTCGTCGCTGGGCGCTACGATGTCGTCGGTGCATGTCGATCATTCGATCTTGAGCCAATTGCCGCAACCACAGATGAAATGGAAGCCGAGGGTCGCCGAGATAGTCTCGCAGTCGCGTATTGGCTTCAAACAACACATCCTGAACGATGTCGCTGGCATCGACTCGTTGCGAAAGCCGCTTATCCAAACGTAATTGAATCAACTTTCGAAGCGAGGTTCTATGTCGCTCCAGCAATCGATTGACGGCCGCACGGTCTCCGCACTTGGCTTCCGCCAGCAGGTTCTGTGTCACACTGTGTTCGGGCCAAAATGTCATAGATCAGGTTATCGAGCACGGATTGATTTGATTCCGAAGCTTAAGTCGGTTGGAGATACCGATTGGTCGAAAGGCTCTTTTCTGACAGGACCTTAGAGCAAAACAGGCACACTTGCAAACCGTCGATCTCGCAGAATTGCCTTTAGATCGACCTTGGCGGCGAATCCTGAAATAGCTGATCAAGGAATTGCAATGGGACGGCCATTTCATTGCGCGCCACGCTCAAGACTATCCACAAGAGGTATATCAATGTCTGTGGAACCGAAGCTGGTGGTACGATTCGCCAGAAGCAGCATTGTATTTTGAGGAACCGGCTGGCGGTTGGTCGTCACAGGAGCCGCCCTGGTCGAGGGTGGAGTCCCGATTGAGCACACTCCTGCAGCGATGGAATAAGTCTAAAGAGCGAGCGGAGCCGAACCTGCGCTGGGTATGTACCCACGGACAGAAAATCACATCCTTTGTGAGAAAACTGGGAAGTACCAGCATCTGTTGAGTGACGATGAGCGATGGCGGTTGGCCGTCAAGTGGAAGGTAAATTGCCTTTCGCGGTTTCATGTTTTGTCAGGCATCCTCGCCCCAGTGACGAATCTGTCATCGTATCTGCAAAGGATTGATCGGGAAGAGTAATCAGCGAGACGATCGGAGTTATTAATTGCCGCGAACGAATGGGCGGACTGCAGTTCGACTAGCTGCAATTAGCGACTGATTCGATTCACCGCCGTGAATCGAACGTCCAAAAAAACATTGAACTCATGAGTCGTGTTTATGGTCGGCAGTCGGATGAAGAGCGTTACCAAACCCTGTTCGCTGATGGTCTGAGTAACTCCTTATATTGCTGTGACTTGCGAGCACGCGTGTCACGCATCGGGGTGTCACAACCCGACATTACGATCCGTTTCGAAGGCATCCACCGGAAAAATCAGCGTTTTCTGGAAGCACAACACTATCTCTCACAGCAACTTTGACTGGTCGATATTTGTTGGTGACGGGGCTGTTTCGGATTGTTCAAACACTTCGTTTTTCAGAAAGTTGATCCCCGACGGACCCCAAGTTTGTCGGCTACTTTTGGCGATAAATCGACTGAACGGCGGTCACATTTTTCAGCGAATTTAACCTCAATCTCGCGACGACTTGCCAACATGACATGCAAATCAAATCATCGATTTGCCCAATTCAGAATCGATTCGCGGATCAGCTCATCCGGCAGAAACTCCTGCTCTAAACGCCCGCATTTCGCATTGAGGAGTTGCTCATAAAGGAGTTTTTCGGACTGCTTGAGCGCCGCAGGTACCTCGGTACTGGCCACGACAGGTTCGGAAACTGCGCGGTGGGCGAATTGTTCGAAAACTTCGGCGGTCATCATCAATGCGTCGATTTCCCCGATCGTTTGCCTGGCTTTTGCCAGAAATTGCAGTCCCCAAGTATCAATGTCTCCCCAATATGCAATTCGCTTCTCGGACGATGCCAGGCTTGAAGTCCAGTTTAGATCGAAATGGACATATCTGGATCGGATTCCGGGTGTTCGTGGCGACTCAACCGGCCAGGGTGATTTCCCGATGGAGTTGCTTCAAACCCCTTCAAATCCGCCCGTACGAGCATCACGATCGCCGTGCGAACAGCCTCAGGAACTTGCCCCCATGCAGCCATCACGATTTGCAAATCAGCGTCAGCCAATGACACAAATTGCCAATCAGTCCAAAAAATGCACCGCATTTGCATCGCCGCAGGTAGCGCATTTCTCATAGGTCTTTTTACCGTCTCCCGTTCGCTCTTTTTCACATGCGGGTTCAATTCCCCCCGACCTCTTACTCTAACAAACTCAAGCATGCTGCGCGGAATTGCTCGCTCGTCTCGAATCGCCTCAAAATCGCGTTCACCTTGCAAAATCTCGGTTCTCTCTCGGTCTGACTCACAACAAATTCACGCGGCTTCTTCCTAACGATCTCGCCGGGGTTGATTACAGAGATTTCCGAAAAGACATTTGGGCACTTGGCAAATTCATGTATGAGTGCGTGGCCAGGCTGTAAAGGTGCAACCTCGCGACTCCTGTTGGATAAGGTTGCATCCAAAGCGTCGGCATATACATTCACGCCCCGCGCCGCGGCTCTGATAAGTTGTGGAATTCGATCTCCGCCGAGGCGATTTCCGAAGTCCAACGGCACGAGGTCACCGTTTTGATCTCGACGGATGTCGAAACTCGCGAACGAGATTGCATCCGTTGTGAAAATACTGCGACACCACTGTGGGGCCACCCACCTCAGTTCCTCGAATAGATCCTTAGAATCAATGATTCGGTACCCAAGCGTGACGGGTCTGCCGGCTACAATCGCAATCATTTTTTCGCAAACACGAATCAGTTGAACTGCTGTTGGCCCAACGATGCAATCAATGCTCCATTCGTCTCCATTCAGCCACGGTTCCACCACTTTTACGTCTTCAAACGAACCCAGAATCGACCGCATCTCCACATAGTCGTGGTTCTCTCTGGCTTCGTATTGGCTTTTCCAGTGATCTCGAAAGTCGCTGGGTGAATTGACGACCGAAACACCCCGCCCCGAATATCCACAGTCAGATCTCAAGACAACGGGATAGCCGCATTTCACGGCGGCATTCATCGCATCGTCCAAGGCGTGAACGCGAAAACGGGGGACAAAACTGAGGTTTGCATCAGCCAACGCCAATGACAGAGAAATCTTGGAATGGCTGATTGTTCCCGCACGTTTGTCAAATTGCAGATTGGCTTCGTCCGGTAGTGCTATTCCTTGAGTTACCCAGCTCTCAAGCAGCGGCAAGTAAACGCCATGTCTACGTCTCAAATTCTCGGAAAGGTTCGATTCCAGAAACAGAGGCTCTAGATCTTCATTGATGGATTCAGTGTTGTGCGGATGGTCGACAAAAATGGGATTGAAGCCATTTCGAGTTGCGACATCGCCCAACTCTCTGACACCACACGGAAACGAAGCTCCCGCGATGACGAAATCCATATTCATCAACACCCGCTCCCGGAATTTTCGACCAAATTGGCTAAGGCTTCGGATTCGTACGGCTCCGCGACATGGAATGGAAGGATGATGGCTCTGATTCCGTCCGTGGTCACCGGCCCATTGATGTTGCTCCAGCGATCGCGATAGCACTTCTTGAATTGTCCAAGTCGATACAGCAAGTCAGGCGTGGTCGTATCGCCTGCCATCCACAGAGCCGTCGCACGCCGATGCGGACAAATCTCACCGACAAACCGGATCAGCGCCTCTCGCCAGGGGCAGCGCTGATAGATCGTGCGAATCAGTTCGTCGGAATAGATCACAGGCTGAAACCGCGAGACACACAGTTCGGCTGTCCTCAGGAACTGCACGATCTCCTCGACAACGCCACTATGATTTGGGGAGACGACCATGATGGCGGGAAATTGTCGCACCGCTTCGCGTCGCCAAAACTCCACAAATGTCTTCGGAAAACGCTCTGCCCCGATACGCTCGTCGTGCGGACACCTCTGTTGGCGGACAAATGCAAAGCCTGCTTTCTTCGCTGCATTGACCAGTTCGTCGAACGTCATGA
>CAIQIR010000095.1 GCA_903871875.1 uncultured Schlesneria sp.
GTCGGTGACCACGCCTCAAATCACCGACGCGATTGAATCGTACGAGATTGCGACCGATGGAATTCCCACCGGAAGGTTGACGAAACAGGCCAGCACGGATCTCTATCCGGGCTACCGTAGCGATCTGCTCGTTCGGGTGACAGACAAAGCTGTCGACGGCGAGTATTGGCTGCTCCCCTCCGAAGCCAAGCGACTGACAAGAACGCAAATGGGTCCCGTTAAGAATGCGCTTCCCGCAGCAAAGTTGATCGTGAGCGGACAACTGGCTACTCCGATGAAATTGCCGCTCGCGTCACAGCTCGCACGGTTGAAACGTCCTGCTCCCGATATGACTGGTGCGCAGACCTTGAATTTGAATTTCACATTCGCCGACAAACAACGATTTGGCGTTTCGAACGTTGCTCACGGCGCGGGGAAGCCCTACGCCGAATCGGGGTCCACCGAGAGTATTTCCATGCCGATCGACACTCCGCAAATCTGGAATCTGGGTGTCCGAGAATTTCTGCCAGGCGTGGCCGAAGCGGTCAAGCACCCATTCCACATCCATGTGAACCCATTTTACGTGCCCGCGCTGGACATCTGGAAAGACACGATTGTGATCAGCCGGGAAGAAGTGACCCAAGTTCACTTTATTCCGACCGACTATGCCGGACGATCAGTTCTTCATTGCCACATTCTCGACCATGAAGATCAGGGCATGATGAAAGACATCAACATCGTCGGAACTTCGCGCGAACAATACCCTGATTTTTACCAACTCGAACGGCTGGCAACTAAGGATCAAATCCGAATCGGAGGCTTGAGCCTCGAACAGGGAAAAAACAATGTGCTCGTCTTCGTCACGGGGATGGGATGTCCGCATTGTGTCGAAGGTGTCATCAAGCTTTGGAAGCGGTCGGATCCACTGAAGGATTTGGATGCGACGATCAAATGTATGAGCGCGACACCGTTCAAACCTAAAGAGCTGGCCAGCCTGGGACTGAGTACCAAAGATCACTTCACATTTCACAGCGTTCCAGAGGACTTCGATCTCGCCCAATGTGATGCCCAACCGCAACTGTCGCCCACCAAGACGGCATCGCTGACACCCACAACGACCGCATCAAACCCGCCACCAATTACCCATGGTGTTTTGATCTTCGACAAGCAGCAGAATCTTCGCTATCGCTATTTGGGAGATCGGCCAATAAGCGATTTGGACGAGATCACCTATGCCCTGATGGAATTGAAAGATCCAGCCCCCTCCCCCAAGGGACGCTTCCATCATGTGTCGTTGCCAAAATAACCACGATAGGAAGGGGATTGCACGTGATTGCGATTCCCGCTGCGCGGCAAGTTGACTGAATGGAGCCCCATGTCCTTTCAAGACCTGACGATGGTCTGAACATCGAAATCGTATGAATCGATTGGAAGCAATATCGCCTCCCACGCTCATTCCCAAATTGCGAAGAAGTCTCACCTCATTGGGAACCGCTGCTGCTCAGCGGGGATTTGGTCAGGTTAAAACAGGCCATTTCTTCGCTGTTACGGACAACCAGCATGTCGCGAACGAGAATGGGATGGTTCCAGGTTTTGCCCTCGATCGCTTTGAATTGTCCTTTTTCCCGATGTGCCGTCGGATCGATGGCCACGCGGACGACTTCGCCTCGCTCGGTCAACACCAACAATTCATTGACCTCTGGCAGCAACAACAATTGACCAAATCCGTAGCGGCCCCGTTTCCACTTCCGCTGGCCCGTAGTCAGATCGACGCAGCACAGAATGCCATCGTCCAATCCATAGATGTGATCACCATGAATGGCAAAATCGTTGAACGAGGGCTTCAAACGATTGGAGGTCCAAAGCTCTTCCAAATGCCACGTGTCGCCAACTCGACGAACCTGCAAACAGAGCAGCCCCGAATCCCAATTGATGATCAAGCGATCATTCGCAATCAAATGAGATTGCAACATCGGCTGGAACGAACCTGCGTGTGGGCTCGCATGCCTCCAAAGCAGCTTGCCGTCTTCAATCAGAACGCCGTTCAGCCCTTCGTCGTCATGCATGAGAATCTGCCGCTGGCCGGCAATCGTCATGACCTGTGGCGAACTGTAACTGATGGTTCCACCCGGGGTTTGCCAGCGCAATTCCCCTGACAAACGGTCAAACGCCAGCAAACTGTTCTGATTCTTCCCCCCCGCAAAGACCACCACTTTATCATCAACGATGGTGGGTGATGTCGCGGCCCCCCATTGCGGAACAGCAACGTCGACCATCGCGAACAACGAGTGCGACCAATACGATTCACCTGTGACAGCGTCCAGACATTCCAGTTTTCCTTTTGCCCCATAGGTATAAATTCGTCCCTGATGAAATGTCGGCGTCGCTCGAGGCCCAGTTCCCGAAAGGCTGTCTTCAAATCGTTCGCCAGCATCGCTTGGTGAGTGAACCCAAATCTCTTCTGCGGTGACAGAGTCGTAACAGACAACCGCTTCGCGATCACCTCGCTGCTCTTGAGTAAACAGATAGTTCCCGACAGCAATCACGCTGGACCAGCCTGGCCCCACTCGCTTTCGCCACACTTCCCGAGGCGGCGACAAACTCCAGTCGCCCATTTCGACATCCTTCACTACGCTTTCGCGTTCACCACCACGGAAGCTGGTCCAATCGCCGGAGGTTTCCTCTAGCTGCGGACGCGGATCCTTGGCGGGAATCACCGTGCGTTGAACGCCTTGCTGCAGAAAACGCTCTTCTGGACTGGGCGTCCACCGCCAACTCAGTTCCGCCCGTTGCCGCCCGTCAAGTCCATCCCAGCGAAGCAACGCGACAACGCCAAACACCAAGACGGCAAAAACGCCAATACCCGTCAATTCGACCCGGGCAGTGCGGTAGCGCGTCCACCAGAGCCAAAGAACCGAGAGCGTAAGTACAAATGGTAGACCGATCATCCCGGTGGCGAACGTTCCGGTAGCGGGGTGACCGCAGACCCCGGCGACCGTCATCGTACCGACGATGATCGCCAAAGCGAGTCCGCGCTGAGCCCAGGTGAAATGTCGGCGGGTCAATCCCCATCCCAGAAAAAACAGCAGCAGCACCAACAGGGTGATCATCCGCGTGACGAAGCGATAGAACATCCCCATCTCAAGACGATAGCTGACTTCGGTGACGACCCAGAACACGATGAGAAAGAGCGTCGGAACCGCCAACTTAATCGGCGTCCGCGAGGGCTTCGTTTCCGGCCCCTCGGAACTTGACGTGGGGGGATTATCAGAGTTCACCACAGAAGAGGTCGACGGTTTAGTCATGAACTCAATCCTTCGTATTTCTGGCGGCGATTCCGTTCACGCCCCATCGCGATTTTGGTACAATAATCAAGTATCTTAATTTTCAAGACAATATCTTCGACGAGCCAATCGTGTCAAGAAAACCTGTCAAATGCGGAGACAACCTCGATCCGATCAATTGGGCAGGGCGGCGGCTCAGCTGCGAAACGATCATGTTTCATCAATCGGTGGCCGATCGCCTTGGCCTGAATGTCACCGACCACAAGTGCCTCGACTTTCTCATTCTGTACGGCCCCAGCACGGCGGGAGAACTGTCCGAACGATCGTCACTA
>CAIQIR010000096.1 GCA_903871875.1 uncultured Schlesneria sp.
AGCAGGTCGTTGCCACCGATTTCCAAGACAACCAGGCCCGGCCGATTGGCGAGGAGCGCATTCTGACGTCGAGCCGATCGGAGCGTGGCGCCCGGTTGTGATGCATCGAGCACTTCAACGGCTGAAGTTCGCGACAGCTGACGGGGCCAAGTGTCTTCACCATCGTTTAACCCGGCCGTAACCGAATCACCGATGACCAGCAGAGTGGAAATGGGTTTCGTCGGAACAAACCAGAAATGAAACGGTAGTTCCAGGGCCAGCGCCGTCAGCAACCAGGCGAACGGAACGTACCACAAGACGGTACGCGAGGTTGTCAAAGTGCCTTCAGCCGGACGAGCCGCAGTATCGCGGCACGGCACCGGCTTGCGCCTGACCTCGATCAAGGTCACGGCCAGCCATGCCCCCGTGACGCACTGAAACCAGATGGGCATGGGCGGGGAGGCGCAGGCGATGATTGCCAGACAAACGGCGACGATGGTTCCCGCGACAAATGGTCGTACGGGCCTGTGGCGACCTGGGGCAAGGCTCAGGAAGGCGATGGCCGCGATCCCGAAAGCTCCCCAGGTCGCGGCATCGCCACCGCCGAAAACGAAGATGGTCCAGCGAATCAGTGAGTTCGGCTCTTCCATCATCTCACTCCGAGACCTGGTTCTCGAAGCATTGTCCGGCACACGGGTGATTCAGTGTAACGCTGGTGCTACTTGCTGAACGCGTAGACGTCGTCGATCCAGTCCTGGCTGACCGTCTTCATTTGACCGACGGCATCGGCCAAGGCCACGTCGATGATCTTGGTGCCTGCCAGTGCGACCATACGGCCGAACTTCTTTTCCTGAACCAGTCGACCGGCGCCCAGACCCAGTCGAGTTCCCAGGATGCGATCGAACGCCGTCGGCGAACCGCCACGTTGAATGTGTCCCAGCACGACATCGCGAGTTTCAATGCCGGTTTTTTCTTCGATCAACTGAGCGACCAACTGGCCGATACCGCCCAGTTGTTCGTGACCAAAGGCGTCAATCTTCGCTGTCTGTGTCACGACTTTGCTGCCGCCGATCAGCTTGGCCCCTTCGCTGACGATCACAATTCCCCATTGCTTTCCGGCATCGCGGCGCTTCTTCAGGATGGCGCACATGTCGTCGATGTTGACCGGAATTTCGGGCAGCAGGACATAATCGGCACCGACAGCCATGGCGACTTCACACGCGATCCAGCCGGCGTGCCGTCCCATCGTTTCGACGACACCGATGCGTCGGTGCGATTCGACCGTTGTGCGGACTCGTTCGGTCGCTTCCACGGCAATGTTAATCGCCGTGTCGAAGCCGAAGGTCACATCGGTGCAACTCAGGTCATTGTCGATCGTCTTCGGGCAGCCAACCGTGTTGAGCTTGTAGTCGGCGTACAGTTTGCTGGCCACGCCCAGGGTGTCATCGCCACCGATGGCGACCAAAGCGTCCAGGCCCAGCTTCTTGTACGTTTCGAGCAGCTTGGGAACGTCGCGCTCTTTTTCCTTGTATGGGTTCGTACGGGACGATCCCAGAATCGTGCCGCCTTTGCTGATGATATCGTCGGTGTTTTCGATGGTCAGCGGCATCGTGACGCCATTGATAGCGCCTTTCCATCCGTTGATGAAGCCCACGCTTTCACCGCCCGCATTGTGGATCGACCGAACGACTCCGCGGATCACAGGATTCAAACCGGGGCAGTCGCCTCCACCTGTCAGCAGTCCAACCTTCATTTCCATTTTCCTTTTTCTGATGCAGACAATTCCGATCGAGCCGAGCTGCTCTCGAAACCCGCAGTCGGGCGTTCGAATTCGGGGGCTCGGTTCGATTCACTATTTGGCGAGCAGTTTTTGTTCGATGAACGTCGTGTCCATCTTGCCTTCGACGAAGGCCGTGTGATTCAATATCCGTTTCAGCAGCGGGATCGTCGTTTTGATCCCTTCCACGACGAATTCGTCCAGGCAACGCTTCATGCAAGCAATCGCTTCGGGACGGGTCGGCTTATGGACAATCAATTTGCCAATCATCGAGTCGTAATAAGGTCCGACGACATAGCCTTCGTGGATATGTGAATCCCAGCGGACGCCATTGCCGCCTGGGATGCGCAGCTTGGTGATTTTTCCCGGTGACGGGCGGAAGTCGTTGTCAGGATCTTCGGCATTGATACGGACTTCGATGGCCGAACCGTTACACGGAATACTTCGTTGCTTCCAGGGCAGTGGTTCGCCCGAGGCGACCTTGATCTGCTGCTGAATCAGGTCGACACCAGTGACCATTTCGGTGACAGGATGTTCGACCTGGATACGGGCGTTGACTTCGATGAAGTAGAACTGATTGTTCTTATCGACGATGAACTCGACGGTTCCGGCATTTGTGTAATTGGCCGTTTGGATCAAGCGAACGGCCGCCTTGCAGATATCTTCCCGGACCGATTGAGGCAAATTCGGGGCGGGCGATTCTTCGATCAGCTTCTGATGGCGTCGCTGGGACGAGCAGTCGCGTTCCCACAGGTGTACCACTTCGCCGTGCAGGTCGGCGATGATCTGCACTTCGACGTGCCGGGGATTTTCGATGTACTTTTCGAGATAGACGCCGGCGTTGTTGAACGCCTTTTCGGCTTCCATCGCGGCGGCTTTCAAGCCGGCTTTCAGCGAGATGTCGTTGCGGGCAACTCGCATCCCTTTTCCGCCGCCGCCGGCCGTGGCCTTGATCAGCACGGGGTAACCGATTTTTTCGGCGATGACGAGCGCTTCGGATTCGCTGGTAATCAAGCCATCGCTACCGGGAACCAGGTTCACTTTAGCGCTTTTGGCGATTTCCTTGGCGGTGACTTTGTCACCCAGCTTGGCCATGGCATCGACCGAGGGGCCGATGAATTCAATTTTGCATTCGCGGCAGACTTCGGCGAAATGCTCGTTTTCGGAAAGGAATCCATAGCCGGGATGGATGGCTTGGACATTCCCAATTTCGGCCGCCGCGATGATGTTTTTGATCACGAGGTAGCTCTGATTGGCTGCCGCCGGGCCGATACAGATCGACTCGTTGGCCGCTTTCAGATAGTCGGCACCTCGATCGGCGGCACTGCACACGGCAACCGTTTCGATGCCCATTTCACGACAGGCCCGAAAAACTCGCAGGGCGATCTCACCCCGATTTGCAACCAGGATACGCTGGAACATTGAGCGGGACGATTCTGTGTTCGAAGACGAAAGTCACCCGGCATGCGGCACACACGCGACAGGATGACGACGTTGTCGAAATCTTGCCGGACGTGTGGCTCTACCATCACATGCCGACCCATTTTTGCTGCGGCAGATGCCGGTTAACTGCTGTAACGGAATAGAGGAGTATCGAACTCGACTGCGTCGCCGCTCTTGACGAGCACCGCCGTAATCGTGCCGCTGACTCCGGCCTGAATCTGATTAAACACCTTCATTTGTTCGATGGTACAGACGACGGTTTCCGGTGTCACGACAGACCCCACGCCGACGAACGGCGGATCAGTGGGCGACGGTGTGGCATAGAACGTTCCGATCGTCGGACTTTTGATCAACAGTCCACCCGCGTTCGGATCGGCAGCGGCCGTCGCTGATTGAGCTGCCGGGGCCGAGGCGGCCGCCGGAGCGTGGGATGGCGACGGCATGAAGTAGGCCTGTGGCTGATGAGAGGCTGTTTGCACAGGTTCTTTCGCCCCACGTCGCAGCCGCCACTGTTCGTCTCCACGTCGTAAATGGACTTCATTCAGTCCATGCTTTTCCATCATCTCAACCAACTGCTGCAGCTTATCGAGATCAAACGGAGCATCTCCGGAAGAGGATGGTTCAACCATGCGTTTCCTTTTTGTCGGTTTCGGGGAAGTTTTGAGTGGTGCCCGTTTCACGAGATCACACCTTCCAACTCGCGGGACACGGACGTCAGCACTTCGTAGCCGTCTCGCGTGACCAGCACATCATCTTCAATTCGAACGCCTCCCACACCAGGAAGATATATCCCCGGCTCGACGGTGACTACCATACCGGGAATCAGTTCGTCGGTGGAGATGGGACTCAACCGCGGCCCTTCGTGAATATCCAACCCGATGCCGTGGCCCAGCCCGTGGCCAAAATATTTTGAGTAACCTGCCTGATCAATCACTTTCCGCGCCACAGCGTCAACGTCCTGACATTTTGCCCCTGGACGAATCGTCGCCATGGCGGCTTGTTGAGCATTTAACACAACTCCATATATCCTGTGGAGTTTGGGCGGGACTTTACCGGTGGCCCAAACTCGCGTCAAGTCACTGTGATACCCTTTGGGGCTGACGGCACCCCAATCGCACAGCACAAAGGGAGACTCGTCAAAGTGTCGTAGTCCCGCTCGATAATGGGGCAAAGCCGAGTGATCGCCAACCGCGATAATCGGTTCGAACGCCGCCTTCAGGGCGCCGAATCGCCGCATGCCGTGCTCAAGTTCATGCGCCGCCTGACGCTCGGTCATTTCCGGGACGAGCAGCGACTTCATCAAAGCGTATCCCGACTCGGCCTGCCTGACGGCCATTCGCAGTTCTTCAATTTCGCTCGCGTCTTTGATTTGCCGCAATTCTTCGATCAAACCGGTTTGCGACACCAGTTCGACCGGGGACAGTTTTTCCGCCAATGCATCGCGTATCGCCACCGTCATTGACGAGGCTTCGATTCCGACAGCGGACAATTTGAACTGGGGAATTTCGCGAACCAGAAATTCGATCATTGTGGTGCGTGAGGTGCGAATTTCCGCCGGGATTTCGGGGCACTCGTCCTGCAGTTGCGTTTCGAACCGGCTGTCGCTGAAGATCCGCAACAAATTCGGGCCAATCAGCAGGTAAGAATCCTCACCTGTAAATCCTGTCAGATAAGTGACATTTTTGGGATTTGTCACCAGCAATGCAGCAACGCCAGCTTTACGAAGGGATTGAACGAGCTTATGGCGACGAGTCACCAGCCGGTCTGTCGTCATGGGGTCAGGATTTCAACTAAAGGAATTTCAAGTCGAGGAAGTGGGCTCTGCCGCCACGGCCGGTTCAGCGGGTTTCGGATCACAAGGCGGTCCACCCAGCCATGTCCCGATTTTTCCGAAGCGACCACTGTGCAGCAAGACCAGGTACGCAGGGACCAGCACGGGCCGCACCACAAACGTATCGAGCAGCACCCCGAATGCGAGTGCGAAACCGAGTTGAATCATGCCCTTTAACGATCCGGCACACAGCGAGGCGAATGTCCCCGCCATGATGATCCCGCAACTGGAAATGATGCGGCCCGTTTTGGACAGTGCCTCGATAACGCCTTTCACGGGACCATGTTCGAGTTGCTCCTCCTCGATGCGTGTCATCAGGAAAATGTTGTAGTCTTCCCCGACCGCGATCAAAATCGTGAACAGGAACATCGGCACCTTCCAGTCGAGTCCCGCGAAATGCGGATCGGTCAACGAGAAAAATGCATAGGTCGCGCCCAGGGCGACCAGGTAACTGAACAGGACCGTCAGGATCAGGTACGAACAGAGAGCCACTTTTCGCAGTAGCAGCACCAGGATCACGAACACGCCAAAGACCACTAGCAAATCGATCCGAATCTGGTCGCCGTCGGTGACCTTTTTCAGGTCGCGAATGCTGGCCGCCGGGCCGGACATGAGGATTTCCGTTCCCGACTTCAACGCTCCCGGCAGAAGTTGATGGATTTCCTGCTCGAGTCGCGTCAGATGCGTCATGCTATCACGGGCGAAGGGATCGACTTCCGCCGTGATTTCCAGTCGCGTGACGTGTCGGGGGAAGTTCCCGCTCGAGACGTAATATTCCTTGGATTTTTCGAAGGTCTTTTTCCGTGTCGGGCCGGCCGACAACTCCAGAAGTCGCTTCTCGTTTGCACCGCGTGGATAAGCGATGCTGCGAATTTCCGCGAGTTCCAATTCCTTTTTTCGGTCGTAAAGTGATTTGGTCAGTTCATCGATCAGCGTGATTCCGGTTTCTTCATTGGAAAAATCGACGTCGTCGTTTTTCACCAGCACCGTGATCATCCCCGTGGCGCCCGCGGGGAAATGAGACCGAACGGCCTGGGTTCCGCGAACACTGGGAGAGCTGATATTCAGGTCAGACAACAGTCCGTAACTGAGATGGGTATAAAAAACGACACCGACAATCGCGAATGGCGTCATCAGGAAGATGCTGGCCAGCCAGATTCTCATGGGCATTCTGATCAGAGCTCGGCCCACGATTTCCCAGGTGTTTTGAACCAGGTGAAATTCGCTGAGTCGCGACCACAACGAGGACGAAGAGATCCAACCCCCGGTAACTCGTTCGGTTCGTAGCTGGGGCCAGAAGGCCCATTTCCCTGCGAGACGCAAGAAGGCCGGGGTGAACGTCAGCGAGGCGATCAACACGATCGTCAGCCCGAACGAAATGGCGATTCCGGCATCTCGAAATTTGCCGAATTCGGCGAAAATCATCATCCCGATACCGCAGATGACTGTGCCGGCACTGGCGGCAATCGCCGCACCGACTTTGGCGATGCAGTTCGATGCGGCCTCGTCATAGCTGGCGCCGGTATCAATTTCTTCCTTGTAGCGGGCGATCAAAAACAGGCAATAGTCGACGCCGGCACCGTACATCAACACGCCGACGTAGGTTTCGATTCCTTGGAATAACACCACCCATTTCTGGAGGGCCATCAGGATCAGCAGGGACATCGACAGCTTCACCGAAACGACGACAGTCACCAGCGGAATGATGGCCATCAGCGGGGCGCGGTAGATGGCACCCAGCAGGATTAAGACCAGCGCCACCGTCAACAATTCCGTCGCTTTGGCGCTATCGCGAGCGGCGTTGATCATGTCACGGCCGACCGTGGCTTCACCGCTAAGCTGGATCGACAGACCCTCGGGAATGTGTTGTTTGAATTCGGGATTGGCGAGCAGTTCTTCGATCTGGCCAACAGGAATGCGGTTCCGGCTGTCCATGAATTCCGTTGTCAGCTCGACCAGCAACAACGCGGCCTTATTGTCGGCGCTTTGCAGCAGCTTGCCGACGTTCGGGTCTCGGAACGTGCGAATCTTGGTAACGATGGGAGTCGTGCCATCGGCCGCAGCCGTGGCGGCCGATTCTGTGGCGATTTTTTGCAGCTGTTCGCGCAGTTCAAATTTTCGTTTGGGGTCATCGATGACGACCCCTTCTTCTTCCTCGTCGACGTTGTCGTCCAGAAACTCTTCGTCGTGCGGAGTCAGTCCATCATTGCGCCAGGCGATAATCACAATGCGACTGGGGCAGTATCCGTTGGGAAACGCGTCTCGATACAGTTTTTCGGCCGTGAGGCTGGCGCTGTCCTTGGGTAAAAAGGCAAATTCTTCGGTTTCGGCGACTCGATCCAGCGGTGGAGCGGCAAGCGAAGCGCAAAGCACTGCCACTACCCAGGCGATCAGCACCGCTGGCCAGGCACGGACGATAAACTCGCCGAGCTTTGCAAACATTATTCTTCTCGTGGGCTTGAATGAGACATTCTGGGAAATTCGTTTCCGAGTCGGATCTTAAAACCGTTTAGGCAGGGCACTGGTCGGCAGGTGAACGCTGCTTGCCCCTGTCTTTGCCAAGACCGTGCGGCCAATGTCCAACGTCTTACGATGCACGCGACATTCGACTTTAATTGGACAGAACTTTCGGTCGGACAGCGTGACGAGAATCGTCAATGATTGTGAGACGTATCGTGATGTGAGTGATCGGCGGCAGCAGCACCACCGTGTCCGCCGTGACCATCAACCGCATGTCCGTGATCATCGTGGTCGTCATCGGGAAAACTCACCAGTGAACCACAGGCACCAGAGAGCTGAACGGAACCGCACAAAGCCATAATGGCCATCAACATCGTCACATAAATGGCTTTACCGGCAAAGTTGCCCGGTTGCAGTCCGAACAGATGATGCACACCACTTGCAGGGGGGGCGATCAATCCCCAAACCAGAATCATCATCAATCCGATCAGCGCCACGCCAATAATTCCGCCCTTGGCCAGCACGGGGTACAGCTTTTCCCAGTTCACCGCCAATAGCCAAAAGGCGATCCACGCAATCAGTGGTGCCCAAGGGACGACCAGGACCAGCATCTGAACCACGACGTCCCAGCTGGCGACGAGCAGTTTCTGCAGACTATCAATCAACTGTTCCATTCAACGGGTCTTTCGGCGGAAGGTGGACCTCAAAAATGACCTGTGAGCACAGAATCCAGCCCAAAAGAGATAACACAACGCGGAACGCAAGGCCAGCGAACGAGCCTTAAGTCAGTTCATCGCGAACCTTTTCCAGCAATTTTTTCGTCAACCTGATCCCGTCTACCTCGCTGTGTTTTGTTCCTTCGTACTCAACACCAACCCAGCCGTGGTATTCGTACGACAGGACGATTTTCAGCATTTTTCGATAATCAATGTGGGCTTCGTCGCCGTGTTCGTTGAATTCGTTGGACTTCGCGCTGACCCCCTTGGCAAAGGGCATCAGCTCTTCCGTCCCTTTGTAGCGGTCGTACTGAACCTTTTCGGTGATGTTGAAATTCCCGAAGTCGGGCAGAGTCCCGCAATTGGGGTGATTGACGGTATGAATCACGGAAGACAGCCATGTTCCGTTCGATGACAGTCCGCCGTGATTTTCGACGATCACGCCAATTTGATGGTTTGCCCCGAATTCGCTGAGTTTGCGTAAACCGTCCGCGGCAAGCTTCATCTGGTCGAGGTAAGTGCCGCTGGATCGGGCATTGACGCGAACAGAATGGCATCCCAGAAATTTGGCTGCTTCGACCCATTTTTTATGGTTGTCGACCGCTTCCAGACGCTGCTTGTGATCGGGGTCGCCCAGGTCGCCTTCGTCATCGCACATGATCAGCACACTGGTCACGCCATGATCGTCGGCCCGCTTCTTGAGGTCGCTCAGATAGGCTTTGTTCTTGGCTTTGTTCATGAAGAACTGATTGACGTATTCCACCGCTTCAATCCCAAATTCGGTCTTGGCGAGCTTGGGGAAGTCGATCGGATCAGCCTTCTTATCGAAGTAGGTGTTGTGCAGGGACCATTGGGCGAGTGAAATCTTGAACAAGGGTGCGGGATCTTTCGGAGCGTCTGCAAACAACAGTCGGTTGGGCAGCGAGGAAGCACCAGCAGCCGTGATGGCCGCCGCGGAAGCGGACAAGAACTGGCGGCGGGAAAGTGGCAAAGCCATACAAAGGATCCTCAAGCAAAGATCTCGGAATTGTCGGAAAAATCCCCGGGAATGACCGTGACTCTATACCGAGTGCGATTCGGTTTGAAAACTCTCAGCAGTCTGTATTCAGCGAGCCCCTGGTCCGTCGTTCACTCGCCAGGTGATCGAAGGAACGCGTACGACAAGGGGATGGTTGGGCAGTGGAAGATTGGCGGTGCGGCAAATCGCGGCCCGATTTTCGGTGCCGGTTACCGCTGGAAACTGAGCGCGCACTCGGGTACACCTAGATACTGATTTGATCCTTCTGACAGCGATAATTGAGGCCGTTGCCAGGCGATCGCCCTGCGACGCACACCGGTATCACTGCGATCCGCGTGTGAACAATCGGGGTTCAGTTCGCGTATTGTCTTATGAAAAACGGTGCGGAGTCTCCGTTCCGCAGAAAGGCCGCATGACGTTTCATCATACGACGCTCGATAACGGGCTCGAAGTTGTTGCCGAGATTAATCCCGACGTTCACAGCGTCGCATTCGGATTCTATGTGAAGGCCGGATCACGCGACGAAACGTCCGAAATCTCGGGTGTCAGCCATTTTCTCGAGCATATGGCGTTCAAGGGGACCGACAAGTTTTCGGGTGAAGACGTCAATCGCATCTTTGATGAACTGGGGGCCGACAACAACGCGGCCACGGGTGAAGAAAGCACCGTTTATTACGCGGCCACGCTTTCGGAATACCTGCCGAAGACGTTTGAAATTCAGTCGAGCATCCTCTTTCCGACGTTGCGTCAAGAAGATTTCGACATGGAGAAAAACGTGATCCTGGAAGAGATCGGCATGTACGCCGATCAGCCCTCTTCCGTCGCCTACGACAACGTCATGCAGGCTCATTTTGCCGGACATCCGCTCAGTCAATCCGTGTTGGGCACGACAGAAAGCGTCGGGGCCTTGTCGTCGGAACAAATGCGGGCTTACCACGGGAAACATTATCTCGCAGGCAATATTGTCCTGGCAGTCACCGGTCAGACCGATTGGAACTCGGTTCTGGAGTTGGCCAATCTTCATTGTCGTCACTGGCCAGCGGGTCGGACGGAACGTCGGGTATTGCCCGCTAAGCCAAAGCCTTCGACCAAATACATCGTCAAGGATCAGTGTCAGCAACAACAATTGATTCAATTGTCACCCGCGCCATCGGGTAACGATCCGCTGCGTTTCGCAGCCGAGCTATTGTCGGTCATCGTGGGCGATGAATGTAACAGCCGATTGTATTGGGAACTGCTGGATCCGGGGCTCGTGGAGTCCGCCGAGATGGGGTATTACGAATACGAAGATGCGGGATCATATCTGACATTCCTGAACGGTCCGCCGGAAGAAACAAAGGCGAATCTTCAGCGGATCACCGACATTTACGCCGCCGTCAACCGTCAAGGTGTGACGGCCGATGAGCTGGAACAGGCCAAGAACAAAGTTTGTTCGCGGCTGGTTTTACGTGGAGAACGGCCGATGGGACGACTGGGTGCCCTCGGCGGTAATTGGCTGCTGCGTCGCGAGTACCGGACGATCGCCGACGATGTCGCGATCGTCCAAGGGATTACACTCGAAGGCATTCGTCAACTGCTCGATCAATTTCCACTCGGGCAGATGACAACAATCGGAGTCGGGCCACTTTCGAGCTGAACTTGAATCACCCCTTCTTCCTATGGATTGAAATGATGTCACGCATGAACACCCCGATGTCGCTTGGAATTTTGTTTGGTTGCGCCTTGTCCTGTTCGGCGTTCGCCGAAGACGAGATCCCCAAAGGCGAGATCATTAAATACACATTCAATCAGTCGAAAGTCTTTCCCGGTACGACTCGCGAAGTCTCGATTTACATTCCCGCCCAATACACTCCGGACAAACCTGCCTGCGTCTACGTCAATCAGGACGGCATTCAGTACAAAGCGCCCGAAGTGTTCGACGAATTGATTCATAAGGGCGAAATGCCGATCACGATCGGCGTGTTCGTTACCCCGGGAATCGTGAACGCTCCGTCCGATCAGGCATTGCCCCGTTATAACCGCAGCTTCGAGTACGACGGTCTGGGCGATGGCTATGCCCGATTTCTGCTGGAAGAGCTGCTGCCCGATGTGGAAACCAAAACGGCCACCGACGGTCGCGCAATCAAGTTGTCGAAGGATGGCAACGACCGGGCGATCGGCGGCGCCAGCAGCGGCGCCATTTGTGCCTTTACCGCGGCCTGGGAACGTCCCGATGCCTTCCGACGCGTGTTTAGTGCGATTGGAACCTACGTGGGGCTGCGCGGCGGACACAACTATCTGACGCTGATTCGCAAATACGAACCGAAGCCGATTCGCATCTTTCTGGAAGATGGCAGCGAGGATTTGAATAACTTCGGGGGCGACTGGTGGATGTCCAACCAGGCGATGGAGCGAGCGCTGGTGTTCGCGGGATACGAAGTCGAACACAACTGGGGTGATGGTGCTCATAACGGTGAACACGCGACACAACTCTTTCCCGAGGCGATGCGCTGGTTATGGAAGGGGTGGCCCGCCCCGGTGAAAGCTGGCAAAGGTTCGCCGCAGTTACAGGAAATCCTGATTCCCGGTGAAGAGTGGGCGCTGGCGGCTCACGGTCTGCAGTTCACGGAAGGCCCCGCGGTCAACAGTAAGGGCCAGGTCTTTTTCAACGATATCGGTACCAATAAGACCTTTCGGATCGCGTCGGATGGAATGCTGAAGGAATACCTGGCTGACACGAAACGAGGCGATGGTCAGGCCTTTGGCCCAGGTGACCTGCTCTATTCGAACGCAAACGCGGTCAACCAAGTCCTGGTGTGGGACGCCAACGGAAAATCGATGATCGTGTCGGATGGCTTGAAGGGCAATGACCTGGTCGTGGCGTCCAATGGCGGATTGTATGTCTCGGCTCCTGCTGCGAACGGAGTCGATCCCAGCAAAATCTGGTACATCAATCCGCAAGGCGAAAAGAAGATCGTTGATATGGGCCTGAAATTCGCGAATGGATTGTGTCTGTCACCCGATCAAACGTTGTTGTTCGTAGCGGATAGTCGGACTCACTGGGTGTATAGCTATCAAGTGCAGCCTGATGGATCGCTGGCCTACAAGCAGAAATATTTCCATCTGCATGTCCCGGACACCGCCGAGGACAGCGGTGCCGATGGGGTCCGATGTGACCGCGATGGCCGCGTCTGGGTGGCGACTCGCATGGGTCTGCAGGTCTGTGATCAACCTGGACGTGTCACCTGTATCATTCCCACGCCCAACGGCAAGGTCACCAATCTGACTTTCGGTGGTGAGAAATTCGATACGGTTTACTGCACTTGTGGTGATTCCATTTATTCTCGTCGACTGAAAGTCAGAGGAGCCAACGGTTGGGAAGCTCCCAGTAAGCCCGTTAAACCCAAGCTATAAAGATGAGGAATTTCCGGAACATCGCGTTGATCCGTCCTTCGACGAATCTCGTGGATGTTTTGCGAAGCGGACGAACTGTTTCGCGATGCTGGGTTATTCGGGGGGATGATCACAATCGGCAGGATCATGGCGACAACCGACAAGTCAACGACGCATTCGGACCGCCGGTCTGGGTGATCGCAATCGCAGATCCTTGGAAAAAAACGTGGGCGTCCACTCCATTCCATCGATCGCCGCTACGTTTGTTGCGCCGCGAGTCGGACCCGTGAGGAAGAAACTGTTTCCGAATGACAAACCGCCACCCCGGACGCGAAAGGAAAAAAACTGCCCGCAGCAGCCGGGGGATCCACGTCGCGATGTTTGCGGTCTTCCTCTTGTCGCTATTGGCGAGTGGCGTCTTGTGGTTCATTCCCGTCGAAGTTGTGCAGCAGTGGGCCTTGAATCGAGCTGGGAGCGGCGCGTTCGAGCGATTTCAGGCGATCGGCGAAGCGGAATTCTCGCTTTGGTTGTTGCGGATCGCGTCTACAATCCTGCCGATCCTGATCTGGTTCGTCTGGTCCGATTGGAATTGGTGGTTCGACTATTTCACCGACGTTTGGCGCGGACTGTTAGTCCTGACAGAACCTTCGTCGCTGCCCCGTGATTCGAACCAGCTCTCGCTGGCGCGGCGGGCTCGCACGTGGGGTTGCCGTGGGATGCTGCTGACCTGGGTGGTTCTGTTTGGTGCACATGCCGCGCAGGGGGTGGGGCAGCGCATTCATGAATGGCCTTATTTCCGCTTCAATTCCGGTCAAGTCGTGCTGCCGAATATCAGCGATTCGAATCGCGCGGTGATTCGCTATCTGCAAGAGGCAACGCCGCCCAATGCTCGCATTCTGGTGGCGAGCGATCAAAAACTGTTTTTTCTGTCGTACTACCTGCGGCCCCGCACATTGCTGCATCGCATGCACCCCGAAAGCGAGCACGTCATTCCTTTGAAGGAACAGCAGCGGAGACTGAGCGCCTATCGATTGGACGAATTGACCACCGCCGATCTCGAGCAAATGCCCCACGATTACACTTTGGAATATTTCGAACATCCCGATCTGGTGGACCGTTCGCAGATCTTTGATGACAAAGCCTGGATCGCTTTCATTCGGCGACGCGAACACAATCCGTCATTGGTCCCTGCGTATGTGGTGCGACTGCGAGCCGCCAGGGAGAACCGACAATGATCGGGTTACTGATCCTGGTGATCGGACTGGCGGGGCAATGGTTGCTCGGTGTCTTCATCGCCCAGAAAGTGCTGACTTATCGCCGCCATCTGACACCAACGCTTGCCGAATTGAGCGGACCGGGGTGTGCCGTTGGGATTGGTGCGACGGCCTGGAGTTTGTTCCTCTGGTCGTTTTGTGGCGGACCGCTGGGGATTCTGCCGAGCCTGGTGCTGACAGTCATTGGCTATCTGACAGGTGGGCCGATATTACTGCTTCGTCTTCGGGCGGCGCGGACAGAATGCCCCGCGTTGTTGGCCCTCTCGAATGTCGAGCGTCATGAGTGGGCCGTTTGCCGAGCCTGTCAGGCCCTGATCGCATTTCTGTTCGTCGCCTGCGTTTTACAAACCTTGCAGACGCCTCAAAAACTTTGGGACGAACGAGCAATCTTCGCGATCAAGGCAGAAGTGCTATTTGAAGACCGCTCGATTCGTAGCCCCGCTTTAGTGCATCCCGATTTTGTGCAGTATCATCCGCGCTACCCGTTGCTTCTGCCCTTGGCCGAAGAACATATTTATGCCCTGCTGGGGTTCGTCGACGACCGCTTGTCGAAGATCGTCTTCTCGCTGTTGTACTTAGGGCTGGTGCTGGCGACCGCCGGTGTTCTGCAACGTCATGTTGTTCGGGCTCGCGCGTGGTTGGGGGCGCTGATCCTGGCCACGATACCGGTACTGATGCCCTATGAATACGGCTTTCTTTGTGGTCAGGCGGATGCACCGGTGGCCTGCTATCACGGACTGTCCGTACTCTATCTGTGGGACGGATTGCGTCGCCAAAAACGCGGTGACAACAGTTCGGGTTCGGTGTTGATGGCGGGAATCTGCGGCGGGATGGGGGCGTTCACCAAGGATGAAGGCATCGCCTATTTGATGATTGATGCGATGATTCTGGGGCTGTTTACACTGGGCTCGCTCAGAAGTCTGACACAATTCCGAACCTTGCTTCGCGCCGTAGCGATGTTCGTGATCACCGCCGGTTCGATGCTTGTGCCTTGGCTGATGCATCGCCGCACATTGCCGCTGACGACCGAAATGAACTACTTCGGCCGGATGACGGTTCCCCTGTTTCTTGGCCGTTTGGATACGCTCAGCTGGGCGGTGCCTCACCTATTGCGTCGAATGTTCTGGGAATGGCGCGAATGGAGCCTCGCCTGGTGGCTGATGCTGGCCGCGTTCGTCAGCCGTCCGTTGAGGGCCATCGAGCTGCCACAGGCGCTATTGATTCTAGATGTTCTGGGGGCTCTTGCGTCGTTGCTCGTGGCGGGGATGTTGGCGCCTGCTCAGCTCGATGAACATCTTGGCGGTTCGAGTCATCGATTTCTGATGCAAATCAGCCCCGTGGCCGTCTTTTTTGCCGTGTCGATGTTTTATGACGACGAAGAGGAGGTTCCGTCGCCCTCCGCAAACGCCGAAGCCGTCTCGTAAAGCTTGAAACGAGAAAGCTGTTTAGGTCAGATTTTCTCTGATCGACAGACAACCGAGTCTGGTCCCAGGGCCCGACCGACGGACCAGACGAAAGCAGGCTTGATTGCCGATCTCGTTCTTGATGATTTGAGCGTGAAGATCGAACCGTCCATCGGCGTATGGCGGTGCTCTGTGAGCGATTCCGAATCGGTGCAGGGTTGCCGCAGGGTTCGTGTGAGCTACACTTGCATGTTGTTGCGATGTTGTTTGACGTTGGCGAACTCGTTGTCTTTCAGAGACCTTGGGACCTATGGACTCGAATGCTGTCTTCGCCATTTTGCTGCTGATCTTGGGATTGGCCGTCCTGTTCGCCGAAGTCTTCGTCCCCTCCGGTGGACTGCTGGGCATCATTACGTTTTTCTCGCTGGTCGTGTCGTTGATGTTCGCTTACCGGGCTTGGGGGACATCTCATCCAAATATCTTTGGTGCCTACTGCGTGCTGGTGCTGTTGCTGGTTCCGATCGTCATTGGATTTGGGTTTTATTTGCTTCCTCGAACCTCGTTCGGCAAAAGGGTTTTGTTGGAAGCTCCCGAATCGAAAGACCTGACTCCTTACCCCGCCGAGTTCTCGCGTCTCGACAAATTGGTCGGTCGGTTTGGAACAGCCCTGACCATGCTGAATCCCGGCGGACTGGTCAAACTGGATGGCGAACGTCTGCACGCGTTGTCGGAAGGGCTGTCTGTCGAACCGGGCGAGTGGGTCGAGATTGTCGGCCTGCGCGGGACCAGCGTGATCGTCCGGCCGGGTATTCCGCCGGAGAATGATGCCGGTGACCACGCTGCCTCGTCATCTGAAGCCAATTCACCTCTCGATTTTGAATTTCCGCCCAGTTCATGAGCCGGAGAATCCACCGTCAGAGATTGTTTTGAAGGCCGCTCCTGTTCCACCGCCGATGCCAGTTGGATACCATACTGGGAATCGTTCCCTGTTCGACTGCTCAGTTTTGATCGTGACGTTCAGTTGGCCGATGTCAAATCGACTGCTCAGACCGCTCCCTTGGCGGGAGTTCCAAGTTAAAGGATTTCATGCCGATGCAAGCGCTGTTGTTGGCTCAAGCGAGTGCGATGGTCACATTCGGAATCATTGCGGTTATCGGGATCCTCGCCCTGATCGTATTTGCGGTGTTCGCCCGTTTCCTCGGCCTTTACATTCAGTGCTGGATGACGGGTGCCGATATTTCGCTGTTGCACCTGGTCATGATGACGATTCGGAAAGTCAACCCGGCCGTGATCGTCCGTGCCAAGATCATCGCCGTGCAGGCGGGACTGACCGAGGTTTATCAACTGAGTACCCGGGATCTGGAATCGCACTATCTGGCTGGCGGCAATGTGCCCAACGTGATCCGAGCGCTCGTGGCCGCCAATCGAGCCAACATTGATCTCGACTGGCAGACCGCGCAGGCCATTGATTTGGCGGGGCGTGACATTTTGGAAGCAGTGCGGACCAGCGTTTATCCTAAAGTGATCGATTGTCCCGATACTCGCAAAGGGCAAATGACCCTGGATGCGGTCGCGGGTGATGGAATCATCCTGAAAGCCCGCGCTCGAGTGACGGTTCGAACGAACATCCACCAACTGATCGGCGGTGCGACGGAAGAAACGATTGTGGCCCGGGTCGGACAGGGGATCGTTCAAGCCATCGGCTCGACGAAATCCTACAAGCTGGTGCTCGAAAACCCGGAAATGATTTCGCAAACGGTGCTCAATCAAGGGCTGGAGGCGCAGACCGCCTTTGAGATCGTTTCAATCGATATTGCGGACATCGACGTGGGCGAAAATATCGGCGCCAGACTGTCAGCCGATCAGGCCGAAGCGGACATGCGCGTCGCTCAGGCCAAGGCGGAACAGCGCCGAGCCGACTTTACCGCTCGCGAGCAAGAGATGGTGGCCCATGTGCAAGAGAATCGGGCGAAGGTTGTGTTGGCCGAAGCCGAAGTGCCTGTCGCCATCGCCGACGGTTTCCGAAAAGGGACGCTCGGATTGATGGATTACTATGATTTGAAGAATGTTCAGGCCGATACCCAAATGAGAAACACGATCGCGGGAACCAGCATTTCCAGATAGGAATGCCGCTGTTTTCGAGGGCTCGTGGAGGTTTCACTCATGCATCCGCTTGTATTCGGCGTTCAATTCGGCGAAATCGTCGGCATCGTTGTGTTGGTGATTTCCGTCTTAAGTTGGTTTGTGAACGTGATTCAAGGCAACACGGTCGATGGGGCATTGCGCCAGAAAAAGCCACAACCGAAACCGCAACAGGGCCGAAACGACATCGAAGAACTGCTGAAGGGCCTGACCGGCGAAAAGCGAAAGCCCGATCCAGAGCAACGTCCGCCTCAGCCGCCAAAACCTTCCAAGCCAGCGGAACGTCCTCGCAGTAAGCCCAACCCCGCACTCCAGCGACCGGGCGGTACACCGCGTACTTCCGCCCCGCCGCGGCAGGGGAATGTCGGTGCAGAAGCCAAACAGCAGTTAGGCAAACAACCGGCGGGCAAACTGACTTCAGCAAACCTGGGTTCGGGAGTTCGTTCCCAGCATTTGGGAAGCCGAGTCGATACAGAGGTCGCTCAGGACATTGGGGCAGCGGTCCAAAACGACTTGGGCCGAGGTCTGGCCATCGCACCGTCAGTGCACGAACAATCGATCCATCCCTTGGTAAAAGTGCTGCGCGACCCCCAAGGTGTACGCCAGGCCGTGCTGTTGAATGAAATTCTGCAACGGCCCAAAAGTTTGCGCCATTGATGTCGGGATTCGGCGTTCGATAACCACGCCCCCGAAAGTCGGTATAATAATGTTGATTGATCGTTTGGAACGCGTGATCGCCGCCTGAGTGTGATTTGTCTGTTTTTTCTGTGGTTCAATGGGCCTTGTTGGCATGTCTGAAGTCGAGCCTTCTGTTCTGATGTTTTCTGGCCCTTTTTCCGTTCGAGGTAGTTGCTCTTATACGCTTCGGTTAGCCGAACATCTGCCTTTGAATGGATTCCGCTGCTCCGTGGTTTGTCCGGATGCCAGGCGAGTCGAACCGGAACGGCGGCGTGAGTTGCACATCAGTGAGTTTTCGCATTTACACTTGCCTCTGTGGGGGCGTGTGGTCATGCGGATGATGCTTCGCCAGTTGCTGCTTGATCCGCCCGATCTGATTCATATCCAAGCGAGAAATGCCGCTGTTCGAGGAATGTGGCTGGCTCGCAAGCTGCAACGCCCGTATGTGCTAACAGTTCACGATTATCTGCAACCCCAGGAACGGTTGATTGTGGATCGGCGGTGGTGTCAGCGAATCATCGCCGTCAGCGATTCGGTGAAGGCAGATCTACGCGAACGCACCAATCTGCCTTGCGAGTTCATTTCAGTGGTTCATAGCGGCGTCGACACCGACGAGGCGGTCAGTGAAGTGAGTGTGTTGGAGGCGGGGCGAGTTCCGATTATCGGAACGGCCGGTCCCCTGGAAGCGGTCAAAGGGTTCCCCTTCTTTCTGGGTGCGGCTGCGCGTGTGTTGGCCGCGGGACGTGATGTCGAGTTCGTAATTGCCGGGGCGGGTCCGGAAGAGTCAAACCTGAGGCGACTGGCTCGTGAACTGAAAATCGACTCGCGAGTGACGTTTGTTTCGAATCTGCTGGAATTCGACGACGCGCTGACGGCCATGGATATTTTTTGTCTTCCGTCGCTGCAACAGGGAATCGGGACGATCATGCTGGAAGCCATGGCAATGGGTCGTCCCGTAATCGCAACGCGGGTCGGCGGCGTTTACCGCGTCGTTCGTGAGAATGACACAGGATTGCTGGTCCCCCCTTCGAACAGCGAAGCGTTGGCCCGACGCATTCTGGAACTGCTCGACGATCCGGAGCACGCCCGTACCATCGGTCACACGGCCCGCGCGGAAGTCATCAAAGAGTTCAGCGTTGAACAGATGGTTTCGAAAACGGTGGCGCTGTATCACGAAATCCTGTCGACATCCCCAGTTGTTCCGGTGCTTCAAGAATCGGTGTAGGCCGTCAGTCGCCCGGACCGTCAATTCGTCCAAATCGAGTGGAAGAACACGGAACTGAGCAGTGACCGACCGAAGGCCGGACGTCTCCGGAAGCCGGTTGGACCCTCCTTCACATTTCAGTGAAATTTGGAAGCGAAGGCTATTGACTACATTCCCGGTCTATGGCGAAACAGGGCCATGCTGCGAGGTTGCAATGGGTAGGGCTGCAACGTGTCGCAAGTCACGATTGTCGTATCACCCGCGTAGGTGTCGAACAACCGCTCCCATTTCCCGATCGAACGAACCTTGGGCGGGATGACAAAGGGTGTCGGTTCGTAATGTGCGTTCAACAAGATCAGCAGATTGTCACCAATGATACATGCGCCTTGCTCGTCGATCTGGCTGCAATGACCAAGCAGCAAGAGACCCAGCGAATGCCGCCCCCGCGTGTCCCATTCCGTTCCCGTCATAAAGTGTCCGTCGCAGTCTAACCAGCAGACTTCATTATCATCATCTTCATGAGTCACGCTTTTGAAGAAGCGACGCCGCGAGAGCGCCGGTTGTTCCCGGCGGATTTCGATCAAACGCCGGAGAAACTCAAGTTGTTGATGCTGACCGTCCGTCAAATCCCACTTGATCCATGACAGAAAGTTGTCTTGTGCGTAGCAATTGTTATTGCCTTGGGCTGAGTGTCCCAATTCGTCGCCCGCCAACAGCATCGGCACGCCTTGCGAAACAAACAGTGACGCCAGGAAATTGCGCTGCTGACGATCGCGAAGTGCCATGATCTCGGGGTTGTTCGTGGCACCTTCAATGCCACAATTCCAACTGATGTTATGATTGTTGCCGTCGCGATTGCCTTCGCCATTCGCTTCGTTGTGTTTGTCGTTGTAGCTGACCAGATCGCGAAGCGTGAAGCCGTCATGGCAGGTCACGAAGTTGACGCTGGCCGAAGGTTGCCGGCCGTTGTCTTCGTACAGATCGCTGCTTCCCGCCAATCGCGTCGCCAGTTCCGCCACGGTTCCGTCGTCACCTTTCCAGAATTGACGCAGGCAATCGCGATATCGCCCATTCCACTCGGTCCAGATGATCGGAAACCGGCCGGATTGATAACCACCTTCTCCGATATCCCACGGCTCGGCGATCAACTTGACTTGCGACAGGATCGGATCTTGATGGATCACGTTGAAGAAGGCGCTCATCCGGTCGACGTTATGAAACTGACGCGCTAAGGTCGCTGCCAGGTCGAAACGGAATCCATCGACGTGCATTTCGGTGACCCAGTAGCGCAGGCTGTCCATGACCATTTGCAGCACGCGAGGATGCCGCAAATAAGGGGAATTACCGCAACCGGTGAAGTCGGTGTAGTAGCGACGTTGACTGTCATTCAGGTAGTAATAGCTGGTGTTGTCGATTCCCCGCCAGGACAGCGTCGGGCCGCGTTCATTTCCTTCGGCGGTGTGGTTGTACACCACATCCAGAATCACTTCGATCCCCGCCGCGTGCAACGTACGAACCATCGACTTGAATTCTTGCACCATCAGTTCTGGATCGTGCGTCGCGCAGTACCGCGGTTCTGGAGCAAAGAAACCCAGGGAGTTATATCCCCAGTAGTTGACCCGTTGTTGCTGAGTCAGAAAATGCTCGTCGATATGAAAATGAATCGGCAGCAGTTCGACCGCCGTGACGCCCAGTCGCTTCAGGTAACTGATTGCCGGAGCGCTCGCCAGTCCCGCATAAGTTCCCCGCAACTTTTCGGGGATCTCGGTCATCAGCTTGGTAAACCCCTTCACATGCATTTCGTAAATGATTGTCCGTTCCCACGGAATCTCCAGCCGATGATCGTTGCCCCAGGTAAAGGCGGTATCGACGACCAAACTCAGCGGCGCAAACGGGGCCGAATCGCGGTCATCGAAGGAAAGATCGGTCGTCGGGTCACCCAACCGGTATCCGAACAGCGAATCGTCCCACTTCAAGGGCCTTCCCACTGCGCGCGCGTACGGATCGAACAGCAATTTGTTCGGATTGAATCGATACCCATTTTGCGGGTCGTAAGGGCCATAAACGCGAAATCCATAGAGCGTTCCCGGTTTCAGGTCGGGAAAGTATCCATGAAAAACGTTGTACATGCGTTCGGGCAGCTCGATCCGTTCGCTCTCATGCGTCGCCTCAGGAGAATCGAACAGGCAGAGTTCGACTTTGGTGGCCTTGTCGGAAAAGAGGGCGATGTTAACGCCTGTCCCATCCCAGTTGGCCCCCAGTGGATAAGGATGCCCCGGCCAAACTCGCATCACGGCTTTCCTTCATGTCAGTGAACGAACCGCTCGAACAATCACAAGGATATTTTCCGTCGCGGGTCGAAATCTGCCAGCGAATCATCGCCGCTGGCGATGTTCCTGTTCCCGAAGAATCGTGATTTGATATCGCCAGATGGGTTTGGCGAATCTGAAGTGCGCCCGGACTTACTTGTTTTCCGACTTCATCGGAATATCGAAGGGCGCCTTTTGATTCCCTTCCATGATTTCGACAATTTTCATCTGCGCCTGCCTCCATTCGGACGGCACATCCTCCCCATTGGGACCGATATGGCTAACCCAGACCCGACATTTGCCCGCAGCGACGCCTTCAATCTTGTCGCCGGGCAAATACATCATCTTGAACTTTCCGGCATTGTCAGTAATGGCAAACGAGGTGCGGGGACGCTCCCGTTTCGATCCTTCGATCACTGTTCCCATCGGTTCAAAAAATACTTCGGCTCCGGCCAGCGGCTGGCCGTCGAGCGTGACAGATCCCGCCACATAACCCAGTTTGGGGGTTTTGATCGGGCCCGTCGAGAAGGCATAATTTCCCAGAAAGCTGCACCCAACAATCAGCAAAATCGCGCCAACGATCTTGATCAACCCCTCAATGCCGATCTCGCGGAAAGCCTGCAAATAGTCGAATTGCGGTTTTGCATCGCGTTGGCGGGCGGCTTCCGCCGTACTGTCCTTGATCGCCTTTTTCATCATCTTCGCAGCCGTCGCCAGGTCGACCTTTTCAGGAGTCGGTCGCGAAGGTGCCACCATCGGCGCGGGTCTTGAGACAGGATGCGGGGTGGGCCGAGACAGGACATCGTAATCCGAGTCATCAGACAAACTCAGGTCGGAATCATCTTGCATATGGGATGACAGCGAATTGCGTTTCGGCGACGATGAATCGGCCATCAGATACTTCAGTGGATCAAATGCGTCATCGCCCGGTTTCTTAGATCCCGAATTGGGATTTTTTCCCTGATTCTTATTCGGCGGTTTCGTATGGTCGTCCTTGTTCAGATCCAGTGCATGCAGACTGGAATCTGACAGGGGCCGTGCCGATCCCGCTCCGACCAGCAAAGGAGGGCTATCGAGATCGTCATCATCATCCGCAGCAGCAGAGGAGGCCCCCGTGTAAGCCACCTGTGAATCGTCCTCGTTCGCACTGTCCTCGTCGTCGTTGAATGCCGACTCAGCGGAATCCGCGTTGTTAAAATCGTCGTCATCCAAGGGGGGGGACAGGGCTGAATCGATCGGCGGAGGAAACGCGTCGTCAGTCAAAGGGGCAACGGGTGCCGACTCAGGGGACGATTCTTCGGGATCTTCAGGCGGCGTTGGAAAGGAAAAATCTGGCGACGGCGGAGTCGCGACGGCTGAGTCCAACGTTTCTGTGGAAGAAACCGGCGTGGCGACACTCACGACCTGTTCTTCTTTCGGTTCGGGCGGTGCGGCGCAAGGCAAAACGGCTGCGGGATTCGATGACGACTTGGCAACGGGCGCAGATTCGGCCGGCACCGATTCGGCGGGTGGAACGACAAATTTTGTCTTGCATTTGGGACAACGTGCGGCTGTCCCGGCGAGTTCGTCCTTGATCTTGAGTACCGAAGCACATTCTGCACAAGTGAAGCGAATCGTCATGCCGCAACTTTCTCGATTCCCCGCGAGATCAGATTTACGAACGAACTAGCCATCCGTTCTCGAAACGAGGGTTTGGTTTATATCGGCGGAATCTCCCGCGGAATCGGACCTTAGCTGACATCGTGAATGCGTCGAAGACATCGAACAAACATAACGCGGAATTATCCTACAGGATGCGAAGGTGTAAAACGACAGTGAAGTCGTTTCTTGAGAAACGACTTCACTGTTCGAAATCAGCCAACGACATTTGTCGTTCTCAGATCCCTGGTTCCGGCATCTTGTCTACTGGAATTGGAGGTTGATGGGACTGCCTTGGCCCATGTTCCCCAAATTGTGCCAAGTCGTCAGATCAATGTTGACGCTGATGATCTTCACGCTTCCGTCCGCGAGACCGACTTGCACGATCTGGTCGTGGGGGCTGTCGGCCTCCTCATAAGAAATTCCGGTGTGGGGTGCATATCGGCAACTGAACAGATTTGCAGGACCACCCCAAGCCCAACCATCTTCGCTGTGCTGCAGCAGATTGGCGGTAACCGTTCCTTGCTGCGCCGCTTGGAAGATCCGCCGTTCCGAGATCATGATCACGTTCGATGTTCCGTCGGTCACGTCGCGGAAGCTGACAAACGAATTGACTCCAAACATCCCCACATTGGACGCAAACTGCGTATAGGGTGACGTCGTGTACGTCAAACCATTGATCGTACTGACAGTACTTGTCACCGTCAGACCTAATTGAGCTGCCGTCAACAAATAAGTCTGTCGATCGGTGACTGCGTTGCCGTTCAGAGTTGTTCCGTCACGAAACGTAATTCCAGTGCCGGTGCAGGCGGCATAATCGTTACCACCTTGGGTCCACGTATTCGTTCCCAAGGAGGGATACGTTGGATCCGAGTCGATTCGATCACAGGTCGCGTACGTCGTGGTGGCCAGCATGGTCGTTCGCCGACTGGGGCAATAGTAAACGGCCAAATCGGTTCGGGGGGCATAAAGCAGACTGAGATCTTGCGTGACGGCCGGATATTCGCCGTTGGTTCGCAGATTGTCGTTGAAATAGTAGAAGTTATAGAGCGACGCTTGATCGAGCATCGGCAGAATCTGAAGCATCCAACTGGTGCCCTGATATTGCAGCACATTTTGATTGCGGGCCGTTTCGCTTCGACAGGATTTACATAGCGACCAATATTGTCGACCAGCGGTACGACGGAGTTAATACTGGAGCTGATCTGGCCAGGAGGAAAACAACGATTCGAATCGTGGTAATTGTGTAGCGCCAGTCCGATTTGCTTGAGATTGTTTTGGCAGGCAGCGCGACGTGCTGCTTCGCGTGCTCGTTGCACGGCAGGCAGCAACAGAGCAATCAACATCGCGATAATGGCAATGACTACCAGCAACTCAATAAGTGTGAAGCCCCGCTGACGTCGTCTGGGTCGCATCATTAGCTCCTCAAGTCGAGAGAAAAAGGACATTTTTTGTAAAGCGGTCAAGTGGAACTGACCGCAGAACCAAACTCGTCTCTGAAAGGTGATCAAGCGACATCTGATGGCCCGAATGGGCCGGTAAGCTGCTTCGATGGCAAATCGATAATGTTCCAGTTCATGACCATTTGTCAAGTGCAATGGTGCCACAATGAAGCACTTGTCAAGTCTGCTCACGCTTTTGTTCCGTTGCGACTTAACAATATGCGACTCTTCTCTTTCGATCCGCAGTCGCTATCTTGTTTAACATGGCAAAAGTGCCTGTTCCAACTCTCATTGCCGACGCGACTGCTGTCTGCGCACGGACTGTTGTGTTCGTCATAGAGTTCGGTTGAGGTGGTGGACAGAATGGAAATCTTCCAGGAAAGGCCGGTATGCGCGTTGTGACGTTTGGTGAAGTGATGCTCAGGATGATGCCACCTGGTTGGATGCGGCTCTCGCAATCACTGCCTGGTTCGATGGACGTAACGTTTGGCGGCGCGGAGGTGAACGTTGCCGTTTCCATCGCGCGACAGGGTGGCCACGCGGCATTCTGTACGGCCCTTCCCGACAACCCTTTGACCGATGCTTTTGTGGCTCAATTGAAGTCGTTTGGGATTGATGTGGAATTTGTTCAGCGGTCTTCCCAAGGCCGATTTGGCATTTACTTCGTCGAAAATGGCGCGAATCAGCGTGGCGGAACTGTCACGTACGATCGAGGCGGCTCGACGATTTCCCTGACACCGGTTTCCGCTTATCCCTGGGACAAGATCCTCGCCGGCGCGAATTGGTTTCACACCACGGGAATCACTCCGTCGCTGAGCCGCGAATCGAATGATGCTGCCCTGAAATCGGTTCAGGAAGCAACGCGACGTCAAATTCCCGTTTCGTGCGATCTCAACTTCCGCAAGAAGCTGTGGAACTGGGAACCCGGAACGAAGCCCGCGGCTCTGGCTCGTAAATCGATGGAAGCGATGTTGCCCTTTATTCAAGTACTGATTGCCAATGAGGAAGATGCGGATCATGTGCTGGGCATTCGTGCGGCAGAGACCGATGTTGAGTCCGGTGAACTGAATCTGGCCGGTTATGAACAAGTCGCCCGTCAAATTGCCCAGAAATTCCCCAACCTGCGTCAGGTGGCGATTACATTGCGAGAAAGCGTGTCGGCCAGCCACAATAACTGGGGTGCGATGCTGTTTGACGTCGCCGCCGGAAAAGCTCACTTCGCCCCGACCGATCCCGTTGGAGCATATGCACCTTACGAAATTCACAATATTGTCGATCGAGTGGGGGCCGGCGATTCGTTTGCCGGTGCACTCATTTTTGCTCTGAATACCCCCGAACTTTCCGAGCCGGCGACCGCTCTGCGTTATGCCGTGGCGGCCAGTTGCCTGAAACACAGTATTCTAGGGGATTTTAACGATGTCACTCGATCGGAAGTCGAAGCCTTGATGAAAGGCGGCGGTCATGGCCGCGTCAGTCGTTGATGATCATATCAGGGCTTCCTGTTGGTTGATGGCTTATCGCTTGGCCAGCTCGCCGCGTCCGCGTATGCTCTTGGCGAACTGAATCACTGTCCGGCACCGAACGGGAACCGTCATTCAGGCCCTGGTGTCGTTTTTGTCTGTTACCTTCCTTCGATCGACGATCAATCATCATGTACCGAGTTCTTATCACGGATGATCTTTCCAAGGCTGGCCTCAAGATTCTGGAAGACACGCCAGGCATCGAGGTGGTCGTTCGTAGTGGCAAACACACCCCCGAACAAGTACGCGAGTACTTGCAAGATGTCGATGGCATCATCATTCGCAGTGCGACGCGCCTGACACCAGAGATCCTGAAGAATCAGCCGCGACTGAAAGTCATCGTGCGAGCGGGGGTCGGTGTCGACAACATCGACCTCCCCGCCGCCACGCGAGAAGGCGTGGTCGTGATGAACACGCCGGCCGGCAATACGACCTCCACGGCCGAACAGGCGATGGCCTTGCTGCTGGGGCTCGCCCGGAATATCGGTCCCGCTGCCGCGTCGATGAAAGCCGGCAAATGGGATCGCAAAAGCTTCACCGGAACTCAGCTGGCCGGAAAGACAATCGCCGTCATCGGCCTGGGACGTATCGGCCTGACCGTGGCCCGTCGCTGTATCGCGTTCGAGATGAAAGTTTTGGGGTACGACCCGTTCCTGTCCGAAGAGCGAGCTCGCGCCGAAGGGATCGAACTTTATCGAGACATTGACGATCTGGTTGGCAAGTGCGACTTTTTGACCGTGCACACGCCGATGACGCCCGAAACGGAAGGGCTGATCAACGCAGCCCGCATCGCGAAAATGAAAAAGGGTGTGCGGCTGGTTAATGGTGCACGTGGCGGCATCATCGATGAAAAGGCGCTGTTCGACGCGATCCAATCGGGACATGTTGCCGGCGCGGCACTTGATGTGTTCGTCGATGAACCGCCGAAGGACTGGTCGCTGGCCCAGTTGCCCCAGATCCTGGCCACACCGCACCTGGGTGCTTCAACCGACGAAGCCCAGGAACTGGTGGCCGTCGAAGCGGCCGAAATCATTACCGGATTCCTGGTGCGAAACGAAGTTCGCCATGCCGTCAACATGGCCCCGATCACCGCGGCCGAAATGGTCGACATGCAGCCTTATCTCGATCTGGGGCGTCGCCTGGGGCTGTTGCTCTCTCAGCTGAACAAGGGAGGCGTTCGCGGGGTTCGTTTGCAGTTCAAGGGCGAAGCAGCCAACAAGAAAACGAAGCTGATCTCCAATGCCTTCGCCGCAGGATTGCTGTCCAATGCCTTGGCCGACAATGTCAACATCGTCAACGCCGACATGCTGGCTCAAGAACGCGGAATCGAAATCAAAGAAGAACTGTCACATGAAGTCGGGGATTTCTCGACGTTGATTTCCGCGACCGTCCTGACCGACAACGGTGAACTGACGGCTGCCGGAACGATTTTCGGCAAGCAGTTCCTGCGACTGGTTCGCGTCGATCAATTCCATCTCGATGCCTATCTGGATGGATTGCTGCTGCTGTACAAGCACATCGACAAGCCGGGCGTGATCGGTTTCATTGGCAATATCTGCGGCAAACACAACGTCAACATTGCACACATGGCTTTGGGGCGTGAACGAAACGAACAAGGCGGGGACGCCATCGCCGTTCTGAACCTCGATAACGAACCCGACGCGGCCACGTTGGCGGAAGTTTCCGAGCACAAAGCCGTGACCAGTGTCCAACTTGTGAAACTGCCCAAAGCAGGCGAGCCGTTGCCCTGGTTGGTCAGTCGTTAGGATCAGTGAATCTCGCTTTGAATCGACCCCGGCAAAACAGCCTGTTTTCGGACGACGAGCTCCCGCCGAACCTGGAAGCCTGGGAAGTTGCGGCGTCGGTAGACCGCCTGGTGGCCGATGTCGTCTTCAATCGTCCGTTGACGACCGTCTACCAATATCTTGTGCCCGACGGATTACGAGATTTGATCGGGCCCGGCCAACGGGTGCAGGCCCCCTTTGGCCGTGGCGACAAGACGACCCAGGGCTATTGTGTCGGACTGGGGACGACGCTTCCTTCCGGCCGGACGTTGAAAACGCTGGAGTCGGTGCTGGACCGTGAAGCACTGATCGACACACAGATGTTGTCGCTGACTCGCTGGATTGCCGACCGCTATTTGTGCGGTTGGGGGCAAGTCCTGGAAACGGTCATTCCCAAGGGGGTCAAAACTAACGCCGGCACGCGAAACGTGACGTCGTTTACGCTGGGCGAATCGCTTCGCAAACAACTGGGGCTGACCGAACCTCTCGGATCATCAGGTACTCCCCAGGATTCAACCGCTCAATCGGTCATCCCGACGAATCCGATCGTCAAACCGATCGACATCCATCGGCCATCTGCGCTGGATGTCTCGTCAATCCTCGATTCACTCAAGCTACGTTCCAAGCAACGCACGGTCATCGAAATCCTGATCGCGGCCAATCGCCCGATGGCGATCGACGAACTTTCGTCTGCAGCGCAATGCGGAACTTCGCCGATCCAGTCCTTGCGAGAAAAGCGATTGATCGTCCCGCAGCAGGCTCGGGTCATGACCGCCCTGCCGACGGCGGCAATCGAAAGCCATCGCGAGATCATCATGAACGATGATCAAGTTCGCGCGGTCGACACGATTCTGAATGTGGTCAGGGCAAGCGAACATCGGACCTTGTTACTGCACGGTGTCACGGGCAGTGGCAAGACGGAGGTTTATATTCGGGCCATTCAAGAAATTGTCACCTATGGACGACAGGCGATCATGCTGGTTCCGGAGATCAGTCTGACGCCCCAGACCATCCGCCGTTTTCGCAGTCGCTTTGATTCGGTGGCCGTTTTACACAGCCATTTGACCGATGCCGAACGGCATAGTTACTGGAAACAGATTGCGAGTGGCTCTGTGCAGGTTGTGGTGGGCGCTCGAAGTGCCGTGTTCGCGCCCACACCGCATCTGGGAATGATCGTGATCGACGAAGAGCACGAGACCAGTTTCAAGCAGGACAATACGCCCCGCTATCACGCGCGCGAAGTGGCCCGTCACCGTGCCGAGATCGAGCGTGTCCCGCTGATTCTGGGTTCTGCGACCCCCACACTCGAATCATGGCAACGAGTGATTGACGGACATGACATTCTGGTGTCGATGCCCAAACGCGTCGAGAATCTGCCGCTGCCGCCCGTCGTGATCGTCGACACGCGAAACGATCCGGCGATCGGTAAAGGTGCCGCGATTGGACGCGCGTTGTTTCAAGCGATGAACTTCGCCTTGAAAGAGGGAGGGCAGATTATTCTGTTCCTGAATGTCCGCGGCTATTCACCGGTGCTCTGGTGCCGCGGATGTGGCGCAGGAGTGAAGTGCCCCGATTGCGATGTCACGCTGACCTGGCATAAAGAGAAGGCGATTGCCCTGTGTCATTCCTGCAATTTCTCGATGAAGGCGCCGACGGTGTGCCCGAATTGCCAGCGGCCGGGATTGGCATATCTCGGGCTGGGAACGGAACGACTGGAGAACGAAGTTCGCACGCGGTTTGATCATTACAAGTGCCTGCGAATGGACAGCGATACGATGCAGAAGCGGGGCGCCCATGATCAGGCGCTGGAACGATTTCGCCATGGCGAAGTGCAAATTCTGCTCGGCACGCAGATGATCGCCAAAGGGCTCGATTTTCCCAACGTCACCCTGGTGGGGGTCATCGACGCCGACACGCTATTGCATCAACCCGACCTTCGTTCTGCCGAGCGGACGTTTCAACTGATCGCTCAAGTGGCCGGTCGCACGGGGCGCAGCGATCGAGGAGGCCGCGTCCTTGTTCAAACCGCATCACCGACGCAATACGCAATTCTTCGTGCGGCGGAACATAACTATCTGGGTTTTGCCAAGGAAGAATTGGCGCATCGCCAGGCGCTCAAAGTGCCGCCGTTTACTCATCTCGCCCGCATCATTCTGCGTGGTCCCGAGGAAAAAGCGGTTCGCGAATATGCTACGCTGGTCGGCGAGTTGATTCGCGCGGCAGTGAAGGAACTTCAGGTCGATGTGCGCGTGCTCGGCCCGGCCCCCTGCCTGGTCACGCGTCTGAAGGCAAACTACCGCTATCACCTGCAAATGACGTCGTCCCAGCATTCCGCGCTGCAAGCGGTCTGGTTACAGGCTGCGCCGCAATTTCCCAGCCACCCGACGATCGAGCACCAGGTCGACGTCGATCCGCTCAATTTTCGCTGACAAGCGGCTTGGTGCGGGCGATCACCACGCGGAAATTCGCTGCGGTCGATCGAAGATCGAAGTGAATGCCGCGGTCAATTGTTCGAGCGGATCGCCGGGCGAACGCCGCAAATCCACGACCGCGCGTCGAGAAAAACTCGATGAGGAATTCAGTTGGATCGGCAGCACCTCGGCCGATTGCGGTGAGTCGTCGATCCACTGAAGGTCGGGGAATTTCAACGCCAAGGGACGAGTGAGTTGCTCAACCTGCGAACGTGGCACGTCAACCAATGCGACCCGCAAAGGGCGATGTTCGAGTCGACCCAGAAGTTCGGCTGCGGAGAGGGAACAGGCCGGGTGAAGCCAATGGGCATCGACCTCGACCAGTGGATCCAGCACGAACCGTCGGTAAGTCAGTGCTGGGTGCGGTACGACAAGGTCCGGTTCGTCGATAATCTGTTGGCCATAATTGAGCAGGTCCAAATCGAGAGTCCGAGGCCCCCAGCGAACATCTCGAATTCGGCCCAATTGATTTTCCACCGACTGCAAGACGCTCAACAGGACATGTGGACTGAGCGACGTGATCAACTCGCAAACCGAATTCAAAAACGATTGCCCCGCCTGAGCTCCCATGGGGACGGTACGGTAGATCCCGGAACGCCGTCCTAACTGCAGCTGACTTTGACCACCGAGCAACTTCAATGCGGCATCAAACGTCGCGTGGACATCGCCAACATTGCCGCCAAACGAGATCCAGCAGGGAACCGGATGCGACTCGGCCGGCGCTGAATCGTTGGCCCTCGGAATATTCGATGGGATGAACTTCGTCACGAGCCCTCCGTGGAACGCGGTTTCGAAGGACTGTCGCGGTGAGTTCGAGTAGATGCGATCATGATCCGTCACATGATAGCGAATCCGTCCGTCACGATTCGAGCGTTAGAGTTGCGACGCGCAGTTGTTGAACGCGCTGTTGGTCTTGGTGCCCAGTGTGACGACCGTGGAAATAATCACCCTCAGGATCAGGCTGAGCATGATGGCATACTCGGTCGCCGCCGCCGCCTCTTCGTCACGTAAGAAACGCTTGATTCTCGAAATCATTTCTGTCTTCCGATTGAATGCAGGCGGAATGGCTGATGATTGAATGGCGAGCAGGAATTCACAATCGACACAAGGCTCGCTTAAACCTACGTCAAGCTTAAGAAATCGTCAAATTTCAAAAGTCGTGATCTGCAAAAGATTTTGTGAATTGTGTCTGAAACGGGAACTCAATGGGCAGCACAAACCACATTAGAAGAATAAGTTAGGCTCGGATTTGCTGGGTGCCGCCAGCAAGTAAGAACTGTCTTCGGCCGCTTTGTGGTACCGTGGGAACTGGCTCCAGAAGGTGAGATTGACTCCACAATCAGGCTTGAGAAGCCTGATTAAGTGACCTGTTCAAACGTTTCCAATCACCGCGAGACAGGCCATCATTCTGGACGTTCTGATGTCCGCAGAATTTCGACGGATATTGGCCTGCCCGACTCTTAGAAAGGGCCAAGTGGTATTAACGCTCGCTTCAAAAGCGATTCCAGCAGTTCTTTTCCGTTAAGGAATTCGACGGCAATTTCGACGGCATACAGCGGTGGGCCGGACCAACCACTGGCAGGAATCTTCACGAGATCTTTTTGGGTTGTCAGCACGACGTCTGCCGACAGTGCACGAGCCTGCTCGGCCAAGTTCGACAGTTCGTTCGATTCATAGTGATGGTGATCAGGGAATGATCGCATCCCTTCGCAACGGACGCCCAACGACTCCACGGTCTGGCGAAACCCACCCGGATTTCCAATACCACAAAAAACCAATGCCCGTTTCCCAGCCAAGCTTTCGATTGGCTGGGGTTGCCAGTGGGGGTCAACAAGTCGGCGTGGGACAAAGGCGATTTCGACGCATTCGTCCGTCCCCCGGATCTGCTTCAACCTGTCACGCAACGCCTGACGTTGAGACGTGGAACATTGATTCGCGCGAGTGATGATAATCATGTCGGCTCGCCGCAATCCCGCGAGTGGCTCTCGCAGCAAGCCTCGCGGCAGGACATGCTCATAACCCCAGGGTTGCAGGGCGTCGATCAGAACCAGATCCAGGTCACGATGCAGGCGTCGATGTTGAAAGCCATCATCGAGGACCAACACGTCGCGACCACATTCGTTGATCGCTCGACCTGCCGACTGGACGCGGTCACGCTGCTGCAGATGCGGGACGTCTGGGCAAAGCCGATCCAGCACCTGCTTTTCATCATTGCCCGGCGATGAATCGTTTGCCGCAGACTGTTCTTCGGCGGGTGAGGTGCGATCCAACGACCGATATCCCCGACTGATCAAGCCCGGTTTGCGGCCGGCGGCGACCAGCCAATTCGCCAGCCAGGCGGCTAACGGCGTTTTACCCGTTCCACCGGTCGTGATGTTGCCGAGGCTGATCACGGGAACGGAAACGCGATGAATCCGCAGCCAATTGTGGCGATAGCCCCAATCCCGCAGGCTCATCACGGACGAGTAGAGGCCCGACAACAGGTGCAGACCACCACGAAGTAGCCTGGCACCCGGATCTCGCCGGCGACCCGAGAGCAAGTCATGCAGAGCGGCTTCGTCCATGCAGCGAGTCTCTGGCGAAGGGCGCGGACCAGTTGTCCGCGCCACGACATCGATCGCACATCAACCCAATTCAGCGATTCGCTTGCAGATCGCGTCAGCCATTTGGCTGGTGCCAACGGCGGTCGGATCGGTACGATTGGCTTTGAGGTCGTAGGTGACATTCTTTCCTTCGGCGATCACATCGCCCACGGCCTTCTCGAGCTTATCCGCAGCCTTCGTTTCGCCGAGATGATCGAGCATCAGCTTGGCTGACAGGATCAACGCCGTCGGGTTGACCTTGTTTTGGCCTTTGTACTTCGGAGCACTACCATGAGTGGCTTCGAAGATGGCCGAATCAGCACCGTAATTCGCACCGGGTGCGACGCCCAGCCCACCGACCAGTCCGGCGCACAAGTCACTCAGGATGTCGCCATACAGGTTCGGCAACAGAATCACGTCATACAATTCTGGCTTTTGAACCAGTTGCATGCACATGTTGTCGATCAGTCGTTCCATGTACGTCACTCCGCTGGCATCCGGCACTTTGCCATCCAGAGTGGGGTCCGACTTCGACTTGAGTTCGGGTTGTTCGAACTTTGCTTTGAACGAAGCGGCGACGGCGCGTGATTCGTCGTACCACAGTCCGTCGGTGAACTTCATGATGTTCGCCTTACAGACTGACGTTACCGATTTGCGACCGTGCGTGACGGCGTAGTCGAACGCGAACTTGGCGATATTGCGCGTACCTTCGACGGAGATCGGCTTGATGCTGATGCCCGTGGTATCCAGGCCGGTGCTGATCTTCTTGCCGGTGGTGGCTTTGTTGATCGCCTGGATCAAGTCGGAAGTGGCGGGCAATCCGGCTTGGAATTCGACCCCGGCATAAAGGTCCTCGGTGTTTTCACGTACGACGACCAGATTGACGTTGGATTCGCTGAAGTAGGTGCGGACACCAGGAAAGCTCTTGCAGGGACGCAGGCAGGCGAACAGCCCCAGTTCCTGTCGCAGAAAGACGTTGACTGAACGGAATCCCTTGCCAATGGGCGTGGTGATCGGCGCCTTCAGGGCTACTTTGTTCTTACGGATCGAGGCCAGCACCGATTCAGGGACCTTACCGACCTTTTCGATCACTTCGATGCCACACTCTTGGACATCCCACTGGATTTTGACTCCGGTTGCATCGACGCATCGACGGGTCGCTTCGGCAATTTCCGGTCCGACGCCATCGCCGGGAATGAGGGTGACGTTGTGCATATCGACTATTGACTCTCTCTGAAGACGACGGAAAGGGAACTCTCGCCGAGGCTTGCCGCACAAAGACGGCGCCCCGACTGCCAATTTGACGCTATCACAATCAGTCGCCGCCATGCAAGGGAACGGCATGCGTCCAAGCCTCTGAAACAACGATTTCGATGGTTTTAGCGACTACGCAGGACTTGTTGACTCTTGTAGACTGGTGGTACGTGAATTTTCGCGAGGTGAATGCGAATTTTCGTGCCGAGGTTACGAGGTCATGTTGAAGACGACCGTCATCTGTTTTCTGGCGAGCTACGGCTGTGCATTCGCTTGCGAATTGGTCCAGTTGCGGTGGCGGAACGCCTTGGGACGGATCATCGCGCTGCTGTTCGGCGCCGCCGGATTGGTCGCTCATACGTTCTATTTGCTGCGTCGCTCCGGTCAAATGGACCTGCCACCGCTGCTCAGTTCCGCCCATGACTGGTTACTGGTGCTGGCTTGGATTGTGGTGCTGGTCTATCTGTTCGTCTCTCTGGCAGATGCAGAATTGTCGACGGGACTGGTGATCTGGCCCATTGTGTTGACGCTTGTCATTGCCGCCCAGTTCGTCACAACATCGCCGAGCGACGAATTGAACCATCACCGTGGCTGGGGCATGTTGCATGCGTCGATGTTGGTGCTGGGAACGTTCGGCGTGCTCCAGGGCTTCGTGCTAAGCCTCCTGTATTTATGGCAGTATCGTCGGCTGAAGCACCGGCAAATGAACAACCAGGCAGTCCGGCTGCCCAGCCTCGAACGCATTGAACGATTCAATCGCTGGTCGATTCTGACTGCGGTCCCGTTGCTCACGATTGGAATTGTTTCTGGCTTTGGGCTGTCGATCATCGTCAAGAAAGTGGATCTGCGGATGACCTGGACCGATCCGGTGGTAATCGGCGGGGCGTTGACCTGGACATTAATGGGAGTGCTGTTTGTCTGGTTACTCACGCAAAAGAGACAGCCTGGCAAACAGATCGCACTGTTGACCGCGTGGTCTTGCGGTTTTCTGCTGGTGACACTGATCGGGCTGCAGATGCTAGTGGCGGCCGTGGGAACACAGGGCGTACACGGTGCTCCGGTCGATCGAGAACAGAAACAGGAATGATCTCGACCATACGGAAATTTTTGACTTGAAGTAACGAGGACCGGCTTCTTGAATCTGCTCGCCCTTTACTGCACACATCAGACGACACCGCTGGCGATCCGCGAGCGGCTGGCGTTTGCGTCGCGCGAGCAATTGGCCGCTGCGTACTCGATGTTGCAAGAGCGGTTTCCCGAGACCGAGTCCGTCGTCTTATCAACGTGCAATCGGGTCGAGTTGTACCTGGCCCGTCCATCGGATGCCGAGCCTTTGACACCGCCACAACTGGCTCAATTCCTGTCCGAATTTCACGGCGTGCCGCTGGACGAATTCGTGGGAGAAATGCGTGCGGCCACCGGTTCCGAAGCTGTCAGGCATCTGTTCGAAGTGATCTCGTCGCTCGACAGCATGGTTCTGGGTGAGCCCCAGATTGTGAATCAGGTCCGCGAAGCGTACCGAGTTGCCGAGGAACAGGGGACGTGCGGTCCCATCACGCATGCGTTGTTCCAAGGAGCAATTCGCACATCCGGCCGAGTGCGAACTGACACGCGATTGGCGGAAGGAAAAGTCTCGATCGCCAGCGTTGCGGTGGGCGACTTTGCGAAAAGCATCTTCGACCATTTCGACGACAAACTGGTCCTGGTCATCGGCGCCGGCGAAATGGCGGAAGAAACGCTGCGCTACCTGAAGGACGAGGGTGTTCAAGAGATCGTCGTCATCAATCGAAATCCAGAACGGGCCGAGCGTGTTGCGGCAGAATGGGGCGGCCGTGCCGCTCCCTGGTCGGAATTGAATAAATGGTTGGGTGTCGCGGACGTGATCGTCAGCACCACAGGCGCGGACAAGCCGATCGTCGATGCCGAATTGTTCAAGAAAGTTCGATTGGCCTCGCCGGGACGAACGGCTTTCATTCTTGATTTAGGGGCACCGCGAGATTTCACCACCAGTGTCGGTGAGCTGGATAGCGTGTTTCTGTACGACATCGACAGCCTGAAGCAGACCTGTGAAAAGAACCGCAAAGCCCGCATTCGCGAAATCGACAAGGCCTGTCGCGTCATCGAGGATGAAACGGCCAAATTCATGGCCGAATTTTATCGCCGGGCTGGTGGTGAAGTGGTCTCGCGGTTGATGCAAGACTGGCACGGCGTCAGTAAGGACGAACTCGACCGTCTCTTCAACAAGCTACCGCATTTGAACGAGAAAGACCGCGACCAGATCGAGCGAACTGTTGAACGGATCGTCAACAAGCTGCTGCATCCACCGCTTGAGGCTCTGAAGGACGAAGCCCGCGATGGAACGCCTCACGGGTTAATCAACGCCCTGAAGCGGCTGTTTGGTTTGAACGATTAAACGGCGTTCTCGCTGCCCAATGGGATCCCAGCCGACGGCTCTTTCTCGCGACCACCAAAGCAGAATTCTCGCGGGAATCTGGTGATTTCCTGCGAGAATTCTGCGTGTTCAAGTCGGCGTGCGAAAAACTATCTCATGAAATCGAGCCCGGTATCTTCCTTCGGTGCTCCGACCATCTTGAAGTTGAATCGCATTCCGTCGTTGCCAGTGATCTCTGCCACCAGCGACCCGCCGCCCTCTCGTTCCAGTGCGATGGCGTTGCCTTGCAGCTTATACGTCCCGCTGAACGACTGAGGCTGTTGCTGCTTTGGCGTGAAGCTCCAGGTAAAGGTGTTGTCATCGGACAGCGTCAGGGCGAAATTCGAACCGTCGTCGCGTGAGGCTTTCCAATTGCCGACGATGGTCGATCGGTCGATCGACGTGGCCGGTGCCTGGCCCGGCGCTGGCAAATCGAGCGGTGGTTCTGGCGTGGGCTGCGCCGCCGGATCGCCGGTCGGATTCGATTGTGGTGCCGAAGTCATCTTCAGCAGATTCGCCGCCACCTGATCGCTGGGCATCAGTGTGACCACCTGCTGAAATTGACGTGTTGCCGCGTCGGGATAACCGTCACTCAGGTAATGATAGGCCAGCAAGAAATGCAGGCTGGCATCCTGGGGATTCTGCTTCACAGCGGCTTCCAGCGCACGCAACTGAGCCGTATAGAGATCGACGTTGGTGTAAAGCCCGCTGAGTGTGGTCCAATCCCAACCGGGACCGACCGCCAGGACCGAATGCACAGTTGCGGCGGCCTGTTGATAATCACCCTTGGCGAACAGCACCAGCGCACGGAATTCGTGCAACACAGCGTCGCTGGGATATTGATTGATCCCTTGATTGACGATGTCGAGCGCCTGGTCGTAGCTGTTTTGCCGGAACGCGGCGACGGCCGAATCCAGAATCTGATCCGCCGAAATCCCACCGTTCGCATTCGGATCGAAGCCCGCTACTTGCGTGTTGTACGACACGGGAATCGGCTGTGCATAGTTGTAGCCAAAGTTCGAACCGCCGGCGTAGTAGTAGGGGTTATAATAGCCCATGTATCCGCTGCCATAAATCAGCGAACCCAGTCCCCAGCCGCCCAAACCCCAGAAATAGGGCCGATATCCATATCCGCCATAGCCGTAGCCAAATCCCGGTCCATAGCCAAAGTAGCGTCCCGTTCCGTAACCGTACCCGCCATATCCTCGATTGCCGTTCCAATAGCCATGATAGTAGCCAGAATGGTTATAGTAGGACGGCCGGTATCCCACGCCTCCAATATTCAGATTGTGGTTGCCGAAATTGACCGTGTTACCCGAAAAGTGCTGATGTTCGAATCCGGAATGATTGACTCCCGAAAGGTGGTTTCCGCCATCGAAATGATTCGCACCTTGGAATCCCGGCTGAAAATTATTGTGTCCGTTGAATCCATTCTGTCCTGTGCCGATGTGATTGTGAGATCCCGAGTTGCCGGGTTGGCTGGGTGTGAAACCGGGCTGCAGGCCACTTTGGAATCCCGGATGAACTCCGACCTGGGGAGAACCACTGACGCCGTGATTGGAATTGCTGAACGACGGCTGTCCGCTGGGATGCGACACTCCGCCGCCCCCTCCACCCCCGCCGCCACCCGATGAGGGATTGCCGCCGCTGGGATGCCCTCCACCTCCACCACCACCACCGGAATGTCCACCCCCGCCCCCACCACCACCGCTGGAGTGGCCGCCTCCGCCTCCGCCTCCGCCCGAATGCCCGCCGCCGCCACCCCCTCCGCCGCGTGCCCAAAGGGGGTTACCAGCCGATAATGTTGCCAGACAACAGAGAATTGCCGCGATCCAAAATGTGCGTTTCATGACCCGGTCCTGTGAGAGTTACTGATCCGGAATGTGAATTTGAGAAGTTCTCTCGCATCCGCGCTGTTCCATCGATTTGATTTGGAACGACGGTAACGCAAGTTGTATGCCGATTATTCGGGTTTGGGTGGGTGGCGGACGATTTTCACCGGGACACTATCAGGCAGTTCCACTCCGGCCACCTCATGATCTACTGACTGAAACGTCATCGTGTGGGGGTTCACAGTCTGATAGATACTGGTGTTGGAAGCGGTCTGGCCATCGGCCGTCACGCCACTCGATTTGAGGACCCAGCTGTCACCATCTCGATGCCAGTAGCCATCAGAATGACCACCGTCTGAATCGAAGATCCAGGCCTTGAACTTGCCCACCTGGGCGTCCCAACCGATGCGCTGCGAACCACTCATTGTCTGTTGCCCGGCGATTTGCACGGTGAAGGTTCGAAGCAGGAAGTTTCCATTGTCGACGGGCTCGCAGTTAAAAACGACCACGGCGTCTGATCCTTCATGGACCCATTCGCCCAGCATCCAGTCGAGCTGACGCAGCTGCGCTCGATGTTGCCGCGGCGATTTGATCGCCGTGTCGCGGACGCTGGCGACTTGCCACTTGCCCGCCAGCTTCATGTGCACGGCTGTGTAACGAGTGGAAATCGGTTCAGGGGTCTTCTTGGAACTGACCAGCGTTAGCCCATCTTCAATCGCCACACCGGGACCGACGAACCGGATGGAATCGATTTTTAGTTCGAGTTTGGGTTCTGGATTTTCGGCAAAAAACGCTTTTAGCGATTCTTCGATCGCGGTCCGGCCCTGCAGGGCCGCTCCCCGGTCATCAATGAATTCCGCATCCGGCGTGTAATGTTCGGCGACGGCTTTGGAATTGGCCTGATTGAAGGCCTTCACATAGGTTTCACCCGTCAGTCGAATGGCGACTTCGGCCGGAGATTGTTGACCTGGTGCCGCCGTTTGGTCGGCCGCAGGATCCTTGGCCGGAACCGTCGTGGCCAGCGTGGGCCCCTTTGGTGCCGGCTGCACCGTTTTGGCAGGAGCTTTTGCTTTGGGGTCTTGTCCCTCGACCGTCAGGCAGGCCGTCATCAATGCCAAGCTCGAAACCACACCTACAGCAATACGTCGCATCGTGACCTCACTTTTGGTTGATCAACGGGTGTCACACAATTTGTTGGAAAACTTCCATCGCGAGAACCGCGGCAGCCCCCATTGGCTGAAGCGATCCCATACAGCCGCGGCATGATAGCTAATTTCTTCGCGGGACACCGCTGAGCGATCACGAATTCCGAGTGACTTCCTCGCCGCGTTGAAACGGTTCTGTCAGCGAACGATTCGAATCAAATCATTTGGTCGCGGTGGCACGCCGGGCGATGGTGGTCAGATCGACAAGCGATGCTCGCGAGCCGGCTTTCCTTACCAGATCACAAATCAGATCGATCGACTTGAATTCAGGGTCAACGACATATAGGCAGCTGGGGTGTGCCAGGAAATCGAAGACGGCGTGGTTGTCGATCGCCCATTCGACCGATTGCCGGATCGCCCGCAAGAACCACTCCAGTTGCCAGCGACCGGTACGGAACGCGCCGATGTCACTAATGGGACTCATCGGGATCTCGATCAGGCCATCCGGATAGGCGAAAGGCTGAGCCCTGATCTGCGCGGCGACGATCCCATCCAGCACCGCCGCAGAGGGTTCCTGCATCGGCTCGGTATTGGGGTGCGGCGGGTAGAGACTGCTGACCCAGTCGTAGCCGACGTCCATTAACATCGCGCGTACCGCGGGGTGTTCGCGCAATCCGTTGGCAAATCCACCGGGAGTACGGAACCCGATTGGCTCGATCCCCAGTCTCGATTGCATGGCCCGTTTCATCAACAGAATATTCTCGCGAATCGCATCCGGAATCGATTGATCACGCAGCAGCCAGGGGGCTCGCTGGAACCGGAACTGCAAATCTTTGGCGTTTGTCGCCAGCAGGTTGATATGGTCGTACGTGTGATTGCCGACGGGATGACCGGCTTGCACGATTTCTTTCAGCCAATCGACGCTGGCATGTTCGAAGACTTGGCCCACGGCGAAGAAGTGCAACAGGCCCCCTGCCGCTTTGACGCGCCTTGCTGCTTCGACCGAATACTGCTTGGTCTGATCGTTCAGGTTTCCTTTTTCAAAATTCCAATGCGTCGCCTCTCGCGTGGGAAAGTTGGCGCTCATCTCGAGATCGAGCGTGATGGCGATCAGCGCCGTGTCGGATTCGGCTGCACGCAGTTGTCGGGGCTTGAGCATGGCCGCGGCGAACCCCGCCAGACCGGCTGCCGCAGTCGTTGCGAACCAGTCGCGGCGTGAGAATCGGGGGTCAATCATCAATGAGGAATTCACTCGGAACATTATGGCTTCGCCCCTTCCAATTTGACCCACGAGACCTGGGTCACGAATTGATTGAGGGCCGCGAACGAGATCGCCGCGTTCACGGCGAACCGGGGCGATTTATTCGCCGGGTAAGTAGCCAGCGACGCATCACCCACCAGGAAGACGTTGAAATGTTTCGACAGATTCTCGAAACCGGCGGTGGTCCGGCAGAAACACATATCGGTCGCGTATCCCGTCAACAGGACATGTCGCACGCCATTCTCGCGGAGAAACTTTTTCAGAGGTTCGTATCCGGCGGCGTCGTAGACCACGACGTCATCGGGATGCACGTCGACATCGGTGGTGACCGGGATGGGAAGTTGCCAGAACCCATCATTGTTGAACTTCGCACTCGAGTCCAGGCCCGGGAACTGTTTGAAATAATCGATCACCGGTTTGTCGCTGGAGAGCTTGAGCGTCGTCGGCAACGGTTGGCCGACATACTTGAACGCGGCCAATTTCTGCTGCAGTTCTTGGGCTCCTTCGCGGCGATCGGTTTCGGTCGGCTTGTGGGTGAACGATCGGTACAGCTTCTGCCGGATCGGATCCATGTTGCCGGGCAGGCTATATAGGACAAAAGCACATTTGCTCCGCATCGCATTGATGAACGGTTTGACGATTTCCCGTGTGTGCCGCGCGGCGAGGTGATTTTTATCCGGCGTGCAGAAGTCCGCGACACCCGCCGGCTCGGGTGTGTTCCAACCTTGGCCGTCATCGATGCCCCAGGGGTGGACCATGATCACGGCGGTCTGCGATGCCTTCAGATGATTGGGTATTTCGATGATGCCGCGTGCGTTGTACGAGAATCGCCAGGCACGGACATGCAGGTCGGCCGCGTCATCCAGCACCACCGGTGGGGCTTCATAATGGGTTTGTTCGATAATCGGTTCGAAGAACTCGGGGTAGTCGGCCAGCAGCGGCACAGGATCTTTGATCGGCGTCAGTCGATTCGCATAGACACGCTGTGCGACAATCGCTTCGTCGGAAAAGGCGCGGCCAGCCGTCAGCAATGTGAACGCAGCCAAAACCGCAGCGGGATTGAAACGCATCAAGTTCTCCTTGGTATCCGGTTCACAAACCTGTTTCTGCTTTACCACTAGACCCTCATTTGGCCGTCGACTCAAGATACGAAAACAGGTCCCGCAGATCTTGCGGTTTCAGTTGTCGATAAAGGTCGTCCGGCATCAACGAGACGGGCGATTCTCGTAGTTCTTCAATGTCGCTCGCGGCGAGAGTAATTCTTTCGTTCTTCGCGTTCACCAATGTCAGTCCCGCGTCATCGCGAGTGATCGCCATGCCGGTCAGCACGCGGCCATCTTTGGTCTGAACGATCAAACTAGAGAACTCTTTGCGAATCACGCTGCTGGGGTCGACCAGGCTGATCAGCATAAAATCGCGGTCCTTGCGATTGGCGGTTGTTAGATCGGGGCCCAGCTTGGTTCCTTCACCAAACAATTGATGGCAGGTGACGCATTGTTTTTTGAAAATCGCTTTTCCCGCATCGGCGTTCCCCGCCGACGCCCGCAGGTCATTATTCAGCCGGCGAACCTCGGCGAGCTTTTCTCCACGAGTGGTCCCCAGTTGGCCCCAATGCTTTTTCACCAATTCGTCCAGTTGCGGATCTTCGAGAAACACAATTTTCTGTACCTGTTCCAGCGGCGTGGCACTGGCGAGGATTTCGCCGCGATCGACAGCAACGAGCCAGGCTTTTGCGGTGGCTTTTCGGCCGAGCAGCGCCTCGCGAATTTGCGATTGGAACTGGGCCGACGAGGACGCTTGATGCAAGGCAATCAGCGCCGTCGGGATCCGCGAATCTTCCAGACGCCCTAGTGCTCTCAACGCGGCGATCCGCACCACCTCGGGTTCATCCGACGCGACCAGCTTGAGCAACGGCTCGACGAGCGACACATCGGCGACTTCACTGACAATTCCGAGTAGCGTGATGCGACGCCCGGAATCGACCTGGGGGTCCAATGCGCCGCGAATGGCAACGTCAAACGGTTCGCGATCGCCCAGCGCCAGACCCAGTTGCAATAGCGTCGAGTCGTCTGGTTTCGCCAGCCATCGAGCGTGGGCCAGGTTCGACAAGCCGCATTCGCGGGCAAGGTTCTGATAGTCGGCGGAGGAAACGCCTCGTGGCACTTCTCGCCAGCCTTGCAGGACCGGCGACCACAGCGTGTCGCGCGCGGCGTCATCCGGTGCGGCCTTGAGCAGTTGCACAACCGCATCCAAGCCGGCTTGATTGCCTTCGGCCGCATAGCGGCGGATCAATCGGGGCAGCAGCGTTTCCCGGCCCAGTCGCGATTTCCACAACGATGGGCGGACGAATCGACGCATCACTTCCTCGCGACCGCTGACGCTGTGGCGTTCGACCGCCCACCACCATAACAGCGGCAGATAGGGATCGTCGTTATCGACATCGCGATTGATGTTGGCGTTGATCATCGGCAGCGCCTGGCGAGCCGGCAGTCGAGCAGCAGTGGCTGCCAGCTGTTGCCGAACGTGCACAGAAGGTTCGTGCTCGGCAAATTTGTCGAGTCGATGAGCCATTTCGGGCGAGACCTGCTTGCCATCGCCCAGCAGGCGAATGGTCCAACTGCGGACGGCCGCGTGCGGGCTGTCCAGCGTCGTTTCGGCCAGCTTCTCGTTGAACTCGCCAATCGCATTCAAGGTCCAGAGTGCTTCCAGCGCCGTGACCTCGTCGTTGTCGGTCAGTCGCGATAGCAGAACTGACTTGCCCTCGCGTCGCTGTGTCAGTTCCATCCGTGCGCGGCGCACGTACCACTGACTGCGGTGCGTCAGCAGTTTCAGCAGCTCGTCGGTGGAAAGCTTGGCGAAGTCGATCGCAGCCGGTGGTTGGGTTCCCTGGGCGGCGATTCGATAGATGCGGCCATTCGTACGATCCCATTCCGCATCGGGGTCGGGATGAGCCGTTCTTGCGTCATGCCAGTCCGAGACATAGATCGCTCCGTCAGGGCCCATCATCACGTCGGTCGGAGCGAACCACGGATCATTGGCTACCAGCAGTTCGCCGCCATGTGCGGTCTTGACCGTCGATCCGCGCGGGGTGATGTTGTGCCAGTAGACGCCATGCCCGAGTAAATCTCCCGCGATGTATTTGTCACGAAAGGACTCGGGAAACGAATCGCCTTGATAGATGATCCCACCGACGGTGACATGTCCGCCATAGAATTTCTCGTGCGGGGCATGATCGAAGAACCCGTACGCGTGCGGATTGTGCAGTGCCCCATGCTTGGCGAAGGACTTGATCAGATAGCTGCCCTGCACCCCGTGCAGCAGCACAAATCCGCCATAGTTGGTGCTGTAGAGCAGTTGTCCCAGACGATCAAAGTCCAGGCCCCACGAGTTTCCTCCGCCTTCGCAAAATAGCTCAAACTCACGCGTCTGCGGGTGGTAGCGCCAGACGCCTTGTTGAAATTCGATGCCGCGAATGTTGGCCGTGACGGTGCTCCCCTGGCATCCATAGAGCCACCCATCCGGGCCCCAGGTCAATGAGTTGGCGACGCTGTGCGCATCCTCCATGCCAAACCCGGTGAGCAACACTTCCGGTTCACTGTCGGGGACATCGTCGCGGTTGCGGTCGGGATAGAACAACAGATAAGGCACATTCAGGACAAACACGCCGCCATGTCCGAACGCCAACCCCGATGCCAGATTCAATCCGTCGATGAAGTCACGACCGCTCTCGTACCGACCGTCGCCATCGGTGTCGGATAAGATCGTGATTCGATCGGCACCCCGTGGACCGTGCGGGGGCGGTTCGGGTACGCGGTCGTACTTCGTTCGCGAATAGCGATCGACCTGCACTCGTTTCAATCCTGCGGGATTCGGGTACTGCAAGTACTGAATGACCCACAGACGACCGCGATCATCGAACTCGATGCAGACCGGTTGTCGCACCAGCGGCTCGCTGGCCACCGCGCGCACTTCAAAACCGGCGGGAACCGACATCCGCCGCGCCGCTTCGTCGGCGGTCAATCCTTGTGCCTGGATCGCCGATGACATCCCGACCAGACACCCGAATATCACGGCGATCAAAGCAGGCTTCAGCATCGAGGCAAACCTCTGAAGGAGAGTGGCGCGAACGATTTCGAATGACACTCGTTGTTGGGAAACTTCGCGATTCCCGGCAGGTGACGTGCTTAGCGGCTGAGCACTTGCAGCATCCCCTGGCAAAACGCCGGCAGATCGTCCGGTTTACGGCTACTGACGAAATGGCGATCGACCACGACGGGCGAGTCGGAAAAAATGCCGCCAGCGTTGATCAGATCGTCTTTGATCCCTGGCGAACCGGTCACCTGCACACCGCGGTAAACGTTGGCCGAAATGGGGATCCAACCGCCGTGACAGATCGCGGCGACCAGCTTGCCCGCCTGGGTAAATTCACGGACCAGGCTCAGAACTTTTGGATCGCGACGCAGTTTGTCCGGCATCCAGCCGCCAGGACAGATCACGCCATGGTAGTCTGCTGAATTCTGTGATTCGATCGTCGCGTCGGACACACAAGGGTAGCCGTTTTTTCCGCGATAGTTCGTTTTGGCTTGTAGTCCGGCCACGGTCACTGTTGCCCCGGCTTCGATCAATCGCAACTTGGGATACCACAGTTCCAGATCTTCGTAATCGTCTCCGACAAAAATCAGAATGCGTTGACCGGAAAGCGGATTCGAATTTGACATCACAGCTCCTTATCTCGTGTTCACTCAAGAGTGAATGACAGCAGGCTTGGTTCTGTCGGCAGGTGAGGCCTAGCGGGCGAAATCGCGAAGAGCTCCCCAGAGCTGATGAAATCCGCGATCTGGGTGTGGATCTTACCCGTTCGATCCCGCGATCCCAACCTTGGCGCGAAGGTACTTTGTCATCGACGCATTGCGCCACGAGTGGGGCGATTTCGCAATCAGGCAGCAAGACAAGAGAGCGCGGCGGCGTCCGCTGGGGTCTTCCGAAGCTGCCAATCGTCGTCCTCGCGTGACATCGTCGCGAGGACTGAAGCACTATGGCGCGGGTTGCTGCCAGGCCACTTGGCCGCCGTTTTGGATGTGTTGGCGCAAGGCGGCCGAAAGCTTTTGAGCGATTTCCCGATCCTGACCGATCCGATTGTCTGACTCTTGCGGGTCCGTTTTCAGATTGTAAAGTTCGAGTGGTTGAAACGGGCTGTCTTGAATCAGTTTCCAGTCACCTTGAACCAACGCTTCGATGGTTTTTCCGCCGTACGCCGCGCCCCCTTCGCGTCGCACGAAATACAGTTCTCGTTGAGAGTCGCTGGAGTTCGCGGAAGTGTCTGCTTTGCCGACCAAGGTGGGAAGGAAGCTGACGCTATCGATGTGCGGCGGAGTCATTGCGCCGGCCGCGTCGGCGATTGTCGCAAACAGGTCCATCGTCACGGCGACGTGGTGGGTCCGTTGTCCCGCGGCGATCTGGCCGGGCCAGCGAGCGACGGCGGGAACGCGCAATCCGCCTTCATACAGATGCTGCTTCTCGCTGCGCCACGGTCCGTTGTTGCCTCCCTGGCCCAGGATTCCTCCGTTGTCAGAGGTGAAAAAGACCAACGTGTTGTCGGCCAGTTTCAACTGGTCCAGCGTATCGAGCACCTTGCCGATCCCCGCATCCATCTGTTCGATCAAGGCGACCAGCTTCGCCCGTTTGTCGTTGATGCCTGGTTCGCGGCGGCGGACCTTTTCCACCCAGTCGACGGGCGGTTGAATCGGATCATGAGGCGCGTTGTAAGCGAGATACAGGAAAAACGGTTGATTCGAATTCGACGCACCGTCGTTTGCTTTCACCTTCGATCGCTCGGTGATGTATTCGCAGGCCCAGTCGGTGAACAGATCGGTGGCATGACCGGGCGGGTCAATGACCTCGCGATCGCGGCGCATGAAATTCTGACCACCTCGCCGATGCGTCAGATAGTCGTCCATCATGTCACCCAGAAAGCCGTGAAAAAAATCAAAGCCTCGCTCGGTGGGGGTATTCGGAGAAGCCAGTCCGAGATGCCATTTGCCAATGATAGCCGAGTGATACTTGGCGGGTTTCAGGATTTGAGGCAGCAGAACGGCTTGGGGCGACAGCCAGCCCCACGAGTTTTCGGGGGTATGACGGATGACTCCGGGGACACCAACTCGATCGGGATAACAGCCGGTCAGCAAGGCGGCTCGCGTTGGCGAGCAGACGCACGAACTGGCCCGAAAGTTCTCGAAGGTCATTCCTTCGCGACAGAGGCGATCGATCGCCGGAGTCTGAAGATCACGTGTTCCGAAAGCGGAATAGTCACCCCGTCCCTGGTCGTCGGCCAGAATCACGATGACATTTGGCCGCACAGGTTCGGCCGCGAAAATTCCCGCGACACAACACTGGCCCGCGGCGAAAGCGATCAGCAAAACGAGATATCGCTGCATCGACGGAACATCCTTTGGTGAAGACGGTCGATCTCGAACAGCCGATCGTCAGTTTAACGCCGCCGCCACAGGCCGCGATGAATCGTACATCCCATGCGTCGGCCTCGGCGATGATAGCCGGTCAGAAAATCATTATCGTCGGCTCCGGCCGGTTCGGCAGGCGGTTCGAGCGGGACGAATTCGGGGTGATGATTCATCAAGGCCGAGATCACTTCGAAGTACTCGCCCACGTCCGACCACGAATGAACAAAGCCATCGTGTTTCACGACCTGGGCCAGCAGATTGGCGAATTCATCGGTGAACAGTCGGCGTTTCGCATGCTTTCGTTTCCACCAGGGATCCGGAAAGTAGACTCGAGCCGCGTCGACCGAATGGGGTTTGACGTGATTCGTCAAGAACTGTCGGGCATCACCGCCGATGATGCGTCCATTCGGAAGTTCTCGTTTGGCCAGCCGCTTGGCCCCATGTCGGCCTTCGGTGAAATCCAGTTCCAGGCCCAACCAATTTGTTTCGGGGTGGTTCATGGTCGAATCGAACAGGAACTTGCCGCGTCCACAGCCGATATCGAGCTCGACCGGATTCGAATTCCCAAAGACGTCACTCCATTCCAGCACCCCTTGAACCTCGTCCAGGGCCGTGAAATAGGGACGCAAATCAACCGCCGGGCGAGACATCACTTGAATCCTCAAACTCCACAATGCCACGACAGGAAAATAAATCCTGCCTGTCAGGCGAACAACAAGACAACCTGAGCCAAACCGAACGATAAGAATCCCCGTCGGTTCAGTTGGGGCAAATCAGCCCAACCGGTCCCCATCGCGCGAACGATCAGGCGATTCGTAACCCCTGATGCGACGCGCGTGAAAATCAGTCGGCGGCAGGGGAGCGGCTTTTGTCGATGGGGACGCCGATCATGCGGCCGCAGAAGACCATTTTGTCTTTGACGAAGCCCTGAAAATCGAATTCGGCTCGCCGTCCCGGTCGCAAACTGGTCAATTTCACCATGATCAGCAGACGATCGCCGACAAAGACCGGGGCGCGAAATCGCACTTCGTCCATGCCGCCAAACCCGAGAAAGTCGCCTTTCAGCAAATCGTACTTCCGCGCAAAGAACCCGGCCAATTGAGCCGCGCATTCGCACAAGACGACGCCGGGCATCAGCGGAAATTCCGGCATGTGCCCGCGAACCCAGAACTCGTTTGGGGTGATATCTTTGTAGCCAACCAGCCCTTGCCCTGCTTCGTCAACGTAAAGGACGGCCGTCAGCTGCTCCATTTCGAACCGCTGCGGATTGACCTTCCGAATTTCTTCGATCGAAAACATCGGAGGCTGGTCGAAATTGACGGTGTCCAGGCTATAAATGTGCTGTGGGGGCATCGCAGTTCCTTAACGGCCGGGCTTCAACGGGGCCAAGTCTTTCCCGTGACAGAAAGCTTCATCAACGAGTCACGGGAAATAAAGCCTTTTCCATGTGATCCTACGATTGTCTCTTCCGTCAGTACAGACTTTCAAGGATGAAGGAAGGCTCACGAAAGATCAAGAGCGAACCTTAAAGTCGACCAGTGAAAACGTTCGATCGTCGACCAGAGGCGTTCTTCCAATGCCGGCTGATCAGGGGGGCGAGATTCAATCCAACGAGAAATCGCCGGATACTGATGGGTTGCAATGCGGCCGGGTGCTGGCTGACTCGTCGAGTGTGAAGCCGAATTCATTGTGCCACTGGCAGTTTGGTGCCTCGACATCAGCTCGCTTTCGCAGCCATCAGACTGATCCGCAAATTCTTGTCAAAGTGAGCCGTCGCGATCTGTAATCCGTCAGGATGCACTGACATGTCGCGCGCCTGACTGCCGAGATTAAACGAGTGGAACTCGTCCTTTTGATCGAACTTCCAGAAAAAGAGATGTCCGCCGCCCTGCCCGCCCGTGGCGCCGATCAAAAATCCCGCGGGATGCGGTACCACGCCCCACGCGGTCCCCTGGATCTTGGCTTTTGAGCCATGCTCGACCAGTTCTTTGCCGGTTTCCCATTCGATTTGAGTGATCAGGGGAAATCCGATGCCCGCGAATGAATTGGTGATCGCTGTGATACCGCCGGCGAAGATCTGTTTGCCGTCGTGAGCGACCGCCAGGCAGAACGGACCACCATAGTCGGCCTGAAAACCGGTGTCATGCTTGGTCAGGCCGGCGATCGTGAAGGTTCGCGTTTGCTTGCCCGTTTCGATTTCCCATTCGATGAATTTGGCCAGCAGGTCGCCTGAAACCAGTTGCTTGCCGTCGGGATGAAAGACCACATTGTAGACATGCTGTTCGTGGCCGATCAGTTCGCGTACGAGACTGCCGTCGGCCAGCGACCAGACTTTCACTTTCAAATCGTTCCCGCATGACGCCAGCCATTTCCGATCGGGACTGATGGCCAGTGCACGAATCCAGCCTTGATGAGCCTGAATTGTGCGTAGCGGCACAGGGGCTTCGGCGGCCGTGGCCCACCAGATCAGACGTCCGTCGTTGCCACCAGTCACCAGCGTGTCGCCATTCTCGGAAAAGACCAGGCCTCGCACCCAGCTGTCGTGGCCGACGATCTCGATCTTCGTTCCCGTCGACAGTTCCCAGCGGACGAGCTTGCATTCCTGATCCCCAGCGAACACGAAGCGTCCCGTGGGATCAAAACGACACGAAATCAACGGGCTGGTATGAGCCAGTGTTTTTGTGTTATGGGTCAGCAGGGGATCAGCAGTCATCAAGCGGTCCTTCGAAGGAAACAAACAGCGCGCCAAGCACCGCGAAAATGGTAGTCGACTGATTTCGCGAGTCAGCGTTTTTTAGTGGCCCTCTTGCTCCGCCGAGAGGAAAGCGCGAATCGCCTTCAGCAGGATTTTCATGGAACGTGTTCGGAGTTGTTATCGGCCGCCGATACGCCGACGCTCCTCACGGCAAAGCGAGAGGTCGACTGAAAAACGACTACTTTGCACTTAATCGCCATCAAGCCAGCAGTTCGGTAATCACCCTGCTGGATTCGGGAACCAGTGGAATCGGTCGTCCTGTCTTGTCTGGCAGGAAGACGTGAGGATCGATTCCCAGCAAATGGTACATCGTCGCCAGTACGTCTTTCGGACCGACCGGGTTGGAGGTCACTTCGCCCGCGTGCTTGTCGGTGGCACCCACGACCCGGCCGCGCGCGATGCCTCCGCCCGCGAACAAGGCCGAATAGGCCTGCGACCAGTGATCGCGACCGCCTCCATCGCCGCTGGACAGTTTCGGTGTGCGGCCATGTTCGCTGATGCAGACGACCAGCGTGTCGTCCAATTGTCCGCGACGATCCAGGTCCAGCACCAGTCCCGAGAAGGCCTTGTCGAATTGCGGCAGTAGTTGATCCACCATGCGTGGGAAATGGTTGTAGTGTGTGTCCCAGGCGTCACCCGCCAAACCATATTCATCCCAGAAGACGCTGACCAATCGTGTCCCGGCGTCCAGCATGCGGCGAGCGGTCAGACAGGACTGGCCGAACAACGTCATGCCATACAGTTCGCGAGTCTCTGCCGATTCTTGTCGGACATCCAAGGCAGCGGCGACCGATTGCGACTGGATCAGCGAGTGAGCCATCTGCTGAAACGTCGACAGTGACCGACCACTGGCCGATCGGTCGAGGTCGCGCCGTGCTTCGTCCATTTGTTTCAGCAATGAGCGACGTCGGTCCAACCGATCGAGCGTGAGCTCGCTGGGCAGTGTCGTCGACGCCATGCGGAAATAGGCGTCGGATTTGCAGCCGACGTAAGGATCAAAAATGTCGCGGTGGACGGCGCCCAGTTTCTTCAGTACGGACCGATCGGCCTGACCTTCAAACTCGGTCCAGACGGGATTGTATTGCGATCCTAAATAGGCCGCGTAAGGGCCGGCTCGAAAGACTTCGCCCGTGCGCTGCGAACTGAACGGAAATGGCAAGGCAACGTTCTGCGGAAATGCGGCCATCCCGCCGCGGCGTTGGCGTTCAATATATTCCACCGCGCTGCCGAAGTAGGGATGATGCCGGGGATCGTTGGGGCTCAGTTCCATATTCACGTCGATCGCCGGTACGCCGGTCATCGCGTGGGCCACCCCGTGCAGCGGATACTCGTGATGGATCGATCGCAAGACGGTGGTCCGGTCCATCATGCGAGACATCAGCGGCAAGTGTTCACAGACATCCAGCCCCGGCACGACCGAGGGGATCGGACGCATGGTGCCGCGAATCTCCACCGGAGCTTCGGGCTTCATGTCGAACGTTTCCATCTGGCTGGGGGAACCGTACAAGAAGAGAATGATGCAGCGTTTGGCTCGACCGAAGCCGTCGGGCATCGCACGGGCGTCCGAGGCTTCGGCCTGGGCCGCATCGGCTTGAAGAAGTTGCGGCAGCGAGAGGCCCAATAATCCGGTTCCGCCGACCTCCAGCAATTCCCGGCGAGTCAATCCGGTGCAAAGGCGTCTGGGTGAACTGAGCAATCGCAACATTCCGGGTCCCTTTCTCAATCTCGAATCAAAATTATCCTATGCTATCGGCGTTTCTGTTCGCAAGCCGTAGTATTCGCCTTCCCGCAGTCTGCGACGAATCGACATAACCCAAAGGATCTTCGGTGTTTGAGGACCATTTCCAGAAACTGATGCGCGGCCTGGATCAGGAAGCCGAGGCCACGACGGCCGAGAATATCCGGCTGTCGCGTCGCGCGTCCGACGAACAGGCCGAACGGAACGGAAACAGTCTGGTGGCGTTAGCGATTCGTGATGAAACGGTGGGGTTTGGCGGTCGATCGGTGGTGGTGCTGGGGAAACGCGATCGGCGATTGGAACTTCCGTGGTCACGGCTTTCCACCGGCTCGCCCGTCGTGCTGTCTGATCAACAGGCGAAAGACCAATTGGGATGGCGCGGCGTGGTGACGCAGCGCGACCGCGAAACGATCACTGTCGTACTCGGTGACTCTCCAGAATCAATGGCCGATCGGCCCCTGTATCGACTGGATCTGAGTACCGATGAAGTCGCGCGGGATCGTCAACGTGACGCGCTGCGGAAGGCCGCCGCGACGGAGCGTGGTCCACTGGAAAAACTTAAGCAGCGATTGCTGGGGCACGAGTCGCCCGTCTTTCATCCGCCGCGGGATTGGACTCCCTTCGGCACGCTGGACGAATCGCAACAAGCCGCAGTCAGCCATGCGTTGTCGGCCGAGCATCTGGCCGTCATTCATGGTCCGCCGGGCACGGGGAAGACAACCACCGTGATTGAGCTGATCCGTCAGGCAGTCCGCCGGGGCGAGCGAGTGCTGGCGTGTGCCCCCAGTAATTTGGCCGTCGACAATCTGCTTGAGCGATTGTTGCTGGCCGGTGAACGAGCCCTGCGCGTGGGTCATCCGGCCCGAGTGCTGCCGGAGCTGCGAGAACATACGTTGGACGTGCTGGTGGAATCGCATCCCGATCTGAAGCTGGCGCGAGAATGGACCAAAGAAGCTTGGACCTTGCGGCGACAAGCGGGCAAGTTCACACGCACCGCTCCTGCCGCGGGAGCACGACGAGACGCCCGTGAGGCAGCCAAACGGCTGCTGCACGACGCCCGGCAATTGGAATCACGGCTGGTCGATTACCTGTTGGACTCGGCGAAGATCATCTGTGCGACCCTGACCGGACTGAACGAGAATCTGTTGGGTGACCGACAATTCGATCTGGTGGTCATCGACGAAGCGGCCCAGTCGACGGAACCACCCTGCTGGATTCCGCTGCTGCGAGCCAAGCGCCTGGTTCTGGCGGGCGATCACTGCCAATTGCCGCCCACAGTGATCTCGTCCGATGCCAAACGAGCCGGCTTCCATGTCAGCCTGATGGAACGCGTCGTGGCTCGCTGGGGCGATACGGTTTCGCGCCGACTGACGACGCAGTACCGCATGCACTCGCAAATCATGCAATTCTCGTCAGATGAATTCTACGCTTCCCAATTGACTGCTGACGATTCCGTTCGTGAGCATCTCTTAAGTGATCTGCCTCACGTCGCATCGCAGCCACTGACTCAAACGGCCATTCGCTTTTTCGATACGGCCGGATCGGATTGCGAGGAACGGGCGGAAGCTGATGGCGACAGTCGCGAGAACCCGGGCGAAGCGGCTTATGTGGCGCGGCAGGTGGCTGAGTTGATCGCCGCCGGCGTGCGGTCCAGCGAGATCGCCGTCATTACACCCTACTCTGCGCAAGCTCGACTGTTGCGAGAACTGATTGCCGACGCGGCTGTGGAAATTGATACGGTGGACGGGTTTCAAGGACGGGAAAAGGAAGCGGTGGTGATTTCGCTGGTGCGGTCCAATGCCAAGGGAGAACTGGGTTTCCTGACCGACACGCGCCGGATGAACGTGGCCTTGACCAGAGCCCGTCGAAAACTGATCGTGTTCGGCGATAGCTCGACCTTGGCGAATCATGAATTCTATTTACGTCTGCTGAATTATTTTGAGGGCGAAAATGCCTATGGCACGGTCTGGGAAATCCCCTCGGATCTGAATGAGGAAGAGTAATGACGGAAGAAATGTTTGATGTCGTCGATCAGGAAGACAAAGTCCTGTTTCAATCACCGCGTTCGGTCGTACATGCCAATCATTGGCTGCATCGGGCCGTACATATCTTCGTGTTCAACTCGCGCGGTGAATTGCTGATTCACCGTCGTTCGGCGACCAAGGATGAAGCGCCACTGAAATACACATCGTCTGCGTCGGGCCACTTGAGCGCCGGCGAGGACTATGCGACCGCCGCTGTTCGCGAGCTGGAAGAGGAACTCGGTTTGAAAACGACCGTCGAGTTTCTGTGCATTTTTCCAGCGAACGGCCGGGAAACGTCGTTCGAGCACAGTGGTCTTTATCGAGCGACAACGGACGAGACGCCCGTGTTTGATCCCGGCGAAATCCTGTCGGGCGAGTTTCATCCGCTACCGGAAATCGCCGAGATGATTGCTCACGATCCCGATGATTTCACTCATTGTTTCCGGTCGCTGTTTCGCTGGTATACCGAACGATTCGCCGCTGGAAGCCGCCAACCGTTCTGAGATCCTCGCGGCACGATTCACGTCGCGGACTGGACGAATCGCCATGGTCGCTAGCGGGCAATCTTGCCGGGCGCCGAATCTGACAACACTTGGGTCAGTCGTCGTCCACCGGTTTCGCGGGCGGGATTCGCTCGTGCCTGGGGCTCGGCGGGACGCGCTGGTGGCGCATTTCGTCTGGCCGGAATGAATTTTTTGGGACCGTCCGTTTCATCTGCCGACGGCGGTTCATCGGACAAATCTGACGAGGATTCGCTCGCTCGTTCCGATGGCGGGAAGGTCAATGGCGCGGGATTTCTTGCAGGCACCGAATTGGTCTCGTCGTTGGGCGGCGCCAAATCGGTGGCCACGTCGGTCTGTGTCGAAGCCGGTTCTGCTGTCGGAACATCCTGTTCCAGCTCGATCCGTACCCGAGCGGAATCGTGCTTCACGGCCGATTCTGAGCGAGGCCGTGGGATGCGCAGTGTCATCCCCAGTTTCAAATCGTTCGGGTCGTTCAACTGGTCCTGATTGGCTTCAAACAGTTCATGAAACCGACTGGGATGCCCCAGCATCTTGGTGGCGATCGACGTTAGTGTTTCGCCTTTTTGAACCACGTATGTCCGGCCATCCCCGGTGGCCCCATCCGGCTGTCGACCTGCGCGATCGGTCGTCGAATCTTGATCGCGAGCAGGAATACTAAGAACCGAATGATCGTTGGGGACCGTGATCGGTGCCAGTTCCTGAACGTCGCTGTCTTTGTCGGTAAATTGACCGCGTGGAACACGTTCTCGCGATGTCTTGCTGACGGTGGAGTCGAGTGGATCCCAGGTCGATCCTTGATCAATCGTTCGTGTGCGGCGTCGGTCGGAGGCCTCAACTGCTTCGATCCCTTTCAGGTAAGGGCGAGTCGAACGTTCGGCAATCCGTTCATCCAGTTCTGCGGCATGATGCAGACGAGGGGCGTTCGAAACGGTTCGCGTTTCGTTGCGAAAGAAAAAGGCAGCGCAGGCACCGACGAGCAATACGCCGAGTGCCAATCCGATTCGCTGATCCTGGTGCATCACGATCTCCCGACAAAATCTGCAGTTGTTCGCCGTCCGAGCAGGACGGTGAACGATCGTCGTTTCCCGTTGGTCATGCCGGCATCGGACGATGGCGACGTTGACCGACGCGATTCCTGTCATCTCCTTACGGACCGATGATCACGTGCGGAAATCGGTTGCCGCCGGCCGCCCTGCCTGTCGCAACACGCAAACGCTGATTTCCACATGTGTCACCCGCAAACTTTCTCAAGCCTGCGCGGTGCATCGTCACATTAAGGATGGATCATGCCGATCAGACGTGCGGTAAGAACTTGTTGAAAAATGGCAACATTCCGCGATCGCCCCGAATCTGTGATCAATTTTCGGATGGTTCGCAGAATGCCGAGCGGACGGATCCTGACGATCGTTCCGAAGTTGCTGGTGCGGACCAATGAACCCTGTGGCGAGCGGCGTGCTTCACTGGGCGTTCCCAGCGGAGGAAATCGATGTTTGCGACGGGATCCGGATCGTCGCTCACGAGTGACGCTTACAGTGCACCCCGGCGTTCGTTAATCTTGCGTCTGAACACGATTGGTCTCCGTTCCAGAAATGGAATTATCACTTGAACACTGTTTCCGCTGCTGGTTCGTTTCCCGACGGCTGGTCGGCCGTCGAGTCGTCGCTCCGACAGCCGCTGATGTCCCGTCTCGCCGAGGGCGAGACGATCGTCGCTTTCATGAAATCCGACATCGATCATGATCGCTTCTACCGTACGACACTGCTGGTCCTGACAAATCGGCGGTTCCTGAGCCAATCTCAGTCCAAAGAGAATCAGGAATGGCCGCTGGCGGACGTCGACAAACTCAAAACGAAAGATCGGGCGGGGCTGGGAACGCTAGAACTGCTTGGTCTGACGGAACGTCTTGCCGTCTGGCACTACACGATCGCGCAGGGACCCTCCGCGTTGATCATGGGTGATCGGTTCGAGGACCTGAAAACCAATCGAACAGCGTCCAAGCCGGTGGAAGAAGAGGACGTTCCCAAGGCCGAAGAGCACGAGCCACCACCGGACACGGCATCATTGCTGCGACTGTGGCAGTTCGCGCAGCCGCATATTGGTTGGATGCTGGTGGCGCTGGCGATGTCGCTGACGGCGTCGATCGCCGAAGTCAAAACGATCGAGATGACGAAGCCACTCGTCAAATTATTGGCCTCTCCCCAATCGAGCGAGGCCGCTCTATTCGATCAGGCCCGTTACTACCTGGGAATCATGTTAGGCGCCGCGGTTGCGGCGTGGGTGCTTGGTTGGGGGCAGGGGGCGATTCTGGCTTGGGTCAGCGAACGGGTGACGGGCGACTTGCGCCGACGAACCTATTCGCATCTGCAGAAATTGTCGCTGGAATATTTTGGTGGTAAACGGACGGGCGACTTGATGTCGCGAATCAGCAGCGACTCGGATCGGCTGTGTGCGTTCCTGTCCGACAGCATCGTCGATTTCACTGCGAATTCGATTCTGCTGGTCGTCGTCACGTATGCCCTGTTCCACGAAAATTACAAAGTGGCGCTCGTCGCCCTGTTGCCCTTTCCGTTCATCGTCTGGCTGATGTACTACGCACGTGACAAACTGCAGACCGGGTTTCAAGCCTCCAGTCGCGCCTGGGGAGCCATGTCCAGTGTCCTGGCCGACACGATTCCCGGGATCCGAGTCGTCAAAGCGTTTGCGCAGGAAGATCGAGAAATCGAACGATTCTCGACCGCGAACGAATTGGTCGTCACGTCGAACAATCGCGTGAACGCGCTCTGGACGTTCTTCTGGCCCTTGATCACCTTTTTAAACCACCTTGGCGTGTTTGTCGTGTGGGTCTGTGGTGTCTGGCTGATCGGCCGACGCGACAGCTCGGGCTTTGACGTCGGTGCACTCACTGCCGTGGTCCTGCTAAGTGAAAAGTTCTATAGCAAGCTCGAAATGATGAGTCGCATTGTGAATGCCTCGCAGCGTGCGGCGGCCAGTGCGCAGCGGATTTTCGAGATTCTGGATCGGGTCTCGAGCGTTCCGGAACCGGCCAAGCCGATTGTGATCGACAAGCTGCGCGGTCAGCTCGAATTTCGTCATGTCGGTTTTCGATATGGGAACCGGAAGGTCATTCGAGATTTTTCGCTGAAGATTGAAGCGGGCGAGATGATCGGCTTGGTGGGACATACCGGTGCAGGGAAAAGCACGCTGATCAATCTGGTCTGTCGGTTCTTCGACGTGGCCGAAGGCGGCATCCTGGTCGACGGTATCGACATTCGCAGCTTCAAGGTCGAACAATACCGCCGCAATGTCGGGATCGTGCTGCAAGATCCCTTCTTGTTCTACGGGACGATCGCCGAGAACATTTCTTACGGTCTGCCCAATGCGACCCGCGAACAAATTATCGAGGCCGCCAAGGCCGCCCGCGCTCACGAGTTCATCCTGCAATTGGCGGACGGCTATGACTCGCTGGTGGGAGAGCGCGGACAGTCGCTCTCGGGCGGCGAACGTCAGCGGATCAGCATCGCTCGTGCATTGCTGATCGATCCCCGGATCTTGATCCTCGACGAGGCCACTTCGGCACTCGATTCCACGACCGAACGGCAGATTCAAGAAGCGCTGCAGAATCTGGTGCGTGGTCGAACGACGATCGCGATTGCCCACCGCTTAAGTACGCTGCGTCAGGCGAATCGCATCATGGTGATCGAACGAGGTCGCCTGGTGGAGATTGGGACGCATGAAGAATTGCTGAAAATGGATGGCGCTTACGGGGCGCTCCACAAAGCCCAGCAAGAATTGACCAAGGACATTGGCTGGTGAGATCGTGAGAGCGGTCCGTCCACGAATCGTCGTGACGCCCGTGTGTGGATGTCGAACTGCCCGTTCTCTATCATGGGGCCTCAGTTTTTTCCCACGGACGGCCTGTCCCAAAACGAAAGTTGTGTATGACGTCTTCTGCCGCAAATGAACCGATCGAACATGTCCTGGTGGTGCCGACTCAGTTGTTCCGCGAAATCGGATACTTTCAGGGGTTCAATTCGAACGTCGATCGCTACATCACGACGCTGCTCGATCCGGCCCACACCAGCTTTCGTCCTCGCAACGAAGTCGAAGAAGATCCCAGCTTCAAGCAACTGATCCCTTACTGCATCTTCCGCCATGCCGGGCAGGTGTTCTTTTATAAACGGGGTAAAAAGGGCGGAGAAGGACGGCTGCATAGCAAACGATCGGTCGGGATCGGCGGTCACATTTCTTCGACGGACCAACTTTCTGGCGATCGTCGGTATTTGGAGGCGATGCACCGCGAAATTGAAGAGGAAGTCTTTCTAGAGTCAGGGTTTAAGGACAGTTGCGTCGGCCTGATCAATGACGACGAGACGCCTGTTGGCCAGGTGCATTTGGGGATTGTTCACATTTTTGACCTCGACACGGCCAAAGTTCGCCCACGGGAAGAGTCGATCTTAGAGACAGGATTCGCACAACCCGCAGAATTGTTACAGGTCCTCGACCAATTCGAAACGTGGTCGCAGATTTGTCTCAAGCATCTGTTCGGGTAGGTCAAAGCCGATTTTCGCCGGTCGGGCGGGACAAGATCGCGTTGATGGTCAATCAACGCCTCTTGTTCGAGAGTATTCGGATTCCGTATCCGGGCTCGACAACGGCGAATGATCGCGGAGCGATCAGAAACGGCAACGTCATATTTTGCGACTAAGGAGGGTCAGACAATGGCGATGAAATGGAGTCGGCGGTCAGTGATGGGTGCCGCTTTGGCTGCAGCGGTTCCGGCCGTTGCGGGAGTTGTCACCGCGGAAGAAAAGGCCGCGGCCGCCGCCAAGGGGAAGTTGACGGATCAGTCGCTGGGCGCGCTTTTGAAGGCGATGGGCTTTGACGCCAAAGCCGAAGAAAAGCGTTATGACTTCGCCTTTAAGGCGACGATCGAAGCCGAAGAATGGGATCTGTCGATGTCGACAGTGCTCAGCCAGGATTCGAGTTCGGTCTGGGTCATGGCTTGGCTGGATGAACTGCCGAAATCGGCGGCCGATGTACCTCGAACCGCGCTGCTGCGGTTACTGTCGGACAACGACAAGCTGGGCAAAGGCAAGTTCTTCACATACATCGCCGCCAACCGACGATTCGTGCTGCAGCGCGTAATTCCCAACGAGAACATCACGTCAGAACGCTTCCGAGCTGTTCTGGATGACTTGGGACAATCGGTTGTCGCGACTCATCCCCACTGGAAAGTCGACAACTGGAGCTCGCCATCTGGTGATGATCCCGCTCAACAGGCGAAAACGGGAACCCAAGTGAAGGGCAGCGTCCCGGTCAGTCACTCGACGACCGCAGCAACTCCCAAGACGACACCGAAGCTCGACAAGACGGCCGTGAACGATTCCAAGTTCAGTTCGTCATCGAAGAAGTAGGGACCGTCGTGAGAGTGCGACCGGAGAGGATTCTCGACGGCGATTCTTGAGCTGGCTCGTATTCTCAAGACCACAAAAAACAAAGGCCCGCTCACCAGTTATGGGAGCGGGCTGTTTTTATTTTGTGACGGAGCTTCAATGATGGGGAAACCTCCTAGCGTGGTTTGATTTGAGTCTCGCGATCCTTGCGGAACATCTCGTCCAAGACAACCGGGTGCCAGTTGCCGTCCCGTTGTTCGGCGGGTGCGTAATGCCGTCTGGCCCACGTCCGCATCTTCATTTCGTCGACCGGATCGACATCATGGCTACTGACCTGCTCGAGCATCACCAGCGCACTCACGATCTCCTCCTCCACCGCTGAAACGGCTCCGAATTGCGAAAGAACCGGACGACCGAACTCGTCCGACGCCTCTGATGCTACAAAATTAAACAAATTTCGCAAGAAAAAATCTTTTGTCCAAATTTTTTTGTAAGGTAAATTTTGGACGCGGTCCCGGCCAATTTCCGCCGCCGGTTCCGATCGCCGCCGGAAAACTACGGAAAAATCCCGGTTCGGCGTAGTTAAGCCGCTCGCCGCACGGGAGTTGCGATTGCAACGAAACCGACGCGACAGGTTTCCACCGCCTCCGACAGCGTGGTCGCAGGACGTCTGACGTGCAGCCGCGCTCCAAACGGAAAAGTCGCTGCGACCCGAATCTCAAGATCGGCACCGTCCAGGTCTTCCGTTGTGACCTCAGGGATGCTGTGTAACGGTGGGCAAAATGAAACGTGAACGGTGGCATCACGTTGCCCGGTGATGAAATCGATCCGGACGCCCCCTTCAATGATTTCGCCTGCCTCGGTCTTCGATCGCGTCAGCCATTGCGTGACATTCGACGAGACGGTCTCTTCTTGTTCTTCCTGATCGAATTCCGCTTCGGATTCCGAAATGTTGAACTCGTCTTCTTCTGCGTCGTTTTCTTCGCTCAGGCTGAGAGAAGAGGGCGCAGTCTCAGAATGACACACCTCAACACGACTCGAAACATTGTCGGATGGCGACGCGATCGGCTTCGCGGTGGTGACCAATTGATTTTCCGCAGCGAACGAAGCGTCACCGGACATCAACAAGATACAGACTGCGATCACGAGAATGAGCGTGACGACGACGATGGCTGAAACCGTCATCGCAGAGCCGCGCCAACCCAGCAGCACTGACCATCCCAAAGGGATGATGATGGCGATCGCGGCGGACACCGATTGTTGCCATTGAGATGACTGTTGTTCGACGGGCCGACTTCCACCGACCAGCAGCCACGCGGCAAAACTCGCGATCGAAACAAGTAGTACCAGACCGATCGTCATTGCCGGCGGAACCTCGGATGTGACGAGAGCCATCAGTGCCACCAGCAACGACCAGACTCCGACCGCCAGGGATCGTCGTGTGGCCAGCAAAGTAGGAGGGACCGGACTCATGCAACACCTCAATCAAACATGTCGTTCGACACAAGTCGCCGAACGGTGTCAGTTTAGTTGAGAACGTCAAATTGCAGCGAGAGGAATCTTCTTCTCCAGCGGCAGAAGATTCTTCGGTCGGCGTTTCGAGCGGATTTCGCCAGCTATTGGCAGGCCCTGCGAAGGCCGGTCGCGACGATGGTTCGACTGGTGAAGCGTTCCTGGGGGGATGAAGTCGATCCGCACCTTGGCAATTCCAGTAACTCGTTTCTTCCAAGATCAGGGAACAAATCGGTCACATCCACCCGCCGGTAAATCCGGCGCGACGCAGGCCGTTGACGATATGAGGGCAATGTCGCATCAGTTGCCAGATCAAGTTCGTCCGATAGTTTTCGATCATCAGCACAATGGGAACCTGATCGATACCAAAGTGGTAAGGAGAGATCCAGAAGGGTTGATTGAAGGCGATCGGGGGATGACTGGGGTTGTAAGAGGCTTTGAAGCCGTAGGGGCCTGTATTCTTCAACTCGACGTCATGAATCAAATAGTCGATGGCCGGCAGCACGATTTCGGGTGCGAAAGGGAGCGAGGCGACGACGGCCCATGGCGCAAGCGTGCCGTCATCGGGACCGAAGGGCACTCCCCGTGCCAGGTAGTCGTAGAAACGTCGCTCGATTCCGTTCACCTTCATCTTCTTGGGGCCGGGACCATCGCTGGCGGTGATCCCCCAGCCGTTCTCGCCGTATCCTTTGAACTTCAGGGGATTTTTGATCGCGTATTGCTGCTGAATCAAAGTGGCGCGACGACTGTTCTCGAAGTAGTCGATTCCTTTGCCTTGCATGAATTCATCCTGAATCCCGCGAAAGTCGATCCACAAGTGCGAGATCTGATGCGTGAACAGGGGGCCCGCATAGAGATATTCGTGTCCCAAACAAGACTTCCATTCGTAAGTGGAGGCCCAGGCCGCGTAGCTCTCGGGCGGTAACGGATGGGTGGGTGAACCCAGGCCGAGGACATACAGCAACAGGGCTTCGTCATATCCTTGCCAGCGGTATTTCAGAAATCCGCTCTTTGGTTTCCAGCCGTGCGTCAACGTCGCGCCACCATTTTGAGCCCACCGCCAGTCGACGCGACGATAAAGCGATTCGGCCAGCGTTCCGATCTCGCGTTCGTCGGCATTGTCGCCACTGAAGTAGATTCCCGCTGTCAACATGCCGGCAATCAGGATGGCGGTATCGATTGTCGAAAGCTCCGATCGCCAGGCGCGCTGTCCCGTCTGCATGTCCAGAAAGTGGTAGTAAAAGCCATGGTAGCCAGTGGCGTCGGGGTCCGAACTTTGAGGGCTGTTCCAAAAGAATCGCAACGTCGTCAGCGTTCGCTTGACGGCCTCGGCCCGTGTGATGAATCCCCGTTCGACGGCGACAGGATAAGCGGTCAGAGCCATACCGATCGCCGCGATGCTGGCGGGCCAATCGACCGAGGTTCGGTCGACGACCAGACCGTTGGCCAGATTCGTCTCGTGCAGGATGTAACTGAACGCCTCGCATTGAAGTCGGTCCAGTTCCTCTGCCACCACGGTATGTTTTTCTTCCATCAGCAATCCTGGTTCACCTGAGACAAGGAAACGGAGATTGCAGCGACTGATCTGTTTCGCAGATCCCGTCGTTTGCAAGGTCCGACCGAGTGGCAATCGGGACGAACCGCTCGTCGTTGCAGAAGGACTGCGACATTCTTTACCGCTGTCCCGCCGATGACCAGTGTGACGGCCGACAAAAGCAACCGGTCAGTGACCTGGAAGCAAAAAGTTCCGGCTTCAACGCCGATGGCCGATTGCATTCACATCGGGACTTCGGCACACTCGTTTGGAACGGTGATTTCCAACGGTTGATTCGTCACCCGCGTTCGCGACGAGAGACCAGCAAGGCAAGATATCATGTGGACTCGATTGGCGCCGGTTGAATTGGTCTGCTGTTCTCGGTTATTGTGGATTTTAGTCATCGGTTGGTTTGCCTTCGTCGAGGAGGTCAGCAGCGTGACGACGGGATCGGCGGCGGAATTCGATCGACCGGCCGGAATGATCGGACAAAGTCGGTCCATGGTGATGGCCAAACAGGGCATGGTTGCCACCAGCAATCCCGCGGCGGCTCAAGCCGGATTGGACGTCTTGCGTCAGGGAGGCAACGCGATCGATGCCGCGATCGCCACCAACGCCATGCTGGGCGTCGTTGAGCCGATGAGCTGTGGAATCGGCGGCGATCTGTTTGCCATCGTCTGGGATGCCAAATCCAAAAAACTGTACGGCTTGAATGCATCAGGACGCAGCCCGCGATCGCTGACTCGGCAGGTCTTTCGCGATAAGAATTTGACCGACATTCCGTCAACGGGCCCGTTGTCGTGGTCGGTCCCTGGCTGTGTCGACGGTTGGCACGAATTGAACTCGCGCTTCGGTACTCGCCCGCTGGCCGACTTGTTACGACCTGCCATTGCCGCGGCCGAAGATGGTTATCCGGTCGCGGAACTGATCAGTGCCGGTTGGAAAGCGGGGCAGAAAGATCTTGAGAAATGGCCCGATTCGGCTCGTGTGTTTTTGCCCGGCGGAAAGCCACTTGGCGTCGGAGAAATCGCCCGCTTGCCCGAACTGGCGGCCAGCTATCGTTTGATTGCCCAGCGGGGACGCGACGCTTTTTACCGCGGTCCCATCGCGGCCGAAATCGATCGTTTCAGTCAAGCCAACGGAGGCTACCTGACGGCCGAAGATCTGGCCGCTCATACCAGCGACTGGGTGGAACCGGTCTCAACGACCTACCGAGGTTATTCGGTGTGGGAACTGCCTCCCAACGGCCAGGGGATTGCCGCGTTGCAGATGCTGAATCTGTTGGAAGGATTCGACCTCAAGGCGCTGGGACCCAAAAGTCCCGAATATGTCCACCTGTTTGTCGAAGCGAAAAAACTCGCCTTTGCCGATCGAGCCAAGTTTTACGCCGATCCCGCGTTTGGCAAGTTGCCGACGGCCGAATTGATTTCGAAACCGTACGCCGATCGTCGGCGGGCTTTGATCAATCGTGATCATGCCGCGACCAATTACCCCGCCGGCGACCCTCAGTTGGAACTGGGTGACACGGTCTATCTGACCGTGGTGGACAAAGATCGCAATTGCTGCTCGTTGATCCAGAGTCTGTTTTTCGCTTTCGGTTCGCAGGTCGTCCCGGGGAATGTCGGATTTCCGCTGCAAAACCGCGGTCGATCTTTTGCACTTTCGGACAATCATCTCAATCGTCTGGAGCCGGGCAAACGACCGTTTCACACGATCGTGCCGGCGATGGTTACCAAGGACGATCGGCCTCTCTTTTCGTTCGGTGTGATGGGAGGCGACATGCAAGCCCAGGGGCATGTCAGCGTCCTGATCAACCTGTTCGACTTTGGAATGAACATTCAGGCGGCGGGAGATGCCGCGCGCATCCGTCACGGCGGCAGTGCCACGCCGACGGGAGGAGCGGCCGCTGTCGACGGCGGGACCATCTACCTGGAAAGCGGTTTTCCCAAACAGACGCGTGACCGCTTGCGAGAGCTCGGTCATCAATTGAAAGCGACCGACGATCCGGGAGGATTCGGGGGCTATCAAGGGATCTGGATCGACTGGGACCAGGGTGTCTTGCACGGAGCGTCGGATCCACGAAAAGACGGCGCGGCTGTCGGCTATTGATCGTGATCTGAAGTGATTCTGACTTTTGTCCCACAATCCTGCTGAGGCATTCGTACGCGATTGGTGGTGATGCCACTGTTTTGGCGACGTTTGTCCGAATCATTTTCTGCCCCCAGTGGAGGGGTAAACCGCACGACTTTTTTGCTGCCGAGCGGGGTATCTCATCTGACCGAACCTGTGGTTTCCCACGGCCTTAAATCCGATTGCCCTCGATAATTATTGAAACCCAGCGCATAATCGTCCGGGTAACTTTCGTAGCCTGCGGAAAACATTAAAAAAAAGATGCAACCCATCATTTCCAGTGTTACTGTGTGGCGAACATATCCGAGAAGTAATTCATCTGCAGATTCTTTGCGGTTTTCGATTTCACATATCTTGTGGTGACTGTTCGGTAAATTTTCGACTTCGTTTCAACGTTACGTCTTTTTTCTATTCATTTCATGTCTTCGACTAATCGGGTAATTCGATGACAGGAATCTCACGTCGCGATCTATTGAAAGCGGGCGCTGCTTGCACCATGTCGTCCGCGCTGCTGACGATGTTCGGGTCGACTGCTTACGGCAAATGCCGCGCGTATGCCGATGCCATTCTGCGAAAGGGCGAGCCGCCGCGGCCCGAAGAAGGGGCGTTCACTCTGGTCGTTCTGCCCGACACGCAGCATTACAGCGAAGACTATCCGGCCACGTTTTTGGCCCAAACCAATTGGATCGCTGAAAACCAGTCGATCCGAAAAATTGCCGGTGTCGTCCATCTGGGTGATATCACGAATCGCAATTCGCCCCAGGAGTGGGAAAACGCATCGAGAGCCCTGAGCGTTCTGGATGGCAAGGTTCCTTACTTTTTGACGACCGGCAACCATGACTACGGTGCAGGTGGTCATTGTGCCGACCGAACGACGCTGTTGAATTCGTACTTTCCCGTCAGCCGATTCCAGGATCATCCCAGCTTCGGCGGCGTCTACGACAAAGAGCCGGATCGCATCGAAAATAATTATCACCTGTTCGAAGCCGGAGGTCAGAAATTCCTGGTCTTGTCGCTGGAATTCGGTCCGCGGCACGATGTTGTCCGCTGGGCCAATGATGTGGTCTCGTGCCATCAGGATCGTGCCGTCATCCTGTCGACGCATGCTTACACCTATCTCGACAATACGCGGTACGACTGGAAGCGATCGTCCGGTTCACAAATCTGGAATCCGCATTCCTACGGGATGGCTTTGGCGTCAAGTGACGACGCCACCGACGGCGAAGAATTGTGGACCCAACTGGTCAGTCAGCATGAAAACTTCGTGCTGACCCTGAATGGACATGTGCTGGGCGATGGCCTGGCACGATTGGCCACCCCCACACGGGCTGGCCGCGATATCGAGCAATTGCTCGTGAACTTTCAAATGCGACCTCGCGGAGGGGACGGTTGGCTGCGGCTGTTGGAGTTTCGCCAAGATGGTGAAGTACAAGTATATGATTACTCTCCAACGCGCCGCCAACGAAACGAATCGCCGAAGAATCAGTTCGCCATGTCGTTGGCTCCGATTGCCATGGTCTGATCTGTGATCATGGTCTGATCTGTGATTGAGTGCCGATGTTTCCTCCTTGTCGAACCATCCTCTTCGGGGGATGTTCTTCACGTCGCGCTGGTTACGCTTCGCGGACCAGGCGTTTGGCTTTCATTTCGAACCGCGGCAGCGAGCCGCTGGGGACCAGTCGCACTTCCGCCTGGAATTGCAGTCGCTGTTTGATTTCGGCGGCCACGGTCGCGGCGAGCGACGAAACGTCGGCTTCCGGTTCTGGCTCCAGTTCCAGCCGCACGTGAGGCATCTCTCGCAGTCGCGTGACCACAATCCGGAATTCCGCCACCGCGGCGAATTCTCGCACGATCGCTTCGATACTCGACGGGAAGACGTTGTTGCCGCGAATGATCAGCATATCGTCGGTCCGCCCGCGAATGCCGCCGCGTAACCGCAGCCAGGCTCGGCCTGAGGGATGCGGCGTCCGATCGGCTTCGACCAGGTCACCCGTTCGATAGCGGAAGACGGGCGATCCGGTTCGCCCCAGATTCGTGATCACCAGTTCGCCTGTTCCGTCAGCGGACGCCAGACCTGTATCGGGATCGATAATCTCGGCGATGCAGGCCGATTCATTCACCGTCAAGACGTCGGGATCGTCTTCGCATTCCGTAGCGAGCGGACCAATCTCGGTCATGCCCCAATGATCGAACACACGGGCTCCCCAGGCGGCGGCAATCCGAGCACGCACCGACGGGATAGACCCGCCCGGTTCGCCTGCCACCAGGATGGCCCGGACCGAACTGGACGCCACATCGATCCCCTGGGCCGCAGCGGTCTCCGCGAGTCTCAGCGCGTATGTCGGTGTGCAGCCCAGCCAGGTCACCTGATTGTCCAGAATCAGTTTCAATCGCGCTTCGCTGCTCATGCCGCCAGCCGCCAGGCACAAGTTTCCTTGCCGACTGGCCCCTTCAAATCCGGCCCAGAAACCGAGAAACGGGCCGAACGAAAAGGTAAAGCACAACCGGTCGTCGCGACGCAGTCCCATCAGGCGATAGATGGTCGACCAGCAATCCAGCATCCATTCCCAACTGGCGGGAGTATCCAGCCACCGCAGCGGCCGTCCTGTCGTTGTCCCCGACGTTTGATGCAATCGCGAATACGTGCCCGCGGGGAACGTGAGATTCGAGCCGTACGGCGGAAAGGCCAGTTGGTCTTCCGCCAGTTCTTCCTTGGTGGTGAACGGCAATCGTCCGAGATCATCGAGCGTGCGAATCGACGACGGGGCGACACCCGCGCTGGCGAACTTGCGGGTCCAGAACGGATTGGCCGGGACCACGGTCGCCAACAGTTCCGATAACCGTTCGGCTTGCCACTGGGCCAGTTCCGCTCGACTCGCTGTATCCCCGATCTTGCCGCGTGTCACCGCACCGTCCCATTAAAAAAGCGTCTTCGAATCGGAATTGCCGGCGGTGGGCGTGGCGTCAAAGGGAGCGGTGGTTGCGTCACCGTTGGCCTTAAAGCTGACCAGAATTTCAATCTTCTGTTCGGCCTGTTCGAGAAACGTATGGCATTTTCGCAGTAAGCCGATGCCTCGCTCGAACTGAGCCAGCGAGGCTTCGAGTCCCAGCGAATTGTCCTCCAGATCGGTGACGATCTGTTGCAGGTCGGTCATCGCTTCTTCGAACGAGGGCAGCTTTTCGGCGGGCGGATTGCTGTCGGCAGGGGCGGGCGTTTTATTGGCGGCGGGCGGCTTGGGCATGCATGAACTCCAGATATTCGGTGCTTCATTGTTGACGGTTGCGAGTCTCGCGTCGAGTGCTAACCCCGAAAGAATTGCTCCACTTCCATTCAGGAACAGAATTGCATCTGCTGATCGGATCAGGCATCATTTCTGGTCTCCACCGGATTGGTGTCATCACCGGTCCCTCCTGCTGCCGAAATGTCGGAGACCCGCCAATGACGCTCCGCTGTTGTTCGATCCCGCTCTGGGCCTGTCTGGCCTTGAGCCTGGCCGATGTGCTCGTCGCGGCCGATTCGTTCGTTGTCACTCCCGCCGAAGTCGCGCTGTCCGGAAACTTTTCACAGACGCAGTTGCTGGTTGCGGCGACGACTGACGCTTCGCAAAAAATGACGGCCGAAGATCTGACTCGACGAGTCACCTATGTCTCGGCGAATGAGCAGGTGGCGACGGTGACGTCGACGGGGCGTCTGTTTCCTCGCGGTGATGGGACGACCGAGATCGCGGTGCGACGGGGCGACGACACGACCCTGGTGAAGGTCACCGTCACGGGCGTCGTGGCCGAACCGGTGATTGATTATCTCGATCAGATCCGCCCGGCGCTCTACAAAGCCGGCTGCAATATGGGCGCCTGTCATGCGGCCCAGCATGGCCAGGGTGGTTTCAAACTGTCGGTGTTCGGGTTCGATCCTCCGGCCGATCATGCGGCGATGGTCCGCGAGAACTTTGGTCGTCGCATCAACCCGCTGGATCCGTCCGCCAGCCTGTTGTTGCGGAAGCCGACCTTGCAGGTGCCGCACGGGGGTGGGCATCGATTGGATGTCGGTTCGCGCGATTATGAGTTGCTGGCGACCTGGATTCGGAACGGAGCACCCGGCCCCGGTACCGAGCGACCGATCGCCAGGCTGATTGTCACGCCCAGTCAACGCATCAGCGAACCCGGGCAAACACAGCAGCTGCGAGTCGAAGCGGTGTATGCCGATGGCGGTACAAGAGACGTCACCGCCTGGGCGAAATTCGATTCGATGGACGGCGGTCTCGTGGGGGTCACTCCCGACGGATTCTGTTCGGTCACGGGACGTGGTCAGGCACCAGTCATGGTGCGATTCGCCGGGCAGGCCGACATCGCGATGTTCGTCGTCCCGTATGGATCGCCGGCCCAACTCGACGGCTGGAAGAACAACAACTTCATCGACGAACTGGCCGCGAACAAGTTTCGAGAACTGGGGATCGAGCCGTCGCCGCTGTGTGATGACGCCACCTTCCTGCGCCGGATCTTCCTGGACGCCACCGGCACCTTGCCGACACGAGACGAAATCGACGAGTTCCTGACCCAGGCCCGGAATCCGGCACCGGGCGTTGACGTGCGAGCCGAATGGATCGATCGCTTGCTGGGCTATCTCGATTCGCCCCAACAGGGGCTTTACAACGAACGCTATGCCGCCTACTGGACGCTGAAGTGGTCGGATCTGATCCGCAACAACAGTCGCGATCTGCAAGAGACCGGCATGTGGGCTCTGCACAATTGGATCAAGGGAGCCTTTCGCCAGAATCTGTCGTTCGACAAGTTCGTCTCGCAACTGGTGCAGGGCAAAGGTTCGAACTTTTCGAACGGACCGGCCAACTACTTCATCGTAAACGGCACGCCGCAAGTGCTGGCCGAATCGACATCGCAGCTGTTTCTGGGCACTCGACTGACGTGTGCTCAATGTCATCATCACCCCTTCGAAAAATATAGTCAGGACGACTACTACAGTTTCGCCGCGTTTTTTGCCCGCACCGGTCTGAAGTCCAGCCAGGAATTCGGCATGTTCGGCGGCGAACGCGTCGTCATCATTCGCACCGGCGGCGAAGTGCATCAGCCCCGCTCGGGAAAGCAGATGCAGCCCAAGCCGCTGGATGCCGACGCCGTCGATCATCCGCTCGACCGACGGATCGCCCTGGCCGAATGGATGACGTCGCCCACGAACCCCGCGTTCGCGCGAGCGACCGTCAATCGCTATGTCAGTTATCTTTTGGGACGAGGTCTGGTCGAGCCAGTTGATGACCTGCGCGCGACCAATCCCCCGACGAACCCCGCCCTGCTGCAAATGCTGGCCGACGACTTTGTGAAGCAGGGCTTCAATCTGAAGCAGCTGGTCCGCACGATCATGATGTCACGCCTCTATCAACTCGATTCGCAGCCGACCTCGCAAAATGTGGCCGATACGCGGTTCTACAGTCATTTCGAAGTCAAACGATTGACGGCCGAACCGCTGCTGGACGCCATCGACTTCGCCGCGGGCACGCAGACGAAATTCAACAATCTTCCCCTGGGAACACGAGCGATCGAAATTCCCGATGCCGAGTATCCCGACTACTTTTTGAATACCTTCGCCAAGCCGCGGCGGATGAGTGTCTGTGAATGCGAACGATCGCCGGACGCCAACCTGTCGCAGGCCCTGCATACGCTGAACGGCGATATTCTGGCTACGAAAATCGCCACCGCCACGGGCCGCGTCGGACGGCTGGTGACCGAACAAAAATCGCCGGCGGAAATCGTGACCGATTTGTACTACGCCACGCTGGGCCGAGCCCCCACAGCGGCCGAACTGGCCGCGTCGGAGCAGTTACTGACCGAGTACACCACGCCCAAAGAATGCTACGAAGACCTGCTGTGGGCGCTGATGAACTCGAAGCCGTTCTTATTCGTGCGATAACGTTCACCGCGCGCGTTGCGGTGAACGTTATCGCACAGCGATCCCGTGATCAGCTCGCATCTTCCGGTTCGTGACTCATCGTCAGTGTATTGGCGGGGACCATCTTCTGGTTCTCTTTGTCCCAGCCCATCATCTGGCTCGATCGCCAGCTTTCATTGGCCATATTCACCGCAACCACTCCGGCCATGCCCAATTCGATCGGGCAGTTCAATGCTTCGCCGTTCCGCAGGTGGTTGTGCAGGTTGGTGTGATGCAGGTTCTGGTCTTCGCCACCGGTCTTGGTATGTTCGGCCAGGACTTTTCCATCCTTGTCCTTGGCGACCCACCCGGTGGGCGTGAAGAACAGCGTGCCGCGGTAACCGCGGATCAGGTGATCGATCCCCACACGGTTACTCATCGTGCCGAGGACGTACACGGTCATCCCGCGGGGATATTCGCAGATCATTTCAATGTTGTCGGGCAGGTCTCGGCCATCGGGCCATTGCCAGATGCCGCCCATGCCGACGACTCGGCGAGGATAGAGCAGATCGCAGGCCCGCATGATGCGGGTGATGCGGTGGATGAACAGGTCGGTGCAGATCCCGCCCGAGTAGGCCGAATAGCAGCGCCATTCAAAGTAGTGATGCGGATCCCAGTCGCGCTTCTCGGCCGAACCGAGCCACGCGCTCCAGTCGAGATCGGCGGGCTTGGTCGTATTGGCGGCCACTTCGGCAGGCACGCGCCAGGGACCGGCCTTGGCGTCGTAACGTCGCACGTATTCGATCTGGGCCTGCACGACTTTGCCGATCACGCCTTTGCGAATGGCATCGCGGGCCGTGATGTAGCTGTCGTCAGACATGGCCTGCACACCGACTTGCAGCGGCCGACCAGTCTCTTTCTGCTTCTTCATCACCGCCTGGGCTTCGGGGATGGTGTGCGTCATCGGCTTTTCACAGTAGACCGCCTTGCCGGCATCCATTGCGTCGATCGTCATCGTCCAGTGCCAGTGCTCGGGGACGGCCACGATCGCGTAATCGATCTCTTTCAGATCCAGCAGTTTGCGGTAGTCGACAAACGAGTGCTGCGCGCCGATCGTTTCCTTGCCTTTGTCGGCCCGCGTCTTCCAGCAATCGGCGACCGCGACGGGCAGCAGATTGTTCTTCTCTCGCAGGTTGTTGATGACCTTCATATGTTCGTTGCCGATGACGCCGGCACCGATCAGACCGACACCAATCCGGTCGTTCGCTCCGAGCACGCGAGCGTAGCTCTTCGCCGTGAACGTGGCGGTTGTCGCCATCGTCGCTGCGAAAGAGACCTTTCCGGCCGTCGTCAAAAAAGAACGTCGAGAAACGGTATCAGACATGGGTCAGGATTCCGGTCAAAAAGTAACGAGTCATCAAAGGTGCTCGGCAAGCACAAGCGCACCTACCCATCGTAATCGTCGCTGGGAGTGCGATCAATTCGTCAGGGCCGATTTGGGTGTTGTTGAAATCCGAAACGGGCGGTGACAAATCCACCCCAATTCGACAGGCACAGCGGCCAAAAGGCGCGAGTGCCTGTCGATTGTGTTCCAGGCAATTCGTTCCACATCCCGCTTGAGGCGGCGGCCTAGTCAACCGCACCGGGCTTCGGGCACTTGTCGACAAATTCGAGCGATTTCTCGATCAGGATTTCTCCCGTCATTTCGCCCAACGAGGTCCGGCTGACATATTCGTAGCGCGGGAAGCTGTAGTAATCGACTTTCGTCAGGATGTAGCCCAAGCCATCGTTGGTCAGGCCGAACAACAGATTGTGTTCGCCATGCATCTTCCGCTTGAGATAGAAGCCGATATTCGGCAGCGCTTCGCCGGGGATCGTCAAAATCTGAGCCGTTCCCAGGTTCACCACATTGATCTGACTCGTGACCGTGCGATCGGTGCTGTGGGGGTACTTGAGCGGCGAGGCCAGCATGATGCTCCAGAGCAAGTCTGACTCGACGGGAAACTTGACGTCGACCGATCCACAAAACAGTTTGGGATTCTCTTGAACCTGCACTTTACCCACGAGACGCAGGGCTTCGTCGGCCATGGTGTGACCGATCCGCAGGCATTCGGCCCAGGTACCGTTATCTTCCCAGACGCCTCGCAGTGGGTCTTTGAGACGATTCAGATCGCGGTTATCCGCGGTGATCATGCCGCCCTGAGCCCCGTTCATGAAGATCCCCATGCCGCCCACTTGTTCTTCCAGTCGATCGGTCAGCGGTCCGACCAGATCCGGGCTGAGAATCCCCCGGGAATTGCCGATGACTTCGGGGTGCACGGCGTAATTGACCAGCGTGACAATCGCTTTGTCCGAGGTATCCAGCGCCTGAATGACACTCATCCGGCGATCGTACAGTTCCGGTGCATAATAGTTGTAGGCGATCTTGCCCTTCGCTTCGCCAGTGGCCACTTTCAGGCGGGCCGGCTTGATCCCATCGAGTGCTTCGTTAATCGCTTCCGAGGTCTTCGCACAAACCGACTCGATAAAGTCCAGGTTGCTGGCCCCGGAGAAGCCGTAGCAATCGGGCGCACTATGCGTGTGCGTCGAACCGATCATGATGTTCTTACCAGGGATTCGCGGGACCTTGGCGCGAACCCGATCACACAGCACCGAGGGGAAGCCCAACAGATCCAGGCTGACGACGGCCAGTGTGGTGTCACCCTTCTGGAACACCACGGCGCGGGCCGTCAAATCACCTTGCTTTTCGCGTGAGGGAGCCCCGGGGCCAATCCCGCCAGACACGGGCAACAAGGGGTTTGGTGTGATCACGCGTCGTCCGACGCCGACTTTCAGTTCCTGGGCCGACACGCTCAACGGCAACAGAACCAGCGCCAGGACGAGCAACGTGAGCCGATGAAGCATCGGGAAGGCCGTTTTTCCACAGAAAGGACTGAACATCAGAGACTCCGTGACATAGGTGACAAAACGAAAATAATGATCAAACCATACGAAAACAGACGCGGAACTCAGTTTCCCGAACGTCGACATTCGGAACAGGAAACGAATCCCCGCACGCGACGGTTTGGCCTGATGACCAAGCACTCAGGTCAAACCCAGGTCCTCCGCGGGAGGCCCTGTCATGGCCGATTCCGGCCGTCATATCCATCAACGTGGATCAATCCGTAATCTACACCTGTCCAGCGTCTGCCGTCTACGCTGCGGGATCCTCCACGCCGCCTTTTTGAGGCTCGGTTGTGGCAGGCGGCCGGTGTGATGACTCGCAGGGAACGGACGTCAGATCTCAAGGTTTTGATGCCAAGTCCAGAGTGCTGCGCGTTCGGGGACATCGGTGACGCGGGACGAGTCACGGCGATCACCGTCGGTCGATTTGGTGAAAAAACGTTGGCCAAGTTGGCCAAGTTGGCAAACATCCCTGTTTTGTAGCGTTTGAGCCACATTGCCAATTGGCAATGTTGGCCAAGTTCCCTATTTCGTAGCGTTTGACGATCCGCCTCCACGCCCACTCCTTCGGCCGCCGTGTGTAGGGACACATCGTCCGCGCCGACAAAGAAAACGCCCAAGAAAACGCCGGCGTTCCGACGATTGGCTCGTCGATCCGCCGAACCCGCCTTCCGTAACGAACTCCGATACCACCCGCCGCCGCCGCGCGTTCTGTCCATCACGCCGCACATCCTGTTTGTCACACCACGGCCATCGCTCACGACACGTCCCCCATTCACACCACCGCGCCGCGGTTTGACATGACCGTCCGTCCCGACACGATTCCCCCATGAGTCACGCCGAGTGTCCGACCAGCAGCCGCGCAGTCGACTCGGCAACCTCACCAGGGCCGACAACCACCGCGCGATCCATTCGCCGACGACCGCCAGCACCGTCGCCCATGCTGAGTCCTTGATCTGTCGCAGCTCTCGTCGCGGTTCGCGCCACCGTTCCCGTCGCCGTTCAGCCCGTTCCTCCAATCGACCACGTCCAAGTTCCCGATTCACCGGTCCAGCAAGTTCCAACATCCCTGATCCCCCTGATAATCCGTGTCTCAAACGCCCCCAGTCCGCTCGCGATCAAGCCCGCATCCCCACGCTGCCCACGAAATTTCTCGCCGCTGCAGACGACGACTGACGTGCGACAGTGCGTGAGGTGATAACATACGGAAAAAGAGACGCCGAACAAGATCAACTCGCGCCTTGTTTCCAAACGTTTGGAAGACTGGTCAAAACACGAGGAATCACCGGCACTTACGCGGAATGAAAGGGGCGCCGAACGCGGAATTTTTCGCGAAGCGGGTGGCCGCGGTTGGCGGCTTCGCCTACCGGGGTGGTTCTTACCACAAGAGGTTCAATCACAATCGACCCATTCGACTGGCTCTCCCGCGGTTCGGCCTTCCTCCCCGGGTAGCCAAGGTCGCTCCGCAACCTTTTGGGGCCGCAGGCCAGAGAGCCCGAAATCTCGAGCCAAACTCGTTGGCAAACCTCCTTCGGCTGTCGCCGCCGCGGTAGGCGAAGCCGCCAACCGCGGCCACCCGGCCCGAATTTCTTCGAAGAAATTGTTGACAAGTTTTTTTGATTGTGTGGACAAGAGTTTGTCGTTGTATGATAAAATGTTGACAACAGTCTCCGGAGTTTGCGTAAATGGCCGCGAAGAGTTCCGAAATCCAGCAATTCGTCATCGATCATGTCGACGAGCACCCGCGCGACATCGTTCGGCTGGCAGTGGAACGCTTTGGGATTACCCGCCAGGCCGTCAATCGGCATATGAAGATCTTGATGGAAGACGGCGTGATCGAGGCCGAGGGGCGGACGTCCGAACGCTCCTATCGTCTCGTCCAGCACGAGCACACCTTTCAGCTTCCGCTCGCCGAGAATCAGGCAGAGGATCTCGTTTACCGGGAATACATCGCTCCGTTGCTCGACGGACTGAAGAAGAACGTTCAAGACATTTTCTATTATGGGTTTACGGAAATGTTCAACAACGTGATCGACCACTCGGCCGGAACCATGGCGACCGTGAACGTCACACTGACCGCCAAGAGGTGCTCCGTTTTGATTGTCGATGACGGGATGGGCATTTTCGAGAAGATCAAAAGCCGGTTCGCCCTGCATGATCATCGGGCAGCAGTCCTCGAGTTGTCCAAAGGGAAGCTGACGACCGACCCCACGCGTCATTCCGGCCAGGGAATTTTTTTTACGTCACGCATGTTTGACTACTTCTGGCTGCGCGCGAATTCTCTGGTCTATATTCATCAACGGAATCAGGACGACTGGTTGCTCGAGAGAGATGACGAGGCATTGAGGGGAACCGGTGTCGGGATGGAAATCGCCACCGATTCGCTCACGACGACGAAAGAAGTGTTCGACAACTACACCGACTTGGAATCAGATGATTACGCCTTCTCCAAGACCCATGTGCCGTTGTCCCTGGCAAAATACCACGACGAAGAATTGATCTCGCGCTCGCAGGCCAAACGGGTCTTGAGCCGGTTCGATCGATTTCACGAAGTGCTGCTGGATTTCAAAGGGGTGAATTCCATCGGGCAAGCCTTTGCCGATGAAATCTTTCGGGTGTTCAAACGCAGCAACCCGGAGGTCCACGTCATCGCCATCAATGCCAATCCCGGCGTGGCCCAAATGATCAGTCGCGCCCAATCCATCGACAGTGCACCATCGTCGCCCGACCCCTCCCAGCCCGGGTGATTGATTTCGCCGGGATGGCCTTGAGGTCAGAAAGCGGGTGGCCGCGGTTGGCGGTTTGTCTTTTTCCACCAGCCGAAAAACATGAACCATGCTCCGAGAATGATCGTTGCTACGGACGTCGCCACGATAAGTTTGAGCGTTGGATGCGAAACCGTGAAACCCTTTTTGCGAGGATACAGAGGGGATGGGCGGGTCGCCGCGAGCACGACGTTTATTGCGTTTTATCCCGTTGTTTTCCACCCTTGTTGATGACGGAGACCTCAAAGCAGGGTCGCCAAGGTTGCTCCGCAACCTTTTGGGGCCGCAGGTCAGAGAGGCTTAAATCTTGAGCCGAACTCGTTTGAAAACCTCCTCCGGCTGTCGCCGCCCCGGTAGGCTCGAAAGCAGCCAACCGGGGCCACCCGGGAAAACAATTATTCGGGTTGATCTGCTTTTTTGTCGCCCTTGTTGATGACGGAGACCTCAAAGTGATCGCGGCTGAGTTCCAGCGGGAAGTCTTTGCGTTCCGCCAGCGATTTGCTCGTTTCCACCGGCAATTTTTCGGGAGTCACGGTGATGGTCACGGTCGCTTGGCCGGGGATCGCTCGTTGGGGGATCTGAAAACTCTCGGTGTAGAATTCCCAATAACAACAGCGCTTCGGCAGCAGATGAGTTGTCTGGAGCACCGGCGAATTCTCGCTGACGGGCCAGTCGATGACGGCTGTGATCTTCGTTGAGGCCGGAAGTGCGTCGATGCTGAGCATCGCCGGGGAGACCTTCGAGTCTGGAGCGGCGATCAGTTCGCGTGGAGTGATAAAGCCGATACTTAATCGAGCGGGCGTGGTCCCGAGAGCGAACTCCTTGATCCGGAGGAGTCTCGGAGCGACCGGGCCACCAAAGTAGACCACCTTGGCTTCCGTCGGTGACTCCGCCAGCAAGGCATTCCAGCCCGCGTACATGGGGATCGTCTCGCCCAGCGTCAGCGACAGGCCGAACTGCTCTCCCGGTCCAGCACGGTCTGTTGGCTTGGAATAATTCCAATGACGCAAGTGAAAATCCTGGACGCGTGATCCATCGTCGAGCGTCCAGGCCTCGACCAGAAAACGTCGATCCCAGCGTGAAGTGTCGAGCATCCGTTTGTCGGTCGCGGTCGCAGGCTCTCCATCATCGGTCAGATCGCGATTTCCATTTTTGTCCACATACAGCCGATCGCCGTCTTGAACAATCCAAACGACCGATTGGGCCTCAGCCCCCAACACGAGCAGAGCATAAGCCGGTTTCGACTGGTATTTCGGTTCGCGTTCGATCCGTCGATCGACGCCGGAAACCAGCTCGTCGTCGGCCTCCAGCCCGGGTGCGACGAACAACATCATTACGAGGTACGACAGAAGAATCGCCGTTGTCTTCATCCGTTTCGCTCCTTCGCGGCCCAAGTCGAACCAGCCCAGCATTGCAGTCGTCTCGCCTCAGCCATGATATCCGGCCACCCCGCGAATGCCAGAAACGTCATCGGGACCAATGCTACTCGTCGCAGGATCTATCGAACTGTACGGTCACCGTTGGGCAGTGGAGGCCAATTTAAGAAACCTGAAGCAGACGTTGGGCATGGATATTCTGCGTACGAAGTCGCTGGACAATATTCTCAAAGAGCTCTCGATGTTCCTACTGGTTTACAATCTGGTCCGACTCGTGATGCCCAAGGCCTCACAAGAACAGGACGTGCCTCTGGAACGGATCCGTTTCGCAGACGCGCTCCGCTGGCTTTGACATACCAACTGCGACGCAGGCGCCGGTGCGCTGCTCGTGGTGCGCGCTCGGAAAGGACGTGTCGAACTTCATGTCAAAAAACGCCGACTGAAACAGTTTCCGGTCATGAGACTTCCACGCGATCAGCTTCGTAAACGTCTACCGGAAAATGGAGATAAGTCTTAACTTAGTGCCATTCGGGCTAATCCCCGTTTTGGCCGCCACCCGCCAACCTTCTGACGCGGGAATTTAACTGCGCAAGAGCCTCGTGCAATAGGGTGAGGACAATTGGTTCAGTTCCATCAAGAATCGGCGGGGTCTTCTCGCGTTGGATCTCCCGAAGTGTTACTCTAGGCGGAGGTCGTCATTGTGAGAATCGTCGGAACGGACGTCGCCATGAGAGTTTACTGCAAGAATTATCACGATCCGAAAACCATCAACGTCAAGTTCTCCGGACGGAGGGACTCCGGCAAGTCGGTCTGTCCGCCTTGGGCGAGCAACGGAGAATTACAGCAGATCCTCCTCGATCGTGCTTTGGTTCGAGAAGGTGAAGCCGAAGACTCCTTTGGTCGGCCGAAACGGCGATGGAACGCAGTCGAAGGCCACGTCTTTGTCGGAGTCTCCTGCAATACTGAAGACGGAGCCTACAATTGCTATCCAGAGGTGCCACCCGATGGAGAATGTTATGCCGAGTTAATGCGTCGCCGTCAACGAACGCAATTGGAAGCAATGAACGAGAATGAGGATTGAGATGTCGACGATTCGATTTGAGATAGAGTGGTGCGATCCAATCAGTGTCGATATTCCAGCTGACGCGAGCCTTGGGGAACTGGTGATTTGGGTTGATGACGATTGCGTTACTCGAAATCTAACGACTGGGACACGAGCTAATCGGGAATCATTCAGAGGGGTGTTCGGTAACCTTTCAGGGGTCGCGGATTGGTGTATTGAGAATTGGGCGTTCCTCGTGAATGAGTCGATAACGCCGTTTCCGAGATCTGCATTTCCCGACGGCGCTAGTGACCATGCTGTTCCTGGTCTTCGGGATGCCGAATTGGGATGGATGGCATCTGTCGAAGCGGGAGTTTCTGTCGCTTCGTTGGCCGACTGGCAACATCGGCACACGGTTGGGCATGCGACGTCGGAATTGGCGTTACCGTCGTTAGTGGTAGTTCCAGAATCGAACGATCTGATTCTCGCAATCGATTCCCCGGCCGCCAGACTTAATGCCACAACTCACTTCATCAATTCTCGAAAGCGGCGGCGTGAATACACGATGTATGTTGTTCGAAGTGCGGACTTTCTCGGAGCCGTCAGTGGGTTCATTGACGAAGTGTTGGAGCGGTTAGCCAAGTTTTCCGAGGCTAGCAAGCTAACTGAATGGATGTGTAAGAATTGGGATGATGCACGCAAGCAGGCTCAAGATCCTGGAGTAATCGCGAGAATCCAATTTGGGAAGCTGGCATCACAAGAGCTGATGCAGCTGGAACGCGTCAATTCCCATCTCGCGGGTCTTGTTAAGGACACGCTCGCAGATTGCCCGATGATAGGCTCTCACGATGAATTAGAACACCTCGCGAATACTATTGTTGAGTTGGGAGAGACGACCAACGACGTGGAATCCGTCGATCCAATCGCATGGAATGGGGTTACATCGGACGGCCCTGACTACCAGCAGGGCTATCGGTTGGCGCAAGTCGTGCGAGGAAAATTTCAGCTCGGAAATCGACCGATCAAGGAAATGGTCTCTGTGCTCAATCGCGGTGGCCTCGCCGTGAAACCAGAGGTTAATTCAACGCTTTTCCGCAGTCTAGCTGTCCCATGTAAGGACGAGACTCGGAGCGTAGTCGTGTCCTCGATCGACGTGCGTGCAAGCACGCCAAATGGACATCGATTCGCGTTGGCGGCGACCCTCGGCCGTGCATTGTGGGATCAGGCGACCGAATCTCCAAATCTTCATGCGTTGGCACACGGAGATTTTGCTCGCATAAGCCGTTCTCGACGGGCTAATGCTTTCGCTGCCGAACTTTTGCTCCCTAGAGAGGTGTTTCTACTTCGCCTTGGCGGCACTGCGACTTCTTGGCAGATTCGAGAGCTTGCAGAAGAGTATGGGATTGCGAATTCAGCGGCAACCTGGCACGCGCAGAATCAGGGCGTGAAGTTGATGGCGTGATGTTCAAAAGGTCGCACAGTTGACTACGTCGAAGACACCCCCGGTGTCCACATGCCACCGACTTCTATTTGTTCCGGAACCAGCGTCTCTCTTCGCGGCCGTGTGGCGACCGCCTCACTGCCGCGATTGAGCGAAAGCTGGTCCCACGTGACGCCACCCCCCAGAAAATCGCGGTAGCTTGCTCAATTCAACCTGCCGGCTGTCGGAAGCTGATGGCCCGCACGCTTCGCCAGAATTCACCGCGCCGGAAATGCTTCGTAGCTGCTGCGATCAACCCGGCGGGACTTAGGTCTCAATGTCCCCTTTTTGACTCGAATGGTCATGCCGTTTCGGCGACTTCTTGTCATGCGGGTTTCGTTACAAATCAAATCGAAGAGTCACTCGAAAGCGGGAAACATCCGCTCAAGAGTGCCATCTTCCTTCGTTCGTGCCACCTTCCTCAGCTGCCAGATTAAATCTTCCGACAAGTTCCTGTTCCACTCTCCCGATTGTCCCGGGCCAAAGGCTACTTCTTCTCCAAAATGGTTGTGTGAAACCGGCTGGAAGGTGAACTGAAGACCATCAAAGGTCTTCGAAATGTAATCATTATGTTGTTCGACGTTTCCTCGATTTCTTACAGTCGCCCGCAGCGTCACATGGAGTGGCGAAGTTTGCCCGGGAAGCAATTGTTCTGGCGGTGAGCGTAAATACGCCTCTTCCAAGCTCGGAGCGGGTTGCTGATATCGCCAATAGACCCGCTCGCTATTCGGTATAAATCGAGCTCCCCATGATTCGGCAGAGCGTTTCGAGGTGTTCTTGACCCAGATAGTCAACAATGCCTCCAGCTCAGAATGTCGCTGCATCTCCTCATCGATTGCATTCAACATTGGGGCCTCAATAGTGCAGTCGATACTCACAACTTCAAGAATAACGCTCGTCAGGCGGCTTCGAAGCAGATCAAGATGGAAATGCGGCGCTGGTTCAGACTTCCCATAAAGCCGCCAATAATAAACGGGTGGCGTTGTCTTGGCTTGGTGCGGTGCAGTCTGGCTGTCTCCAATCTCGACTATGAAAATCGACTCGCCCGCGTTGCCCGAAATCGGAATCTCGTACACCTTGAAATCCTGAAGCGAGTACGAAACCGAGTTCTGAACTTTTGTTACCAACCAATCCATGGTCGGCTGTCTGCCAATCTTCTTGATGCACGGTTCGATCTGACGAGTCTTGTCCGCAATTCCGAACACGAGGTTGCCGCCGCCGGTATTAGCAAATGCGGAAACCTGTTTGCCGAGTTCGGCGTCAATATCCACGTCCGTGAGTTTCTTGGCAGATTTGAATTCCCATTTGTCATCTTCGGCAGGTGGCAGGACCAACAATAGATCGTCTGTCGTCTTAATTTGGGCCAAATCCATGGTGTCTCAGGGGGCCTGAATTGACTTTTGGAGGTTCGCGGAAACAAAAAAGGGATGAGGCTGCTCTGTAGAAAAGGCCTTCCTTCGATTTTGATAAGATGATACCAGTCGGCGATGTGCAAGACATGAGACTCACCGCGATAAGTGCTTCAAACGGCGTATGGACTCGAATCCAACGCCAGCAAGTCGGCCAACTCTTACCAGCCGAGACCGTGATGAGCGTGTTCAAAAGGCGGCGACACGACTTAAATGTCACGACGCACTGATCACCGCCGACGTCGAGGCCTGATGTTGATGGCTATCACTGTGATGATTCTGTAAATGGCGCCGCGTTTTCCACAAAGCGTACCGTCACCTTTTGTTGACCCATATGCATTGGCTGAGGCGGGGCAACGCTTCTGCCTTATCAGTGCTTCAACCTGAGTTTGTTCAGAATCTTCGCGAGAAAAATTTCGGCCAATACAAGTAATTGGAGATGGAGTTGTTGAAAATGGTGTGCATCGGTTGGATGTTCAGCGAGTCCCAGCCAACGGAACTTCGCCGCCAACTCGGTCCACGATTTCTGGATGTCCTTGTCTTTTCCGTGATCCGCGTCGTGCCGGGACCATTTGTTCCGTAGATGCTTTATGCACCAAATCAGGTCACAATCGGCTTTGCTCAATGGACCGCCATGCTCTTCGAGGAACCGGAGATTGTCTCTACCGGCACCTTCGTAAAAAATGAAGTACAGACAATCGACAACGTCGGCGAATCGCCACCGGTCAGTCGGAGAGAGCCATGGTAGGTCATTAAAAGCAATCATCAGTCGCGTTGTCGGCTTGAAAATCTCCACCCCGGACTCCGAGGTTTTTCCTGCCTCGTTGCAAAGGGTTACCAATTCTAAAACCCGGCGTCCGCGCTGCGCGGTTTGAGCGGTAGTAGATGCAATTGTCATCGATTCGACGTCAAACTCGCCCACGATCGAAGGCGAGCCCAACAGTTCGTTTTGCTGGTCGAAGGGCGCGTCCAGTATCCTCGCATCGCCTGGTTCGTCATTATCGTCCGGTACTGCGATGAAATTGCTTACGGCATCCGCTATGCCGAGTAGTTGTTGCTCCGCAAGGTTCAGGCTTCCCCTTAACCGGGCTGCGATATCCGGCGAAGGATCGGCGGCGAGACGTTCTGTCGTAACTCTCACAAATTCGCCATAGGCGTTTGGCAACCCAAAAAGACGCGAAGATAGCTGTTCACGCTGCGAAAAAAGGCCGATATCCACCATTCGGTTCGCCAGCCCGATTGAGGTCACGTTCCACGCTAATTGGGATCGTGAAAACTGAGCGACGTCACACGACACGGAATTCAGTGCAAGAGCTTGTGCCGATAGTCTGTCAAACGCAGTGGATTGCAGTTGCAACTGATCATGAATCGCGCGATAGGGTTCGGTGATGCGCTCGTTGACTGCTCGCAATTGATTGAGCTGGTTCGAAATGTCGTCTGAGAATCGCGGGTCAATGGCGAGCTTAGCGATCAGTAGGTGCTCCCGCTGCATGGCGGCCGCCGCTTGGGACAGGACGGTAAGTTGTGCTCGTGGGCTTACCGACTCTGCAATTTTTGTGATGGTCGAGGTTGGGGACGGAAATTGAATTGACTTAAGAAAATCGGACATCGCCGTGTAGGGGCTCAGGGTTGTTTGAATACGCGCGAAGTTTTCCGTCACTTCTTCCACCGCTCGATTGAGTCCTTCCAAGTTTTCCATGGTCGCTCGCTCTACGGGGTGATTGGTGCTCTGCAGAAAATGTCGAGATTTTTAAAACATGGTACCAGGCAGGGGTGAGCAAAACATCAAAATCACCGCGAAAGTTACTTCGAGTGGCACACGAACCTGCGAGTGAGGCGCTTTTGGCGTAGTTCCACTCATAGAGTCCGAAGAAGTTCACGCGGACGCTATTGTTCGCGTGCGTCGTGCGGAAGCCGTGATTGAAGCTCGACGATTGTGGCGTGGTGGAGTTATTGTACGACACTCCCCACTGTGATACGTGATCGCGTTAAGGCCACGATCGAGTGAAAGCCGGTGCCGCAGGAAACTGCGGGCATGCTGCTCAAAACATTCCGAACAGATATTGGGGCCGATCCAGGGGCGGCAATCTTGCGTGATCAATGTCTCTGAACGTGCCGCCGCTGTTGCTCGTTCCTGCAGCTGATGACCGCGCGTCGCCAAGGGGCGGTTCCGGTGCTAAAATGCGGGCGCTACTGGCCGTCAGAATGTCGGTTCGTCGTGATGGGCGTGGGCGCCGTTGAGGATGACGAAGTCATGGAACCGATGATCGATACACCTGTTCGCCTGCGAAATGTCGAGCGAGACGACTTGCCGCGGCTGTATGAGTTCAACCTTGATCCTGACGCCAATCAGCTGGCCGCGACGATCGCTCGTCGGGCCGACGTTTTTCACGCTCGCTGGGAAAGGACACTGGCCGACCCGAATGTCGTTGCGAAAGCGATCCTTGTGGGCCATTCGCTGGCCGGATCCGTCGTTTGTTTCCCACAGGATGGTCTCGATCAGGTCGGTTATTGGTTGGGAAAGGAGTTCTGGGGCAAGGGCGTCGCTTCCCGAGCTTTGGAATTGCTGTTGAAACAGGTTCCCTCTCGTCCGTTGTACGCTCGTGTGGCCACCAGTAATCGGGCCTCGCTGCGGGTGCTGCAGAAATGCGGATTCGTGGTCGAACGAGTTCAGGTGTCGCCGGCAACGGAGCGCTATCTGGAATGCGAAGAGGCCCTGCTCGTTTTGAGATAGGTCGCGTGCATGTTGGCAAGGACCGGTCGGCTCGGGAAGCCGGCTTCGTTAATGACGCCGGTCATTCAATCAGGAAAAAAGGGGATTTGAAACACGAAGGCTTCACGGCCTCCACTACACTGCGTTTACTTCGTTTAGGCAACATACAAGGGACGGAGGGCACAGAGAGAAAACGGAGAAAACCATCACGGGACAGATCAGCAGCCGAGCCAGTTCCTGGCGTCACCTCCTCTGATCTCCGTGTCCTCCGTCGCTCTGTGTTTCCAACTCCGTATTCCCGTGCTCATTTGCGTCGGCGAGACTGCACGGACCGGTGCATCGGAAGAAGAAATCCTCGACGAGCTGGTCGGTCCTTCAGACCTTTGACTGCGTGGGGGGATTGATTCCAGGGCCTGCGCCGAAGACGGCTGCGACCCTGGCTGGTGGGCTGGTTGGTCCTTTGACCGGAGGATCGGACGAAGAAATCCTTGTGAGGATTGTTCGTGGGACTGGTGTGTGCTGTCGTGAATCTGGCCGGTTCCGTCGTGGGCCGTTCCGCCTCTCTTTGGGGACTGTCCTCCGCTCTTCGAGCAGGTCCTGGGGCCGATCCTGGCGTGAGCAATGCCGCTGAACGCGTCGCCGCTGTGGCTCGTTCCTGCAATCGGGGACGCGCGCGTCGCCAACGGGTGATCCCTGCGCTACAATGCGGGTCAGGGATTTTGCGAACAATTTCACAAGGACGAATACGGTCGATGAATGTTTTGCTGTTTGATATCGATGGAACTTTGATTGATGCGGGTGGTGCGGGACAGGCGGCGATGGAAGATGCGTTGGCCGAGGAATTTGGTGTGCGGGGTCCGGTCACCGGGATTCATACTGCCGGTCGCACCGATCGTGCCATCGCCATGGATCTGTTTGACTTTCATAAGGTTGAAGTCAACGACACTCATTGGTCTCGCTATACCCGATCTTACTTCCGCCTGCTGCCCGATTCGCTGCGGACTCGGAGTGGCGTCGTGCTGCCCGGCGTGGTGGCGTTGCTCGATCGACTGCGGCAGCGTGATGATGTGTTGCTGGGACTATTGACCGGGAATTTTGCCGAAGGGGCGCAGTTGAAGCTGGCTCATTATGGGTTGGCCGATCATTTTCAGTTGGGCGGATTTGGTGACCATCATCTGGATCGCGACGATGTGGCCCGCGAAGCGTTTCGCGCCGTGCGGACTCGGCATCCGGAACTGGAGCCGCATCGCGTGTGGGTGATTGGCGACACGCCGTCGGATGTCAAATGCGGCCGCGCGATCGGAGCGAAGGTGCTGGCTGTCGGGACGGGCATTTTCTCGGTGACGGAGCTCGAACCGCATCGGCCGGATGTCCTGCTGCCGAACTTGAGTGAGCCGGAAAGCTGGTTGCAAGCGGTGGGTCTGACGTAAGATCGCTGCGGCGACTTTGCGTTTCACGGCCTGCGCAGTGTTTCTCCCCGTCGGATGTTCGGTCGGGTGCCTGGTCCTGATGTCGGTCATGTGCGGCGAATTGGCTGAGCGTCATGTGGAAAAAGAGAAACAACGATGTGTGGGATTAATGTTGTCAAAAACCTGAGCGGGAAGCCGGTCGCGGTCGCCGATCTGCGGACGATGTGTTCCGTGATCGAGCATCGTGGTCCTGATGGCGGTGGATTCGCTGTGCTGGACCAGGGGAGTTTGGGTTTCGCTCATGTTCGACTGAGTGTGATTGATCTCGTCACCGGTGCTCAGCCGCTGAGTTCGGCGGATGGACAAGTCACGATCGTCTTCAATGGCGAGCTGTACGATTATCAGCACCACCGGGACGAGTTGGTGCGATTGGGGCATCAATTCCGGACGACGTCCGATACCGAAGTCTTGCTGCACCTGTACATGGAGCATGGTGTCGAGAGTTTCGCTCGTCTGAATGGCGAATTTGCGTTCGTCATTTGGGATGCGCGGTTTCAGCGGTTGATTGCGGTCAAAGATCGATTCGGCATGAAGCCGTTGTATTTTCACCGCACGGCGGACGAACTGTTTTTTGTATCCGAAATCAAATCGCTGTTCGCGTTGCCGCGGGTGAAGCGGGCCTTTGATCCCGACTTTTTTGTCAGCGCTTACTTTGGCACCTTTACGCCCGAAACACACGTGTTCAAGGATGTGCTTCCGCTGCCTCCCGGACACTACGTCTGTCTGGAGCGAGGGGTCTGGAGTGCGCCGCAGCCGTATTGGAAACCGACGTTCGCGACGCGGGCTTCGATGACGCTGGAGGAAGCGGCGGAAGGGGTGCGGGAACAGTTCACGCGCGCCGTGGCTCGGCGGATGGTGGCGGATGTGCCTGTGGGAACTTATCTGAGTGGCGGGATCGATTCGACGCTGGTCTGCGCGGTGATGTCGCAACTGTCGACCAGGGTCCGCAGTTTCAATATTGGCTTTGGCAACACGACCTACGACGAATCGGCGCTGGCTCGTCGGATTGCCCGGCATTATGACGCCCAGTTCGAAACGGTCGATTGCACCAGCGAGCGGCTGGCGAACAATTTCGAGCGGACCGTGCGGCATGTCGAACAGCCGATTGTGAATCCGAATTCGATCGCGAAAGAGATTCTTTCGGGACTTGTCCGCGAGCAAGGTTATAAGGTCTGCCTGACGGGCGAAGGATCCGATGAAGTCTTCGGCGGATATCCCTATTTCAAACAAGAATTATTGTGGGAGATGATGAACGACGGGACACCGGACGAAGTGCAACTCGGCAAGTCGTTACTCAAGAAGTTTTGCGAAATGGAGAAGCGTTCGGAGGGGTTCCATTGGAATCGCGATGTCAAAGGCAGGGAACCGCTGCCCGGGTATCTCAAGCGAGCGAATTTCTATTATTCCCGGATGCAGGCCAGCAAAGCGTTCATCAAGAAGCTGTACACTCCCGAGTTTCTTAAAACGACCTCGGTCAAGTCGCCGCTGGAGTACTTCGAAAAGACGTTTGACACGGCGGAACTGCAGCCCTTGCAGAGCTTCAATGCCACGAAGCTGATGACCTATCAACAGCTCAGTCAATACATTATCCCGTGCGTGGGTGATCGCGTGGATATGGCGAATTCGATCGAAAGCCGGATTCCGTTTCTCGATCATGAACTGGTCGACTTCGTCAGCCAGATCCCGCCGGAACACTTCATGAACATCCGGGAACTGAAAGAAAAGAATCTGTTGCGGCTGGCGTTCAGCGAGTTATTGCCAGACTTCATGAAGTCAGAACACAAGCATCCGTTTATGTCGCCGAATTGGTATCGGCTTTACGAAACCCCCTTGGGTCGGGCTCAGTTCGACGATCTGCTGAATGCGGACCTGGTGCGTGAGGTGGGGATCTTTCGGCAAAGCTTCATCTCGGTGGCTCGCCTGCTGTGGAAGCTGCTGCCGCGATGGACCACTCGGTGGCGCAGGATCGATACGGCGATGGGCCAGGTGTGCAGCATTCATTTGCTGTATCGCATCATGCTGAAGTCGCCCCATAAAGGTGATGCCCATTTTCAGCTGACGGATTACAGTCCGATGCACGGTGTTTAGTGCGGGGGCGTTACGAAACCCACTCGACCAGAGTGGACACGCTTCATGAAATACCGTGTTTTGTCGGGCTAAGAGGTTTCAATGCCCCTTCACAGAGGTGTGCTGGGTCACTCGGGCTCGTTCACAGCGAAGAGACGGGGACAGGCACGAGTTTCCCGGTTGCCCAAGGGCTCAGGTGGTTTGAACCGGGTGAAGGCCACTGTTTCGCTGCGGGAAATCGAGCCAGTCCCCGTGGCGTGAGCGATTGCGTCACTCGGGCGATTTGACAACGGTCGCTGCGTCGGCCACAGCGACCAGGCCTGCGACGAATTCCCGCATCAACGTTTCGACTTGGGAACTCTGGAAGGCGGTGGTGCGGTAGGTGACGCTGACATTGGCTCGTTCGCCGAGCGTCGTTGTTGTGAAGGCCAAGGGAGTGGGCGGGCCCAAGGGAGTGATCCGCGAGTACTCGAGGACATCCGGGTCATTCCATCCCGATCGAATATTCACATTGGAAAGGGACACCACGACGGGGGTGTTCAGTTGATAGAAGATCGAGCGATGCTTGTTGTTGATGACCAGATAATTGCTCGCGAACAGCGCCGATTTCAGTCCGTAGATCGATCGCACGCGTTCCCGCGGTTGTTTCAGCCGTCGCGTATGGTCGGCGATTTGTGCCGCGAGCGCCAGCGTGTCTTGCTGGTCCGTATCCTTGAGGACCACGGTGGCGAGGCTCATGTAGGCGCCGAACACTCCTTTTAACGGGACGTTGGCGGCACCACGCAGATCGACGACCAATCCCAACCCCAGCTGCTTGCGGTGCCACGATTGCTGCCGGCCTTCCTGGGTAAACTTGCTCATCACCTGACCCAGAACCGCCAGGAAGAGATCATTGACACTGACATGGCAGTCTTTGGCCCGCAGGTGAAGTTGCGCGATCAAGCCTGCGGGGAATGTCGTTCGGAGAAAACCGGTCGTGAAATCGAGCGAGTTTTGTAACGGAATACGGTACGCGGACGCATGTTTAATCAGGTTTTGGATGGCTGCCCGCAGCGCGGAACCGAATTCCCAGGAATTCAGATGCGATCGAAACAGTTCGTGAAAATCAGGAGCCCGCCAGACCTGCGGTGATCGATTCTTGGCATCTTTGAGGCGAATCGTCGCGGGAAATTCGGTCTCGCGATAACGGTCCGAAATCCGCAACAACAGTTCGCGAATCGCGAGAGAATCGGCCAGCCAATGATTGTAGATCAGCCCCATTTCATAGGAATCATCGTCCCCCAGCCGCAGGAAAAACCGGAGTGGTAACTCGTGGTCCTGAAACGAGAGATTGAGTTCCCGATTGAGATAATCCGTCAACGGCCCGGTGACCGATTCAAAGGCGATCCGTGAGGGCGGTGCGAATTGGACCGCGTGATCCTGCCGGGTGAAATGGGGAGGGCCGAATCCCGACTCGGAAACGATGGCGGTGGCGGCGTCTTCCCATCGTCGTCGATGCGGAGTGCCACGAAATCGAAGCACCTGTCCGGCCACGTACGGCCCGAATCTTGACCAGCGTCGCATCAAGACCTGCAACGCGTTTAGCCGCCACACCGGAGATAGCGGTACCGGCTGACGGATCTTCGTCGGTCGCTCGACCTCGGCAGAAATCGGTGGCACGCGCGTGCGATCGATTTCCGAAATCGGGGCAGCCAGCATTTTACGATTTGTGTTGTGTTTGACCATCGCGTCAAGCCTTATCCGACGCCGGCAGATTGCCGCCGTCACGGACTGACTTATCCTTAGTGTTTCAACTCGCCGACACGCTGAAGAGAATCCGTCGTCGAATCTGGCCATCCCACTTCGTTGATGATTCGACGCATTTTTCCTGTTTTCGGATCGGGGGCTAATTCTGGCACAAAACGCACCTCGACAATCACGGATTCGGGAAGTCCGAATTCGCGCAGTCGGCCTGTCAATTGTTCTTCCACCGTCGTGCCGGCAATCGTGGCGGCATCGAGGAGTTGGAGCTGAAACTCGAGCCGATTCCGTTCTCGCTGATACACGCGCCACTCGCGGACACCCCGCATTGCACTGAAGACCGTGTGAAACATGATGCCCGAAAGAAATCGCTTTGTATTGCCCTCGTTGACGCAAAGCAAATCTGCCGCGCGTCCTTCAATGCATTCGATCTGCGGCATGGGATTGCCATGACAGCGGTTCTCTGCCGACAGAGCAATGCAGTCGGCGATTTCATAGCGAATGAACGGTTGTGCGAAATTCGCGAGGTTGGTGACCAGCAGCTTGGTGCCCGTCGTTCCGGCGGGAACGGGTTGATAATCGTTGTCGACCACTTCGACGTACGCCCAGTCCGCGTTGATATGCAATTTACGGCATCGCGGGCAGCCGTCACCCAGTTGCAGGCATTCTCCGGCTCCGTAGTGGTCAAAGACGGGAGCCTTCATCGCCGCTTCAATTCGAGTCCGGGCTCCTTCCGATAATTCTTCGCTGGAACTGGTGAGATACTTCAGGGACTTCAACTGAAGTCGATCGGGATGCATGGCGAGTGCTTCCAGAACGCTCGCATTGGCCGTAATAACGGCAGGTTGAAGATCGTTCAGGCGTTCGACCAGATCGGGCTGTGCCGAAGCGAAACGTGTCACCTGGACAAAAGATCCGAGCAACTCCTGCATGTATTCCAAGGTCATGCCCGAAGGGTAGAAGCCTCGGCGAAAGGAAATGGCGGCCACTTTGCGGGGACGAAACAGGCGTTGGAAAGCCTCGTTCAAAGTGGGTTTCGCGACGGAGGACCGGGCGGCCATCAGCGCGAAGATCAATTCAATGCAGCGTCGATGCTGGACGATGACCAGCGGTGCACCCTGACTGCCGGATGTTTGAGTGACCGCATATTCACCCAGAAACCAGCGGCCGAGGTTGGCGGAATCCGCAATAAACGATTGTAGTTCGGCCAGCCGCAATCGTTTGTCGGTGACGACAGCATCATAGTTCCCGCGGATCTCGTCTTTTGTCGTGGGCGGAAGATCGGCGAGACGAAACTTGTTGACATTGATGGAGCGAAATTTCTGCCGGTAAAAGTCGGAATGCGCCATGGCGTGCCGCACGACTTTTTGCATCCGTGCGCGTTGAACTTGCTCCAATTTCTCTTTTGAAAACCTCATGGCCCCCTTCTGCAAATGCACGGTGGCAGCAAACCGGAGAGTTTGAAGTAAGGACATGCGGGCGACTTTCCATAATTCGTCACGTGACTTTTGCGCGATCGAGTTCACCGAGGGGAACCTGTTTCCGCAAATTCGGACTCACAGGGTCACACAACCGTAACCTCTTGTCCAGCAGGACGATGTCAGTTTCGATTTCCTCCTGACGAGACGTTTTTCTGCGGTTTCGTCGGGGCCCAGCGAACGATCTGGCGAAAGCCCTGAAAGTCCCTTGTTTCAGGGGTGAAACGGTTTATACCGGCATTGAGAAACCCTGCAAACCCAGGCGAAGAAAATGAAGTGGCCCGCATATTTCGGGCCATTGGGCGCATCAGATGACGGTCTTTTTTGGCCACGGTAACGGATTTGTAGTACGGGCCGGAACGATGCGGGCCTGGCAAGACACGCGGCCTCTGGGGCCGTCGTCAGCCCACTGACGCTGTTCTCGGCGTTTGTACGACTCAGTCAGCCACGGGCAGGGGCATGGCAAACGCGACCGCCAGAACCGATTCCGCGATGAGTTCGCGGTTTCGAGTCCGTTATTCGAGGGGTTGGCGGCTCTGTTCGGCCCGGCGATTGGTCCGCCGGTCGACACAGATCGGGAGACGAATGCGTGCCGCACCTCGTCGTCGCATTGAACCAGGGTTTAAACGTCACGAATTGACGCCGGCGGGACGCCGCCATGATGGTGGAGGCGCTCGAAGGACCAAGATCGCTCAGGCGACTTTCTTGTTGGCCGCTTCCTGCTGGCTTTGAAAGGCGCCCTTACTTTCGATGATCGATGTCGCGTCGAAGCGTTTGCCGAAGTAGTACTTCTGCGCATTTTCGTCGCCCAGCACCGTGGCCGCGTCGCCGCTGACCAGGATGCGCCCCGAAAAGACGATGTAACTGCGGTCGGTGATCGTCAGTGTTTCGCGTTCGCGATGGTCGGTCAACAAAATCGAGATACCGGTTTGCCGCAGGTCGGCGATGATGTCTTGGATACTGTGAATCGTGACCGGGTCGATCCCGGTGAACGGTTCGTCGAGCAGAATCAACTTGGGACGACTGGCCAGGCAACGGGCAATTTCCAGTCGTCGCCGCTCGCCGCCGGACAGTGTTCCCGCGGTCTGCTTGCGTTTTTCCGTCAAGCCGAACATGCCCAGCAGTTCATCTGCGCGGGCCATGCGGTCGCGGTACGAGAGCGGTTGGAATTCCAGCACGGCGAACAGATTCTGCTCGGCCGACAGCTTGCCAAACACGCTGTCGTTCTGAGGCAGATAGCCCATCCCATGCTGGGCGCGTTTATAGAGTGGCCAGCGCGTGACGTCGATGCCGTTGAAGATCACGCGGCCGGCGGTCGGGGTGACCAGGCCGACGGCCATACTGAAACTGGTGGACTTTCCGGCGCCGTTTGGCCCGAGCAGTCCGACCACTTCTCCTTCCTCGACATGGAACGTGACCCCGTCGACGGCTCGTTTGCCGGGGTATTGTTTCACGAGTCCCTGACACTGCAATAAAGACATGTTTCGTCCTCCATGACGAATCGGATCACTACCGAATCAGTTTCCAGCGCCACCATTGTGGATAGAACGGGATCACATATTCCGGATACGTATCGACGACCGGCGCTCCGCGCGGGTCGCGATCCGTACTGTGGTTCAAGACATTAAACCCTTTGCCGTTATTCAGGAAGGGGACTCCGTGCGGCCAGTAGATAAAGAAGGCTTTCCCCAGCAAGGCCTGTCGCGGCACGGCATGACGATTGATGGCATGCCGCCGGTTAGGCCACAGCCGGCTGTCCTGGCTGCGCGGGCTGTTGTCGCCCATCACGAAGAATTCGTCCTGACCCAGCCCGCGAAAGGTGACCTCGCGGGCGTTGCGGGCATACAGATCCCCATATTCCGCGGGATTGGACAGGCTATCGCGGATTCGCAACGAGTCCGCCAATTCCTGTTCGTGTCCGTCGTAGTCGTTGTTGGGCACGCTTTCGGCGCGATAGTAAATGTCTCGCTGCAAGACCAGGTTCGACACGCGAGCCGCCATTCCCCGCACGGCAAATCCGGCGGGAACCAGATCGGCCTGTTGAGGGTTACGATTCGCGGGAGCCGAGAATTCGGCACCGGATCCAAACGGAACGAGGCCGCTATTCAGCCAGCCGCCATTCACCCACAGGCACAGGCGATCGTCGACATTGGCGAACGTGATGTTGTATTTGCCCGGGCCATGGATCGGTGTCGCGGCCGAAGCCATCTTCACATCCATGGCCGTCGGATCGGTGGCCAGATCGTCATTTCTGAGCAGTGTCGCCGTGCCCGACGTCACATCGATCTGACAGCGGTAACGCCTGACACCTTCGACCAGTTCCAGCAGTAACTCGGCCTGGGGCCCTTTGACCGACGTGATTTCGAGGGTGCAGTTCAGTGTCAGATCGCCGACCCAGAAACGATCGTCGTCCAGATTTGGTCCACGGCCGCCGGTGTAGGAGTTGTAGCCACAGAAATCGGTGATCAGTTCGGGACGAGCCTCTTTGGCCGAATCATCGTCGCCCGAGGAACTCCAATCGCCACGATGGGGGATCAGATGTTGATAGCGGACCCATTTGGTTTCTTCGACGGAGTCAATCGACAGGCTGCGGCTGGCGGCATCGCGTCGCCAGCTGTCGTCGTCCTTGTTCCAGCCATCCAGGGTCGTTTCGTCGGCGGTCTGGGCCATCGGCGTCCAGCGTTCCGGCCAACCCTTCGCCAAGAGATCGACGGGAGGATACCGGTCATCGTAAACGATCTGCTGCAGGACTTTTTGCTTGTTCGGGTTCTGTTTCCGCAGAATTTCAAAACCACTTTGTTCGGCCTGACGGGCATACACATCGCCGCGAGAAATCCGAATGGATTCACCGGGCAAACCGACCAGCCGTTTGATGTAGTTTTTCTGCGGATCTTCCGGATAGCGGAAGACGATGACATCCCAACGCTCGGGCGAACCGATCTGGTAGGGGAACTTATTGACCAGAATACGATCTCCCTTGAACACGGGCAGATCGCGGATTTTGTTCAGATGCCGGCAGTTTGGACAGACGGAATCATCGACGCGTCGCACCAGGTAACCGTCGTCGTCCAGTTCATCGCTGGCGCCGACTTCGTACTTGTAGTGACACTCGGTACAGACGATGTCTTTGTTGCGGCCGAATAGTGTCGGGGCCATGGAGCCGGTCGGAATGACGAACGCTTCGGCGACGAAGGTCCGAAACAGCAGGGCCAGTACAAACGCAAAAGCAATCGATTCGAGCGTTTCGCGCGAGGCGTCATGGGGCGGACCGTGATGCGGCGTGCGTGACACGGCCCGCGCCGGCTCGTTGGGCTTCGATCCAGCAGTGGCGATCGGACTGGACTTGCTCATGCGGTCTTCTAGCAAACGGAGGGGAAGCCAGGCAGGAGGCTCTTGTGGGTTCGTTCATTTCTGAAAGACACAACCGCGACCAATCTGATGCACGGAAGAGGAATTTTTCGGTTCCGTTAAAGTCGCAAGGAGTATAGCGGAAACCCTTTATCTCGAAAATGCGGATTGATCTGCAGGTCCAGCTACTTTAGCCCTAATGTCTTGACCGCGGTGGCATCGACTTCTTCGAGATAGGCCAGCAGCCGATCGCGCTGGTTGGTCAGATGACGGACTCGAAGCAGCGATTTGACGCGGGTGGTCAATTCCAGCCGATTGACGGGCTTGGTCAGGAAATCGTCGGCTCCCGCCTGAACGGCGCGTTCGATATCCCCCATTTCGGCCAGCGCCGTGACCATCAGGACGGGCAAATGACGAGTGGCGGCATCGGCCCGCAGCTGTTTACAGACTTCGTATCCGCTGACTTTCGGCATCATAATGTCGAGCAGGATCAGGTCCGGCTGAAATTCGGCGACCTTTTTGAGGGTTTCCCGGCCGTCGTGTGCCATCGCGATTTCATAGTCTTCGTCGGCAAGATAAGCATCGAGCAACTCACAGTTTTGCAGGTTGTCGTCGGCAATGAGGATTTTTGAAGTCGCAGACATGTCACTCACCGTCAGTGAAAAGGATTTTTTTATTGGGTGACGACCGTGGGATGGCGGTAGGGTTGGTCCCACCCTTTCCCCCAGTGGATCACGCCAGAAATATAGCTAGTTCACCGTCGGAGCGAAATCGGCGGGCCGGTTCCTGCGGGTCTCTTCGTGCAATCGGCCGGAATTTTTTGGGCGAGGGATTGCCGGCGGTCGACCGCTGATCATCAGGATCAGATCAGGATCGATTGATCGATGCCAGGCCGAGTCTGCGTGGCCCGACGGGACGAATGGCGGGTTCATTCGGGTTAAAACATGATTCTGTCGACATTTATGCGATGACGCATCACAATCAATGTCAACGAGAGTTCGCGACCTGTGCGCCAACATCGTCTGATCCAGCCCACCCTACCCGGTCAATGATCCCAGCATGTCGCGCGAACGTCTGCTTTTTGTGACTGGCCGGCTGGCAGAACCGTCGTTGCGGGATGTGCTGAGACCGTTGGCCGAGCGTGTGGGGTTCGACTACGAAATTGCCGTGCTGGGAATCTCGGTTGCTGCGTTGATGCATGTCGACTGGCTGCGTCGCAAACTGGTGGTGCCGCCGGAAATGACGCGGGTCATCCTGCCGGGATGGTGCTTGGGCGATCTGGACGCGCTGTCAGCCCCGTTCGGTGTTCCCTGCGTGCGGGGGCCCAAGGACCTGTTTGATCTGCCCGAATTTTTCGGGAAGCAAGGCCGGGCGACTCCGACACTCGACGAGTACGGAATCGAGATTCTGGCCGAGATCAATCATGCGCCGCGTCTTTCGGAAGACGAACTGCTTCGTCAGGCCAACTCGTATCGTGAATCGGGGGCCGACCTGATCGACCTGGGTTGTATTCCCGGCGAGCCGTGGGCCACGATCGGGCCGGCCGTCAAACGGCTACGCGACGACGGCTTTCGCATTTCGGTCGACAGTTTTGCTCAGGAAGAAGTCGAGGAGGCCGTCGCGGCGGGGGCCGAGCTGGTGCTGAGTTGCAATCAATCGAACGTGGCCTGGGCCAGCAAGCTGCCGGTGGAATTTGTCGTCATTCCTGATGATGTGCGCGATCTCGATTCGTGGGACACGACTTGCCAGCGGCTGGGTGAAGCCGGTCGACCGTATCGTCTGGACCCGGTGCTCGAACCGATCGGCTTCGGTTTCGCCGCCTCGCTCGAACGCTATTTCGAAACACGCCGCCGACATCCGGATGCGTCGATGATGATGGGCACGGGTAACCTGACGGAACTGACCGAAGTGGACAGTGCGGGGATCAGCTTTCTGCTGGCCGCGATTTGCGAAGAGCTGACGATTCACAGCATTTTGACCACGGAGGTCATCAATTGGAGTCGGACGGCGGTGCGCGAATTCGACCTGGCTCGGCGGCTGGTGCGGCACAGTCTGAAGAATCGAGTTCTGCCCAAGCATCTGGGCGGTCAATTGGTCTTACTGCGCGATCCCAAGCTGCGTGAAATTGGCGACGAAGGGTTACGGCTGATGGCCGGCCGCCTGACCGATCCCAACTTTCGCGTGTTCGCGGAACGTGGTGAAATTCATGTGATGAACCGTGACGGTTACTGGCACGGGGCCGACCCGTACGAGGTTTTTGATCGGATGCACGCAGACGTCGGCAGCCTGACGGCCGAGCACTCGTTCTATCTAGGGATGGAACTTTGCAAGGCTCGCACGGCCCTGACACTGGGCAAGCGATATCTGCAAGACGAAGCCCTGCGCTGGGGATTTTTAAGCGTCGACGAGATCAGCGCCGTCGCCCGTCGCAAGCATCGCAAAGATGCCGCCAACACGGACTCGAATCCCTGAGTGGACGTATTTCGTGCAGGGTCTGCTCCGAGACAAGGCCTCGTCAAAAAGGCGTTGTCTCGGGCGGATCGATAACGCTTGCTCAGTGTGACAGGCCGGTCAACAACCAGCTGACGGCGGCTGCCGCTTCTTTGTCGGCGGGACCGGCGTACGAGGTCAAATCGGAACTTCGGGCTGCTTGATAGTTGCTGGCGACTACCGACGGAGCCTGGGCACCTTCGCCCGATATCCATAGCGGATGAGGGGCCACCAGACCCAACAGGCCGGGAACGTCTCCGTATTTCACCGCTCCGGGAAGCAGCATCGGGTCATAGGCCTGGGTCAGCGAGGCAAACCGGAAGCCGGCGGTTCCGATGGCGACTTTGTTGACGGCGTCGCCCGCTTGGAATGCGGCTGCGGCGGCGATCGGGCCGGCGGTGCGGCCGAGTCCGATCAGATGCACGCCGGCTGGTTCGTATTTGCTGAACCGGCAGAAGGCGATCATGGTCAGTACGTCATGCACACGTTGAGAAAACAGTGGATGATTGTAGCCCAGCGTGTATCCGACAAATTCGCGGGGATTACGGACCTGACGGGATTTTGTCAGTGGCTGGCCGTCGGCCAGGAACTCGCCCTGATACAGCAAATCGGGAATCGCGACGGAGACTCCCGCGTCCAGCAACTGCTGCACGTTGGCCGTCGGCGAACCATCGGCCTTCACCAGCGATTGTTTGCCATCGTCGGTGATCCAGACGGCGACATGTTTGTTCCAGTTGCGTGGCAGAAAGAACAGCGTGGGAATTTCTTCCCCGCGCTTCGTCAGGCGAATTAACGTCCGGAATTTAAAGAGGTCCTCGCCTTCAACTTTGTCTTTGTTTTCTTGCTGCACATCGTCTTTGCCCGGCAGCGAGCGGCCGATCATGGTCTGCCAGGCTCCGCCGATGATCTCGAGGTAATTGTTTCGCGATTTCGCGTCGTGCGGGACCAGCGCGGTCAATTGAGCGGCTTGATCGGCGGCAAAACCGTTAACAATTCGCAGTTCGTTCTCGACCGTTGATTCGGGAGCGGGATGTTCCGCGTTCCAGACGGTCGCTTCGGCCTGGGACAGCGGGACAAAGTCGCGTTCGACAATCGGACTTTGATGTCCCAGCTTCAGATGTTTGTTGAAAAATTCGTACATCATCTGGCGGCTAGGCTGATTGTAGTTGTGGGGGAACGGGCGGTATTTGCCTTCGACGTTGTCGGGCACACCCAGCATCGCGTAGTGCCGCTTCAATTCGGGCAGCCCCTTGGTTTCCAGATCGCGCGTCCAGTCATCGGCGGCCGTCAATCCCAGCGGACGAGGGGCCAAGAGTGCCGAGAATTCGATGTTGCCGGTGTTCACTCGCAGATAACTGGCGTTTTCGCATGTGCAGCCCCCTTGCATGGCTGTCGAGACCATCACGGCGGGGAAAAATGCGGCCGGTCGCTGATCGACGGCACCCAGCAGGAACGTTTGCGTGCCACCACCACTCGCCCCGGTCACTCCGATGCGTGACGCATCGACGTCGGGCAACGAGCTGATCCAGTCCAAGGCGCGAATCGAATTCCAGGTTTGCAGACCGGCGATATTCAGGCACCGCAGCTCGGATTGGGCGCTATACAAACCCCAGTGGTCGGGGCTGCTGAGGTCATCGCGTTGTTTCTTGAACAGATGCACCAGGTCAAAGGACAGTGGCGCACCGTCGGCGCGGCCCAGCATGTCATACATGAACACGACGCAGCCCATCCTCGCCAAGTGAACACAGCGGGCCTGCAAGGGATAGCGTCCACTGGGAAACGTTTCGGCTTTGGTGGCCAGTTCTTTTTGGAATTCGGCTTCCGTTTGTTCGTAGAAACGACCGTTGGCCCAGTGACCGTACGGGCTGAGGACCGCCGGATATTTTCCTTGAGTCGGCGGAGCCTTGGGCCGATAGAGGCTGCCGGTGCAATACAATCCGTCGGCCGTGGGCAGAATGACGCGTTCGACCGTGTATTCCTCCCGGTCGACCTTGCCGTGCACGATCGGCTTTAGCGCCTGTTTGGTCGGCATGGGCCACAGGCCGGTGGCGAGCATGACCTGCCGGCGAACGTCGGCGGCCCGCTGCTGCCACTCGGCGACACTCGGACTGGGCTGCCACGAGAAATCGCCATCCAGGTCTTTGAGGAGGCCCAGTCGCACGTCCGCCGGTAGTGAACCTTCGGGCAGCACTCGCACCGCGGCGGCCGCGCGACGCGGGATCCCGATGGCGGCGGTGGAAGCGATGGCTATGGCGGCCAGTTTGAGGGCGGTACGACGATCCGTCGAAAAGGGGCCTGTCATCGGGTGCGTCTCGACTGGTAGGAGATTTCGGGAAAATTTCGGATTCAATCCGGCCGTCATAATAGAAATCAATGACGGTTGATGCGACTGATCGCCTCAGAATCATTACATTCAGGCAAAGAGGGTCGGAGGCTGACGGAACAGCGTCGTTGGACAATTGATAGTTGGAAGTCGCCTCCAGTATCCTCTCACGGCCCGCAAGAGGTTTGATCGATCGCTCCCGAAAAAAGATTCTTATTGCATGAAGCCCATTCAGAAGTTGCTCGTCGCCAATCGCAGCGAGATTGCGATTCGTATTTGCCGATCTGCCCACGAATTGCAAATTCGCACCGTCGCGATCTACACGCATGAAGATCGTTATGCGTTGCATCGCTTCAAAGCGGACGAGGCGTATCAGATTGGGCAACCCGGCGAGCCGATTCGGGCCTATCTTGATATTCCGGCAATCATCCGGATCGCCAAGCAGGCCAATGTCGACGCCATCCATCCGGGCTATGGATTCTTGTCGGAGAATCCCGCACTGGCGGCCGCCTGTGACGAGGCCGGCATTGTCTTTGTCGGACCGACAGTGAAGATTCTGGAATCGCTGGGTAACAAGATCACGGCTCGCGAGATCGCTCGTAAGGCGGGCGTGCCGGTGCTGGGCGGCAGTTCCAAGCCGATTGCTGACGTGGCGGACGGTCAAAAACTGGCGGAAGCGACGGGCTATCCAGTCATGCTGAAGGCCGCAAACGGCGGCGGCGGACGCGGCATGCGCGTGGTGATGAAGGCGGAAGACCTGGCCGGCATGTTTGATCAGGCACAGCGAGAATCGATGACTGCCTTTGGTTCACCCGACATTTTCGTCGAGAAATTCATTCGTCAGCCACGGCATATCGAAGTGCAGTTGCTGGGCGACAAGCATGGCAATCTGGTTCATCTCTACGAACGTGATTGCTCGGTCCAGCGGCGGCATCAGAAAGTGGTCGAGATCGCTCCGGCGCCGTTCCTCGACGGTAAGATTCGCGACGCCATTTGTGATGCGGCGATCAAGATCGGCCGCGCCGTCGGTTATCAGAATGCGGGAACGGTCGAATTCCTGTTCGACACCGAACAGAACACGTTCTACTTTATTGAAGTCAATCCGCGGATCCAGGTCGAACATACCGTGACGGAAGAAGTCACGGGGATCGACATTGTGAAGTCGCAGATCCTGGTGGCCCAAGGGACCCCGCTGTCGGACCCGGAAATCAACCTGGGATCTCAGGCCGAGATTAAAACGAACGGCTTTGCCATTCAATGTCGCGTCACTACCGAAGACCCGTCGAACAACTTTATGCCGGACTACGGCCGCGTGTCGCACTATCGTTCGGCGGGCGGAGCGGGTGTGCGGCTGGACGGGGGCAGCGCCTTTTCCGGTGCGGTCATCAATCCGTTTTACGACTCGTTGCTGGTGAAAGTTTCGGTCCGTGGTCGCCGGTTTGGCGATGCCGCGGCTCGGATGGAACGAGTGCTGCAGGAATTCCGTATTCGTGGCGTGAAGACGAATATCCCGTTCCTGATCAAGGTGATGACTCATCCGAAGTTTATTGGTGGGGGATTCACCACGCGGTTCATCGACGAAACGCCCGAGCTGTTCCAGTTCGCGCCGCGGAAAGATCGCGCCACCAAGGTGCTGACGTTCCTGGCCGACACGATCTTGAATACGGGGAAGGTTCACGCCACGGCAGCGGTCAAAGTGGATCGCACACCGGCTCCGCTGCCCGCGATTGATCTGAATTCGCCCATTCCGCCGGGCACGCGAGATAAGTTCAAAGAACTGGGGGCGAAGAAGTTCTCGAAATGGGTGCTCGATCAGAAGCAACTGTTGATCACCGACACCACCATGCGCGACGCGCACCAGTCGCTGCTGGCGACGCGGTTCCGCACGCATGATTTGCTGAATATCGCCGATGCGTATGCGCGACTGTGTCCGCAATTCTTTTCGCTCGAGATGTGGGGCGGAGCGACATTTGATACAGCGATGCGGTTCAACAAAGAATGCCCCTGGGACCGGTTGGTGCAGCTGCGCGAGCGGATTCCCAATATTCTGTTCCAGATGTTGCTGCGCGCCTCGAACGCCGTGGGCTACACGAATTACCCGGACAACGTCGTGGTGGAATTCGTGAAAGAGGCGGCCCAGGCGGGGATGGATGTCTTCCGCGTGTTCGATTCACTGAACTGGGCTCCGAATATGCGTGTGGCGATGGACGCCGTGTGCGAAACGGGCATGCTGTGTGAAGCGGCGATCTGTTACACCGGCGATATCCTGAACCCGAATCGTCCGAAGTACGACCTGAAGTACTATGTGAACCTCGCCAAGGAACTCGAAAAGGGCGGGGCTCATCTGTTGGCCATCAAGGATATGGCCGGGTTGTGCAAGCCAGCTGCGGCGGCCAAGCTGGTGCAGACGTTGAAGGGTGAGATCGGGATTCCCATCCATTTCCACACGCACGACACAGCCGGGATCCAGGCCGCTTCGATCCTGTCGGCCAATGACGTGGGGCTAGATATCACCGATGCCGCTCTGGCACCAATGTCCGGTGGTACGTCGCAGCCCAACTTGAACACGCTGGTGGAAGCGATCCGGTTCTCGGATCGCAATCCAGGATTGGCCACTGAGCATCTGGATTCCCTGGCGCGGTATTGGGAAGTTGTCCGACAGTACTACTTGCCGTTCGAAACGGTGATGCTGCCGGCCACGGCCGACCTGTATCAGCACGAGATGCCCGGCGGGCAGTACACGAACCTCTATCAACAAGCGAAAGCCCTGGGGATGGCCGACCGCTGGCCAGAAGTCTGTCGGGTCTACGCCGAAGTGAATCAACTGTTTGGCGACATCGTCAAAGTGACGCCCAGCTCGAAGAGCGTCGGCGATATGGCTCTGTTCATGGTGGCCAACGACTTGAAGTCGGCCGACGTCTTGAACGATCAGAAAGACCTGTCGTTCCCGGAAAGCGTGATCGACCTGATCAGCGGCAAGATGGGACAACCACCCGGTGGATTCCCGCTGGCCGTGCAACGTCGTATTCTGCGTGATCGGCCACTGGTCACCGGACGTCCCGGCGAAAGCCTGCTGCCCGCTGATTTGACGGCCGCCGCCGAGAAGGTGCGAAAGATCGTTAAACGCGATCCGACGAATCGCGATGTGATCACATGGCTGCTCTATCCGAAGGTGTACGAAGAATTCGTGGCGCACGAACTGGTCAATTCGGACACCAGTTGTCTGCCGACGCCGGTCTTTTTCTACGGGCAATCTCCCGGGGAAGAAATCTCGTTCGATATCGAGCCGGGCAAACGCTTGATCGTCAAATTCCTGTCGATCAGCGATCCGCATCCGGACGGCAAGCGGACCGTCTTCTTCGAACTGAACGGCCAACCGCGCGATGTGACTGTGATCGACAAATCGCTGGAGCCGAAGGGATCCGCGAACATCAAGGCCGACTCGGCAAACAGCAAACATATTGGTGCCAGCATGCCCGGCATGATTTCGACGATTGCCGTACAGGCGGGTGACAATGTCACGAAAGGCCAGAAACTTCTCAGTTTGGAAGCCATGAAAATGGAAACCAATTTGACGGCCGAACATGACGGCAAGATCGCTCAGATTCTGGTGAAGCGCGGTACCCAGGTCGCGGCCGGTGATCTGCTGATGACGTTCGAATAGCCCGTGTCCCGACCTGTCAGAAGACGGTTTTGACCGGAAACCCATCAGACACGCGTCGCGAGCTCTCTTGCGGCGCGTGTTTTTTTCTAGAGCGGTACTGCCGCGGGCTTATCCAGGCCGGGGGGAATGTGTGCTGGGCAATCGGAATGGTACGCAGTCGATTGATTGTGCTCACCCGCAATTTCCAGGCAAACCGTCCGTGAAACAGATATTTGATTTTGCGAGGGCGAACTTTCTGCGGGACGATTTTGAGCAGCGAAGACTTCGAATCGCGGCGAAAATGATGATTGATTTCGTCATGCCGATCCCACAGCAGCATTGATGCGGGAACAGCAATCAGCAGTCGTCCCTCGGGCCACAGCAGGTCCACCAGATCGGCCAGAATCTGCTGATCACGCCCAAGATGTTCCAGCACGTCGAGCGTGGTGATCAGGTCAAATGTTTCGTGTCGCACTGCGGAATCTTCCGGCAGTTTCGTTTCGATGCGATCGCGAAATGGGTTTTCGGCGGAGACCAGGTTGGCATCGCCTTCCGAGCCCCAGACATCGCCAAATTTCGCGAGTTCCGGCAGCGACAGTCCATCGTCGCAGCGATTTTTCATTCGCTGGCGGATAATTTCAGTTCAGCCCGACTGGGCTGGAAGACGTAAACGGGGGGATCTTCGAGGACATTGATCAATTTGGGTCGCGGTACCAGGTGTTCGGACGTCGTGACGCCGATCGCTTGCATGTGCTGGAACACCATGTGTTGCCAGGCGGTGAAGTACGCCGTTTCGCTCCAGCCATATTTCGGATCGGGAGCGGCCGTCAGCTGCAGTGGTTCTTCTCCCGGTGGTAAGTACGGCGGAGGTCCAACCCACCAAATCTTGCCACCGGCCAGCAATACGGCATCGATTTGTGCCAGTTCGGATTGAATCGCTTCCGCGGGCGGCAGGCGCATCACGCGTTGATACAGTTCCTGATAGCCGTTGTGCTGGCGATCATGATCGACGTCAGGCAGAGTCATCCACTTGGCGGGGCCGTTGTAATAGCGATCAAAAGGAATCCCGTACCACCAGGGCATGACCAGGACCAGATCTCCTTCGCGAACGCGGCTGGACAGATTACGGGCGACCAGATCGACTGAGGTCATTCGATAAGGCAGCGTCGAGGCAACTTCGGCGCAGACCAGTACCGAGGCCACTAAGGCCAGGCGAAATCCCCAGTTTTCGCGCCGCGGTCGCCGCTTGAGCCACAGTTGGATCCCGATTTCGGTGGTGACAGCCAAGACCGTCAGGTAGGGCATGTAGTACCAGTTGGCGGTATGGGCTCCCAGAAAATTCATGTACCACCAGAAGCCAACGGTACTGACCCAGAAGAAGGTCATGGCAAACAGGGCCAGATTCTGATCCGATTCGGATTGGGGCCGCTGATTGAAGGTGCGGGAGCAAACTCGGCGATAAACTTCTCGCGTGGCGATCGCGCCGATCACGCACCAAATCACCTCTCGTGCGATTCCGCCCCAGGCGAGTGTGTTTCGAAACACACGCACACGCGTCCAGGATGAGATCGATGGCAGAAAGGGCTTGATGACAGCCGACAGTCGCGGCAGTACGTAGATCGCGTATGGAAGCATGCTGGCCGCCGAGAGGATTCCGACGGTACCGAAGCCGACACAAACCAGATAGCGGCGGCGAGACAACGCCACGACTCCGCAGCCAATGAATGTGGCCGCGAGCAGGAAGCAGTTTGTGTACGAGGATTGCACCGCCAGCAAGGCGGTGACCATCAGGGCGGTCCATTGCCAGATTGACGGATGTTGCAGTGCATTCCACGAGACTCCGATCAGCACCAGCAGGGTCACAACACCCAGGCCATATCCTCGCACTTCCCCGCCAAAAATGATCAGCGTGGGATCGATGCCTAACAGTAGCATTGACCACCAGGGAAATGAGAGACCTAACTGACGGGTCATCCACCAGAGCGCGGGGACAACTGCCAAGCCGCTCAGCAATCCCAAGGCGCGCACCGACAGATCGGTGCTGCCGAACAGACTGATCCAGCCGCGTAGCAGGACCTGCCAGAGGACCGGAAAAGAATCATAGGTCAGAACATAAAACAGATCGTCGGTCGGTGCCGTCGCCATGTTGACGCTATGAATTTCATCTCGCCACAGGCCACCGGCATTAGCATGCGCGATCCAGCGTGCGGTGATCGATGCCAGCAACATGACCAACACGGCGAACCCACGCCAGCCGATGGACCGACCTTCCGATGTCGTCGTGAGGGCATCAGACGATTGGAGGGGCGCTGATGATGCCATGCCGTAATCCCATTCCGCCGTCGGATTCATGGAGGATGATGTCGTGCCGACCCTGACGTGACACGTCGTACACAATGCGCTCGCGATGCGGAGCCCGCTCATTCTTTCTGTTTTCGAGCCGGCGACGGATCGGCGGGGTCATATCAATAAGGTCAAAATGGGTCAACGGCGATCTCGGCCCGTTCGTTGCCGTTTCTCCTGACCCCACGGGTACTTACCGTCGCATCGAGCAGCTCAGGTCGCCGTGATCCTGACGAAATATCTGGTCAGCCAGAAAAGTTGCTTGTTCAGCGGTGTTGCCGGGCGACGTACCTAGCGGGAGTTCTTTTCCTCGTACGAGAGTGTGCCCGACGAACATTCGAAGCATGAGCAAGAACGTCGGTCGCCGCAAATCACCGATTTGTGGGCGGCCACGACCAAGGATCAGTTCTCACTGCAAGTTCTCCCGATTTGTCACTCACGTGGTGGAGTTAGCCAAGGAACCGCTGCAATTGTCTGAACAGCGCTGCTTGAAAGCCGCCTGGAGTAGTGCGAATGGCGAAGTTCGCAACTGCAAAGTCATTCGCTGACACGATTCCGGTGCCGGACGGATCGGTGACGCAGCTTTTTAAGCAGCGGTTCTGAAGCCATTGCCCCGCGATCCCGGTCACGTCGTCAATTGGCGTCGATTTACGCGGCTTTCGATTCGCGGACATCACCGTGCGTGTCGGCCGCGTCCTGACGTGCTGCGTGATCGAAGGCGAGCTTTCTGATGACGAGATCCGCATCATCGCGTTCGGCGACGATCGCGTACACGGCACAGGAAATTTGTCGCACAATCGGTGTCCATTCCACCGCCGGCTCAAGGGCTTTCATTAGTTTGGCCAGACCGGTCGGGCAAAAGAAGGGCACGAAGCCGGCCCACTTTTTCCAGACGACCCGTCCGCCCTGAGATTTTACCCAGTGATTGATGCGAGTCGACGAGAAGGATTGTTCGTTGTGTTCCCGGTGATAGGGCGACAGTTTCTCAATGATTTTCAGGCCAGGGTTCCAGCCGTTCGGTTCGACAATCAACACGCGACGGGCCACTCGGAGGGCGTCGGCGATGGCCAGATCCGGGTGATCCATGTGATGCAGGACCCCGCGAAACTGGACGACATCAAACGAGTCGCGTTCGAAGGGCAGGTCCGATCCCGAGCAGACTTGGAAATTGACATCGCGATTGGGGGCTCGGGCGATGGCGGCGGAGATGGCTTTCGAGGAAAGATCGATGCCCGTGATCTGACGGAGATTTCCACGTCGATACAGCTCGATCGTATATTCGCCATCACCACAACCGACGTCGAGTACTCGAAGTCCGGTCCAATCCATGGTTTCGATGGCCAAATCGATCAATCTCGCGTTGGCGGTCACGGCCGAATAGCGGGCTCCCGTCGAATACTGGTAAGTTCCATTCGCTTCGACATCGGCGTCAAAAGGCTGGTATTCGCGGAGACTCATCGATTAACCCATCCCTTGGTAAAAAGAGTGTCGTCCCGATCCTTGGGAGGACTGACGATCGCCTTCGTCATGAGGTGCAGATCATTTCGGTCTTGCCCCATTTGCGAGAGGAATCGTGTCTCAATCTGGTTGACCCGCCCGTCATCGGGGCGGGAGTCTAGGTCATCATGAAAATGGCCACAATATCAGTCGAATCTGTGGCTTCTGGGTGTTGTTGGCGGCGGGGTTCGCGGGGCTCGATTTGTCTTGCGAGTTCCTCGCGCCATCGCGCTGTGGAATGGGAAAATCGGCCAGCACGGGACGCCGCATTTCTGGATTGCCGCAAATTCCTGTCGCGGATACCATTGCGGACGTCATAACCGGTCGCTTGGACGCGCGGGTGGGGCACCGAAAGATGAGTGAAAAACGGCTGCGGACAAAGACCTGCCGTTGCCAATGAAATTGGGTGCACCAGCTGAGTTTTGAAACAGGATTTCGCGGGATGGCACAAGTCAGTTCGAGTCCGGGGAATCCCGACCGCAACGACGCCCGCGATCCGCTGGTGCGTGTTGGTGGAATCCGCCTGCTCGCGTCTCCCGAATGGTTCTTTTTAGCGATCGCCATTCCGTTCGGAATGGCCCTGCTGATTCTCACACCGCCGATTCAATCGCCCGACGAAGATTTTCATCTGTTGCGGGCTTTTCAACTTTCCGAAGGTCGAGTGATCGCGGAAAAACGAGGGGACGAGACCGGTGGGGAATTGCCCATTTCACTGGGGCAATTGATCGACCGATTTGCTCATCTTCCTTTTTACGAAGAACAGAAAACGAACGTTGCCGAAATTCGAGAGGCGTTTTCGATTCCGTTGAACGCGTCCGAACGGCAATTCATGGGTTTTTCCACGATCGCACTTCAGCCGCCGCTGGGGCACGTGCCACAAGCGGTCGGTCTGTTACTTGGCCGACAAGTGACGCAGTCCGTCCTGGTTGGTCTGTACCTGGGGCGGTTTTTCAATCTACTGGCGTCGGTATTGATCGCCTTCTGGGCCATTCGGCGGACGCCGGTTTGCAAGTGGGGATTTGTCGGCCTGTCGCTGCTGCCGATGGCCTTGTTTCTGGCGGCATCGCTGTCTTCGGATGGGCTGACAAACGCGTTGACCAGCCTGTTTCTGGCCGAGATTCTTCGTGCGGCCTTTGGAGATTCCGAACGCCTGACGACTCGAGATTTGAGCTGGTTGACCGTGCTGGGTGGTGTTGTCGGCGGTTTGATCAAACAGGCTTACTTTCCGCTGGCAATTTGCTTCCTGCTGATTCCCATTCGCAAACTGGGGTCAGCCCACCGGTATGGGATGGCGCTGGCCCTGGTTCTGGGAGTGACCTTCCTGGGTACGGCCGCCTGGGGGTTTGTCGTCAAAGATATCTACTCGCCCGCTCGTTTGACCCAGGGGATTAACGTCGAAGAACAAATGGAACTGATCCGTTCCGATCCCGGTTCGATGGTCAAAACGCTGGGATGGACCGTCTTTTATCAGTTTCGCGCCAAGATCAAGCAACTCGTCGGGGTGCTCGGATGGGGCGATGTTCCGTTACCCTCGGCAGCACGAAATTTGGACCTGATCTGCCTCGCGGGGTTGTTTCTTGTCGACTTCACGCCGCGTACGGCGCTGAAGAAGCGACAGGTGCTGATTGCCTTGGGAACGGTTTCGTTCATCAGTCTCTTGGTGCTGATCTTGTTGCATTTGACCTGGAACCCGGTGAGCTTCCCTTACGTTCGCTTTCAAGGCCGCTATTTCATTCCTGTCGCGCCCCTGTTGGGCATCTTGTTTTCGCAGCTGGCCGGCCGCGTGTCGCCGGTCGTCTTGCGCTGGCTGCAGCGCGTTCGCCCACTGAGCGTTGCCGGGCTTCCCTGTGTGTTGCTGGTGGCGATCTGGAGTCTTTATCAGCGGTACTATGTTGATTCACCGGATGAGATGGTCAAGCGACATGTCCGGTTTGCGATTGAGCGAATGGAAATGGGGGAAAGTCTGGCCGAAGCCCGTGCCGGTTTGCGAGAATCGCTGCAATTAATCTCGGAACACGAACATCGCCTGAGACGTGTGAGTGAAAGTGAAAAGCAGCAGGTCGTTTGCCTGCTTGAGGCGCGTGATGCTCCTGATGCAATCCGCCGACTGACGGAATTGGGTTCCTCTTCGCGAAAAGGCGAAGCCCTGCTGTCATTGATGCTGGGGAAAATCCGGGCGGCTGATGGCGACTACACCGCCGCGCTGGCTTGCTTCGAAAAGGCGAATCAGCTGGTTCCGGGCAACGAGATGACGGCTTTCACGCTGTGGAATATGCGAGATTTCTCTCGCAAGATGCAGACAATTCAGCAAGCGGTGTGGCAACAGGCCCATCCGAATTCCATCGAACTATGCAGCACGGCCGCTGGCGCCAGCCCGAGTGTGCTTCCGCCGCTTGAGTTTGCGGTGACGACGTTCGGTGGTGCGTTGAACGATGCGCCCGACATGGTCTGGCGCTGTCAGACTCCGAGCGGTGAAACGATCCGCTTCGATCAACCGGACTCGTCGAATTCCGATGTGCGGTCGACGGCGTTCTTCGCCTGCTCGACGGCACCGATTCCCAGTTATTTCACGCCGACGATGGATAAGCCGTTTCCGACGGTGGTCGGCAAACGAGTCTTCGTCTTTCCGCCACCATTGAACGCCGTACTGCTAAACGACGATCAGGTCTCGTGGTTCTACCAGCGTCGTCTAATCGATCTCGCGGATGATGAATTCAAGCGGGAAATGGCTTATCGCGAGGAACGTCAACTGACGTTTCCGCTGAGTGCCTTACCCGATTGATTGTCAAGTTGAGTTGGCAATTGTTAACCAACGTCTGCGATCCGGAAAATTCCGTCCATTCCTGGCAGGGCTTGGGGGACTTGGACCAGCGCGTCACTGAATCCTGTTCGCCGGTCAGGCTCTCTTGACGTCAGGGCACCGGTTTTTGAGGTGGCTGCGGATCGGTGAACGGACCGTAATGTTGGTCAGTCGACTGTTGTCGCGGTCGGGGCAATGGCCTCCATGACTCGCCGCTCATCTCAACTGGCGAGGCGGATTCACCAAGGTCGCCGCTGTTTCGAAATTGGCGGGTTCCACGACAAATACGGGAGGATCCTCGCAGGGATTGACCATGCGCGGCCGCTTGAGCGTCCGTGCATCCACGTTGACGCCCATCGATTGCATGCGAGCGATCGCCGTCTGTTGCCAGGAGGTCAGGTAGGCCGCTTCGCTCCAGCCATACTTGGGATCGGGAGCACCGGCAAGCGTTAGCGGTTCGCGTCCCGGTGGCAACAAGTTCAGCGGGCCGACCCACCACACCTTGCCGCCTTTTGCCAGGGTTTCTTCGATTTTCTTCAGCTCTTCCTGAATGCCATCGGCTGTCGGCAGCGGCATCACCCGCTCTTTCTGTTCCTGATAAGCCAGATGGTGATCGATGTGATCGACGTTGGGCAGATTGGTCCAAGCGGCCGGCCCGTCATAGTACCGACCGAACGAAATCCCCACATACCAGGGTGTCACGACCACCAGGTCGTCAGGGCCGACCACTTCGCTTAAATCGCGGGCAATCAAATCGATCGTCGTCAAACGATAGCACACGCGGGGAATCACTTCGTAAAGAATGGCGGCGCTGGAAAACAGGATCAACCCCATCAACAGCATTTCCTGTTGCGGCTTGCCGATGGTGAACTTGGTGATCAGCTGTTCTGGCGTTTCCAGGCTGAAGATCAGTGAATCACGTCGAGGCTGTTGTCGGAACCACAAGCCCATGGAAAGTTCGGTGGTCACGGCAAGCAGAGTCATCCAGGGGAGGTGGTACCAGGGCGCGGTTTGCACACCCAAAAAGTACATGTAGAACCAGAAGCCGGTCGTTCCGACCCAGAAGAAGGGTACCAGGAAGGTGACCAGGTCCTGATCTTCCCGTGTTTGCTCGGGCCGCTTGGCAGGCCAGAAGAACAGTCGTTGCAGCAGCCCGGTAAAACCGATCAGGCCGATCGCCGCCCATAGTAAACCGCGTGTATAACCACCCCATTTGTAGGTCTGTCGGAAGATCTTCACCGGCAAAGATCGTGGTACCGGATCATGGACGATGTTGATCACCTTGGAAAGTCGGGGAAAGACGAACAATGCGTAGGGAACCATACTGGTCGCGGCCAGCATTCCGATCAGACCGAAGCCGATACAGACGGCAAAACGGCCGCGACGGACAGCCACGACACCGCAGGCCACAAAGGTCGCGAACAGTAAAAAGCAATTGGTGAAGGACGACTGAACCGCGAACAGCGCGGTTACGATCAAAGCCATCCAGCGCCAGACAGTTGGCTTTTGCAACGCTCGCCACGATACGCCCAGCAAGATCAAAAAGGCGAAAATACCCAGTCCGTAACCACGAACTTCTCCGCCGTAAACGATCAGGCTGGGATCCAGTCCCATCAGGACCATCATCCACCAGGGGAATTGCACTCCGAACTGTCGTGCCGACCACCACATGGCCGGAATGGTTGCCAGACCGATCAGCATCCCCAGCACTCGTACGGAAGCATCGGTACTGCCGAAGACGGCGATCCAACTTCGCAGCAATGATTGCCAACAGGCCGGGATCGAATCGTTCGTCAGCACGAAAAAGAGATCATCCGCTGGCAAGGTGGCCATGTTCACACTGTGAACCTCATCGCGCCACAGGCCTCCTGCTGAAGAGTAAGCAAGCAGCCGAGGGACGATCAGCGCGGTCAAAATCAGAATCCGTGGCACCCATTTCTTCAGGCGTTCTTGAGAGCAAAGCGGGGCGGCTACTGATTCAACCATACTGATTCCTCCCTGTATGTCCGTTGCGAAGGGACGGGGCACCAACGCTGCGGACGTGTCAGTCATCCATGACCTGAAGCGATCTCTCAAAGACGTTGCGGGAATCTCACGCCAAGGCTCAGCACCGTCACCGAGACCTTTCGATCTTCATTTCCCAGCTCGCTGATCTTGAGAAAGATGCCGAGGCGAGTGTGACGATTGCCGTTCATTTCTCTGGCAATTCGATACATGCTTCGCGTCTTGATCGACCGCTTCGGACCGGCAGATTATGCCAGAACGTTTTTTGGGGCAAGACGGGAATTTGAGGGTGAAACATCAACGAACGTTGTTCGGAAACGTCGGCGAGATCGACCGTTTCGAACTGCCCGATAAACAGTATACGGAGGTGTAGTAAGTGGCCTGCAAGGTTACCTGAACTCACCGCTGCCATGTTGTCGGTTGAGTCATTCCATTCGACAAAACGTCGCCAAAATTCGACTTGACGCAAATTGAATTTTCATCGAGTCTGCGGCCGAGTCTGCGGCACTGGGGGCCTTGCCGTGGGTGGTTCCGATCCGCGAGCGCGCGAAGGATCCCAGTGACACCGTCATGCAACCGTTGCCAGCGATTTCGTTGATTAACTGCTGCCTTGATGTCTGACAAAGATTCAGCCGACTGCTGTTTGCGACTAAAGGGGGGGGGCTGCAGAGATGCATCACGTGCATTCATCACATTCGAACAAAATGTCGAGGCGTCGGCCGAGTGTGGCTCGCGTGTCGTTTGTCGTACCAGTCTACCGCGGCGCACCTTTCTTGCGTGAACTGGTGCAAGCGTTCGAAAAGGTTCGCAACGAGTGGGAAACCGAATCGGCGCCGATGGCTCTCGCGGAAGTCATTTTCGTGGATGATGCTTCCAAGGACGATTCGTTTTCGATCCTCGAGGAATTGCAAGCACAGCATTCTTGGGTGCGCGTGCTGCAGCTTTCTCGAAACTTCGGTCAACATCCGGCAACGGTGGCGGGAATTCTTCATACCAGCGGCGACTGGGTTTGTACTCTTGACGAAGACCTTCAGCATCCGCCCGAATGTGTGTCGGAATTGTTGGCCGCGGCCGTGAAAGACTCGTGCGATGTCGTCTATGCCAAACCGATTTCTCAAGTGCATGAATCACCCTGGCGTGACATGGGTTCGCAGCTGTTTAAAGCTCTCAACAGCCGTCTGGCCGGTAATGCTCACGTCAAAGACTTCAACAGTTTTCGGCTGATGCGCGGCAGTGTCGCTCGTGCGGCGGCGTCTGTGTCGTCAGCGGAAACCTATTACGATGTCGCGCTATGTTGGTTTACGAACCGCATCGGCAGCCATCCGCTGGTGCTGAAAGATCGGCGGTTTATTGAGCGACGCCAGAGCGGATACAACCTTTTCGGATTGCTCTGCCACGCTCGACGTATGCTGGTGTCGTCGAAAATCGACGTGCTGCGGCTAGGGGCGGTCGTGGGAGGCCTGGCTCTGGTCAGTGCCTTTGTAATGGGCGTTCGAGTGTTGGTGTGCAAGCTGTTCTTTCCTGGCGTGATTCCGGTTCAGGGATGGGCTTCGCTGAGTCTGATGGTGCTGTTCTTCGGTGGGCTGACGACGTCCATGATGGGGATTGCACTCGAATACATCATGATTATCCTGATGAAGACGCAGGGACAGCCGACCTTTCTGGTGATTGACCGCAGCCAGGATCGATTACTCAGGCCCTGGTTCGAACGACTCGGTGGTGGTGCGTCATCGGCAACGGAATGGCAGGAATCAGAGGAGTTGGTCACGGAGTGGTTTGAACCGCGGAGTGCGGCATGATTCTGTTAACACCTGAGCAACCGGCGGAAGCGAGCAATCGCCCTGCAGCTGTGATGTTGTTTGGTGCGGGCCTGGTCGGTTCGGCCATTTCGACCACGATGCAGAAATCGGCCACGCTCGCGGCCACGACGCTGCCGCTCGATTGGCACCGCGCGGATTTGTTTCCCGAGCAACTCGCATTAATCGAGACCCGATTTAGGGACGTGATGGCTCAGGCGACTGAGTCATCTGGATCCGAGCGGGCCGTGCAGATTGTTTGGAGTGCCGGTCAGGCCGGATTCTTTTCCACGGATGATCAGGTTGCTCGCGAACTGGAACTGTACGAAGAGGTGCTGCATTTCATCGAACGGATGGCCTGCCGCTATCCGACGGCATCCTTCACCATGGTTTTGATCAGTTCGGCTGGCGGCTTGTTTGAAGGACAAAAAGGCGTGGGTGCCGGTTGTGTGCCGATGCCGACTCGTCCCTACAGTCGGCTCAAATTGCAGCAAGAACAGCTCTTGCTGAACAGCACGGCTCCGCTGAGTAAAAAAGTCTATCGCCTGACTTCCGTCTATGGATACATTCGTAGTCGTCAGCGCCGAGGGTTGATTCCCACGCTGGTGGCCAATGGCATGTGTCAGCGACCCAGTCAGATCACCGGGTACGCGACGACCATGCGAGACTACGTCTGGGTCGACGATGTCGCCGAATATATCTCGCGAACGTTGCTGGAAGAAGATTTCTCGCCTGAGGATGTAGTGGCGATTCTGGGTTCCGGAAAGCCGTCCTCGATTCTCGAGATCCAGCAGATTGTGGAAAAGACCATCTGCCGACCCTTGTATCTGCATTTCTCGCCCGATGTCGCGAACGGTACGACGATGTCGTTCGACGCCGGAGCTTTGCCCAAGAATTGGCGCCCCAGCGAACTTTCGACCAACGTTCGCAAGATCGCCGTCGACGCGATGTCTCGTCAAACGGTCTTCACCGACGTGTGAAAGACCGGTCTCTTTCCAGTCCCCCGCGGTGTCCAGGAAAAAGTGTCCAAGTTCCGGGCGCGACGAACGCTAATCCAATGGTTGACGTGTGATCGCGGATCGGAACGGTCATTGGATCACGCGGTGCCTCCACGCGATCATTGATAAATTCGATTGCGCAAGATTCATCCGGTCCAATTGGGATCGAACTTCCGTTGATGTTCTGAGAATTTGTCGTCGGCCGACTCGATTCGATCGCCTCGAAAAAAATCCTTGCTGGATGGGCATCGGGCGAATAGAAAAGCGGTGGTCAATCACGTATGGTCCATGTCGGAAATTATGGTTACGAAATCGAACGGACGAGAATCACTCATGAAACGGGCATTGCTGGTCATTGACGTTCAGAATGAATATTTCACCGGGGCTTTGCCCATCACTCATCCCGTGGGGCATCTCGAAACGATCCTGAACACCATGGATCAGGCGGCGCGAAAAAAGGTGCCGACGGTTGTCGTGCGACATCATCAGCTGCAAAGCGACTCGCCCATTTTCCGGCAGGGATCAGCCGAATGGGAATTGCATCCGGAAGTTGCCAAGCGTCCCGCCGATCTGCTGCTGGATAAGACGTTGCCCGGAAGTTTCACCGGCACCGGACTGGAATCGTGGTTGAAGTCGGGCGGAATTGATACGGTCACGATTTGTGGCTACATGACCCACATGTGTTGCGATACCACGGCGCGGCAGGCGATGCATCTAGGCTACAAGGTCGAATTTCTCTCCGATGCGACGGGGACTCTTCCTGTTTCCAATTCCGCCGGTGCGGTCACGGCAGAAGAACTTCATCGATCGATCCTTTGTGCCCAACAAATGTTTATCAGCGAAGTCTTGAGTTCGGCTGCCTGGCTCGATCGAATCTAAGTCGCTATTCGCTCTGCCGGAAGAAATCGACCGAGCGGCTACCCTGTTTGTCTGCCTGTATTTTCTCGATGTTCAGGGATTTTCATGACGCGTTCTGCTGTGACTGTCAGTCTGGTGGCCGAATCCAAGGGGGGGCCATTTGTGTTCTGGGACGATCTGCCCGCTGCTTGCCGTCAGGCCCAGGAATTGGGATTTGATGCCATCGAACTGTTCGCTCCCGGGCCGGACGCGGTGTCGGCCGCTGAATTGACTTCGCTGCTGAAGTCGCATGGACTGCGCCTGGCCGCGGTCGGGACAGGCGCGGGTTGGGTGAAGCACAAGTTGACACTCACCAGTCCCGATGCCGCCGTCCGCGGAAAGGCCGCGGATTTTATTCGGTCGATGATCGATTTTGGCGGCCCGCATGGCGCCCCGGCGATCATTGGTTCCATGCAGGGGCGATGGGGTGATGGCGTCTCGAAAGATCAGGCGATCTGCTGGCTTCGCGACGCATTGAATGAGCTGGGCGAACATGCTCGTCAATTTCAGGTGCCGTTGATTTACGAGCCACTGAATCGTTACGAGACCAATCTGGTGAATACCGTCGCGGCCGGCGTGGAATTGATGACGTCTTTACGGACGGACAACGCTCGGTTGCTGGCCGATCTGTTTCATATGAATATCGAAGAGGTGGATCTGGCGGCGGCCTTGAAGGCCGGAGGGAAGTGGATTGGTCATATTCACTTCGTCGATTCGAATCGACGACCGGCGGGTTGCGGCCATCTGAACTACGCGCCGCTGATTGCGGCACTTCAGCAGATCGGCTATTCCGGCTATTTGTCGGCGGAAGCGTTGGCGTGGCCCGATCCGCTCGCCGCGGCGCAGCAAACGATTCGCGAGTATCGACGCCTGACGGGGGCGGTCGCGTAAGCTTCGTAAAAGAGAAACTGTCGAAGTTGGTTTTGTTGTTTCGTCGGTCGTACGGACTGCCATGTTTTCAAAAATTCGCCAGCTGCTGGAAATGATCCGATTCACTCATACGGTGTTCGCGTTGCCTTTCGCTTTGTTGTCGGCGGCGATGGCCTGGCAGCATCCTGATAGTCCGTTCTCGTGGACACAGTTGGTCGGGATTGTGGTCTGCATGGTGTGTGCCCGGTCGGCGGCGATGGCCTTTAATCGCATCGTTGATCGGCAAATCGATGCTCAAAACCCGCGGACCGAAAAACGGCATCTCCCCGCGGGATTGCTCAGCCTGCCCACAGTGATCGCATTCACACTTGTCAGTTCCGTGGGATTCGTGGCGGCGACACTGATCTTTCTGCCGAATCCCTGGCCGCTGCGTCTGTCCGTGCCGGTGCTGCTGTTTTTGTGTGGGTATTCGTATGCCAAACGCTTCACGATCTGGTGTCACTATTGGCTATCGGCCGCATTGATGTTGTCGCCGCTGGCGACATGGATTGCGATTCGTGGCGAAGTGGCCCTCGCGCCGACCCTGTTATCGGCCGTGATTTTTTTCTGGGTGGGCGGGTTCGACATTCTGTATGCCTGTCAGGATGCGGTCTTTGATCGGTCACGTCAGCTGTTCAGCATCCCGGCCCGCTGGGGCATTCCCGTCGCCTTACGAGTCGCCTTGATCAGTCATTTGATGACGATCGCTTCGTTGTTTGCGCTCTGGCACTTCGCCGGATTGGGCCCCGTGTTCTTGTTGGGATGCCTGGCCGTCGCGGGGTTATTGCTGTACGAACATTGGCTGGTCACGCCCGCGGATCTCACGAAAGTCAATGTGGCCTTCTTTCATGTGAATGCGGTCGTCAGTCTCGGCCTCTTGGCTGTGGGACTGGCCGACATTTGGTTGTCGAAGTTCGTCGGCGACGGTCACTGATTGGCGGCGGCTGTGATGACCATTTCCACGCGATATCCCGGCGACAATCCCGCCTGGACGCAAGCCCTTGACGGGGCATGTCCTTCCGGCACCCAACTGTCCCACAATTCGTTCAGGATCGGGCCGTCTTTCAGGTCCGTCAGATAGATTAAGACCTGTAGTAATCGTGTACGATCGGCACCAAAGACGGCTAGTCGAGCGTCGATTTGAGTGAGGATTTGGACGATTTGGCCGCGAATGTCCGCTTTTGGATCGTCGGCCACCTCGACAAAGTGGGCCGTTCCGCCGTGAATCACGATATCGGACCAGCGGCGAGTGACTCCGATTCTCTGAATGTCAGTCATTTTTCCATCCCTTTTGAAGTCACACCACCGCTGCAGACGACGTATAATCAGCTGACGTTGCCGCTTGCCGTTCAGGTTGACGGTGGGGGTGACTTTGACAGGAACAGGCTTTTTCCTCAAGGCGGCGAGCATGCCGATCACATCGGTTCAATCCAATGATGCGATGGGAGAAGAATCGCCCCTGGAAGTCGATCCTTCGGTGCCTGTCCCTCCTTGGCTTGTTGCCCATCGCGAACGTCAGGCCAAGGCTGCTGCGGAAAGACCGCGTTCGCCCGCGGAACCAGAACCTTCGGTTCCACCGAAGGTCTCGCCTGCGGCGGCTCGAACAAAGCCCAAGCTGAAACTGGACCTGCCTGCGATCGTTGAGGCGACAAAACCCGCGGACGAGGCGGATGACGATCGGCATTGGTTGGTTCGATGGATCTCGCGTCACAGTACGATCAGCATCCTGGTCTCATTAGCCGTGCATGCCGTGGTGCTGGCGACGCTGGCCTTTATTTACATCTCGCAGGTGACCTTCCAGGATACGATTAATCTTTGGGGTGTCGTGGGTGAAAACGAAGAGGTCGGCAGTGAGATGGTCATTGATACCGCGCTGCCGATCGATGCGGGCGAGTCGGCACCACTGCAGATGACGGATGTTTCGAAGTCGCTCGAATCCATGGGGTCGGGAAGTAGCGTTCCCGAAATGGTGCGCGTAGGGATGGGCGGGAAGGGTTCTGGAGGGGGCGAAGGCGGCAACGGGACGTCGATGGGAGTGCCCAGTCTGAAGATCCCCGGGCATGCCCAAACAAAGGGCAGCTTTAGTGCCTGGACCGATCCTCGCGATCCGAAACCGAACGAGAACTATTCGATTGTGATTCAGATGCGCTTGCCGACGAACGTGAAGAAATTCCGTGGGTCTGATTTGTCAGGGTTGGTCACTGGCACAGATCGCTATCGACAAGAAATTCGCTTCAAATCGACAGATCAATTTCCCGTGGAAAATGGCGTGGTCGAACTGCGGATTGTTGTCCCGGGCGGTGCCCTGCGCGTCCGCGATACGATTCGAATCGAATCAAAACTGCTGCGTGAAAAGCAGACCTTCGAAATCGAGTTCTAAGCGAAGTCTCGCTGCGGAGAACTTTGATGCGACGCCAGTTAACCGAGCCCGTTGTTCAGCGGTCGTCCGCAACGCGACTCGATGGACTGGCGACAATTCGCCCGGACGGCGATCCCACTATTTGCTGCCAATGCAATAAAGATGAGTGTCGGTGCGAAGCAGAATGTGCCCGTTGACAAAGACCGGTGTGGCCACTGTCTGGGTGCCATCCAGTTCGTTCTCGGCCAGGATTTTGAACTGGTCCCCCTGAGCCAGAACAAAGGTCTTACCATCTTCCCGGGTAAGATAAATCTTGCCGTCGGCCAGGATGGGTGACGAACTGAATCCGTGACGATTTTTTTCCATGTGACCAGACCACAGCTTCTTGCCGGACGTGATTTCGACGCAGGTCAATACGCCTTTATCACTGAGGATATAGGTTTTTCCATTGGCCGCGGCCGGTGTGGGAACATCCGAGCCATCGCCCTGCTGACGCCAGATCACGTGCGATTTGGTGACATCGCCCTGACCACCCAGCTTGATGGCCGTGACCGATTCACCCCGTCCATAGGGAGCCACCACAATCCCATCGAGGACCGCAGGTGAGGCGATCGATCGAAAGTATTTGTGCCGTGTTGGATTCAAGCCTCCGACGCGCCAAATTTCTTCACCCGTGTCGGCGCGATGAGCCGTGACATGATCGGCACCCAAGACGATCAGCATCTCTTGGCCCTGATAAGTCAGGACCACGGGCGTGGAGTAACTTTGCGCGGCCTCTTCCGGCGCATCGAGGTTTCGATCGACCTTCCAAGTGACATTTCCGGTCGCTTTGTTGAACGCTGCCAGATAGGAACCGCCCGTTTGCATCACGGCGATCACACAATCATTTTGAGTGAGAACGGGCGAGGTACCCAAGTCCCACCACAACGTATCTTCGCCGAATTTTTCCTGCAGATTGATTTTCCAGAGACTTTTACCGGCGAAATCCAGGGCCGCCAGATCGCCGCTCTTGAAGTAGGCGAAGACCAATTGACCGTCGGTGACGCACGAGGAATTCGAGCCCGAGGCTTTTTTGTTCTTGCCCGGTTTTTCCGTACCGATCTTCTGGTGCCAGCGTTCGGTGCCTTGCAGATCGTAGTCCAAGACGGCGTTGGCGCCCTCCATGCCGCAGGTCAGGAATACATGATCGCCCCAGACAACGGGCGTGGATGATCCGCGTCCAGGAAGTTTCACTTTCCAAGCGACGTTTCGACTTTCATTCCATTCGGTGGGGTAGCCTGTGCCTTCGGCGACACCGTTCAGGCTGGGGCCGCGCCAGTTGGCCCAATTACCCGCCCACACTGGCAAGGACAGAGCCAGAATGCAGCATACGGTGGCAATCAATCGCATCGGGGACATCCTTCTCTCGTTCGGCCGCAATGGAAATCAGATCAACGTTTTCGCTCGTGAGGCACGAGGCGATCTGGCGTTGCCGTCTTCAGTGATCGTCTTGGCCGAATATACCGGCAATCGAATTCGATTGGCAACACGCGGAATTTCACCCTGATGAGAATGGCAGTATTCCCAGAACATCGTATTCTGAAGCGATATTCGTTTGTGCAACATCAGATCTTTCCCCGAGGTGCCTTTCGGAACGACGACGGACCGTGTGAGCATTTCTGACAGGGGCCGCGTGTTCGTGGTCAGATCGAGATCAGGCCGCTTGAATCGCAATGAGGTCGCAGGCTGCTGAGGAGAAGATTGAGATGAAGACGTTCGGCGAATTTGAGAATGAGATCTATTTTGACGGGCTGCGAGGCGTGCTTCCCAAACTGCCCGTCGATATGGCTTCACTCGAGAAGAAGGCGATTGCCGCCTGGCCGGACTCGATCGTGTCTTATGTCCAAGGTGGTTGCGGTGACGAGCGGACACAGGACGTGAATGTGACCGCATTTGAAAAATGGGGATTGATTCCGCGGATGATGGTCGATGCCCGCCAGCGGGATCTGTCGATCGAGCTGTTTGGCATGAAGTTCCTCACACCGATCTTTCTGTGTCCCGTCGGCGTCTTGGGGATTTGTGCTCAGGACGGACATGGCGATCTGGCGACCGCGCGGGCCGCTGCCAAGACGGGTGTGCCGATGGTCGCGTCGACATTGTCGGTGGATCCGATCGAAGCGGTCGCGGCGGAATTCGGCGACGTTCCCGGCTTTTTCCAACTGTACACTCCCAATGATCGCGAGTTCGCGGAAAGTTTGGTGCGTCGCGCCGAGGCGGCGGGGTGCAAAGCGATTGTTGTCACGCTGGATACCTGGGTGGCGGGCTGGCGGCCCCGGGATTTGAATCAGTCCAACTTTCCACAACTGCGGGGACATTGCCTGGCCAATTATTTCTCCGATCCCGTTTTTCGGTCACGTCTTCCCAAGCCTCCGGAAGAGGATCGGCAATCGGCCATTAATCGATTCTGCCAGGTCTTTGGTAGCTCACTTACCTGGGCGGACCTGCCTTGGCTACGCTCGCTGACCAAGCTGCCTTTGATCCTTAAGGGAATTTGCCATCCTGACGATGTTCGTCAGGCGATCGACGGCGGAGTCGATGGCATCTATTGTTCGACTCATGGCGGCCGACAAGCCAACGGCGGGATCGCCTGTCTGGACATGCTACCCGCGGTGGTGAAGGCGGCGGGAAAAGTGCCGGTGTTATTCGATTCGGGCGTTCGATCCGGGGCGGACATCGTCAAAGCGCTGGCGCTGGGCGCGACGGCGGTCGGCATCGGCCGTCCCTATACCTGGGGTCTGGCACTTGATGGAACAGACGGCATCGTACATGTGCTGCGCTGTCTGCTGGCGGAAGCAGATCTGCTAATGGCCATTGACGGTTATCCCCGCCTGACCGACTTGAAGCCATCGGCATTAATGCGTGTCTCGTGACGGAAGGTGCTGATCCGTCGTCGCCTTTCAGAAATCCGTCAGCGGCTTGCGTGCGTATTCACTTCGGCGAGAACGAGGGCCGCCTGTTGATGAAACGTCGGTAGTAGCTCGGCGGCCTGATCGCATTGCCCTGATTTACCGAAATCTTCGATTTGCCGTGCGGTGTCACCCGCTTTGGTCTGTCCGAACAGACCGAGGTTGCTCTTCAGCGTGTGAGCCATTCGCTGCACGGTACCGGCGTCACCCGAAGCGACGGCGTTGTTCAGATTGTTCAACAAGCCTGGCCATTCCTGCAGGATCGCTTCCATGATTTGCTGTAACAGTTCGCGATCGTCATCGACAGACTTCATTGCCTCGTCCCAGTCCAGGCTTTCTCGATTCGGTTCGAGCGGTGTATTCGCTGGAAGAATGACACAGGGCCGCGCGGCCACGGTCCGGGCCAGTGCCCGTTGTAGATCGGGCCAACGGATGGGTTTGGTCACATAGTCGTCCATGCCGGCGGCCAGACATTCCTCGCGATCGCCCTTCATCGCATTGGCCGTCATGGCGATGATGGGGAGGCGATGTCCTGTCCGCAGTTCTTTGGCGCGAATGACGGCGGTCGCTTGAAAGCCATCCATTTCGGGCATCTGGACGTCCATCAGCACGACGTCATAGTCTTCACAATCACAAGCATCGACGGCATCCCGTCCGTTATGAGCCACTTTGACGCTGTGTCCCCACTTTGTTAACACGCCGACGGCCAATCGTTGATTGGCGTAGCTGTCTTCGGCCAGCAAGATGCGTAGCGGGGATATTACGGCCGGAGGGGCATCGTCCACCGGCACCGCGAGTTTGGACGAATTTCCCAAGGCCGTGGCCATGGTGTCGTAGAGTTCTGACTGCTTGATCGGTTTGATTAGATGCGCTGCGGCACCCAGATTTTTGCAACGGGCAGCATCGCCCGGGCCAGCACCTGAACTAAGCATCATAATGACTGTGCTGTGCAGTCGCTTGTCGCTACGGATTCTTGATGCCAGTTCGAATCCGTCGACATCGGGCATATGCACATCGCTCAGTACCAGATCATAAGGCTCACGCGTTTGTTCCGCTCGACTAAGTTCCTGCATCGCGGTTTCGGCGCTCGCGACCACCATCGGCCGCATCTCCCACGCGCAAAGCATTTCGTGCAGAATCAAGCGATTCGTCGCGTTGTCGTCCACGACGAGCACGCGCAATCCTTTCAACGACTCCCTCGGTTCGGCCGGTGCGTGCGGAGCGTGCGAGAATTTGGCGGTGAAGTGAAATGTGCTGCCTTTCCCCAATTCACTTTCGACCCAGACTTCGCCGCCCATCATCCGTACCAGCCGGACCGCAATGGCCAATCCCAAACCCGTTCCCCCATACCGGCGGGTCGTCGAGGAATCGACCTGTGAGAACGCGTTGAACAGCAAATGTTGCTTGTCCGCGGGAATGCCGATGCCCGTATCGCGGACGGAAAAGTGCAGCAGTATGTCGCCGTTGGTCGTGGACTTTTCTGAGACATCCAGCACAACCTCGCCGCGCTCGGTGAACTTAACGGCATTGGCGACCAGATTCGTGATCACCTGTCGCAGCCGATAAGGATCCCCCAGCAGGTCGTCGGGGACAGCGGGAGCGACATGAAAGGCGAGTTCGAGATCTTTCCCCTGGATCCGCAAAGCGAACGTCTTCATCGCGTCGCCCAGGACTTCGCGCAGGGCGAACGGAGCCAACTCCAATTCCAACTTATTGGCTTCGATCTTCGAGAAGTCCAAAATGTCGTTGATCAAGGCCAGCAGCGATTCGCCCGCGTCTTTGACAATCGTCAGGTACGATCGCTGCATTTCGTTGAGATCGGTGTCGAGGACCAGTTCGGTCATGCCGATGACGGCGTTCATCGGCGTGCGAATTTCATGGCTCATATTGGCCACGAATGTGCTCTTGGCGCGGGTCGCCGCTTCGGCCGCCTCCTTCGCCGTTCGCAACGCCTCTTCCATCTCGATTCGTTCGGTGATGTCGATGGCAATTCCCAGCACCGCCTGTCGACCCTCGTACTCGATCAAAGTGGCGGCAAAGTCGACCCACAGGGCGCGACCGTTTTTGTGAACCAGTTTGATTTCATACCGTAGTGGAACGGGTTCGCCGCGCTGTCGAGCGAGGCTGCGCTGACTGACCAGTTCGCGAAAATCGGGATGCACGTAGTCGAGAAAACTCAACTTCAGCAGTTCGTCTCGGGAATAACCGAGCATCGTTTCGCTGGCCCGGTTGAGATAGGCGTGGCCCGTTCCCAGAAAAATGGCCACCATTGCTGGAATTGTTTCGGCCATCGCCCGGAAACGTTGTTCGCTGGCCCTCAGAGCTTCCTCGGCAATCTTGCGGTTGGAAATATCGCGGGCGATCTTTGAGAAGCCGACAAAATGACCCGTTTCGTCCCGCAGCGCCGTTGTCACCACATTGGCCCAGAAGCGGGAACCATCTTTGCGGATCCGCCAGCCCTCGTTTTCACAGCGTCCCAGTCGCAAGGCGGTCTCTAAGACCTGCTGAGGCTTGCCGCTGGCGATGTCTTCCGCGGAATAGAAACAGGAGATGTGCTGGCCGATGATTTCTTCCGCTTTGTAGCCTTTGATTGTTTCGGCACCGGCGTTCCAGGTTTCAATTTTGCCATCGCAATCCAGCAGAAAGATGGCGTAATCGGTGACGTTTTGTACCAGCAGGCGAAATGACCGGTCACTCGGCGAGGTCAGTTTCCCGGCGACTTTGGTGCCGCCGGGAAAGTCTAGCGGTCTGTGATTGGGTTGGTTCATCGGGCAAAACTCCCGCCGAAGTCTGTTTTTTGCTGGTGGAAGTTGTTGGAACAAGTTCCCACGTGGTTACCAGACGTCGGATGGCACTGCGGATTCTGCTCGGACGGCTGTCAGTTCAACGTGAATCAGGTGTCCAGTCCAATTCGTTGCAAAACTGATTCCAATAACGTCCATTCCGCAGCGGTTGTGATTTGTGAGCGGGGCTTTTGTCGCCGTCGGAAAGTTCAAGCTAGCAACGCGCCGTGATTCATTCAACGTCTTTTCGCCGCGTAGTCCAAACCGAAATCATCGAAGACCGGAATTACCGGATTGCCTTTGACCTTCATTCTTCGTGTAACCGAATCGAATCTGGCCCGATCCATTCGTCCGCCGACGCGCCGTAACCGTCATAGCGGACGAAATGCAGTCCGTACCAACCGTCCCTGACCGTGGCCGGATACCATTTCTGGTCCATTTCCCATTTCACCAATACCTTGTCACCCGCCGCAAACTGTGGCGGCTGATAAGGGCGTCGGCGATCGGGGCCAACCCATTCGTCCCATGACGAATCGAAGTTGACATAGTGCACTTTTCGTTTTTCCCCATCGGTTCCAATGGTTTTGGCCCGATACCACTTCCCGCGATATTCCACTTCGATTCGGGCGCCCAGTCGTGGGTTGGACGAGGGTTTGGCCGGCACAACGACCGTTCCGGCCGGAAATCCCTCGGTCGAAAAGAACATGGATTTTTGACCTTCGACGAAGGCCAGTTCCGACTCGCTGTGCTTGGCAATTTCGGCCAAGGTGACGGTCCGGTCGGCGTCGAGATCGACGACCGATTCTCCGCGTAACCCCTGCAGCACGCCATCGCTGAAAGTCCAATGTCCGGTCGACGAATTATGGGAATACGACGAAGTGAGAACCGCGTACGCAATTGGTGACTGATGATGCTTGCGAGCCTGATCATACAGCGCCCCGGAATGGCAACAGTCGGCCATCAGCAGCGCCTGCCGACCATGAAATCGTTCTTCGATCAGCGCGAAGATGTCGCGGACATTCCAGGCGTTAACGTGATTGGCCCCGGCATCGTAATTGGCAAACCAGGTTTCGTCGGCGCCGCGATCACGACTGCCATGCCCGCAAAAATAGAACACCAGCAAATCGCCAGGTTGAGTTTGATCGAGCAGCCTGCCGAATTCCTGACTGATGCGAGTCCGTGTGGCATAGGCATCTTGCAGATAGACGATGCGATCTTTGGGTACGCCGGCCTGTTCGAAGAACTGGACCAGTTGTTCGTCGCGACGATTGATTTTGGCGGCTGGGAACGAATGGAACACTTCCGGGTGCTGCCATTCCAACAGCCCGACGACAAACGCCCAGGTCTTCGCGGGCTTCCAATGCGGACGCTCGTCCGCCAAAGCCGGCCGCATGGAAAGCAAAACCGATCCGACCAGACACCAGACGAATCTGCGGAACAGTTTCATGTGGCAGGCTCCACGCGATGACAAAGTGCGAATCGGGCGGGGATTTTGTTGCGGATGACGGCTTAACGGTGGGGCGTGACAAGGCACCGCGTTGATGACCTCCGAATTTCAGGATCTTCTCTCTTAGCGAGCGGACGGCTCAGGGAGTTGGCTGTTTGATCGGTTGTTCGCCTTTTTCTCCTTTTTCTGGAGGACGGACCGACAAATCCAAAGTCATGATATAGACGCCTATTCCCACCAGCATCAGTACGAGTGCGATCCAGGTCTTCCAATCGCGATGGGCTCGCTGCCAGTACGGTTCCCCGAGACTGTCTTTTTTGAGGTTTGTGTGTTCGTTGGGGGCATTCGGATGTTTCGAGTGCGTCATCAGGTGTCTGCCTTGTTGTCCACGCGGTGTTGATCGTGTGGCGGTGTGATCGGTCATTTACGGGAATCGTCCGTCGCGACAAATGCTGTTCGCAACGGAGCTCGGCACGAACCAGCCGGCAGGTTGTCGTCTCAAATCAGTCCATTCAGGAATTCTCCATGGCAGAATTGTATTCGCCGCGGCGTGCTGCCCGGTTGCAATGAGCGCGATGATACAGAGCCTGCTGCGCGGCGGGTACGTTGGCGTCTGCGCCTTTCCAGATCTCGAGAGCCGGTTGTTGGATTGCCCGGGCATAGGAAAACGCGAGTGCCCACGGCATTCTCCCCTGGAAACGAATATTCATCGCGTTCAAACGTGCCGACGCCAGTTCCGCGGATTGTCCGCCTGACAAGAAGGCGATACCAGGAACCGCCGCCGGAACTTTGCGTAACAGACAGTTCACGGTGGCGTCGGCCACCTCGTCGACCGAGTCCTGTTTGGGACAGGTTAGTCCCGGCAGCACCATGTTGGGTTTCAGAATCATCCCTTCCAGGATGACTCGCTGGAGGTAAATCTGGTCAAAAACGGTTTGCAGAACTTGTTCGGTGACATCGCCACACCGCTGTAACGGGTGCGAGCCGTCCATCAGCACTTCAGGCTCGACAATTGGGACCAGCCCCGCTTCCTGACACAGCGCGGCATAGCGAACCAATGCGTGCGCATTCGCTTCCAGGCAACCGCGACTGGGGATGCCGTCACCGATCGTGATGACCGCTCGCCACTTGGCGAATCGGGCACCCAATTGAGCGTAGCCCTTCAATCGAGCGCGTAATCCATCCAGCCCTTCAGTAATCTTCTCGCCCGGATGGGCGGCCATGTCTTTGGCTCCGGCATCCACTTTGATGCCGGGGATGATTCCCACATCCATGAGTGCTTTGGCAAACGGAGTGCCGTCCTTCTTCTGTTGGTGAATCGTTTCGTCGCTTAGGATTGCTCCGTTGATGCAATCGCCAAGTCCCGGTGTCGTGACGATCATTTCTCGATAGGCTTGCCGAGTTTCTTCCGTCTGAGGAATTCCCAGGGCGGCGAACCGCTTATTACACGTCGCATTACTTTCATCCATGGCCAGCAGGCCTTTGTCGCCCGCGACCATCGCTTTTGCCGTGTCCCTTAATTCTGAAATGTTCATTGGGGATTGCTCCATTTCCAATTTCGGACTTCGGGTCGATCCTCACCATGTTTGTCGATGTGTTGCTTGTGTTCGAGCAGCTTTTCTGAGAGTTGCTGCTTCACGCAAAATCCCTTGGTTCCCGTCTGGGGTAACCGGTCGCTGGCGTCGATGGCAAAACGGAAGCGATTCAAATTGTGCGGAGCTGTGATGCCGACCTCCGTCGTGATCGTACCGACTTGATCGCCGCGAACGTGAATATTGTCGTGATTGGTACGGCGATCGTCATTCACCGCTCGCCAATCAGCGTCAATCTTGTTGAGCAATTCAGGAGTCAGTGTGATCATGTCAACGCTCCCGAATTGGCCGCGGTTTCCAGCATTATGGCGACAGATCTGGCAATCATCCGTTCTTCGTCCGTGCCAATGACACGCACCTTGACCGGACTGGTCTCCGTCGAAATGAGCGTGGCGTTGGAATCATTGCGAGTATCATCCAATACGATTCCGAGGAACTCCAGCCCTTCGCAAATGCGACGACGGATCTCACTCGAGTTTTCACCAATTCCGCCAGCGAAGACCAGTGTCTGAAGCCCGCCCAGCGCCGCGGCGAAAGAGCCGATCCCCTTCTTGGCCTGGTAACAGAATAAGGCAATCGCCTCGGCCGCTCGCACGTCTTCGCTTTGCCGTCGCAGCAAATCTCGCGTATCGGAACTGGTTTCCGAAACACCGATCAGACCTGACTGGTGATTCACAAGATCGTCGAATTGATCGGTTGTCAGCCCTGCGGTCCGCTGCAGGAATCGAACCAGGCCCGGATCGAAATCGCCGGAGCGGGTTCCCATCATCAATCCTGAAGCTGGGGTGAACCCCATCGTCGTGTCGAGGGATTGACCGCCCCGGACGGCCGCGAGACTGGCTCCGGCACCGAGATGCGCCAAAATGACTTGGCCCTGGGCTTCATCGGGACCGGCGACACGGGCCAGTTCTTCCAGCAGATAGGTGTACGACAAACCATGAAAGCCATACCGCCGAACGCCCATGCTCTCGAACCGCCGCGGAATCGGCACGATCTGGGCCACGCGGGGCATGTCGTGATGAAAGGCCGTATCGAAGCAGGCGACTTGAAGTAAATTTGGGAATCGCCGTTGAGCCGCTTCGATCAATTCGATTTCACCGGGCAAGTGATCCGGGTCCCAGGGGCTGATTCGGCGCAATTCGTCAATCAATGCGTCCGTGACACGTTCCGGTTGAGAGAAGCGACTTCCGCCGTGGACGATGCGGTGCCCGATGGCGGTGATTCGGGACAGTCCGATTTCATGTGCGAGCCAATCGATCAAGAGGTCGATTCCGGCCTTCTGGTTGGGTGCATCGACAGGCCGAACTTCTTCACGAGGTCCCTTTGTCCAGCACAGGACCCAGTGGGCCTTGACCGAGCCAATTCGCTCAATTCGACCAGAGAGCAATCTGGCGGACAGATTCGTTTGATCGAAGAGGCCAAACTTCAGGCTGGATGAACCTCCATTGATTGTGAGGATCAACGAATGATCTGCACGTTCGTTTGTGACGGACGCGGTGTCGGTTGCCGAATGAGGTCCAGAAGAAGGTGCGAAAGCGGCGTTCATGGGATGCGACTCGTCATCAAGTTCGTTACCGGTCGGGGTGGTTGACACGAGTTGGGAGTGTCGAAGCAGACGTCCACTCAGGCGATCGTCGTCAATGTCGATCGGTGCAAGAAGTCTACCAAAGTCGACGTCTGACGAAGTGACGTTTTGCTGAGATTGCGAACTGACTGCCGGGTCTGACCCGACTCTGTTGGACAGTGCACTTTCCGCGACGCCAACTTCCGAATTTCAAGCCGGAGTCGGCGTGATGGATGTCTGATAACGACAAGTAAACCGGCCCGGTTCTGGTTGTTGTTCAGGCGGATTTTTCCTCGTGGCCACCGAATTGGAAACGCAGGGCTGACAGTAGCTTGTCGGCGAAGTCGGCTTGTCCTCGCGAATCAAAGCGTTCGTAAAGCGCCGCACTCAGCACAGGAGCGGGAACCGATTCATCAATCGCCGCCATGACGGTCCATCGTCCTTCTCCCGAATCGGAAACGCGTCCCGAGAATTTGGACAAATCGGGATTCTCGAGCAATGCCGTGGCCGCTAGATCCAGCAGCCAGGACGAGATAACACTGCCGCGGCGCCAGACCTCGGCAATGTCATCCAATTTCAGGTCATATTGGTAGAGTTCGGGATTGCGGAGTGGTGTCGTTTCCGCGTCTGCCGTGCGTTGCTGTTTTCCGGCATTGGCGTGGCGGAGAATATTCAGCCCCTCGGCATATGCGGCCATGAGACCGTATTCGATCCCGTTGTGAACCATTTTTACGAAGTGACCGGCACCGCTGGGACCACAGTGCAGATACCCATGTTCGGCCTGACTGGCATCGCCGCTACGACCCGGCGTCCGCATCGCGGAATCGACGGCAGGCGCCAACGAGGCAAAAATCGGATCCAGACGCTGAACGACGGCGTCATCACCGCCGATCATCTGACAATATCCCCGTTCCGCTCCCCAGACGCCGCCACTGGTGCCGACGTCGACGTAGTGCATGTCTTTCGATTTCAACTCGGCATGGCGGCGAATGTCATCGTGGTAATACGAATTGCCGCCATCGATGACGACATCGTCACGTTCGAGCAATGGCACGAGGGAACTGAGCGTCTGATCGACCACGGCCGCGGGGACCATCATCCACACGGCACGTGGTTTTTTCAGATGCTGGACAAAGTCTTCGATCGATGCCGAACCAATCGCCCCTTCTTGTGCAAGGGCCTGAACGGATTTCGCCTGAACGTCATAGACGACACATCGGTGACCGGCCCGCATCAGACGCCGCACCATGTTGGTTCCCATTCGACCCAGGCCGATCATACCGATTTCCATTTGGCTCGCCCTTCCCGTGATAATGGGTGGTGTCGGTCCTGTGGTGAAATCCGTTCTCGGCCGGTGGTCACCGTGCGATCAGACGCCTCCCTTTGCTCGACCGAGCACCGCTTTGGCTTGCTGGCACACATTGTCGGCAGTGAAACCAAAGTGTTTCATCACTTCTTTACCTGGGGCCGACGCACCGAAGCCGTTGACTGCTACCACAGCAATCTGCGGGCCGACGTAGGAATTCCAGCCCAATGGTGTGCCTGCTTCGATCACGAGCAAGGGAACCCCCTGAGGTAGAACGCTGTCCCGATATTCCTGTGTCTGGCTGGAGAAAAGGTTGGTACTGGGCACGCTGACGACGCGGACCTGGATCTTTTCGGCAGCCAGTTTTTCTGCCGCTTCCAGTGCGAGGCTGACTTCGGAACCGGATGCGATGAAAATGATGTCGGGTCGGGCACCCGCGGGCGCGTCCGCCAGGACATAGCCCCCTCGCGAAACCCCGGCGGTCAGGCTGGGATACTGAGCCAGATCCAGCACTGGGAGTGCCTGACGAGAAAACACCAGACAAACGGGACCGTGGCGATGTTCGAGGGCGAATTTCCACGCCTGAACCGTTTCGTTCGCGTCGGCGGGCCGGATGACCGTCATTCCGGGGATCGAGCGCAATCCTAACAGTTGCTCGACAGGTTGATGGGTCGGTCCATCCTCACCCATGCCGATACTGTCATGAGTGAAAACATAAATCACTGGCAGGTGATTCATCGCCGCCAGTCGCATGGGAGGACGCATATAGTCACTGAAGACAAGGAACGTTGCTCCGTAGGGGATCAGTCCTCGGTGCAAGGCCATGCCGTTCAACACGGCGCCCATCGAATGTTCGCGAATGCCGAAGTGCATGTTGCGTCCGGCTGGACTGTCGGGTTCGAAACTTGCGAAGCCGTCCATATTCGTGAAGGTGCTGGGAGCGAGATCGGCCGAGCCCCCCATCAACTCAGGTACAACTTTGGACAGAAAATTGATGGCCTTGCCCGATGCGGTTCGGGTGGACATCGGACCATCCTTCGGTTGGAACTTCGGAAGATTGGCGTCCCAGCCGGAGGGTAGCTTGTTGGACATGACTCGTTGGAATTCGGCGGCCAGGTCGGGGTGTTGCTTCGCATAAGCATCGAAGCGGGCCTGCCACGCCTGTTGTGCGGCACTGCCTTTTGTGACCGATTTTCGAAAGTGTTCCTGTGCTTCGGAGGGAATCAGGAACGGTGGTTCCACTGGAAAACCCAGCTTCTCTTTGGTCAGACGAACTTCATCGAGCCCCAGCGGTTCTCCGTGAGCGCCCGCTGTATCCTGCTTGTGTGGACTGCCAAAACCAATGTGGCTGTGAATCTGAATTAACGATGGCCGATTGCGTTCTTTTTGGGCCGCTTTCAGTGCGGTAGCGACCGCCTCTACGTCGTTGGCCGTTTCCACTCGCTGAATATGCCAGCCGAAAGCCTCAAATCGAGCGGCGCGGTCTTCGGTGAACGCCAGATCCGTGTTTCCCTCGATGGTGATATGATTGTCGTCATACAGGACGATCAATTTACCCAGTTGCAGGTGACCGGCCAGTGAACCCGCTTCGGACGAGATGCCTTCTTCTAAATCGCCGTCGCTCGCCAACACATAGGTGTAATGGTCCACAACGTCGTGACCGGGCCGATTGAATCGAGCGGCCAAGGCCACTTCGGCCAGAGCCATGCCGACCGCATTGACGATCCCTTGGCCCAACGGACCCGTCGTCGCCTCGACCCCTGCAGTCAATCCGTGCTCGGGATGTCCGGGAGTGCGGCTGCCCCATTGTCGGAAACGTTGAATTTCCTCCATGGGCAAGTCGAAACCGTTGACGTGCAACAAGGCGTAAAGCAACGCGCTGCCGTGTCCGGCAGAAAGAATAAACCGGTCCCGATCAGGCCATTCTGGATCTTTTGGATTGAATTTGAGCAAACGATCCCACAGGGCATAGGCCATTGACGCCGCTCCGAGCGGTAACCCCGGGTGGCCCGAGTTCGCTTTCTGCACCATGTCGACGGCCAGAAAGCGAAGCGTGTTGATGCAGATCTCATCCAGTTTTGGCGAAGGGACGGTTGGAGAAGTGGACATGGCGGCGTAATTGCTCCTCGTACAGTGACGGAATCGAGTGTGGTGGGATCTTCATCGGTGCCGATGACGGATAGGAATCGCTTTCCAAGCTCCTGGCCATCGAACGGTCGTCTGGGATCTGTTGGTGTCGTCGCCGAACCTCCGGCGACAATCGATCATCAGCCTCGCATGGTGTCGAGGCCGACGATTTTCACCATAGATTCGCACGGCCGACACAAATAAGCCATCCAACAAGCGGTCAGGTTCGCTGGCTGTCTGGCCAATCTGCTTCGATTGAGTGCAAATCTCTGGCGGAACAGTATCGATTGTGTTCTGACTAAATTGAAGAATGCCGCCCAAATTCGGCACGGATGTCGCTCTGGCAGCGTTAGGTTTGTCGCGCGAAGATGATTCGCTGGAATGGTTTATGACAAATTCTTCCGAGCGATTCATTTGACTCGCGGATTCCCAGAGTTGATTGGCCAATGGTGGACTCAGGCGAGACGATCGTATTCTGCATTTCTTATTCCGCGAACCGGCCGGTCGAGTCTGGACGAGTGATCAACCACAAGTGTGATGGCGATCGTTCCACAGCTGGATGACGGGATCTTGGACTTGATGCTCGTAGCCGACAATGCTTAATGACGCGGTTCCCAAGTAGAAAAACTGTCCCGCATCAGCCGCCAGACCCAGCCAACGAGCGGCCAGGACACGCAGAAAGTGACCACTGGAGAAAAGCAGCACGGTTCCTTCGATGGACTGAATCTTGCCAAGCACTCGATCTGCACGCCGGCCGATGTCGGCTACGGTTTCTCCACCGGGGCATCCGTCACGGAACAGTTGCCAGTCAGGCCGACTCGCCCGAATTTCGCTGCTGGTTTTGCCTTCGTAGTCGCCGTAATTCCATTCGACCAGATCCCGGTCCACTTCGGCGACGTTGCCAAAACCGGCCAATTCACAGGTGCGCGAGGCACGTTGCAAGGGGCTCGTGAAAATGCGGGAAAACGGCAGGCTACTCAATCGGTGACCAAGCTGAGTGGCATTGCGTTCGCCGCGTTCGGTCAAGGGAAGATCCGTCAGACCCGTATGTTGACCTGTCACGGACCATGCCGTTTCGCCGTGTCGAGCAAGATAGGCGGCCGTCAGGTTCAGATTCGTGCTGCTCATGGCGGACCTTAAAGGAGGCTGATCTTTGCTGCGACTCCTCTCGGTGGTCATTTTGTCACGGAGGGGCTGGCGGCGTTGTCAAAGCCATTGATCAGCACTTTGATATGTCCCGTCTCGACGGAATACAACCAACCATGAATTCGGGGAGCGATCCCTTGTTGATGAAACGTCCGCAGCAACGAAAGACTGTGAAGATGTCCCACTTGAATTTTCACATTCTCTTCGGACAAGAGAGTCAACTGTTCGTCCCGTGTCAGATTCCGCTGTAAAGCGGCCTGTTCCATGAGTTCTTTCGCTGGGCGTGACGCCAGCAACCAATCGGAAATGTAGCGGTCGGAAAGTCCGTCGTAGATGGCCAGGATGCCACCGCATCGCGTGTGTCCGCAGACGACGATATCGGGAACCTTCAAGTGGACAATCGCAAATTCCAGGATCGCGGCAAGGTTGGTATCGCTGTAAGCCACAATATTGGCAATGTTACGATGAGCGAAAATTGTCCCGGGCCGGCTGCCCGTGATCACGTCTTCGGACACACGTGAATCCGAACAGCCAATCCACAGCACCTGCGGGTGCTGTTGCTGAGCGATCTCTTGATAATAGCTGGAATTTCCCGCGAACTCCGTGGCAGCGAAGTGTCGATTGCCTTTCAGAAGATTCTCAAGCATTTTGATTCTTCCTGTGTTGGCAGGGTCAATTTGCGGTGGTCAAGATCGTTCTGTCTGTCACAGGATCATGAAAACCTTAAGTAATTCCGTGGCAATCGAAAGCGTCGGCGGGAATTCGCATCTTAAAATTGTAGGCCGATATCAGGCTGCGAGAAGCTGCTAGTAACGAAGTTGTCATCAGTATTCGCAGAATACCGACAGACGGTGCCATCATGAGGCTTTTAACACGTTCGTCTCATTGTTCCGCGAAACGAAAAGTTCCAAACACGTCGCCCAGGGCCTGCATCATCTCTCCCAAGGTCGCTCGAGTATGCGCGGCCGCGATCAAGAGAGGCAACAGGTTTTCTCCCGCGGCTGCCCCTCGACGTACGTCGTCGAGAGTTCGTGCGACGTCCGAAATATCCCGCAAGTTTTTCACGCGCCGCAGTGAGGCCAATTGGTCGGTTTCCACATCGGGATCGATCGACATGATTTCTGGTCGGACATCTTCGTCCGATTGATAGCGATTGACGCCGACGATGATATGTTCGCCCCGATCGAATTGCTGTTGATACAGATAGGCCGACTCGGCGATTTCCCGTCGGAAAAAGCCGCCTTCAATCGCCGCCAGCATTCCGCCGGTATCGGCAATTCGCTGAAAATAGGCGCGGGCACCGGTGTGCATTGATTGTGTCAGAGATTCGACCAGGTAACTGCCTCCCAAGGGATCGACGTGATCAGCGACTCCGGTTTCGTGCGCCAGCACTTGCTGTGTTCGTAGTGCCAACGTGACGGCTTGTTCTGACGGCAGGGCCAGCGTTTCATCCAGGCTGTTGGTATGCAGCGACTGGCATCCTCCGAGCACGGCGGCCATCGCCTGATAGGCGACTCGGACGACGTTCACATCCGGTTGCTGGCTTTGCAGTGAGCAGCCAGCGGTCTGCGCATGGAATCGGAGCTTCCACGAGGCGGGTTCCGTCGCGCCGTACTCGTCTTGCATCAATTCGGCCCACAGTCGACGGGCTGCTCGATACTTGGCGATTTCCTCAAAGAAATCATTGTGGGCGTTGAAGAAGAAGCTCAGGCGACTCGCAAAGGCGTCGACGGGCAAACCTCGCTGTAGTGTCTCTTCGACGTAATGACGTCCGTCCGACAGGGTGAATGCCAGTTCCTGCAACGCCGTGGCGCCCGCTTCACGAATGTGGTATCCGCTGATGGAAACGGTGTTCCACTGCGGCACGGCCCGCGCGCCGAATTCGATCAGATCGATGACCAGGCGAACCGACGGTTTGGGAGGAAACACCACTTCGTTTTGTGCGTGAAACTCTTTGAGGATGTCGTTCTGAATGGTGCCGCGCAGGCGATCCCAGGGAATGCCCCGTTCCTCGGCAGCGGCCAGATAAAAGGCCATCAGCACCGCGGCCGGTGCGTTGATGGTCATTGAAACGGAGACATCCTGCAGCGGGATGTCCTGAAACAATGTCAGCATGTCGTCGACGGTATCAATCGCCACACCCAGACGTCCGACCTCGCCGCTGGAGCGAGGATCATCGCTGTCCAATCCCATCAAAGTGGGTAAATCGAAGGCCGTGCTCAGGCCCGACTGACCTTGCGCGAGCAGAAATCGAAATCGCTCATTGGTATCTTTGGCCGTGCCGAAACCGGAAAACTGCCGCATCGTCCATAAGCGACCACGGTACATCGAGCGGTGAATTCCCCGAGTGAAAGGAAATTCTCCCGGCGTGCCGATCACAGGCGGAGGGTTGAGTGCCGCCAGATCCTCCGCCGATAGGAATCCCTCTGACCCTGACGCTCGGGGTGCCGCGGACGGGAAACCCTCTGCGGTCGATGGGGCCGTGATCATTGTCGTCTCCTGATCAGCATGGCAACAGCATTTCCACCACCCAGACATAAGGCGGCAACTCCCAATTCACCCGTTCCACTGTTGAGTGCATGGATCAACGTTGTGAGGACGCGCGCTCCGCTCGCGCCGATCGGATGACCCAGCGCGATCGCTCCGCCGCGCGTGTTCAATGATTCCAGCGGAATGCCCAGCAATCGTTGATTCGCCAGTACCTGAACGGCGAACGCTTCGTTAATCTCCCACAGATCAATGTCTTGGATTCGATGTCCTGTTTTGGCGAGCAGCTTGCGGATTGCTTCGACGGGAGCCAGAAACAGATCTTCGGGTTCCACACCCGCTGTGACCGCGGCGACGATTTCGGCGCACGGGGTCAGTCGCTGCGACTGGGCAAATTCGGCAGACGTCACGACGACGGCTGCTGCTCCGTCGCTGATCATGGCCGAATTACCGGCCGTCACTGTTCCATCCGTCATGAAGGCCGCTCGCAATCCGGCCAATCGGTCGAGTGAACAATCGTCGCGCGGTCCTTCATCACGTTGGACGGTCACGGTCTTTAATTTCGCGCCGACGGACACGGGAATGATCTCGTTCTGAAACAGATTGTTGCGCACAGCGGAGGCCGCACGACGATGGCTTTCACACGAATAAGCGTCTTGATCGGCGCGACTGATTCCCTGTTGGCGGGCCACGCGTTCGGCGAGATCTCCCATTGATTGTTGATTGATCGCACAACGTAATCCGTCGTGCAGCATTGAATCGACCAGCGAACGATCACCCACTCCCTGTAATGGTCGCTCGACCAGCCAGGGCGCACGGCTCATGCTTTCCATTCCACCCGCTACGATGACCGAGGCGTCACCGGCCCGAATGGCCTGACCGGCCAGCATGACGGCTTTTAATCCGGAACCACAGACCTTATTGATCGTGACGGCTCCGACTCGGCTAGGGATTCCCGCTTTCAAGGCGGCTTGTCGTGCCGGGGCTTGTCCGGTACCGGCCGGAAGCACCATGCCGAGAATCGCTTCTTCCACCAACTCGGGACTGATGCCCGATTGACTCAGCGCAGCGCGAACCACTACCGCCCCGAGTTCCGTGGCGGGCAGGCTCGAAAGTGTTCCCTGAAATTTGCCGATCGGGGTACGGCAGGCAGACAAAATGACCGGAGCGCTCATGGGATGTCTTCCAAATGGTTGAATTCCCTTTTGGTGATTATACTCCTGCGGGTCTACGGCAAGAATGATCGTCGCCGTAATCCCACTCCTTTCACCCGACTTTACCAATCAGAATTTCGCTGATTTGCGAGGGAATCGTTGTATTGCCCCCGTTAGTCACTTGTCACGTACATAGAATTGACGGCAACTCGTTTGCCGAATTGACCTGAAGACAGAGACGCCTTACCGAGAGGGACTTCAGATGGTTCAGCCAGCGACTCCCTGGGTCGAAGGATTGACAATTGGACAGGTGCTGCGGGAAACGGCGCGGGCGTCATCCGACCAGATCGCCGTGATGTTTCCTTCGCTGCACCTTGAGATGACCTGGGGCGAATTCGATCGAGCGGTCGATCAGGTTGCGAAATCTCTGTTGTCCATGGGCTTTCAGCACGGCGACCATTTCGGAGTGTGGGCGGCGAACTGTCCTGCCTGGCTATTACTGCAATTCGCCACCGCGCGGATCGGTGTGGTGATGGTGACCATCAATCCCGGCTACCAACCGTCGGAATTGCGATTTGCCATTGAGCATTCCCAGATTCGGGGGCTGGCCCTGCTCGATCATTTCAAATCGACGAACTGCGTGGAAATGATCGAACAGGTCTGCCCCGCTTTACGCTCAAGCTTTCCTGGCGAACGAGTCCATTCCGACTTTCCCGAATTGCAGTGGGTGATCGCACTAGGGGGGCAGCCGTCGTCAGGTATGCTGGGCTGGGACGACTTCCTGCAACGGGGAACGGCTGTCAGCGATGAGGAACTTGCACGACGCGAGCGTCAGCTCAATGCCGGTGATGCCATCAATATTCAATACACGTCGGGGACGACAGCGCTGCCGAAGGGTGCGACACTGTCGCACCGCAATATCCTGTTGAACGGCTATTACTCGGGACTCAACCAAAATCTGACGGCTGATGATCGCATCTGTGTGCCGGTGCCGCTCTATCATTGTTTCGGGTGTGTTTTGGCATCGTTGTGCGCGGTGGTGCACCACTGCGGAATGGTTTTTCCCGCCGAGACGTTCGATGCCGGCGCGACGCTGCTGGCGATCGAAACCGCTCGCTGCACGGCCGTGTATGGCGTGCCCACCATGTTCATCGCCTTGTTTGAACATCACGACTATCCCCAGCGGAACCTGAAGTCGCTACGCACTGGCATCATGGCCGGTAGTCCCTGTCCGATCGCGCTGATGAAACGCGTGACCGGCGAAATGGGGGCCAGCGAAATGACCGTTGGATATGGCCAGACGGAAGCCGCACCGCTGCTGACACAAACAACAGTCGACGATCCGATGGAACTTCGCGTCGGTACCGTCGGACGTCCCTTACCGGGGGTTGAAGTGAAGATCGTCAATCCGGAAACCGGCAAGGAATTGGGCGAAGGACAATCGGGCGAAGTCTGCGGCCGAGGGCATGGCGTGATGATCGGTTATTACCGGGAACCCGGACGTACCGCCGAAGCCATCGATGCCGAGGGCTGGTTGCACACGGGCGATCTTGGGCTGCGGGAACTGAGCGGTTGTTACCGGATTACGGGACGACTCAAGGACATGATTATTCGCGGTGGCGAGAATGTTTATCCTCGCGAAATCGAAGAATTCCTCTACCGGCATCCGGCCGTGGAAGAGGTTCAAGTCGTGGGGGTTCCTGATCTGAAATATGGTGAAGAGGTGTTGGCCTGGATCAAGTTGCGCGAGGGGCATACGGCGACTGCCCACGACATTCGGGCCTATTGCCGTACCGGTCTGGCTCGCAGCAAACTTCCTCACTACGTGCAGTTCGTGACGAGTTTCCCGACGACGGTCACGGGCAAGATCCAGAAGTTCCGGATCCGCGAAATCGCCATTCAAGAACTGGGGCTGACCGAAGTCGCCAAGATCGAAACGGCATAGAAGCGGGCCAATCGATGGTCGTGATTGGCCCGGTGCTCCTTGCTCCGTTGTCGTTCTCTTTGTGTCTACTCGGCCAACACCGCCTGTGCCGCGTTGCGGATCAGGTCATCGCCGCGGGAATGCCCGACCATGGAAAGTTGATTCGCTGCGTTCGCTGCCGATTCGGCCAGAAACAACTTCGAGGCCGCATCCGAGGTGGGGCTGTCGGCAATTCGACCCGTCAGTTCCGCATCGCGACGACTCAGTACGCACAGCGATGCCAGAATTTCCATCGCAGCCCAGGCGATGCGTTCCTGCTCGATTTGCCGTTCGAGCACCCCTTCTCGATATCGCATCAATGTCTGCTGAACCACGATTCCCAAACGGGCGATCAACTGCCCCACGCGGAGCGCCGATCCTTGCAGACTGGGCGACGAGACGGGGACCTGAGGTGTACTCCATCGCATGTGAAGCGACTTTTGGATGAACTTGTAGATCGCTGCCGGGGCTTTCGTTGGGCTGCGCATCGCATCCCAGGTGGCTTTCAATCCCAACCCCGTTTCGCGCATGCCCGCGAGCGTCAGGAACGAGATCAATACTTCATTGGCTCCTTCGCCAATCTGATTCAGCCGTGCGTCTCGCAAAATCCGTTCGAGCGGTCGATCGGTAAAGTAGGCGGCGCCGCCGTGAATCTGGAAGGAATCATTAACGATCGTCCACAACCGTTCGGTGCTGTAAACCTTGAGCATGGCCGTTTCCAGCATGTAGTCTTCCAACCCGCGATCGATCAAACCCGCGGTGACACTGGTCATGGCTTCCATGCTGTAAGTCCAGGCCGCCATCCGAGCCAGCTTCTGCTGGACCAGTTCAAAATCGCCCAGGCGACGATCGAACTGGCGACGATTGCGGGCATGTTCGACCGCTAGACGCAGGCACGTTTTGGCGGAACCAGTACAGCAGGCTCCGAAAGTGGTGCGGCCAAAATCCAACACGGTCAACGCGACTTTGAGGCCTTTTCCCAGCGGGCCCAGAACGTTCTCGCGTGGCACGATCATATTCTCGAACGTCATGCGTCCCGTGGCGGTGCCTTTGAGGCCCACTTTCGACATGCGCGGTTCGACCATCTTGAATCCGGGAAGATCCGGCGAAACCAGGAAGGCCGTGACGGCCGTTCCCGTGCCGCTGGGATGTGGCGTTCGCGCCATCACGGTCAGGACGTCGGCGATCGCAGCATTCGTAATATAGCGTTTATGTCCGTTGATGACATAACCGGTTCCATCCGGCGTCGGGGTTGCCGTGGTTTGTACATTGGCCGCGTCGGAACCGGCCTCAATTTCGGTTAGAGCGAAAGCGGCCAACTTACGACCGGAGATCAGATCGGGTAACCATTTTTGCTGTTGTTCCGGTGATCCGAACAGCAGCAACGCTCGCATGCCGATCGAGTGGTGGGCGTTCACAAAAATCGAGGTGGAACTGCAGCGGCTGCCAATTTCCTCCAGCATGCGGCAATAACCGAGCTGCGAGAATCCACGACCACCCAGTGATTTCGGGGCGGTCATCCCGAGAATCCCCAAGCGTGCCAACCCGTTAATGACGTCTCGAGGAATGTCGGCGTCGCGATCGATCTGGGCTGGATCCAGATGGCTATCACAGAAGGCCTTCAGTTCGGCCAGCGACGATTTTGCACTGGCATCGTCCTCGGGCGACAGTTGAGGGTAGGGAAAGACCCAATCCGCAACGAACTCGCCGCGAAAGAGTCCCTTGGCAACACCGGAACGTTGGGGAAGGCTGCCGAGGATTTCTTCGGCTTGCTTGATCTGCTGTTCACGTTGGGCGATCGTTTGAGAGCTGGCGTTGTCAACCACGGGATGTGTTCTCCTTAAGATTTCTGGCACCAATTGGGTTCACGTCGATCGAGAAACGCGGCGAATCCTTCGCGCGCTTCCGCACTGTGACGGATGCGTTCATGCAGTGCCTGTAATGATTCCAGATCAAATGTGGCGGGTTCTCGATTGATCAATTGCTTGGTTTCACGAACCGCTTGCGGACCACCGGCGAGGATCTTTCTCGCCACGTTCAGTGACGATTCCAGCACCTGCCCGCTTGGCACAATCCATTGGATCAGGCCCATCTGTCGAGCTCGCTCGGCAGTAATCGGTTCGCCCAATAACAGCAGTTCGCTTAAAGCTCCGACAGAGATTTTCCGCACCAGCACGTTGGAGACCATGGCCGCCACTAAGCCGCGGCGAACTTCGGGAAAGCCCAAATGGAAATCATCCGCGGCCACCACCAAATCACAGGCGGCAAGTAATCCGGCTCCGCCCGCGTAAGCCGCACCCACCGCCGCTCCGATGACGATCAACGGCGATTCCCGCAGCAGCGATAGCACACGACGAACTCCGTCCGCCGATCTTTCGGCGACGTCGGGATTATTGGCTTCGATCAGATCGAGTCCCGCGCAGAAGACCGAACCTTCACCACGAAGGATGATGACCCTGCTGTCCGCGTGTTGTGCCAACTGTTCCATCGCGCCGATCAATTGTTCCAATAGCGCGATGTTCAGCGCATTGCGTTTTTCCGCCCGTTGCAGCGACAGGATGGCGAGACCCGGTTCGGGAAATTCCAGACCGACCAATTTGTCATTCATGGCCAGCTCCCTGGTTGAGGGAATTGTCGAGCGGCATTTCGAGCAGCACTTGCCCCAGCGCTTTTCCTTGGGCATCGCACCGCAGTCCGCGTGCTAAAATGCCATGCACCAGAAAATTCAAACCTTGCAAATTGGGTAGCTCAAACCGTTCTACACGTTTGATCCCCAGCGGCGCGAGGAAATTTGCCACGCGATCCGCGGTCAGCCACTGCGTCAGGTCGGCATAGTCGGCCTCATTGCGAGCGAGGATCCCAATATTGGCCGTACTCCCTTTATCCCCGCTGCGCGCGATGGCAATGTCACCCAAGGTCTGTCGCGATGATGTCTTTGTGGTGGGCGTAGATTGGCTGATTGTTCTGGTCGAGGAAACCGGTGGCACTCGCTTCGGCGACACGGAACTCGTACGCGGAGTACCGCACGCGGGAACTTCGACAAAACTCAGCTGTGGCGTCACTCGATCTCGATCGATCAGACAGGGCCAATAGCGAACAATGGGATGCACCCGTGGTCGGCCTTCCGCATAGCCTGTGGTCCCTTGCGGCCCCGCGGTGACCAGAGGAATGATTTGACGCGTGAAGAATTCGATCACCTCACGATCGTCGGCTTCGATCGCGATTCGCAGGGCGACTTCTTTGGCCGATTCAAAGTCGCTCGCCGGAAAAACGCCATCGGCACACGCGGCGGCACCGATGCATTCGACCACGGCGTCACGCCATTTCAGGCCTGCCAACCGCATTCGTTCGAGCACAATCTCACCACAACGACGGGCCTTCTTGACGGCGTCACGACCAAAAATCGTCAACAGCCCGGCTGCGCGATAGCCGTCACGGTAGGTCGCGCTGACTTTAAATGAGGGCGACGGAGGCGAGCCCAGTGCACCGGTGACGCGAACGCGATCTGGACCATCTAGA
>CAIQIR010000097.1 GCA_903871875.1 uncultured Schlesneria sp.
CATTTCGGGATCGTGATTTCACACAGCCATGCTGTCAAGGAAGACTCAAGCATTCTGCTTGATGAGACAAGTCGCTCGAGATTCAGGACTCCCTGGCCTGCGGCCCCCAAAGGTTGCGGAGCAACCTGGGCTACCCCGCTGGGCCTGTGCGGCGATATCCGCGAAACCGTCCAGGCCCTGCTGCCATTGATCGAACAAAAGTCCGACCGCGTCTTCCTGGACGCGATGCTCAAGCTGCAGCAGTCGGCGCACGAGCAACTGCGAACGGGGATCGAAAAAGCCCGGACGCATCGCCCGATTCATCCCGGCTACGTCGCCACCGTGCTTGATGAACTCGCCGGACCCGATTGCGTCTTCACGGTCGATACGGGGATGTGTTGCGTCTGGGGTGCGCGGTACCTGAGCGCGGCCAAAGGACGACGGCTGCTGGGATCATTCGTGCACGGGTCAATGGCCAACGCCTTGCCGCAAGCGATCGGGGCCCAGGTCGCTTTCCCTGGAAGGCAAGTGATTTCCCCTGTCCGGCGACGGAGGTTTTTCCATGATGATGGGCGACATTCTGACGCTGGGTCAGCACGAATTACCGATCAAGATCATCCTTTTCAATAACCAGTCCCTGGGGATGGTCCAACTGGAAATGGAAGTCGCGGGAATGCCGCCGTTTGGCTGCCAGCTGAAAAACCCCAACTTCGCCGCACTGGCCCAGGCGGTCGGTTTCCTGGGCCTGCGGGTGGAAGATCCGGCTGAGGTTCGGTCTGCACTGCGGCAGGCCTTGGCCCACAACGGTCCGGCGCTCGTCGACATTGTGACCGATCGAAATGTGCTGGCGATGCCGCCGCACGCCACGATTCAGCAGGCCGCCGGGTTCGCGATGGCCATGACCAAAATTGCCTTCAGCGGCCAGATCGACGATGTGTGCGATACGGTCGCGGCCAACTGGCATGAAATCGTCTGATCCGAACCATCGGCCGGACGGTCAGCAATCTTTCAGTGCTCGAAATGCCGCGGTCGACGGCCGGAAGTGCTGACAAGCGCAGGCGGAATCTTCGATCTCACGGACGTCGGCAACGACACGCCTGTGGAAAAAAGGGGATCGCTCGCCTGGGAAAGCGTCGCTCCGGGTGCGTCCGCAGCCCCCGTCTCCCTGCGCAAGATCAAGCAGAATACCGGCTTCGACACTGTTTTCAGCGCTCCCTCGACACCAAACAAATAAACGACAAAATATTTAAATACGTCTTGACACATCATGTCGCATGTCTATTATATGACACAATAACGACTAGACAACGTACGGCAGGAGCAACAGATGAACCATCAGCATCACAAATCGTCGGGTGAATTCACTTCGCGGGGCGCCGCCGAGACGGGATCGATTGCGGGCCACGCGGCACCCGCGCTTGGCGAAACGAAGCTCGCATCTGTTTCCACGCACATCGGGCGGCGCGACAACGACGACAACAGCAGCAGCAGGGGGCCGGATCTGCGCATCAATCGCCGACGACACGTCCGCCAACCGAAGCAGGGGGGACCACCAATGCTCGTGACGAACTGCGGTGGGTTTTTGTGGGACCAGCTGCGAAGTCTGATGCTCTTTCTCAAGGGCTGGGGCAACACCCCGAACGCGATCGCAGGCCAAGCTCGCCATCGACTCGCAGGCCGGATCGGGCTCTTTGGGCTGGTCGGGGCACTGACCCGTGGGGCCATGGCGCGTTCCAATTCAACGTTGGGCCTGCGCCGACAGCGTTTCGGCGCAGTGCGGGGCGGCCAAACTCTACGAAACAAGGAACTTGGCCAACTTTGCCAAACGCAAAAGTGGATCAAACGCTACAAAACAGGGATGTTTGCCAACTTGGCCATGTTGGCCAACGTTTTTTCAAAAAATCGGCCGCCGGACAGGTCCAGCCCTCCTCCCGATTTGGCTCCGGTCACCCCGGCGCGCACCACGACGCCGTCTTACCAACACAACGGGGCAGACCAACACGGACGGGGCTACGGCAGCCATGGCGTCTCGAACCGGCGATCGGATCGTGCCTCAGCACGGCTCTCGTCGATCAGCCAACCGGTTATCGCCGCTCTTTTCGATTCCAAGCCGTCAGATCTCGGCGACTGGGGCGATCGTGTTCCCAGTCCTCATTGCATTCTTCGTCGAACTCGTCGCGTGTTTTGCGTTCGTAGGCCGCGTTCCGGTTCTTTCGGGCAATCTCACGTTGCAATGCAGGATCCATGGCCTCGTACCCACGCACACGTCTCTGACTCATGATTCTTTCCTTCAATGACAGGTAGACCTGGCAACTCTCCCTCGGGAGCACCGCCGGAACTGCCTGGCAATCGTCGGACCAAATTCCAAAATTTTTACAGGGGAAACCAGGATTGCATTCGATTGCCCCCCGCCGAACGCCAAGACCGATCGCTCGTCTTTCCGAAATCGCGATTTTCACCCCGTCCGCTTCGAATCCGAACCGACGGACGTTGATCGCACGAGACCGGTCGGCTTACCGCCGCAGGATCCGGGCCGCTGAGCGGTCTGCGGACATGCTGGAACCGGGTCTGACAAGCTGCGGGATCACCGCACACGCCACAGCCGTGAATTTCGTGAACGGCCTTCCAGCAACTTCGCAACGTCCACTGCGGACGGCCGTCCGCAGTGAAAACCAGGCTGGCATCTGATGTGCTAATCACAACCTCTGGCGGATTTCACTTTCATTCCCAGGAGACGAGCCATGACCAGATCCCTTTTCGATCGATTGCTCACGGCGATCGACAGCGGCAATTTGTTTTCCGAAGTGATCCCGATCGAATCGGCCGCCAATCCGTCGGCTCACGATCTGTTCGCGATCGTACTGATGATCAACGAAGACGTGATTGCCCGAGTCGGAGTCTGGAAGAATCCGCCCGATAAGGTCACCGGGAACGGCGCACCACGGGTGCATGCCGAGGGCTCAACCGTGAATGTCACCGCGGGCGAACGAATGTCGGGCAGTTTCTCGATCGAATGCGACTTCGCCGGCGAAGCGGAAGAAATCGCCCAAGTCCTGCGAGACACGCTCGAAAGCGAATACGAATGCATCCCATCCCGGATCGGCGCGGAAGCATGAGGCAGGAATGGTCCGCGGCCGAGATCCCGCGGGTTACGGTTGAACCGGCTGCGTCCAGGCCCGTTCCGGTTCGCCGAGTGTCGAAGGGTTCGGGTGAGGACGTGACGAGGTGATCCTCGCCCTGACATAAAGTTCATCGCCGGCAAAACGATAGGTGGCTGTTCGACCCGTTTCTGTTTTCAGGACTTTGCCAATCTCGTCGGAATATTTACGTGTGACGGGAAGTTCGTTCCCCTCTTGATCAAGGATCGGTTCACTCTTCGGATCAAACCCTTTTTTCGTCCCAATGAATTCGATGGTGTAGGTCGCCTCCGCATCCGGGCGGACCGCGACTTCCAGACTCTGCGAGGTCACGGTGACTTTATCGAGTGTCACACCCGACGAGGCATAAAAACGTCCCGCTTCCATCGCTTGAATCAGCACCGCCGGATCCAACTGCGCCGAAAGCACCATCACCCAGCCTCGCCCCGGTTCGCTCCCCCGTGAAGGAATGTTGTGATAGACATGGCAATCGTCCGTCGCCAGACCATACAGCAGCGGCAGCTCCAGTTCCGTCAGACGCCGGCTGTTGATGATGTCCCACATCCGTTCCACCGAGGCATGGATCGGATCGCCATCGTTGTGCACCGACGGATGCCCGTTGTAGACCTCGAAGAAATTCTCGCCCCGCACCGGAGCCAGATCCTCGGCCGTAATCCCCCAGCCAAAATTGGGGTGATTCAGATGGATCATCATCGGCCGTCCGGTTCGTTCACGCTGGGCGACCAGGGCGTTCACATTGTTTTGGATCGCTTCGCTGACGCTCGTTCCACCCAACGGCGGAATCGTTTCCACCAGATTGTTGGCGTTCAGATGGATCGGCAGTTTGCCGAAATGATCGCTGATCTCTTCCCCCTGAATCAGCAGGAATTTGTCTTTCTCGTTGAAGCGGGCGAAGATTTCTTCGAATCGCTTCAGCCGAACTTCTTGTTTGCCATCGGTCGTGCGTTCCTCGACCCAGTCCTGAGGAAAACGCGCCTTCAGCTTATCGAACGCTTTTCGTCCGCCGCGCGTTTTGTCGATGTCGACCCAGCGGTCGTGATCCGCCAGCGTGTTGTGATCGGTGAAGCCGAGAAAGTCGTAGCCGTGGTCGCGATACCACAATGCGATCATCTCCAGATAGTCGTCGCCGTCACTCCAATGGGAATGCGTGTGCAAGTTGCCGCGATACCACTTCAGCGGCCCCTGCGCCTGCAAGGTGTCGCTCGCGGCATGACTCACCGCGCCGGAACGCGACAAACCGATGGCCAGCAGCATCACCGCCAGCACGATCAGTCCCAATCCAAGGGGTCGAAGTCGCGTCGTCATCAGAAGACCTTGCCGTCGAAAGTGAAAATCATGCGCGGTGGCTGTACCAGAGCACCCCCTGGGATGTTCTGCAAACCGATGATCGGCCGCGAAACAAACATTTAATTCTTGGACGATCGTCTTGAATCTGCGATATTACCGCAACGTGCTTTGATAAATACAGCCTTCTGACGCGGGAACAGTTCCATTCCACCACTGATCGAATACGAACAAAGTCGCGGCCTGGTCCGCGAAGTTTACGACGACATCCGAACCACGCGACAAACGGACGAGATCAATAATTTCTGGAAGGCGATCGCCAATCATCCGCCGACACTCCAACGCACCTGGGCGATGCTCAAAGAGATCATGGGCGGCCCCGGCGAATTGGATCCGCTGGTGCGAGAACTGATCTATATCGCCGTCAGTGCGACCAACGGCTGCAATTACTGCATCGCCTCACACAGCGCCGCGGCGGTCTCGAAAGGGATGACCGACGGCATGTTCGGCGAACTGATGAGCATCGTCGGCGCGGCCAACATGACCAATCGTCTCGCCAATGGATTTCAGGTCCCGCTCGACGAGAAATTCAAACAACCGGTTTAACGCATTAACCGTCCGCTTCGTCGTGACAAGAGCGTCTAAGGCCTTTGTCGCGACCACGCATCGAGCCACGGTTCCCAGATTTGCGAGCATTGGAGAGAAGAATCAATCATGGAATACAGACAACTCGGTGGTTCAGGTTTCAAGGTTCCGGTGCTCAGCCTGGGCACAGGCACGTTCGGTGGTGGCGGCCCCTTGTTCAAAGCCTGGGGAGCCACCGATGTCGCCGAAGCGACGCGGCTGGTCGATATTTGCCTCGATGCCGGCCTGAATATGTTCGATACGGCCGATGTCTATTCGCAGGGGATGGCCGAAGAAATTCTGGGCGAAGCGATCAAGGGCCGACGCGGAAAAGTGTTGATCTCGACCAAGGGCACGTTTCGCACCGGCATCGGCCCCAACGATGTCGGCTCGTCACGCCATTATCTGACGCGGGCGGTGGAAGCCAGTCTGCAACGACTGGGAACCGACCACATCGATCTCTATCAACTCCACGGTTTCGATGCGGTCACACCGATCGAAGAAGTGCTGGAGACACTCGACGGTTTCGTCCGCGCGGGCAAGATTCGTTACATTGGTTGTTCCAATTTCTCAGGCTGGCATCTGATGAAGTCGCTGGCCATTTCCGAGAAATACGGCCTGGCCCGCTATGTCGCTCATCAAGCCTACTATTCGCTGGTGGGACGCGACTACGAAGCCGAACTGATGCCGCTGGCCATCGATCAAAAAGTCGGAGCCGTCGTCTGGAGTCCCCTGGGCTGGGGACGACTGACGGGCAAGATTCGACGCGGTCAGCCGTTGCCGCCGTCCAGCCGGCTGCAAAGCAAAGTCGCCTTGGAAGCGGGACCGCAGATTTCCGACGAACTGCTCTATCGCGTGACCGATGTGTTGGAGAAGGTGGCCGCAGAAACCGGCAAGTCGATGCCGCAAATCGCGCTCAACTGGTTACTGCAGCGACCGACCGTGTCCAACGTCATCGTCGGTGCACGCAACGAAGAACAACTGCGCGAGAACCTGGGCGCGATCGGCTGGAACCTGACCAAAGAACAAGTCGCTCAACTGGACGCCGCCAGCACGACACGCTTGTCCTATCCGTGTTGGCATCAACGAGGATTTGCCGAACGGAATCCACCGCCGGTCTAATCGGCAGTAACACCCGCGTTTCAGCAGGCGATGATCGACCGCCTTCGGCAAGCGGTCGAATCGGAAATCGCCTACACCTTAAATTGCCTGCCGCGCGGCATCAGGGGACTGAATGTCGATCAGTTTCGCGATGACGTTCAATTGATCGTCGACCGGTAACGGACATGTGGCGATACATCGTCCTGCGTCGACCAACAGAAATCGACGTTGTGGCAATCACCCTTTCGACTCGGTACCTTCGTGAAAGAGGATTGCCATAGCTCTCGTTCGACCGGACCAGCATGTTGTGCTTGGGTTTTCGTGAGGGCCGCGTCCGCGGTTTCGAGATCGTGGACCGACAATAGATCAGGGCAGCAGTTTTGTGACAGGAGCCCCTTGATGAATCGCGTGTTGAATCTGGGACTGTTTTTCGCCGGGCTATTGCTGGTCAGTCGACCGGACGCTTCCGCGCAAGAATGGACGCGATTTCGCGGGCCCAATGGGACAGGGGAAAGCGAAACAACCACGATCCCCGCGACCTGGACCGCGGAAGATTACCATTGGAAAGTGAAACTGCCCGGCGTCGGACATTCGTCGCCCGTGCTCTGGGGCGACCGGCTGTTCGTGCTCAGTGCCGATCCCGAAACGGCCCTGCGTTATGTCCTGTGTTACGACGCCCGTACCGGTGGCCTGCTGTGGGAGAAGTCGTTCGAGTCGGCTCCTTATCGGGTTCATGCTCAGAACAGTTATGCCTCCAGCAGTCCGGCCGTCGATGCCGACCGCGTGTATGTCGCCTGGGCCACTTCGGCCAGTGTGACGCTGATGGCGCTGACTCATCAAGGTGACGTGGTCTGGCAAAACGACTTGGGGACCTGGTCCAGCCTGAACGGGTTTGGCACGTCGCCGATCGTCGTGGAGGATCTGGTGATCTTGTCGAATTCCCAAGAATCGAAGGGAGCGGCGGCGGGAGCCCCCGTGCCCGAAAGCGTCGTACTGGCATTCGAACGAGCCACCGGTAAGGAACGCTGGCGAACCGCACGGAAGACGGTTCACACCAGCTATGCCGTCCCGGCGATTTTTCAGCCGACCAAGGGACCGGCACAACTCGTTTCGACCAGTACGGGCGAAGGGCTTTTTGCACTCGATCCGCGAACCGGTGACGAGCTGTGGTCGAATCCGCTCTTCGACAAACGCACCGTCAGTTCGCCACTGGTGAAACAGGACCTGATTATCGGCAGCACCGGATCGGGAGGCGGCGGCAACTATCTCGTCGCCGCGCGCAGCGACGGAACAACCCCGGTCCCGGCCTACAAGATCGACACGCAAGCCCCTTACGTCCCGATGTCGGTCGCTCGGGGCGATCTGCTGTTCCTGGTCTCTGATGGCGGCATCGCGTCGTGTCTGGACCTGGCCTCGGGCAACGTGCATTGGCGAAAGCGAATCGGCGGGAACTATTCGAGTTCCCTGGTTCGCGCGAACGACAAACTGTATTGCACCAGCATGGACGGGGAAGTCGTCGTGCTGGCGGCAGACCATGACTTCGAGGAACTTGGACGTGTCCCGCTGGGTGAAGGCTCGCGCGCCACGCCGGCCATTGCGAACGGCCGGATGTTCCTGCGAACGTACTCGCAATTGATGGCGATTGGCGGACCGAAACAAGCAACCGTGAACCCTTGAGCAAGGTTTTCGAAAGAGGGATTGTTCATGCAGAAGCTGGTCTGGCTGTTCATCGCAGGAGGACTCGGCGTCCTGGCCCGATTTGGACTAGGGGGCCTCGTCCAGCGTTATTACAGCGGATCGTTCCCCCTCGGCACGTTCGTGATCAACGTCTTGGGCTGCTTCTCATTTGGGATCATCTGGTCGTTGGCGGAAGAACGCATGGTCATTAGCGGTGAAACACGCTTTCTGTTGCTCACCGGGTTCATGGGCGCGTTCACGACGTTCTCGACCTACGCGTTTGAGACCAGTGGATTGATGCGAGATTCGGAATGGCTATTGGCCGCGGGAAATGTGCTGGGGCAAACATTTCTGGGGCTGGTCGCCATCATCGTCGGAATGGCGATCGGACGGCTTCTTTAAGCAAGGACAACTCCTATGAAACAACCGCTCGAAGCACAACTCTTACGCATCTTCATTGGTGAAAGTGACAAGAGCCATGGCAGGCCGCTCTACGAAGTGATCGTCGAGAACGCTCGTCAATTCGGATTGGCAGGAGCCACCGTCCTGCGGGGCACACTGGGCTTCGGTGCTCACAGCCTGATTCACACCGCCAAGGTGTTGCGAATCTCCGAGGATTTGCCGATGGTCGTGGAAATCATTGACTCCGCGGATCGAATCGACGCTTTCCTGATGGAACTCAACCAGATCATGACCGAGGGTCTGGCGACGGTGGAAAAAGTCCGCATCATCACATTCGATGGCGGCAACGCGAAGACAAAACCGAATCGCCCGGCGTAGACGGTACCACTTGCGCCGCCACGAACTTCGTCGTGACGACTGGACAACTCACTTTCCCATGACAGCGACGTGCCGTAGGATGTCACGATCATGACTTCTGAAATCAGTACTCTGAATCGCGTGCGACAACGGCGACTCGCAGCAGGTCTGACCCAGGCCGAACTGGCCACGCGGGCGGGGATCTCTCGTACCGCCGTCACCGCCATCGAAGGCGATCGTCTGGTCCCTTCGGTCGCCGCGGCACTGTCGTTGGCCGCCGCGCTCGACACGACCGTCGAACAACTGTTTGGCCAGGCCGCGACGGAACCGCCTGCGGAAGTGTGGGCCTGGAATTCGACCTCGCACACAGCACCTTGCTGGCAGGCCGAAATCTCGGGCAAGGTCCTGTTGTATCCGGCCGATTCGACGCCGATGTTCTCGATGCTGCCGGATCGGCACGGAGATGGCAGCGGCACATCGACGTCGGCACAAGCCAACGAGACGCTGGTCATGGCCTGTTGTGATCCGGCGGCGGGAATGCTGGCGAGTCAGTTCGCCAGTACGACCGGTTTGCGCTTGATCGTGTTGCCTCGATCAAGCCGACAAGCGGTCGAGATGTTGCGTGAGGGAAAGGTTCATCTGGCCGGCTTGCATCTCGCCACTCGCGATCACCCCCAGCGCAACACACAAGTCGTACACAGTCTGTTGGGAACGGGCTTTCAATTCATCCGCATGGCCTGGTGGCAAGAAGGGATTGCTGTCACGCCAACCACCGAACTTCGTTCCGTGCGGGCCGTCATCAAGTCCAAACTGAACTGGATCGGTCGAGAACCGGGCTCGGGAGCTCGGCAGTGTCTCGATCAACTCCTGGGGGATCGTGCTGCTCCTCGCCGAGTTGCACGCGATCACCGTGGGGTGGTGGAAGCCATTCGATCGGGATGGGCGGATGCCGGGATTTGTGTGCAACTGGCCTCTGCGGAAGCGGGCCTGAAGTTTTTGCCCGTTCAGGAAGAAGCGTTCGACGTCTGCTTTCCGACGAAGCTGGCCGACGATCGCCGCATCAAGGCATTCTTGAGCGTCGTCCGTTCCGTGGGGTATCGCAAGCTGTTGGGTGACCTGCCCGGATACGACGCAAGAGACACCGGAAACGTATGGGAAGACAAAGCATGAAGCCTTATTTCTGGCTCGTGATCCTGTTGGGATTCACCAGTGGATGCCAACGCGAATCGGCCCCGATCAAGCCCGAGGAATTGAAACAGACACTTGTCACGGTGGCGGCGGCCGCGGATCTGAAATTTGCTTTTGACGAAGTGGTCGGCGAATTCCGGCAACAACATACGGAGATTCAGGTCGAGCCATCGTACGGCTCATCAGGCAATTTCTTTTCGCAACTGTCCAACAAAGCTCCCTTCGACATGTTCCTGTCGGCGGACATTGGTTATCCCCGCAAATTGATTGAACAGGAATTTGCCGACAAGGATTCCGAGTTTCAATACGCGATCGGGCACATCGTGATTTGGGTGCGGAACGACTCAACGCTGGACGTCAAAGAACGCGGCATGGCCGTGCTGAATGATCCAGCGGCTCACAAGATCGCGATCGCCAATCCGAAACATGCTCCCTACGGTCGCGCCGCGGAAGCGGCACTCAAGCATTTCGAGATCTATGACACCGTCCAGGAACGATTGGTCCTGGGCGAGAACATCGCTCAGGCAACCCAGTTCGTCGAATCAGGAGCAGCGGACGTGGGCATCATCGCCCTGTCGTTGGCGATGGCTCCCCCTCTACGAGACAAAGGACGATATTGGTTGGTACCGGCCGATTCTTATCCGAAACTCGAACAGGGAGGCGTCATTCTGTCCTGGGCCAATGATCGTCCGGCGTGCGAGAAGCTGCGGTCATTCATGATGTCGGAACCGGGCCGAGCCATCCTTCGTCGCTACGGTTTCGAGCCGCCGCAGGAATGATCCGCTCACTGGCAACCAGCTGTCCTCTCGCCCGACTGCAGTCGCGTGATAGGACAAACGGCTCTCGGACCGATGGGTCAGTCGATGAAATTCTGCTAGATTTTCATCGACTGACGTGAGATACTTTTTAAAGTCAAAATGACTGACATTTGGGCGGGAGATGGCGATGTTACGACGATCTTTACTTCTGGCATCGGCCTTGATGTCAGGCCTGTTGGTGACAATCGTCACTTCGGGACTGGCAGACGCTCCCCCTGCCAGCACCGCGAAACCGGCGACGATTCAGGCCCTGCAAGAGTTCAACGTGTTGATTGGCGGCTGGCGCGGAATCGGTCAGCCAAAGCGAGGATCCCAGGTGGGTGCTTGGCAGGAACGAGCCGATTCGCTCTGGGAACTGAAACCCGAAAGCAATGGAATCCGCTGGAATACCGAGTCGGGAAAGCTTTGGACGACGGCGTTATTCGGTTATGACGAACCCAAGAAACAGTACACACTGACGGCCGAACTGGTCGACAAAACCATTCGCAAATATCGCGGCCAGATCGAAGACAAACGACTGATCATGGAATCAGAATCGGATGAGAAGAAAGAGATTCATCGCGTCACGTTGACGGTGCTTAACGAAAATCGCGTGACCGTGCTGTATGAAAAACGCCCCGAACAACAGTCCTTCTATTCGCGCGTCGCGGAAATTGGCTATCAGCGCGATGGAACTCGATTGGCCGTCGCAGGATCTTCCGGACCGGAATGTGTTGTCACCGGCGGGCTGGGAACGATTGCAGTGGCCTACAAAGGCAAGACCTATTATGTCTGCTGCACTGGCTGCCGCGACGCCTTCAACGACGACCCCGAAACGATTCTGGCCGACTACCAGAAACGCAAAGCCGAAGAGAAGGCTAAGAAGTAATCCTTGCCTGTTTCGTCATCGGCTCACGCAGGCCCGATCAGGGATCAGGCCCGTAGTGTCGCCGAGAGCTGACTGGCACAAGCCGCGATCACTGACTTTTGAGCCTCTTCAATTTCCTCGCTGGTCAGCGTTCGATCGGATCGATAGGCCAACGTGATCAGGTAAGATTTCTTCCCTTCGGGGATTTGCTTACCGCGATACTGACCACCGAACGACACCGTCTCGAGCAATGGCCCGCCCGCTTGACGGACGGTGTCCTCGACCGTTTGCCAGGTGACCTGTTCGTCCAGCACGAAATTCAAATCGCGAGTCGACGCCTGATGGGTTGGAAGTTCGTGGAATTTCGGCACCAGGTTGGCATTCGCTTCCAATACGCCCAGGTCAAGTTCAGCGACAGTCACCGCATCGCGCAGATCGAGTTGATTCGTTACGCTACGATCAAGTTCCCCCAGCCAACCCCAAGGTGTTCCGTTCAAGTGAACTTCAGCCCCTCGTCCCGGCACGAACTGAGCCGCTTCAAAATTGGTCACAGCGATGGTGGCGCCGGGATTCACCCGCAAGGCAATTTGCTCGACCACACCCTTCAGCTCGTGAAACGATCGACCGCTGACGAGGCCCACTACTCGAGGTTCGGCCTGCGCCTCGGGCACCGACTTATCGCCAGAGTGATAGACGCGGGCCAACTCGAATAGCTGCGCGTTGAATTGGCCGTGCCGTTCGTTTTCACGTCGTGACACCAGCAAGCTGGGAATCAGGCTTTGACGCAGCCGGCTGAATTCGGGGAAGTCGGAATGCTCGATTGACAGCGGGTTCGCCGCCCCAGGCGGAACAAACAGCTGCCGTTCGGTGTCACTCACCAACGACACCGTCAACGCTTCGTAGAAGCCCGCGGCGGTCAACGTGTCACGCACTCGATCGCTGACTCGATCTTCAAACCGCTTTTTGCTGGAGCAGAGCGGCACCATGGCATCGGAGGGAATCTTGTCATAGCCGTGAATGCGGATAACCTCTTCAATCAGGTCGACTTCACGAGACAAATCGCGACGGTTTGACGGAGGCAGGAACGTCGCCGATTGATCGCCATCGCGTCGCAAGAGCTTCAGCCCCAGCGCTTCGAGAATTCGTACCGCGTCGGCCGGGGGAACATCAATTCCCAGCACTCGTTTCAATTGAGCGAACCGAAGCGTGATCGATTCTGTTTCCAGCGGCGGACGCGTCCCGGCGAAGACGGCCTCATCGAGTAACTCTCCACCCGCCAGTTCCAGAATCAACTCACAACAGCGTCGGCTGGCCCATTCGGGGCCATGTGGATCCAGGGCTCGCTCGAAGCGGTACGACGAATCGCTTCGCAGTTTCAGCTTCCGCGCCGTGTTGCGAATCGCCAGCGGAGAAAAGAGAGCGGTTTCGATCAAGACGTCCTTCGTGACGGTACTGATTTCGGTCTCGGCCCCACCCATGATCCCGGCAATCGCGACCGGATGATCCGCATCGGCGATCACGCACATCTCGGGAGTGAGCGCATATTCCTTGTGGTCGATGGCCTGCAGTTTCTCATTCGCCTTGGCGCGACGGACGACGATTTTCTTCCCGTGCAGACGATGGAAATCAAAGGCATGCAGCGGCTGACCGCATTCCATCAACACATAGTTCGTGATGTCGACAATGTTGTTGATCGGGGTAATGCCGATCGTCTTCAAGCGATCAACCATCCAGGCCGGGCTGGGACCGACTTTGACCCCGCGAATCACGCGAGCATAGTACTGCGAGCAAAGATCGGGACACTCGATCGTCACCGAAGTCACCGCCGACGTTTTTTCCGAACCGACACGCGGTGCGGCGGCAGGGACGTTTAGCGGCTTCTGGTAGAGCACGGCGGCCTCGCGAGCGACGCCCAATTGCCCCAGGCAGTCTGGTCGGTTGCTGGTGACTTCCAGATCAATACACGTATCGGTACCGACCGAGTGAAATTCCTCCAGATTCAGCCCCGACATCGTCAGCCGATCGGCCACCTCGGCCACGGGAACATCCAGAGCGACGTATTGTTTCAGCCAGTCCCAACTGACAAGCATGTCGAAGTACCCATTCCAATAAGCAGACGAGAGTTGTTTTGTTTCTCGGCCAATGCCCAACGTCAATCGCGGTGGAGACAACTCAAAACGAGTCCGACACAGTCGAGCCCACCGAATTGAGTCGCCCAAAAATTCACTTTCCGAGAGACAATAATGTAGACAGCGAACGTCGACGACGAAAGGCGCAGAACAAACCAGATGTTTCGACTGTGTTGTCTTGAAATCCCTTTGCCCGGCGATAAGATCACGGTCGAGCGCCGAATTGTGATGAATACCCACTCAAACCGGCCTTGTTTTCGTCGTTTTTTCCTACATTCCAACCCCGTTCACAGTCGCGAAAAAGTTTCTTCGTCGCGGCCGGCAACCTCGTTCAGCGTCCGCCCGAAGGACGTTCCCGCATCCCGACTTATCCTTCTGGAATCTCGCCGAATGGCGATCCTGACTGAATGCGACATTTGCGGAAACCAGCATCGCGTCAAGGATGGCTTGGGCGGTAGTTCCATTCGCTGTCAGGATTGCGGCGTGCAACTGGTGGTTCCCGAGGGCCAGCAGATCACCGCCGAAGCCTTCATCGAAGAAGGGGGGCGGCTGGTTCGTCGCGAGCCGGAACAGGCCCCCAGTATTTGGACCTGGCTGTTCGTGGGTCTCGTTGCCTGTCTGATGGTCTTGGCTTTGTGTGTCATTTTCTGGCTGTTCACGCTCCTGGTCCGATCCCTTCCCAGACAGGTCAGTTGCGGAGCCAAAGCCCCGCCGCTGTCCGTTGTGAGAAAGGATCCCAGATGAGCGGTCCTGTAAACCTTTCTTCCTTGAATCAGAAGAAGCTCATCCTGAAAGCGATTTCCGGTGACGTGAAATTACCGGCGGTCTCGCGAACGTACGTGCTGGGCCTGGTCTTCACCGCCGGTGCGATCTTGCTATTGCCGCTGCTGTACCTGTCCGTGGTGGTACTGTTGTTAACTGGCCTATTCTCGTTCATTCGTCAGCTGGATCTGATTTTCGCAGGCTGGCAGACCACAACCAAAATGCTGGCTCTGTCGACCGTAGTGTTTGTCAGCGGGGCCTGTGTCCTGGGACTGATCAAACCGTTTTGGGCGAGAAGCTCGACCGTCAAACGCCCGCGCACGCTGCGACGCGATGCCGAACCCTTTCTTTACGAATACGTCGATCAATTGTGCGACGCGATGGGGGCAATCAGACCTACCGACATTCATGTCACCTCCGATTTGAACGCCGCCGCCGAATTCCGCAGAGGTTGGTGCAGCCTGTTCAGCAATCAGGGAATCTCGCTGCATCTCGGCTTGCCCCTGATCGCCGGGTTGACGTTACGCCAGTTCACAGGCGTCTTGGCTCACGAAATGGGACACTTCACACAGCGGACCGCCGTCTGGCTCGAGAATATTGTCCGCCGGACCAACCTGTGGTTTCTGCGCGCGGCCTACGAACGAGACGCCGTTGATGAATGGCTAGCCGCACGCTGCGCGACAAGTGGTCCCTTTGCAATTCCCTGTTACTTCGCTTGTGGCATCGTCTGGATCACTCGTCAGGTCTTACTCGGTCTGGCCCACGTCGGCACGATCCTCAGCTGCCTGATGTCTCGTGAAATGGAATTCAACGCCGACCGTTGTCAGGTGCGCACGGTTGGTTCGCGGACATTTGGTTCAACGATGTGGCGGATGCGTGAATTGACGGTGGCTCATCAAAGCTCGATGCGAGACATTGCCGCCTTCCTCGGCGAAGGGCGTTTACCCGACGATTTACCAGCACTCGTTTTAGCCAACACCACCTTCATCACGCCGAAAATCAAGAAGGCCATGCGGCGCATGATGCTCAAAGAGTCCACTGGGCTATTCGATTCGCATCCCTCGGACCGCGATCGCATTCAAGCGGGATTCATCGACGGGTCGCCCGGATTTTTTCAACGCGGCTCGTTGTCACAGGATCTGCCCGCATCTGTTCTATTCAGTCGATTCGAAGAGATCTCTAAGGTCGTCACGGTTCAGTTTTACGAAAACGCATTGAAGCAGCCGATCAAAGTTCGCATGCTGCATCCGGTCGATAGCCTGCTGAAACGACAGACTGGACAAATCGACGCAGCCAAGGCACTCAAGCGTTATTTTCAAACCGAGATTCCGCTGCTGCGTCCACTTCCCATCGCGGCTCAAGCAACGAATGCCCCAGAAAATCCGCGAGAAGTGGCGAACGAACTGAACGCATGCCGTGAACGCATGCGCAACGAATTACCGCTCTATAGCCGGTTGGCGCCGCGCTATCGCACGGCCGAAGAAACGCTGTTCGAAACGATCATTGCCCAGACATTGCTGCAAGCAAAACTACCCTTCGAATTTTCGGACTACCATCTGAAAGAAGCCACGGCCGCGGCCATCGCCGACAAGCAGGCCCGCGCTCGCGAAGGCGTCGCCCATCTGGCGGGAATGCTCTTACCCTTCGAAACCGAAGCGGGAAATCGCTTGTCGTTCTCGTTGCAACTGCTTCACGTTCCGGCCGTCGTCCGCAAGATCCCGCACGGCGACGAACTGGTGCATGAGATGGGCGAGTTACTGCCGGAAGCCAAATATGTCAGCCGTTTAATCGGCGAACTGCCCACGTTACGAATCGTGTATTATCGACTTGTCAGCCTGGCGGACCGATTGAACGGCACACAAATCAATCCCCGAGTCGCGGAACTGGTCACGGCTCAATCGACCACTCTTCGTAGTCGCCTGGTGTCGATTCAGAACGAGATGGGCGACCATTTGTATCCCTTCGATCACGCCCAGGCTGACACGACGTTACGCGAGTATGCGCTACCACATGTTCCTGCGCAAACTGACTTGAAGGGACTGGTGGGGGCGACCGAACAGATGCAGTCGCGCTTGGTGACGGTTCAGGCTCGGCTGTTCGCCCGACTGGCTCAGGCCGCGGAAAAGATCGAACAGGCGATCGGAATGCCCCCCTTACCAGAACCCGAAAGCGAACTGGCGGAGTAGAATCGGACGCGATTACCGTAAGGAATCCGAGGTTTCGGCAGGGTCCGATGCCGAGTCAACTCCGGCGATTTGATGGAATGCAGGCGCCGATTGAACCGGACCGACGGCACTGATGTAACCATCGCCGTAGCCGTGGTCGTAACCGGCTTGGAAGCCAAAGTACCAGCAGGTGTAAAGCCCCCACAAACCGAGCGGCACAATCCAGTATTTCAACGTGTCTTTTGACATCGAGTCGCCTCCCGAGAGCTTGACGAACCAAGCGAAATAACAGACGGAACACACCTTTCTTCATCAAATCTTAATATCATCTACACAATTATTTAAAAACGAGTCAATACCATTATCCACCCTTTTCTCGCCTGGCGGGCGGCAGAAGCCCCGAATGCGATGCTGCCCCTCCCCATTTTCAGCAGGACGAAGGGACGATGGCTCCTCCAGAACAGGGAATTCCCTCTGCCATGGAGACCTCGCGCTGGGCCAGACTTCAATTTTCCGAAAGCACGCCTAACCGCTGTGCGATTTCGCGGAGCACTTCGTTATCGGAGTCCGGTCGACGTGCACTGAGCGGGTGAGTGCGATGGGTTTGGATCCAACCCCGCAGCTTGAGAAACTGTGCGGCGGAATGCTTATACGCGGGTGACGGACTGCGAAACGCGAAGAAGCCCAGGTACTGAAGTTGATCGTTCAGTTCGTAAAATCGGGGATCACCGTTCACCCAATAGTCGTCACGTCTGGCAAACAGATCTGGAGCAAAGGTACTGAGCCCCAGCAGATAGTCACTCCCGTACATGACCATATCGATCGCGAAGTCATTGCCCGTGTACACGATGAAATCGGGCCGATCCGCATTTCGCCGCCGCAGCCGTTCCCATTCCGGCAGCCGGTGAAACGACGAATGCTTCAGCCCGATGCACTGCGGAATCGACATCAATCCGGCAAACGTGTCCAGATCATAGATCGCCCCGAACGCAGCCAGATCGGTCGTTAATTCAAAACCGAGAAATCGATCCGCACGGCGAGCCAACTGTTCGTAGCGAGCCACAATCTCAGGCCCAGGCTGCCGCGTGAGTCCAAACGATTGAAACACGATCGGCGTGCCACCGTACGACTGAATGGCATCCATCCGTTCGGCATAGTGGTCCAGCTGAAACGGGTCGCCATCGCGATCGGCCACGAACGCACCCGCGATGAACGATCGATTCCCCAGAACCTGGTGCGTCTGCCGCAGAACTTCGTTTTGCGTGGCGTGATCGAGCAGATTTACATAACCCGTGTCCATGTTGACCGCCGGCGTCAGCCCTGCGTCCGCCGTCCGGCTGACATGAGCGGCAAACGAGGCCCAATCGACATCACCCGCTTCGGTGAAGGGCAACAGAATCGCCGATGCGCCGGCGACTTTGCGACGGGGTTTCATCAGCGACACTGGATCAAACGAACTCATCCCTCAACCTGCCGCTCTTGAGTAATACCGTTTTCGGTGGGCGATTTTCACGGCCGTAGGACCAACGCACCTTGACCCATTCAGCCGATCCCCACTGGTCATACTGCCGTTGTTTCGCGGTGGCCATACTAGCCGAAAGAGACCACGATGCCACTGGCTGAGATCGGGGATTTGATCCCGTCAGACCGCGTCATGGCATCACCAGCCCGCGACCCGATCGCAACGAAGTTCACCGTTTCCGCCGTCTCGCTAGTTGCGACGACGCTTCCGGCTGCGTCCCCATCCCGAAGAGGATGGTCCGCCAGTATTCGTATCGTCGTCGGTCGCATCGCCGGCGGCCTCATCAGAATAGTCCGCGTCGCCCGTGGTTTCCGCGACATCCCCATTCTTTTTGCGAGACCAACCCCAACGTCCGCTGCGTTTTCCCGACGTTCGAAACGCGTCACTGCCGGAAGGGGTCTCGGTTGGCCCACTCAGAGAATGCGAATCCGAGGTTCCCGACAGCGGCTCTTCCACGTGACCCGAGTGACGATCATACTCGCGATGTGTATGCGCCTGTTCGTGTGCGATCCGCTCCCGCTCAAGATGTTCGTGTCGTTCGTGTTCGTGACGCTCATGCTCCTGCCGTTCATGCTCATATCGTTCACGTTCCAGCCGCTCACGCTCGTGCCGGATTCGTTCCTGATGTGCATGTTCCAGTCGAACCTGCTCGTCGCGCTCGCGATTCATTCGCTCGCGTTCGCGATGTTCATGTTCGGCTTGCTCGCGTTCTAATCGTTCCCGTTCGAGTTGTTCGGACACGGTTGGCGTCGTGGGTGAATGAGCCAGCGAAAACGTCATGCTGTCGTCATCGGCAAACTCATAGCTCGATCGTTCACGAGCGAGTCGGTCTCGTTCGAGTTGCTCGTGATGCAGCCGAGCTCGTTCGAGCCGCTCCTGTTCGATGCGTTCTCGCTCCTGCTGTTCGCGTCGGTGCTGTTCCGATTCGATTTGCTGGCGGTGCAGTCGCTCACGAATCTCTTGTTCTCGAGCCAGACGATCATGCTCGATTTGTGCGGCCGCCGATAACTCCAGGGACGGCGAAGGGCGATCGCTGACCTGCAGACGCTTGTTCGCGCGATTGTTCAGCTTCGTAACTTCCTCTTCCCACTCCGACAGCTTCGACGCCCCATAGGAGATATTCGAAGGCATCGGCGCGGCAGCGAAGTGTTGTGGCGGATTCACCGAATGCAAATGAGTGACATTCGACGCCCCACCGACAAACGACGCTCGTGAATCATGTTCGGGGGTCAGCGACAACGGCAGCGGAAAATGAGCTGCAGACGTGGTCGCTTCAGGAGCCAGTACCGGCGGCACATAAGTCGGCGCCTTGGGCAAGACATGACGAGCCGGATCGAGCATGTCAGAATCTAACTCATCACCCGTTCGCCATTTCTCGCCAGCGGTCTGATTTTTCGCTCCCTGCAGCGACTGGATTTCGGTTTGAATTTCTTTTTGCCGCGCGGCCCAGTCGTGTACGGCGTTCGTCTGTCGTTGATGCCGTCGCAGCCCGTCGTCCAGCTGGTTTTGCGGCGACGACTTGTATTCCTTCACGCCATGCTCACGAGCCGTCTGTCGGGAAAGCAGCGGACCATAGGCACCGCTGAGCGCCGATTGTCGTTCATATTCCGCATACTGCCGCAGTGACTCTTCGACGGGAATCAATGTCGGCACCGCCAGATCGGCAAACGAGAGATGGGGCTGTCGGCGGATCCGTTGTAAGCCCGCACGCGTCGATCGTTCGTCGCCGATGGCAAATGCGACGATCGTCACCAGCAGTGCCAGCCCCACGGCCATGATCACTCCGATCATGTACGGCACAATTCCCGCCGTCAGCGGAATTCCATTCGGCATCGGATTGATTGCAATCCGGCGAGCCAGCAACGTCGGCGCAATATGGACGCCGCCGTTCGACCGATATCCTTCGCGTTTGAAGAAATAGCCAGTGATGCGAACCGGCTTGCGCAAGTTCTCGCCCGGGACAATCCCCTTGGGCAAACTGGTGAACACGATTCGATAAGGATGATTCGCCGAATCGCCCGTGAAGACCCAGCCCTCGTAGACGCGACTGACACCATAGTCATTTCGGCCGGCGTCGAATTCGTACAGCCGCCACAAGTCACCTTCGATCGTGATCGGCTCGCCGCGAAAACGGTCTGGCTCCGTCATCAGATTGATGTACTGAACTTCGCGCAGACCCGACCCTTCCAGCTTCGTCGTGGGAACACGACGAGCATGATCCAAAAGCCAATAAAAGGCCTCGGATTCATCGCGGCGAATCCCCATCGTGTTGTCTTTCACCAGATCGAGGTATCGCTTATCGATCCGCACGGGAGCGACGTCTTCGCGAACAGGCTCACCATTGGCATCATCCGAAATCCAAAGGTCCTTGCTGCGACGCCGATCCACGGGTGCCGCAGGAGCCCCTTGATCGATCCCTTCAGGGATCGGATCCAGTTCATTGACCGGATCATCGATCGGAACCGGATTCCGTAGGGGACGCTGACGCAGCGGCGTCCCTTGCGGAAAATCGTCATCACGCGGCGCGACGTTTCGCGAGGGCACATCAGCGGGAGGATTCTCACGGAACGGTTCGCTGGTATCGTCATTGGGCTGGACAAAATCGCCCTGCGACGACGTCGCTCCTTCGAACGACAACGACTCGCCACGCGACCGATCAGGCGACGTCTCGCGTGCTCGATCCGTCACCCGTTTCCGAAAAATCAGATCCGAAACATTTCCGTCTCTGGCGTGGTGCGATCCCGCGGTCGGAGGTTGATCCGGGTCGAGACGGATTGCCGGCCGCAAATCCTCGGACGGAATCTCTTCCAACGGCTGTCCAAGGCGGGCAGGGGGCGTCTCATCGGCAAGTGGTTCATCCCTCAGCCGAGCCTCTTCACGAGTTGTCGCTGCTGAGTTCCGTCGAGGAAAGAACTGACCTTCCTCGGCTCGTTCCTTGTTTCGTGGCTTGAACAATCCGCGGTCCTGTGCCGCTCCGTCGCGAGAATTGTCGCTGGAAGCATCCGCCCATTGTCCGCGCGGCCCGTCATCTTCGGCATTGGCCAGAATAATGACCTCATCCGGCTTGAGGTTCCGTTCCTCCTGCAGCGGCTGGAACGTCAGGGATTCGGCATCCCCGCTCGCGCCTCGATTGGGCTGAGCTGCCGGCGGTTTGTTAATCAAGCTGAGCGTGACCAGGACGACTGAAATCAACCCAACGAATGACAGCATCCGCAGTTGCAATCGTCGGTCAAGAAAAGACGGCGTGGTTTGCGAAGTTTCGAAGCGCATACCCACCCTATCGAAACGAAGGTGAAATGACTCCAGGAGCCCCAGCATCCATACTACGGCTCGACCGGCGGCGCACAGTTTAACAGCTTCCTCAAAACCCACAACGTGAGTCTGGAGGACAACTTCGGAAAACGAGTCCAGGCCCAAATCCGCCCTGGACGAGCCAAACGTCCAGAAGTCTGCCTAAATCAGTCCCAAAATCCAATTTTCCGCGTGTCATGGCGAACCTGGATTGAGAAAGAAGCATCCCTTGCTTCCGCCCATCCCTTTTGCGATGATTGGGATCTCGCCGACCGACCGAGCCGGAAGCCGAAAGGCTCCGATTGGCCACGCGTCTGCCCGATCCTCTTGAAAAACAGGGGAGAAATCCCAATTCGCACCCCTAGCTCAATTGGATAGAGCATCGGTCTACGGAACCGAAGGTTGCTGGTTCGAGCCCAGCGGGGTGTAATACAAAGCCATGACTCACAATGAGTTATGGCTTTTGTTTTTTCAGTATCTGTATCCAATTTCGAGCTTCTTGTAGCTGTATCCAATTTGGCACCGTTCTGGATTCTTCAATCTGCTCACAACCTTTGTTGAGTGCCGACGAAGGTCCGTCCATTTTTCAAAAAGAAAGCATTCAGAAATCACTTTTCAAAGCCCTTAAATTGAACGACCGACTTGAGTGAGGTCAGTGGAATTCTCGTCTCGTAGAATCCTGCTTCGACCACGACGAAGTCTGTTCCGACTTCCAAGACCTTATGAGGCTGAGGAATGTCCCCACCTACGACCGTGATGAGATATCGTTGCCCATCGTCTTTAAGGTTGACCTGCTGCCCCACGCATTCATGGCGACAGCGATTGCCAGGTGAGTTTTTCCAACGCCCGGCGGTCCCACCAGAACCACATTGGTCTGATTCTTCAGAAAGTTGCCATTGGCGAGTTCGATGACCTTGG
>CAIQIR010000098.1 GCA_903871875.1 uncultured Schlesneria sp.
AGCGTTGACGAAAAAGGAACTCGAAGCGGTGCGGGAATCGGTAGTGCGTGGGCGTCCATTCGGATCGGAGGCATGGCGGGACCTCACGGCGAAGCAACTCGGCCTGGAGTCCACATTCCGCCCCCGCGGCCGTCCAAGAAAAACAAACGGCGATGGGGAATCATATGAATATTGGACTTATCCCCTTTTCTTCGCCCCGCGGGTTCGTCGTCGGATCATTCTCGTTGCGCACTCGTGGACAATGGCGGCGGCTTAATAGGCCAAGTTGCCGCCAAACTGCGGAATGCGGTTTGATTTGACATCTTCCGACCACCGTTTCAGATCGCGATCTCCCGATTTCCAAAACGTCTTGCAGAGCTCAAAATAGTCCAAAACCACTTCCGTTTCCCCCCGTTCAAGCAACTCCTTCGCCAACTGCATATTGGGACCGAAGGAATTCAGTTGAGGCGAACCGGTGGTCTGACCGGCCAGCAGCAACCGGGATTTTGCTTCGTCAAGATTTCCGTCTGAGAGGGCAATCTGGCCCAGAACGAGATTTCCATGGTGAATTAGATTGCCTCGATTCCACCCGTCAGTGTTATTGTCGAGCATCATCGTCGCAAATTTCTTGGCGTCGTCTTTCAAACCCGCAGCCAAGGCGGATTTTGCCAGGCTGGTCAAAAGGGCGTCTCTTCCTTCCGCATCGGAGAGCTGATACGCCAACTCATTTTGATCAAACGCTTTCTTCGCCACCGCCTTTCGTGACTCCCCCTCGGGAAGCGACATCAATTCAAGTGAGTAGAGCTGACCCAGCGACGCCGCCCACTTGGGATCTGTTGCGTCGAGTGCTTGCCCCTTGAGCAAGAGTTCTTCGGAGATTTCGCGATCATTGATCAAAAAGAACGCCGAGGCATGCTTGAGTGCAGTCAACTTTTCAGGCGACTGTTGGATGATCCGTTGCCACGCTTGCTTGGCTTGATCGTAGGCCTTGGGTTCGAGAAATTTGTTGAGCTGACCATAAGGTGAGCCGAGCACTTCCGATTCGGGAGCATTCTCAATCAACCAGATGACGTGACGCTCTCGGTTGGATTTGGCATCGGCGTCTTGTCGTCCTTTGATGAAATAGTAGCCGAGGAGCTTGGTTCGCGAATCAACGTCGTTCGGGTTCGTCGCAACCTGCTCTTCGAGCAATACTTTGTCTTCCCGACTCATCTGCCCGCCAAGCATCGCCAAGCGGTGAGCATCATCAGCAGAGTATGCGGTCTCTGAGGCGACGAGGCACATGAACAGAACTCCGAAAACGGACATGGCATCGGATCGCATGATAAGTCATCCTCGAGTTTGAACCGCTGAACTGTTCGGCTCGCAACAGAGCAGATGGAATCTGCACCGGGCGACTTTGAAAACCGATCGCACGGCGAACGGCTGATTTTCATCGACCGGCGCAGTCTAACATAATGTGAGCTGAATAAGGTTGGCCGCGGTCGGCGGCTGTGTTTCTGGGTGGCCGCGGTTGTCGGCTTTGCGACTACCGCGGCGGCGACAGCCGAAGGAGGTTTGCCAACGAGTTTGGCCAGAGGTAGGCGAATGGCACTAGGATAAGGGTTTCGCTTCCGAAGCGGTCCGCCTTTTGTACGAATTTCGCGGCTTCATCATCATCTCTCGCCATCCCCAGCGTCGTTTCTTGGGTCGCGGTTCTACGCGTCCCGGCCGGTTCCCCACGCGGTGATGGGAGAGCAAATTGGGCATTGGGATAGACATCATACATCAGAATCCAGACGATTTAGAAAACGTTTCTTACGGGACTGCCATGATGTACGTTTCTCGCAGCCGCAAAGCCCCGGTCGCCTGAGTCCATGACACACCTTGTTCCGACACTGCCCATGCCCCCCTACTTCAAACCGCTGCGACGGAAGATCGGCATGATGACGCTGCTGATGGCGTGCGTGCTAATGGAGATGCGGGCGTTCGGTTTTTTCGCAAGTTTCACGGTACATCTTCTGAAACTGCCAAAATCAACGAAGAGTCGGTGGGTGGACGCTCGGGAATATGGGCTTGTGGAAACGGCAATCGAAAAGGGAACCACTTCGGCAGCCGAAAAGGGAACCAGGTCGGCAATCGAAAAGGGAACCACCTGATGCAAAACACTCTGCTGCGTGGTTGACTGAAGATATTTTTCTTCCGTCAATTCAC
>CAIQIR010000099.1 GCA_903871875.1 uncultured Schlesneria sp.
CGACATGTCGAGTGCCTACTACGCGGCGCTGATGAAAAACCTTCCCCGGGCGAAACAAGTCTTTGATCGGTTTCACATCGTGAAAGTAAAACGAGAAGCTCACGGAACTGCGTCGCGATCTGCAGGCGGAAGCCGAACGGATGGACAAGAAGGTTCTGAAGGGGCTTCGTTAGCTGCTGCTGAAACACCCTGACAATCTCAATGAATCGAAAAATGAACGTACCCGGCTCGAGTAGGCCCTGGTTTTAAACCAATCGCTCGCGACGGCTTAGTATCTCAAGGACGATCTGAACCAAACCTGGCAGCAGTTCGACAAACCAAGATGACTCATCTATTCCTCAGACGGACAGTAACCAAAATTGGAGCCTCACATGCTTCCGGCCAACTATCGAATCCGACACGCCCAACCCTCGGATTACGAGCAGTTTATTGAGATTTTCAAGCTGGTTTACCCTTTCGACAAGCCCTATACCCTGGAACAACTGGCCGATCATCGACGGGTTTTCCCGCAGGGACAATTCGTTGCCGCCGATGTCGAAAGCGATGCTGTCGCCGGTGTTCACTTCACTCTTCGTCTTCGCATGACGGATTTTCACTTTGACGACCCGTGGGATATTCTCACGGCTGGTGGGTCTTTTCTGAATCACGATCCGAAAGGCCCGACGTTGTATGGAGCAGACATCATGGTTCATCCAGCCCATCAACACCACGGCATTGCCCACGCCCTCACCGATCGAACTCGATTTCTTGTCCAAGAGGAACGACTCTGGCGCATGGTTGGAGCCAGCAGATTGCCTGGCTATTCCAAACACTGCTCGAACATGAAGATCGATCAATACATCGAATCGGTCCTCAATGAAAAACTTTTTGATCCAGCGCTGAGTGTCCACCTGAAAGACGGCTGGTCTGCTGTGCGACCCATTCACGGTTATCTGCAACACGATGAGGACAGTGTGGGATGGGCAATGGTCATTCAGTGGATAAACCCCGATTGCCCGCCGCCGCCTGAATTCGATTTGAGTAAGTTGCCCACAATTACTCCCTCTACCCCTTAGGATTTTTGAAAAGCGTCCGATTTCGGTTTGAAGCCCTGCTGCGTGTCACGACATTCTGGAGTTTTGTGCGCGAGTTCTCGCCAGTTGAGCCCATGGACCCGCCGGTAACGATGCACTTGGCAAGGCCCACCCAAAGTTTTGGCGTGAATTGCTCGTAATCGCGTCGTTGGGTGCATCGTGATGCGCAAGCTCATCGCGATCCATCCGGCCCTTTGCCACAGTCAATCTCAGTTGAGGCTCACAGGTATCAGCTCATACGCGCTGCAGGTCCACTTCCGATTGGCCTCCGCTCGTGCCTCGCATGCGTTTCGCCGGGCAGTTGCAAGCCCTCTGGACACACTGTCTCCGGTCTCGAAGTACGTCTCGGTGGATGGAAAATTTTGGCCATCGCGGTATTCTCGGAATGTGTGATAAACAACGGTGTTGCACATTCGTTGTACCGCGCTTTTAGGCACGAAAAACACGCCCGCTGGCGACGTTTTGTCGACGAATTCGGAACCTGTTTTCTGGTGCCGTTACAGGCTTCGCAAACGGTCTCAATGATGAGTGTCGCGGGGCAGAATCAGCACCGCTCGCCTGATGCTCAAAAGGCTAAAAAGCCATTACGGAAATTACGGAGAATCATCCGCTTTACGGAGCCACAATAGTGCGATTTGGTGCAGTCTTGTTTTTTGACCGTTTTGCCCTAAACTTCTGCCTGCTCACACCTTGAGGCTGTGACTCTACGCGAAGGTAACCTGCCTACGGAACCGAAGGGTCATCGTCGGTAGCCGGTGGTACAAGCCGGGATTTCTAATTGTCGCCATAAATTGCCAGCATCATGCGCATTTGCGCATAGCAGAGAGTGTTCGTAGGCTGACGCTTACGTTGTGAAACGCGCCCAACTAACTTACTCGAATGCGGAGCTCTATCATTTTTGTGCGCGCCTTCTCAAACCTTCTGATAGTGGATTCAACAGCACGATGGTCGATTCAACAACGAGTGCGGTAGTGGTGCCCAACGCGCAACGACTTCTTTGGGCGGGTTTCATGGCGATTCTCGCAGCGGGCGTTGGATTCGCCATTCGCGGTGGAATTTTTGACAACTGGCAAGCCGCGTATAGCTTCACGGGCACTCAGCTCGGGGCTATTGGAGGTGCTGGGTTTTCAGGGTTCTGCTTCGGGATCATCGTCGGCGGCGTTTTGTGTGACAGAATTGGATACGGTAAGCTGGTCGCAACCGCGTTTGTACTGCACGTTTTGTCGGCCGTTGTGACATTTGGGGCCTCAACTCCTGAGAATGCCTACACGATGCTGTACTGGGGCATGTTCTTGTTTGCACTTGCAAACGGGTGCCTGGAAGCCGTTGCAAATCCCCTTGTGGCGACTCTCTTCCCCAACAATCGGACTCACTATCTGAACATTCTTCACGCAAGTTGGCCAGCCGGTTTGATCCTCGGTGGCATCCTCGGGTGGGTCCTCGATGATCGCATGAAGCTGGATTGGAAGATTCAGTTATCGCTGTATCTGATCCCGACGGTCATTTACGGCGTGATGTTTCTGGGGCAGGGATTCCCGAAATCCGAAGCCTCCAAGAAGGGCTTGAAACTCGGAGAAATGCTTCAGGACGTTGGAATTCTGGGTGGGCTGGTTGTTTGCTTCCTGCTGTCGATGTTTCTTGGAGATGTCCTCAAGCCGTTACTGGGTGAGAGCAATGCGAAGTATGCAGGTTACATCGTTGGAGGTGGCTTGCTGGTGACGGTTGGCGTGATTACGAAGTTTTCGATCGGATCTATTCTCTTGTTTGTGCTGTTCATCACACACGCACTCGTCGGTGCCGTCGAGTTGGGAACCGACGGTTGGATCCAGAATATCACCGGTAATATCCTCTCATCCGAGCAGGGGAAGATCCTGTTCGTATTCACTTCGGCACTGATGTTCGCCTTGCGGTTCTGTGCCGACTTCATCGAAAAGAAGATTGGAATGTCGCCAGTGGGCATTCTTCTGGTGTGTGCGATTCTCGCATGTATCGGACTGAATTTGACCAGCCGAATCGATGCGTTTGCCGGGGCCATGATTGCGTTGACGGTCTACGGGGTTGGAAAGACGTTTTTCTGGCCAACCATGTTGGCCGTGACGTCAGACCGATTCCCCCGAACGGGTGCCATTGCCATGAGCATCATGGGTGGTATCGGCATGATGTCCGCAGGTCTCATCGGCTCTCCCGGTTTGGGTTATTTCAAGGACCGGTACTCAGGCGAGGCGTTAAAGATGGCAGACGTTGAATTGTACAACAGCAGCAAGGCTGAAAAACCAAGCAAATTCTTGATCTTCCCGGATGCCTTTGGTCTGGATGGAAAGAAATTAGGTGCCGCCCAAAAAGAAATGGATGCGATTCGTGGATCTGGCGTGACAGGCGAATCGGTTTTGGCAAAAGTTGAGCCGGAAAGCCGTAAGCTAATCGAAGCCAGTATTAAAGGTGACCGAGATACTCTCGTGGCAGATTCGTGGATACCCGCAACAATGGCGGCCGTTTACCTTGTTCTGTTGATCTACTTCAAGATGATTGGCGGCTACAAAGCTGTGACGATCGATAGCGGAACGTCACTCGGTACCGCCGAAAGCTGACACAGATGCGGGTTGTCTCAGCCGTGTTCACAGTGCGATTTTTGTCTCAGTCGAGATCAGTTTCCTTCAAATGTGTGAGCCGTATACGGCCAGTCTTCACGGATTGGTTACTAATTCCTTACTCGCTCAACTCAACGGTTCGTATCGATGATGAGAACCGATTGATTCGAATACACAGCTTGGTCTGTTGAACTGTCCTCAAACCTTTTGAATCGAGAGAGCATCGATGTCCAAACGTCCAAATGCCGCACTGGTGCCGACGGGGGCTTGTTTTTGTCTGCTTTTTGGATTCTCGGCATTTGCAGGAGAACCAATCGTACCGGTGGGGTCACAACTGGAAAAGCTTTTTGAGTCACGTGTTTTGACCGAAGGCGTCTGCGTCGCTCCCAATGGAATGGTGTATTTCAGCGAGATCACCTTCTCTCATGTTGCCCGCGACGAACAAGGGGCGATTGAGGCTGGGCATATCTGGAAATACGATCCCAAAACAGCGAAAACATCGATTTTTCGGTCACCCAGCGGCATGTCAAACGGCATCAAATTTGACGCGGCTGGAAACATGATTGTTGCCGAGGGCGCCGATTATGGCGGTCGCCGTTTAACTCGGACCGATATGAAGACCGGAAAAACATCAATCATTGCGGGGCTCTTTGAAGGGCGACCTCTGAATTCGCCCAACGACATCACGATTGACGAAAAGGGGCGAATTTATTTTAGCGACCCTCGTTACTTGGGGCATGAGCCAATCGATCAATCGATCCAAGCTGTTTATCGAATCGACACAGATGGTTCACTGCATCGGATCATCACAGATGCAGGAAAGCCAAACGGCATCGCGATTTCTCCGGATCAAAAAACGCTGTACGTTATCTGTAATGACAATGGCACCGCTGCGATTGAACAACTTCAACGAGGTTCCGGCGCCGAGTCCAACAAAATTATCACGCCTCTTCGTAAAGGGTACATGGCACTGATGGCGTATGATCTTGCTGCTGATGGAACAGCTAAATACCGAAAAACCCTCGTTGATTATGCACCCTACGATGGTCCAGATGGTTTAGTACTGGATACCGTAGGAAATCTTTACGTCGCCGTACGAGCCGAGAATCGTCCAGGAATTTACATTTACAACTCCGACGGAAAAGAGCTCGACTTTATCAAAACAGAGATCCCGACGAATGTGGGGTTTGGTAGAGGCACTGAATCGAAGACGCTCTACATCACTGCAGGAGCCAGCCTTTATCGCATTCGAATTAATCGAGACGGATATCATCTGCCCTCAAAATAACAGCGGTTGACAGAATGCATTGATTGGATTGTTGTGGCTGAATTGGAATCGGAATCGAACACTGGTTTCCTGAACCTCAAAAAGCGAAGAACATTTTTACGGGCTTTTTATGATCGCAATACTCGTCCCCCAATCTGTTCGGGGTTGTCCACATGCCTTGCACCAGCAGGGGCGTAGCAACGGAATTTCGTTCTGCTGGGGGTTCACAACAAATATCACAACAATGGTTGACTTTTGATGAACATGTGGCAGACACTGCAACGACTATGGCTCGGTGTGACACTGATCTTTGCTTCTTCAGTCCTGTTGCTGATTTCTGACACCCCACGTTCACAGCGTGCTTCGATTATTCCAGGCACAAGCGCGGCTTCACGAGACAAAGTTGTCCGAGTCGCCATGTTTCAAATGGCCTCGCAGCTGGTGATTGATGAGGGTGCGGCAGGTGTTTTACAGAGTCTGCGTGAGGCTGGGTACATTGACGGTGACTCGCTGAAGCTCAGCCGGTTTAATGCTCAGGGCGATGTAGCAACGGCCAACGCCATCGCACAGGAGCTTGTTGGCGGCAATTACGACCTTTTGATCACCTTGACGACAGGCGCTCTTCAAGCCGTTGCCAATGCGAACCAGCAACGAAAGGCCCCACACATTTTTGGCCTCGTCTCCGATCCCGTCAAAGCGGGAGTTGGAATTGGAGCCGAGCCGCTTGATCATCCTGCACACTTGGTCGGCATTGGAACATTTCCTCCTGTCGATCAATGTCTTTCATTGGCGAAGAAAATGAATCCGCATCTAACGCGGGTTGGCATGGGTTGGAATCCTGCCGAAATCAATTCGGAGGTCTGCACAAAAGCGGCGCGTTTGGCTTGTCGCCAACTCAACATCGAACTGCTCGAAACCAATGTTGAAAATACGTCTGCGGTTAAGGAGGCCGTCTCCTCGTTGATCGATCGACATGTCGACGCTCTCTTGATCGGTGGCGATGTAACGATGCTTGGGGCTGTCGAGGTCATCGCGAAGGCGGGGCGTGATGCGCGCATCCCGGTATTCACTTGCATACCTGGCAATGCCACCAAAGGTGCGTTATTCGACCTTGGCGCAAACTACTTCGAAGTTGGCCGCAGCGTGGGGCGCGTCGCGACTCGCGTTCTGCAAGGCGAATCGATTGCCAAAATTCCCGTTGAAATTGCGATCCCACCAAAGACGTTCATCAATTCAACCGTTTTGAAGGATATCGACGCTGCCTGGAGTTTCCCCCCCGATATTCTTCAGTCTGCGGATAGCGTCATCGATGAGACAGGCAGGCACGATAAACCCTCTCGCGACCAGGAGAACTCGGCTTCGGCCGTCACACCAGAAACTCGAGCACCATCGGGGAAACCATGGAATGTTCGCTTACTCGCGTTTGTTAACTCGCCTGACGTCGAAGAGGCGGAACGCGGTCTCCGCGACGGTCTGAAAAAGTCTGGCCTGGAGCAGGAACGTGACTATGTGCTGAAATCAGCCAACGCCCAAGGCGACATCGGGACACTCAATGGTATGGTTGACGCTGCGCTCAGCGACCATGCCGATTTGCTTCTGACGATTTCCACACCGGCGTTACAGGCCTGCCTACAACGCGTGAAAGAAACGCCGATCGTCTTCACATTTGTCGCGAATCCGTTCCTCGCGGGGGTCGGTGATTCAGACACGGATCATCTTCGTAACGTCACGGGTTCTTATGGCAGTAATGATGTTAAAAGAATGCTGCCCCTCATAAGGCAGGCATTTCCGAATGCGAGACGGATGGGGACATTGTACACTCCCAATGAAGTGAATTCAGTCTATAGCTACAACTTGTTGGTCGAAGCGACGAGAGGCAGCGAATATGAACTTCTGTCGGTCGGAGTTACCTCTGCATCGGAAACGCCCGATGCAACACAGTCCCTGTGTGACCAGCATGTCGATCTCTTTTGTCTGCCGGCCTCAAATCTGACATCGTCGAGTTATCCAACGATTGCACAGACAGCTGGCCGTGCCAAAGTTCCCGTATTTGGATTTATGGCGAGCATGGCGGCAAAGGGTGCTGTTATTGTGCTGACTCGCGATGTTTATGATATGGGTATTGAGTCAGGACAGATTGCGGCGCTCGTGATTCGAGGGAAATCCCCAGGATCTATCCCATTTCACCAATGTACCGCGAGTAAACTTATCGTGAATCCTGTCGCTGCGGCCGCATGCGGTTTAAAGCTTCCTGATTCGCTCCTAAAAACCGCAGACGAGATTATCGGGCAATAAAAGATTAAAAATGCGATTTGCGACCCGAAAGCAAAGGCACGCCAATTAAGCTTCAAATGAGAATTTTAAAAGTTCTCGTAATGACGCGACAGCGAGCTCCCGGTGCAGGATCGCTTCCTTCAATCTCTGAATCGAAACACCATGCAGATCACGACTGAACAAAAAGGCGATTTACTCGAGCTAAGAATTGAAGGTCGGCTCGATAATGAATGGTCCGATAACCTGACGGAAGCCATCAACGAACTGGTTCGCCAAGGATCGCACTCCCTCTTACTGGATTTGACGAAAGTCAATTATCTTAGCTCCGCTGGTGTCGGAGCATTGGTTCGTGCTTATAAACAATTCCAGTCGATTCGAGGCTTTTTTGGCGTTGGTACCGCGTCGCCTCATGCTGAAGAAGTGATTCGCATGACGGGACTCTCCAAGATGCTGATGTGTGGCGTCGACAAGGTTAGAACTCTTGGAACTCCTGCGAGCGCGACGAATTCATTCACGTCGATGAGCCGAGTGTCAATACGAGCTGGAATGACGCTTGAGTCATATGATCTTGATGCCAAGGGAGGGCTGACATGCGAAGTCCTTGGCGACCCAAAACGACTGCCTCACGAGGTCTTCTTTGAGAAGCATTGCCGACGGCTGGACTTCCCAATCGACACGATTGGACTGGGGCTCGGAGCATTTGGACGTTCGTATGCAGATTGCGAGGATCGATTCGGTGAATTTCTCGCGGTGAGTGGTGCTGCGGCTTATATGCCAACATCAAAGTCGGGCAAATCCGATTACCAAATTTCGCAAGGTGACTTTATTCCTCAGGTCCAGGTTGCTTATGGACTGCGCTGTTACGGTGATTTTAAAGAACTGCACCGATTCGAAAGTGGCACAGAAGAAGGCCGGATTCGTCTTTCTACGCTCGTGGATGAATGCCTGGCGATCAGTAAGACCAACTTGGCTGCAATCGTGATTCTCGCGGAAACATCGGGATTGATTGGCACCGCCCTGCGGCGGTCTCCGGCGATGAAAGCCGATTCTATTGAATCTAAGCTGTCGCACCCGGAAATCCGCCGCTGGCTATCCTTTTCACCGGAGCAAGCATTTTCTCGATCGCTGGCGTTAGTTGTTGGCGTCGCCCTGCGCGGCGAAAACGCTGACACCCATGATCCACGACTGATGCCGCTTTTAAGGCCGTTGAGAGCAGGTGGTGATCTGTTTGGTCACTTTCATGCCGCCGTGTTTTCCTATCGTCCCTTCAAGAAACGCAAACTCAACTTGGCGGAAACCGTCGGAGCTCTCTTCGAAACAGAGGATCTGCAAGCCGTGTTGCATCTGCTACATGACGATCGGGAAATTAGCGGCGCCGGCGAAAGCGAATTCGTTCGTGGAGCTTGCTGGGTTGGTCCAATTTCGAGCATCTCAGGGGGAGTACAGTCATGATGCAGTTAATTGGTTCATTCTCGATGGGGTTAATCCTCTCGCTGCTCGCCTTGGGGGTTCTGATCAGTTTTCGCATCCTTTCGTTTCGTGACCTGACGGTTGATGGATCGATTACTCTCGGTGGAACTGTTGCAGCAACTCTGTTGGTTGCTGGATGGAATCCTTGGTTAGCAACAGCAGCGGCGTTTGCTGCAGGAGCTCTGGCCGGCACAACGACGGGTGTACTGGCCACCAAATTTCAGATCAACGGCTTATTGGCGGGAATCCTAGTGATGACCGCCCTTTATTCGGTCAATCTTAGGGTGATGGGTAAAAGCAACCTCCCGTTAATGAAAGAAAAAACAGTCGTGACGCTGGCCCAGAGTCTTTCGTCACCTGACGCCAAATGGTCGATCGGTCGTTGGGAAATCCCGCTTCAAGATCTTTGCGTGGTCGGTATGGTGTCTGTGGTTATCGCAGTTGTTGCGAGTACGATGTACGCTTTTTTTCGGACAAATCTCGGACTAGCGATGCGAGCCACGGGTGACAACGAACAGATGATTCGAGCTCTCGGCGTGGAAGTGGGCTGGATGACAACATTTGGCTTGGCGTTATCGAATGGCTTGGTCGCGCTTGCTGGAGGACTGTTGGTTCAGTATCAGGGCTATGCCGATGTCCAAATGGGAATTGGGATGGTTGTCTGGGGATTCGCCAGCGTCATCATCGGCGAATCCTTGGTTGGATCGCGACAAATCGGATTACTTTTGATCGGTGCCGTTATGGGCTCTGTGCTGTTTCGATTATTGGTCGCAATTGCGCTGAAATGGGGGCTGAATCCGAACGATTTGAAGATGGTTACCGCACTGTTTGTCTTTGCCGCCCTCGTTCTGCCGAACGTGCTGGAAAGTTTCCGCCGAAGAATTCGTCCGGTCCACTGAGGAATGTCCGTCAACGAGGTTTGTGAATTTTCCATGCTCGAAATTGAACAGATTGCCAAAACATTTCACGCGGGGACACCCAATGAGGTCCGAGCGCTTCAAGGCGTCGATCTCAAGATCGAAAATGGATCATTCGTCATCGTAATTGGCACGAATGGTTCCGGAAAATCAACGTTACTGAACGCCGTTGCGGGATCCTTTCTTGTAGATACCGGGCGTTTGCGACTGAAGGGACAGGAGATCACTCGCTGGCCAGAACATCGGCGAGCCAAATATATCGGTCGTGTCTTCCAAAACCCATTTTCGGGTACAGCCCCCTCGATGACAATCGCCGAAAACCTGGCCCTGGCCGCAAAACGTGGTCGACGGCGCGGCTTAGGCTGGGCTCTTAGTTCGTCCAGTCGAAGTGATTTAAACGAGCGTGTGCGCGCCATGGGGTTAGGCCTGGAAAATCGCCTCGACAATGCCATCGGCAGCCTGTCGGGCGGCCAACGCCAGTCGCTTACCCTGCTGATGGCAGGCTTAATCATGCCGGATTTGTTGCTTTTAGATGAACATACCGCCGCGCTCGATCCGAAAAGCGCCGACCAGGTAATACGTTTGACAGACGAGATTGTTCGCCGCGACAAACTGACGACGATGATGGTCACACACTCCATGCAACAGGCTGCACATTTGGGAGATCGGCTGATCATGATGGTCCGAGGAAAAGTGATGTACGATTTTCAGGGGGCGGAAAAGAAAAGGCTGACGCCGCAAGACCTCCTGGACCGCTTTGAAGACATTCGCCGCTCCGACAAACTCGATGAAACGGTCGCCAGCATGCTCGAACGGCAGTACGTTTAACAATCTTCAGCAACTTGAGTTAGCAAAAAACATGAGCGACGATAAAACACTCGTGCCCGGCGTTCCTCATCATGAGGACGGTACCTGCATTGTACCGATTTCAGTTGCTCAAAATCTCAAGGATTCAGCAACGGGAGATGGTCAGCGAACCTCTGTTTCAGCCGCTTCAGTGCAAAGAGAGCGTCTTGGGCGTTATGAGATCCGCCGCGTTCTTGGTTCCGGCGGAATGGGGATTGTCTATGTCGGGTTCGATCCGTTAATCCAACGTGAAGTGGCTATTAAGGTCTTGTCCGATTCAATTGGCAACGACCCCAATAATAAAGCCCGGTTTTTGGCAGAGGCCCGCGCAGCCGGGAAGCTAAGCCATCCGCACACCGTGGGTATTTATGAAATTGCCGAAGACGACGGCCTGCTCTTCATGGCGATGGAGTATTTAACCGGCGGAACTCTGGCAGAGGAGATTGGTCGCCGGGGTGCGTTGCCGCCTCTCGAAGCCACGAGACTGATCGCGGATGCGACCCGTGGTGTCGCCGCAGCACATGCCGCAGAAATGATACACCGAGACATCAAGCCAGCCAACTTGATTCGGACCGCTGATGGATTGGTGAAGGTCGCTGATTTTGGCCTGGCAAAAGGTAACCTCGGCGGGATGCAACTCACTCAGGCGGGTTGTGTGATCGGTACCCCGTACTACATGAGTCCAGAACAATGCCAATCGGGAAACTTGGACGCTCGTAGTGATCTCTACTCTTTGGGCGCAACTTACTACACCTTGCTCACAGGAGAGAGTCCATATCAATCTGCGGGCAGCACGATGCAGGTCATGTTCGCCCACTGCCAATTACCTCCTCCTGATCCACGCTCGGTGAATCAATCGATCCCCGATGCGTGTGCAAAGATCGTGCAACGAGCGACGGCAAAAAAGCCCGAGGATCGCTATCAGTCCGCCGCAGAGATGCTAACGGATTTGGAGCTGGCAATTGGATCGCTGTCGGGAATAAATCCAGTCATTGCATCGTCGTCGGTTGAGGTTGATTTAAACCGGAAAGCTGCCTCGTTAAATCAAGGGAGTTCATTCATCACCAGTGGCGCTGTCAACCATTCCAGAAATCGTTTGAGTTGGCGCTGGTGGTCGGGAATTATCGTATTGGTTCTCTCGATTTGTGCAGGATTGGCCGTTGAATACAACCGATTCAGCTCAAAAAACAATGGAGTCGACGACCATCGCAGTTCCCAAAGCAAGGAAACGGTCTTAACGGCTTCCGTACCCGCAATTGCAGCTCCGAGCAGCGAGCCACTTCGAGTTGGCGTACTGCACTCATTAAGTGGCACCATGGCGATCAGCGAGTCGCCTGTTGTCGATGCGGTACAATTGGCGATCAGCGAAATCAATTCGGAAGGAGGGCTATTGGGGCGTATCGTAGAAGCTACGATCGCGGATGGCCAATCCAACGAAGATATCTTTGTGCGTGAGGCAAGTCACTTACTGAATCAGGTTAAGGTTTGCACGGTCTTCGGCTGTTGGACATCCTCGAGTCGAAAAGCCGTTGTTCCGCTTTTCGAATCTGCAAACAACCTCCTCATTTACCCAGTACAGTATGAAGGGCTAGAAGAATCTCCGAATGTTTTTTATACCGGCGATGCGCCCAATCAGCAGATCATGCCAGCGATCACCTGGGCGGCAAACGAATTGGGTGTAAAGCATTTCTTTCATATTGGTTCCGACTATGTATTTCCGCGTTCGGCGGGCGAAATCATCAAGGACCATTTAAGGCAGATTGGCGCAGAGCTGGTTGGTGAGGCTTATTTGCAACTTGGAAGCGCTGACGTCGAAGATGCCGTGAAAAAGATTGTCGCAGCTAGGCCACAAATGGTTTTGAATACCATCAACGGCGATACCAATGTGGCCTTTTTTCGAGCGCTGCGTAAAGCAGGGTTCACCCCTGCAAAGCTGCCAACCATTTCATTCAGCATTGGTGAGGAGGAAATGCGGCACATGCGTGCCAATGAGATGGCCGGTGACTACGGCGCATGGAGTTACTTCCAGTCTATTGAAACACCAGAAAACACCACATTTGTCAAAGCATTTAGAGAACGGTATGGTGCCCATCGAGTCCTGACGGACCCGATGGAGGCGGCCTATGTTGGAGTGAAATTATGGGCGCAGGCCATTCGTGAGGCCGCGACGGATAATCCTAGTGATATTCGACGCAGCCTCAGAAACCAGCGCATGCTGGCCCCGGGGGGACCAGTTCGGATCGATCCGTCCTCGCAACATCTGGTTCGCTCGCCACGGATTGGTCGAATCAAATCCAACGGTCAATTTGACGTTGTTTGGACTTCGCCCGAACCCGTCATTCCACAGCCTTTTCCCGCGACCAGAACTACTGCGCAGTGGAGAGAGTTTCTGATTGATTTGAAAAACTCTTGGGGTGGCAAGTGGAGCGCACCAACCATCGAATAAGAGAAAAAGAGGGTTCAACAATAAACGAAGTGCGCGTCGTAACGTGATGACGACGATGATTTTACAAGGAGTGGTCAAATCGGTCTGATGAGCAGTAGTGAATCTGTTTTATCAGGAGTGCCGAAATGACCACGCGAGAATTGTACCGAGCGATCGGTGTTGGTGGGTATGAGCCATCTGGGTGTTGGCGCAAAGAGGGAGTATTTTTTCTCCGCATGGAAGCGCCCGAGTCGTGCTATCGGTGTCGGAAGTGCGGCAATCGAGAGGTGACATGCCGGGGGACGTTTGACCGCACGGTCCATGCTCCGCCAATTGGCATGGACAGAGCGCAGCTCTTCATCAAGGCCCCTCGGCTGGAGTGCAAGCAGTGCGAGCAGGTGTTGAATGCGGTGCTGCCGAATGTCGTTCCTTTGTGCCAGTACACGAAGAGCTTTGCGAGACTGTCGATTGATCTGCGAAAGATGATGACGATTCGTGACGTGGCGCGGTATCTGGGTGTGAGCGACACGATGATTCGCAGCATCGACAAGAAGTATCTCCAGAAGAATTTCGGCAAGCCCCGCCTGCGTGAACTGAAAATCCTGGCCATCGACGAAATCTACGTTGGCCGTAAGCAGAAGTTCCTCACGATCGTGATCAACTGGGAGACCGGTGCGATTGTTTTCGTGGGTGCAGGAAAGGGCGAA
>CAIQIR010000100.1 GCA_903871875.1 uncultured Schlesneria sp.
ATCGAGCGTTGACGAAAAAGAAACTCGAAGCGGTGCGGGAATCGGTAGTGCGTGGGCGTCCATTCGGATCGGAGGCATGGCACGACCTCACGGCGAAGCAACTCGGCCTGGAGTCCAAATTCCGCCCCCGCGGCCGTCCAACAAAGACAAACGGCGATGGGGAATCATAGGAATATTGGACTTATCCCCTTTTCTTCGCCCCAGAATTTGGAATATGTCGGCGTCGAACTTCGCGGCGCTGAACGTCGATTCGTTGGCTTCATCATTCGATTCGGATAGCTCCACGGCAGGTTCTATCGCTGTAACCGTCACCCTTTCTGCGCGTTCGGCTAGCTCTCGATCCAATTCCAGCATCACCAGACGCCCCGCGAGACGTTCCCGGTCGAGATACCCTTCGGGCATCAAGTCTGCCAGTGCGCGGCTGAGTTCCGGGTCGAACGTTTCATACGGCGCGTCCGTCGCAGAATCGGTGATCTTCAGCGGCAACATGAATGCGTACTGGGCATGGGACCGGATGGTGATGTGCCGTTCCGTGTTGCAAGAGATTCGGATCAAATGGGAGGGATAATCATCGGTCCAGCACGAGTTGTAATGCCGGTCGATGGCCGCCGGTGGTAAATCGAAGATCGTCGTATCCAGACGAAGAATCGCCGGGCGAGCGAGTGCTCTCAGGAGCCGGGAAAGAGCTCGTTCAGGCAATTCGTCGCTCGTCACCTGAGGCGCCTGCTGGCGAACGAAGCGGTTGCCGGCGTTGGTAATCGTGACCTTGCCCGAGATGGACGGAGGGTCGGCGAATCCAACCCACCGCGAGAAGATTTCAATCCGTCTGATCGCGGACATGGAAGGCACGGAGATCATGTTTGTGCCCAGATGTGTTCATTACGCGCTATTGAGGTGAGATCAATAATGATCTCGCCTCAATTAGGTACCGTACCTGACGTAAAGACACTTCGCCAGCCTCGCGACTCCCTTGTCTGCAAGACCGGCCGACGCTGTCGCCCCAACGAATTTCTGCTGCTATCGCGGTGCCGACCCTGCCGTGTCACTGCCGGGAAATTGTGTGGAATGGGTCACCCAGAGACCCGCCAACATGCGTCAATTCAGGGGCTTTTCTGCCTTTTTTTGACCAATCTTCCAAACGTTTGGAAACAAGACGCGATTTGGTCTTGGCCAGCGGCTGTTTCTTTGTATGTTATCAACTAACGCACTGTCGCACGTCAGTCGCCGTCTGCAGCAGTGAGGGAATTCGGTGGGCAGCGCGGGAATGTGGGTTTGATCGTGAGCGGACTCGGGACGTTTTGTGTGTGAATCAGTTGGGGGGATCAGGGATGTTAGAACTTGCTTGGCCGGTGGATGTCACACTCGAACAGGGGCGGGTTGAGGAACGGACTCAACGGCGAACGGAAACGCGGCAGCGACGTGAGCGGCGGCGGTTCACGTCCTCGGATTGGGCGACCAGGCTGGCAACAGTGCTCTCGGTCGTTGGTACTTGGATCGTGTGGTGGTTGTCTGCCACGGTGAGGTCGCTGACGGGGGCCAGGTGCCGCAGGCCTGAGGTCCGGCGCGGCTCGCGCAGGGACAATGTCGCGACCGACAGCGGCGGCGGGTGGTTTGGAAATGAGTTGTCAAGGGTGGGGCCGCTGGATCGTCGAAACAGTTCGCGGTCGGCGGCTGTATTTCTGGGTGGCCGCGGTTGTCGGCTTTGCGACTACCGGGGCGGCGATAGCCGAAGGAGGTTTGCAAGCGAGTTTGGCTCGATTCAAAAACATTTGTTGATCGAGCAGCGGATGGGAAATGAAGTCCGCTCGCTGATCAGAGGAGGGCCGAACCGCTGGAGTACCGACCGCATGGGTCACTGTGATTCAGCCTCTTGTGGCAAGAGCCACCCCGGTAGGCTCGAAAGCAGCCAACCGCGGCCACCCGCGGAGGTTCGGCGCGGCTCGCGCAAAGACAATGTTGCGACCGACACCGGCGGTGGCGGGTGGTTTGGGAGCGGGTTGTTGGGGGTGGGGCCGCTTGATCGGCGAAACAGTTCGCGGACGGCTGCCACATTCTTTGTCGGCGCGGACGGAGTGTCCGTGCAGGCTTTGGCGCAGGGACCGGCCGTGTCGGCGAATCGCCAAACTCTACGAAATAGGGAACTTGGCCAACTTGGCCAAACGCAAATGTGGCTCAAACGCTACAAAACAGGGATGTTTGCCAACTTGGCCAACTTGGCCAACGTTATTTCGCAAAATTCACCCGCTGGTCGGTTCGTGGTTCGTGACGGGGCTCAATTGAGTCAGGTTGGGGCGGGACGGACTACGGTGCCCGCGGGGTGTGGTTCGACGGGACGGCTGGGACGGCTGATTCAGACTGGACGCCAGCCGCGTGGTCTGCAAAGCTTTTGTTCACTGCGGCTCAAGTGCTTGTGCTGGGGCTCAATCAACTGATCTATCGACAGGGGGACCATCATGGACGACGTCCAAAAGACACACCGTTGGGCAGCGATGGCAGGCGTGGCGATCATTGGCATGCTGGCTGCCGGAACTGTTTCCAGTCCGATCGAGGCTCAGACATCCAAGCCTGTCACGGTGCGTGTCGTTGACAAAGCCGGCTATGACAAGGTGATCGCCGCGAACAAAGGCAAGGTGATCGTGGTTGATTGCTGGGCGACCTGGTGCGTTCCTTGCCGCAAAGCGTTTCCCAAGACGGTGGAACTGAGTAAGGACTATGCCGATAAAGATGTCGTCGTCGTTTCGCTGTGCTTCGACGAACCGGTGAATGGACGGGTTCCCGAGTCGGTCAAAAAGTTTTTGGCATTGAACGACGCGCACTTTGAGAATCTGGTCAGCTCGCTCGACATTTCGACGGATGGGGCTCAGGCTTACTCCATTCCGGACGGAGCATTGCCGCACTTCAAGATCTATGGCAAAGACGGCAAGCTGACGAAGGCGTTCGAGAGTGGTGAAGACAAAGAATTCACTCACGAAGACATCGAAGCGACCGTGAAGATGGCCATCAAAGCCAAGTAAAAATCGAGTATCAAGAACAGAGAAATAGACCGCAGAGAATAGACCACTGTGAATTTGACGATCCCCACCATTGATTGTTCCGTGCAAGACCCGCTACAGGCATTGGCCGAGTTGCGGCGCAAATTGAGTCCGCAAGGGGATGTCGTTTCGGAATCGGGCCGTCAGCGTACGATGGCCCTGTTCGGAGAACCTCTGGCACCGCGACAAGTGGTCGAGCGCATTTGTGCCGACGTACGCGAACAGGGGCTGAAGGCCGTGCTGGACTACACTGCCAAGCTCGACGGCAAGCAGCTGACGCGGGAAACGATGCGGGTGCCGGCGGACGAACTGGCGGCCGCCCATGCGGCGTGCGACAAACAGTTCCTTGGCACAATCCGCCGCATTCGTGAGAACATCGTCCAGTTTCAAAGCCGGATCTTGCACGAAGATGTCCGGCTGATTCGACAAGATGGAACCAGTCGCGTCGAATTGCGACAACGGTACCTGCCGCTCCGGCGAATCGGTATCTGCGTCCCGGGCGGTGCGGCCGCATATCCTTCGACCGTGTTGATGACAGCCGTCCTCGCGAAAACGGCTGGCGTCAAAGAGATTGCGGTCGTCGTGCCGCCGACGGAATTTGGCGGGTACAACCAGTCGCTGCTGGCCACCTGTGCCGAGATTGGGATCACCGAGGTCTACCGAATTGGAGGGGCTCAAGCAGTGGCGGCGATGGCCTACGGAGTGGAGGGGCTGCCCCGCGTCGACAAGATTGTGGGGCCGGGTAATCTGTTTGTGGCGCTCGCGAAACAACACGTGTTTGGCGAAGTCGATATCGACAGCATTGCGGGGCCGAGCGAAGTCGTGATCCTGGCGGATGATTCGGCCACTCCGCGATTTGTCGCGGCGGATCTGATCTCTCAAGCCGAACACAGCCCCGGCTCGGGCGTGCTGATCACCTGGCATGCGCCCTTGATTGAAGCGGTGCGGGGCGAGCTGGAAAAGCAATTGGCCAAATTGCCACGGGGAGATCTGGCTCGAACCAGCTTGAACGAATACGGCGCGTTGATTCTCGCGCGGGATGCCGATCAGGCCGCTGAATTGGCTGACCTGTTGGCCCCCGAACACTTGCATATTTCGACCTGCGATCCCGAAGTGATGCTGGGCAAGATTCAGAATGCCGGGGCGATCTTTATGGGGCACCAAACGCCCGTGGCGGTGGGCGATTACTTCGCCGGGCCGTCACACGTGCTGCCGACAGGTGGGACCGCTCGGTTTGCGAACGGCCTGTGCGCGAACGATTTTCTCAAACGCTCCAGCGTGATCTGGTACAACCACGACGCGCTACAAGATGCATCCGAAGATATTGGCCGCATTGCGGCGGTCGAAGGGCTGACGGCACATAGTGCCAGCGTCGACGTTCGATTGGAAGAAGACGAGTGAAGCCGCGTTCGGTCAGTGGGCCGCCACGAGGCATTGCAGGGTTTCGCGGGCGAATTCGACAACCGTTGTGGTGTTGAGCGGCTTGTAGAAGATTTGCGAAATTCCGTAGCTGAAGACCAGGGCTTCCGCATCCGATTGCAAACCGGTGGTCGAACAGACGGCGATCGGAACTTCGGTCAGTCGCAGGTCTTCACGAACATGGCGACAGAGTTCGGCGCCATTCATTTTGGCTAATTCGAGATCGACGATCAGCAGGTCGAATCGCTGACGTCCGGCGAGGATGGCGGCTTGTTCGCCGTCACGGGCCACGAAGACGGTGAATCCGGCTCGCTCCATTTGAGCGCGAAGATCTTGTGCGACGGCCCGATCGGCTTCCGCAATCAAGACGGAACTACGTTTGTGTTTCATGGCTTGCTTTCCAGAGACCACCGGCACTCGGGCGAAACGTCCCTGTCAGGTCTCACACGATATTTCGTTCAGTACTCAACAAGGCTGACGTCACAGGGACGGCAGCCAAAAATGTCATTCAGAGCGGTATGACAACCGTCGGGTTTGGACGGTGGCGTTTGCGGTCAAGTCGGCGTCCAGGATCCCGAGTAATCCAGACGGTGCCTGTTCGAAACATAGTTCCGTTTCGAGACGAGGCAACATGTCATCGAGTGAAAAAGCGTTTTGCTCGGGATCAGGCCTTGCAATTGATATGACCGTTTCCTTCGTTGTTTTCGTCAGCCTGCGTCAACTCCGTCAATTGAACTGGCGGTCAATTGAATTGATGAGAAGTTGACCAGCAGTTTTACTCGGTTTGAACCTTGTGTCACGACGACTCGGAAGTCGTCGCGGCGTTTAGTTTCGTCATTCTCGGCGAAGAGAGATCAGATTTTCAGGCACTCTTACGCAAGACGACGGGGGTCTGCAGAAACCGTTGATACTCGGCCAATTCCTGGTCGGTTTCATCCGGTTCCGCATACCAGATATGCAGCAGGGTATTGCGAACACGATTCATCGGCGGAATGGTGCTGCGGCCATGCCAGCTTTTCAGTCCGATGTCATTCAATACAGAAAAAGCATAGGCATGGTTGGGCAAGAACGGCATCGTTTTCGAAATACTGAAACCACGGGGCTCACGGAAAAAATGCAATGGATTCAATGAACGTGTGTAGAACTCGGTACCCACGTCCTCCAGCGAATCGTCGCTGGGAAAGGCAAACTGCATGGTGACAATTTTTTCACGGGTATCAGGATGCGGAGCGATGCGATACCCCTCGGTTTCGCTGTAAAGCTGTCCGCGGGGGAATGCGGGGATTTGTGGCAATTGGTCGCGACTGACGCCGAATCGACGGCACAGGCCCGACGCGAGTTTTGAGAACAGGGCATCACGAATCGACTGCGAACTGATGGCCGCTCGAACGGTGGCCCAAACCATGTGATGTGTGTCGGGTAACGTGTCGAGCGACGCTTCGGCCAGCGTCATTCGTTGTCGGGTACTGCCGCCATATTCATTGGAATGATGTTTGGGGTTCGCTTTGATAAAGCACGATGTGGGGGGATAGAAATTCAGTAAATGCTGGAAGACATCGTTGGGGAAGATGCCTTGCAGCAGGACGTGCGGAAAGGGGCTTTCTTCCGCGACGGTGGCGTTGATCACTTTCAGGCCATGTTGAACCAGCCGGTTATACAGCGCGCGATCTAAAAGCATTGCATCCTCCCTGATGCGATAAGGACATCTGGCACTCATGACGGCGAAGGCGACATTCCGCAGCGTCCCGACGCGGTCGAAGCGAACGGGCCTGCAGTGGGGGGCGAACTTATTGAAACTCGCCGAAGGGGGTCAACGGGAATCGAAACCGTTCGCGACGGCCCCTTGCGAGAATTTCCAGATCGCTGCGATTGTCGGCGAAAGTTGCCGAAAAATGCCGGCGGATGAGGGGTGCAGGCCGGCCCTACAACCGGCGAGATTGTCACAAGCGGATCGTTCGCGATCATGCTGCGGGAAACGGCTCGCAGGATCGGTCAAGGTTGAAGGCGTTCGGCAGCGAATCCGAATCAAGAAAGGACTTGGTGCACAATACCCCCGTCTCCTGGAGGAGCGAATGTTCAACCTATTACAATCGGCAAGTGATGACCAAACGGCAATTGGCGCATGCTTGCTCACCATGGCTGGTGCGGCTTTCCTCGTTTTTGTCAGCTATCATTTGGGGCCTGCGGGACAAAAGGCCAAGCATCGCGGACAGAACAACTTCGATTTGAAGACACATTCCGCGTCAACAATGACGTCCGATGAATCTCACGAACGTGCGGCCTAGGACCGGAAACGGATCGTACCGGGGCCTTGTCTGGGTGCGATCTGTCGGGGACGGGGTGCTGTGTTCAACGGTGAGTGGGGCCATCGCGGCCAAAATCGGATTTGTTCGACGTGATGATGAAAATCCTGTGGCAAGCCGTCAGCGTGGGCGATATTTTCCATCGAACGTTCGACTCATACCGGAGCGACCTTATGCGAAGTTCGATGCGATTTATTCTGGCGGGCAGCCTGGTGGCTGTGGGGTTTCTCTTGGGCAGCGCCCAAGTCTTCCGGCCTTTGCAGGCACAACCGGATGCATCGGCGCCATCGGATGACGCCGTCAAGAAGATCCGCGAGGCTTATGGTTCGCTGAAAGGCGCGGCAGCCCAGTTGACCCTGGAATCTCGCTATACGTCGATCACCAAAGACGTCAACGCCTACTCCGTTTTAGTGGGTGGGATCAACGTCAAAGATGATTTGGAAAGCGGTCACGGGGTTGATCCAGACACCTTTGCGGCGCTCAATCTGGCCGTCTACGAAATGAAGAAAAACAACGCCAAGGATGACTCGTTGGCCGATTGGGTCGACATCAACCTGTTTGGCTATGACAACGGCGGGCATCTGACCTACCGGAACAAAGTGGTCCGGATCTATTCGATCTCTCGCATGCGAAGATTGAACGCTCAGCGATTGGTGATTTTGGAGGAAGGGAAGGAACTCAAGCCCGCGAAATAAGGCATTCGAACCCCGTTGTCACCGGGCCGTCATCGTGACAATGCGAACGGGGTCGAGCGGGGGCAATGACTGTTTGTGGCAAATCTGTCGGGTGAAAACGTCTGCAACTGTGTTTCGTCAAGGAATAAATCCGCTGGCGGGAATGAAATTTCCAATCACATCGATCGAATTTTGTTTCCCATCGTCTCCAGCGATCAGATAGAATGTCGCAAGTCGGTTCGCAGGGTAAACTTCCTGACCAGCGATTCGAACTTCATCCGAAGCGAGAAAAAGACAATGAATCCATCATTCTTCAAACGACTTCTGTGCGTCCCCGTGATCGCCGCCGGCGTGAGCTGGTGTGATCTGGGAGCCGCCGAGGCACTGCCACCTGCGCATGTCCTGAAGCATACTCAGGGTGACGGCCAGGTTGTTCAAGCCTTGATCTTCCAACTGCAACAAGGTGCGTCGGGCGTGATCGCCCACGATCATCTGTTGTTCGTGGATACGTCGGCCAGCCAAATCGGTGCCCATCGCCTGCACGCGTTGGCGGTGCTCGAATCGATGCTGAAGGTTCTGCCCGCCACCGATCGCGTCCGAATTTTCGCGGTCGATGTGGAAGCGGATCCGCTGATGTCGTCGTTGGCTGGCGTTCAAAGCGACGCGGTGAAAAAAGCGGTGGAAGTTTTAAAGGATCGAATTCCGCTGGGCGCTACCAATATTCAAGCCGTGGTCGAAGCCGGCGTGAAAGCCAAGGAATCGGATCGGAACTGCTCCATCACCTATATCGGTGACGGAATGAGCACCGCCGATTTGCTGGAATCCGCCGAAGCTCGCGCGATGGTCGCTGAGTTGCGAAGCCTGAAGATGCCTGTCCATAGCTATGGAGTGGGGCCGGAAATCAACCTGCAAGTGCTGGGGATTCTGGCACATCAAACAGGTGGCTATGTCGATTTCGACAATCGTATGGACGCCGGAAAAGATGGTGCCCGTCAGTCGCAAGCGGCCGTTGAACGCGGCGCGATGCTGGGCCGAGCCGTTCAGCGCCCCGTGGTGTTCCCTGCCAAAGTGCAGATCTCGTCTCGATCTGATGACGCGCTGCCCTTGCTGCCGCTTCGATCCGATCGCGAGACGATCCATGTGATTCGTGGCAGCCTGCCTGCCAATACGCTCGTCACCTTCACCGCCGATGAATCGGATCGGTCGTTGGAATCGAAGCTGTCCCCTGCCGACGAACAGCGGAATTCCGCGTTTCTCGTGGCGGTGGCAGAACAAAACGATGCCGATCAGGGACTGCGTAACGCGTTGGCTGGCCGCGGTCTGATGCAGGTGTTCCAGCGAACGTTTGATAATTCGATGGAAGACGCGTTGGACTTGAGCGCCAAGCAACTACAAAACGGGCAGGCGAATCAGGCGGCCGAGATTGCTCGCAAAGTGGCCGCAGTCGATCCCTCAAATGTGTTTGCGAAATCGCTGGTATTGAAATCCGAAAAAGTCCGCGTCCAACAGGTTTCGCAGCTGACAGAAAAAGCGGAAGAGGCCGAATTGGAAGCGCACACCCGGCCCGATCCCAACCTGAGTTTGACCCGGGAACAAGAACAAATCGTCCGCGTCAAGACCGAGAAACTTCGCAATCAGGTCAGCAGTGCGATTGAAGATTCCAAGCGAATCGAACCGGAATCAGGCCTGG
>CAIQIR010000101.1 GCA_903871875.1 uncultured Schlesneria sp.
GCATCCGGACGTGAGCGTGGTTTCATGTCAGAAATCGCAAGGTTTTGGAGGGATCGACATCAATACCCTGCGAATCCTAACAACTGTTCTTCCGCTGACTACCCGAAAACTCAGGGATCAAAGCCCTTTTTCTTGGACGACCAATTCGTCTCCCTGCAACAATAGATGCAACACTTGCTGCTCAGGATCGGCCAGCTTGGCAAACCTCGCTCGAATCTCTTGGCGCCGCAGCGATTTTGCTCGTCGTTGAGAATACAGCTTGAGGGCCGTCTGAACCGCGTCGAGAATTTCCGTTCGACTTGCGTGTTGTTTCTCCAGAAAAGCAACCACGCCGTGATGCACCGCTCGAACGACCAAGGAGACATCGGCCTGCCCTGTCAGGACAATTGTCGGCAGCTGTAAAGGTTGTCGTGCGATTTCGTCCAACACCCGCATGCCATCGAGATGCGGCTTACACAGATCGATCACGACGCAACCAGGAGCACAATCACCCAGTCTTTGCAGAAAAGCGCCCCCCGAGGCAAATCTCTCGACCCCCAATCCAATTGACGAAATCAACTGGACAACAGAGTCAGAGAATGCATCATGATCATCGATCAAAAAGACGACGGGTAATGATGGCATTGAGGCGAGTTGAATATCTTTTGAGCGAAGACGGAGTTCAATAATCGGAATGCAGAGCATCCCGCAAATGACAATTGATCTTCGCCGCCTGCGTTCGCTAGGCGAGTGCAGGGCACACGCTGCGGCGAAACGGAATCCTACCTTCCGCCGAACATTCAACACACCTCAAACATCCACATTCCAAATGTGGAAATCCACACGCTGCGACGCTCTGGAGTCGACGGCTATTCGCTCTTCCACAAGCCCGCTTCGATTGACAGCCGAATCAGATCGGCCACGGTGTCGATTTGCAGTTTCTGCATTAATCTCGCCCGTCGATCTTCGACCGCGCGCTGGCTAATATCGAGTGCAACCGCAATCTTTTTGTTCGTGTCTCCGTGAAGGACACGTTGCAATACGTCGTGCTCGGCGGAGCTCAGTTGTGCAAATCGCTCTGCGAGCGACTTCGCTCTTGCATACTGCTCGCGATTGGCCTTGTCCTTGGCAATGGCCCGCTGCAGCGCATCGTAGAGTTCCGTTTCACTGAAAGTCTTTTGTAGAAAATCGATGGCACCCTGTCGCATGGCCCGCAAAGCGGTCGGGACTTCTGCGTGACCGGTCATGATGATGATCGGCGGGCAAATTGGAAGCTGCACGAGCGATTCTTGAAGCGTCAGCCCGCCCGTTGTCGGCATTCGGACATCGAGAATCAGACAGCCCGGTCGTTCAGGATCAAAATCTCGTAGATAGGCTTCGGCAGAAGGAAACGTTTTCGTATTCATTCCCATCGAACGGATGAGAACGGAAATGGAATCCAGATAGGCCAGGTCGTCATCCACAATGAAAACGGTTGGCTCGGAAATCATCGTGCTTCTTCCCTATTATTAATCGGAAGCTGGAAACGAAACGTCGTTCCGCTGCCGGGATTCGATTCGACAAACATCTGCCCCTGGTGTGTTTCGATGATCGATCGGCTGATTGACAGCCCCAACCCCATCCCTTCGGCCTTGGTTGTGAAGAACGGACTGAACAACTGCGTCTGTAATTCAACGGGAACTCCATGCCCCGTGTCCCTGATGGAAACCTGGATCCATTCCTGTTGTCGTTCGGTTTTGATGGTCATGTTGCGATCCGATTCCGCGAGTCCGATCATGGCTTCGTTTGCGTTGCGAATCAAATTCAACAGCACCTGTTCGATCTGGACTTTGTCGGCAACGATTGACGGAATCGGCTCTTCCAGTTCCAGGTGAATGTTCGCACGAGCCGCTCGGTCGACTGGCGACGTCAGCAACATGGGAAGAGTCAGCACATTTTCAATCAGACGGTTGATATTCAGTTCCGTTCGAATCGATCGTCCTTTTTTCATGAACGTCCCGAGTCGCCTGACGATCTCTGACGCGCGATCAGCCTGAGCAGCGGTTTTTTCCAACCATTCCTGCAATTGTTCCCGCGTGGCTCCGTCATTCGATTTGGCCATGCGAATGCCCGCACGCGCATAATTCGAAGCGGCGGCCAACGGCTGATTAATTTCGTGAGCCAACCCAGAAAACATCTCCCCCACCGTGCTTAAACGGCCGGCATGAGCGAGTTCCGACAGATGCTGCCGCGATTTTTCCTCGGCTCGCTTACGTTCGGTGATGTCGACAATTGATCCCACCACCATCAATCCGTCGTTCGTCTCGATCGGATTCAGCCCAATTTCAACGGGAAATTCAGTTCCGTCTTTGCGACAGCCGAACAGATCTCGTCCAGCCCCCATGGCACGGACGGAAGGATCCGCAAAGAACCGCTCGCGATGAGCGGGGTGATTCGCCCGGAACGATTGTGGCAACAGTATTTCGACACACTGTCCCAGCAATTCGGTTTGTGTATAACCAAACAGTTTTTCTGTTTGCGGATTGACCATCACCAGCAAACCACGAGAATCCACCAGAATCATCGCGTTGATGGCCAGTTCAGCCATCAAGTGGGTTTTCGCTTCGGTTCGTTTCGATTCACTGACATCACGGGTCACCTTTGCAAATCCGCGAAGGACTCCATCGTCGTCCCAAAGAGGAGTGATCGCCACCAGCGCCCAAAAAATCTGTCCATTTTTACGAACACGCCGGCCTTCTTCCTCGTAATGGCCTTCCGACTTGGCGATCTCCAGTCCCATTTCGGGCTTTTTCGCGGCGATATCTTCGGACAGATAAAAACACGAGAAGTGACGCCCCAGAATTTCGGACGCGACGTAACCCTTGATGCGAGCCGCACCAGGATTCCAACTCATGACCCGTCCCTGGGTGTCCAGCATAATGATCGCGTAGTCTTGGACACCTTGAACCAGCAAACGAAAATGCTCTTCGCTTACCTTCAGATCCGACATCGCTTGCTGCTTTTCGACGTCGCACGCTGCAGGAAGATCGCTACGAGCGATTTGAAGCCGAAGAAATGAGTTCTCCGTCTCCAACTTCGCTATTTTTCGTTCCAATTCGCTGCAAGGTTGCTCGCCGATCAGGCACTGTTCAACCAAAAACGAGATGGAACGATTGCCTCGATTACCCATAAGTGATTGGTTTTTGAAGAGATAAGACTTCGGAGATGAAGTTTACGCCAGCGTACACGATTTTACAGTGCCAAGCGTTCGATCCAAATACGTTGATCTTAATTTTAACTTAAATCTAACTTAAATTCTGGTTCATTTATTGGGGAATTGTCCAACCCAAATTTGATGGAAATCGCTCTCTTCAAATTCACTGAGACCGACCATCGATCCCACGCGTAGAGAGATCTCAACCGAGCAATTGTAGTGGCAATGACAATAAGCTCAACATTTTGGCGGGTTCGACGATCGTCCGCCGGAAGGAATCCGGAATAATGCTGACCAGCCCCATGAGCGACAGGTTGGCTGAACGGCAACCGAGCCGACAGCAAAAGCACGTCGAGTTCGATGACTGAGGTTACGAGGATCCCAAATGACACAACAGCCGCCGTCGCACGTTTGCGAAAGAAAATAATGGAACCAAAACCGGTTGATCCTGAGCTAATCACCAATCCCGCTCGCCACGCCCGAATCGAGCAATTGAGAAAATTTGCCGAATTGATGGATGGTCAGTTTTGCGTACCTGGTACGAACATCCAGTTTGGCCTGGATGCGATCATTGGACTAGTGCCCGGCATCGGCGATCTGGTGTGCGGAGCGCTGTCGCTCTGGCTGATCCGCGAAGCCCAAAGGTTGGGAGCGCCCAAATGGTTGATCGCGAAAATGATCTGGAACGTCACAGTGGAAGTGACTGTCGGCGCCGTACCACTTGTCGGCGATCTATTCGACGTGGCTTGGAAAGCCAACCGAATGAATATCGAACTTCTCAGCCGTCACTTTTCACGCAAGTCCTGAATTTGAAAGGCCTTGTAAATTTCACGACCGTCGAGATCGAGGCGTCGAAACTCATCCGGGACTGATCATCCCCATTGGTACCAACATCGATTCGTCGATCTGGTCCCAGATTCCATCAACGCGACACTTGGCATTCTTCCCGTCGGTAGCGAAAATTCGTTCTCTCGCCTAGGCAAGACGTTAGAATACGGCGACGTGGTTTTAAGCCGCTGCGCTGCCATAGAACTCCCCGCCTGAACGATTGCCGGATTTGCCCATGAGATCGTTTTTGATTGGTCTGTGCCTGATTGGCTCAAGCTCGCCGGGTTTCGCCGAAGATTCGGTCGATTACTTGCGTCAAATCAAGCCGGTGCTGCAAGCACGATGCTATGCCTGTCACGGGATCCTCAAACAAGAGGGAGGTCTTCGACTCGATACGGCAGCGCTGGCGGTGAAGGGCGGCGATTCTGGTGCTGTCGTCAAACCCGGTGATATCGAAGGCAGTTCGCTTTGGCATCGCGTTTCGTCGACGGACGATAGTGAGCGGATGCCGCCGGAAGGTGAACCTCTCAAGCCGGACGAAATTGCCGCGTTGAAAATTTGGATCGCTCAGGGAGCCACAGGCCCTGCAGACGAAGCGCCCGAACTCGATCCGCGTGAGCATTGGGCCTTTCAAAGGCCGGTTCGTCCGTCAGTTCCGACGTTGATTGCCCCTGCGGTGTCGGAAAATCCCATCGATTCGTTTATCGCGGCCGCTCATCACGCGAAAGAGCTAACGCCGCAACCCGCAGCCGACAAACGAGTCTGGTTGCGGCGTGTCACACTCGATCTGATCGGATTGCCGCCCACACCGGAGGAATTGGAAGCGTTCCAGGCAGATGACTCGGCCGAAGCCCTCGACAAGGTCGTGAATCGACTGCTCGACAGCCCTCACTATGGTGAGCGATGGGGTCGACACTGGATGGATATCTGGCGCTACAGCGATTGGTGGGGGCTGGGCGAAGAAGCACGCAATTCGCAGAGGCATATCTGGCATTGGCGCGATTGGATTGTCGAGTCGATGAATGCCGACAAAGGGTACGACCAGATGCTGCGCGAGATGCTCGCCGCGGACGAGCTTTACCCCGAAGACCCCGACCGGCTTCGCGCAGGCGGATTTCTTGGAAGGCAATACTTCAAATTCAACCGGACCAGTTGGATGGACGAGACCATCGAGCATACCGCCAAAGCGATGCTCGGCCTGACGTTCAACTGCGCCAAGTGTCACGACCACAAGTACGACCCGTTCTCGCAGGCAGACTATTATCGTTTTCGTGCGGTCTTCGAACCCTATCAGATTCGTCTCGATGCCCTCGATGGACAGATCGACTTCGACAAGGACGGCCTTCCTCGCCCCTTCGACTGCAACCTCGACGCGAAGACGTTTCTTCATATTCGCGGTGACGATCGCAATCCCGATACCAGCAAAGTCATGGAACCGGCCTTTCCTGCATTCCTGTCACACGCTACGGCCAAAATCGAGCCGGTTTTATTGCCACCTGCCGCCGTCCAACCCGGACTTCGCCCCGTGGTCGTCCAGGCCCATCTTGAGCAAGCAGAACAGCGAATCGTCGAACATCGCAAATTACTGGATGCGGCCAGACAGCGCCTGACAGAAGCCGAACGATGGGATCAACTGCCCTCCGACGAACGGCTGAAAAACGACGGCAAACGCATCGCTCGAGACGATTTCGCGACCGCCAATCCAGATCTCTGGGAGCCCCGCGAAGGCACATGGAGTTATCTGAACGGCACGTTGACGCAGAGTCAAGATGGCGCGGTCAGGACAGCGCTGCGTTTGAGGCAGCTTCCCCCCGCCGACTTCGAAGCAAAACTGAAGTTCGTGCCAACCGGTGGTCAAATCTGGAAGTCAGTGGGTCTGACATTTGACGGAACGGACTCGAACGAGTTGCTGGCCTATCTGAGTGCGTATGCGGAAGGGTCAAAGGCTCAATTCGCCTACAAGAAAGGCGACTACGTTTATCCGAGCGAAGCCACCATGGCGAGATCGATCGCGCTGAACAATCCCTACGAATTGACGTTACGCGTTCGTGGAACACTGATCAATCTTCTCGTGAATGGAGAATTCACGATTGCCTATCGGTTATCGGTCGCTCGGCAGCAGGGACCGCTGCAGATCATTACCTACGATGCGACGGCCGAATTCCAATCATTCGAATTGAACGAACTCTCGCCCAGCGCGCGGCTTGTCGAAGCCACGACTGGTATTCGACCGGCAGATTCGGTGTTACCCGTGGATCAATCGCGTCTGGCCGTTGTCATTGCCGAAAAAGCACTCGTCTGGGCGCAGGTTCAACCGGACGCAATTCGCGCCAGATCGATTGCCGATGAGGTCCGACATCAACCAAGCCCGTCCGAGAAATCCGGTGAACTGGCCCGCGCCGCCGCTCGAGCGGAACGAATCGTCGCCGCGGCAAAATCGGAAGAGGAAGTCGCCCGCGCCGAACTCGAGGCCATTCGGGCCACTGCAGATCAGAAAAATGAGCTGGAAACCAAGTTGACGACAGCCCGCACCGCGTTTGAAGCAGCTCGCAAAGCGGTCGATGAGCCCAGTGAATCGTTCACCTCACTTCGTGGCGCATTGAAAGTACTCGAGTCAAACATGGAGACGGAAGAGTCCCGGTCCAAGCCGTTTCCGACAACCAGTACCGGCCGCCGTTCAGCACTCGCACGCTGGATCACCGATCCACAGCATCCGCTAACGGCGCGAGTCGCCGTCAATCACATCTGGTCACGTCACTTCGGCCGACCGCTTGTCCCCACGGTTTTCGATTTCGGACGCAAGGGTGCCCCACCGACCCATCCCGAACTTTTGGATTGGCTGGCAATTGAATTGATCGAAGGAGGGCCGGATGGGTCGGAGAAACCACGCTGGGGCTTGAAACATATTCATCGATTGATCGTCACGTCGAAGACCTACCGGATGACCTCGTCCGGCGCGGGAACCGCCGAACGGAATCTCGTCAACGATCCCGATAACCGGTTCTATTGGCGAATGAATCCAATTCGTATGGAATCCCAGATCGTTCGCGACGCCCTGCTGCATCTGGCCGGTGAATTGGATCTCACGATGGGTGGCCCCCCGATTCCCATCCAGAACGAGATGTCCCGCCGTCGCGGCATCTACTTTTTCCATTCCAATATCCAACACGAGAAATTCCTGTCGATGTTCGATGACGCCAGTGTGCTGGACTGTTACCGACGTGCCGAAAGCATCGTTCCTCAACAGGCACTCGCACTGGAAAACAGTCCTCTGGCAACAGAGATGGCCAAAAAAATCACACAGCGGATTGCTCTGGCCCATCCGGGGCTTTCTGATCAGGAATTTGTGGATGCCGCATTCCTCACGGTACTCGCCGTGACGCCGACCCAAGACGAACGAACAACGGTCCGCGAATCGATGACGAGATTGGCCGCCGCGGCCGTCCGTGCGAATCGTAGTGACCCCGAATTGCAGGCGAGAATTGGCCTGATTCAAGCTCTGTTGAATCACAACGACTTTGTCACAATCCGCTAAACGGGCTTCACGGAACAATGATGAACCGAAATCACGATTGCACCGCTTCGCACGGCGTTCATCGACGAGCCTTCTTATCCGACATGGGCATGGGCTTCACGGGAATGGCTCTGGGGGCCATGTTGGCTCAGGACGGCATCGTCAAAGCGGAAGCTCCCACCGTCTGGCAACCGCCGACTGGCCAGCCGCACTTTTCACCCAAAGCCAAAAGTGTCATCTGGTTGTTCATGAACGGGGGAGTCTCGCAAGCAGAAAGCTTTGATCCCAAGCCCGCGCTGACTCAATATGGCGGCATGTCGATTAACGAAACGCCATTCAAAGACGTGCAGAACCCGGAAAAGTTGAAATTGGCCCGGGTGACGGTCGTCAACGACGCAAACGGGCAGCAGCGAAATAAGCTTTACCCATTACAAGTTGGCTTTCGCAAATACGGCCAAAGCGGCATCGAATTGAGCGACTGGGTGCCGCATGTCGGCAGTTGCGTGGACGACATCTCGGTCATTCGGTCCATGTACACGACCGATGACAACCACGGAGCTCAAACCCAATTTCATTCGGGCCGACACATGCTCGACGGTGAATACCCCACGCTCGGAGCCTGGGTTCACTACGGATTGGGTTCACTCAACGACAACCTGCCGCAGTTCATCTCCATTGGCAAACGCGAATACTGGAATGCCAAAGACGGACACTACCTGGGTCCGGCACACGATGCCATCCCCATTCGAATCGACCCCGAGAATCCGCTGGACTTCGGCAAGCCGGCTGGCGGTCAATCACTCGATGAGCAACAAATTGGATTTGATCTGGTCGGCCAACTGAATCGCCTGAAGGGTGTCGAATACCCCAATGATCCCGCATTGAACGCACGGATCAAGGCTTATGAATTGGCCTTTCGCATGCAGACATCGGTCCCGGACATTCTCAATCTGAATGCCGAAACCCAAGAAACACAGAGCCTGTACGGGCTCGACGATCCGGCCACGCGAGCGTTCGGCATGCAGATGTTGGCGTCGCGACGTTTCGTCGAACAGGGTGTCCGATTCATTCAGGTCCAACATGGTGCAGGTGGAGCCGGCGCGTGGGACGCGCACAGTGCCTTAAAGGGAAATCACTCGGGCAATTTCAAAGCCGTCGATAAACCAATTGCCAGCCTCTTAAAGGATCTGAAACAACGGGGATTACTCGATTCGACCATCGTGATCTTCGCCAGTGAATTCGGACGGACACCAGGTACTCAGGGTGCCGACGGTCGCGATCATCACATTTACGGTTTTTCAGTCTGGATGGCCGGGGGCGGTATCAAGGGAGGGCTCGTGCATGGTGCCACGGACGAAATCGGCTTTCACGCGGTCGAAAATCGCCACTACGTGACCGATATTCATGCCACGATCCTGCACCAAATGGGCCTCGATTCGCGTCAACTCGAAATCCCGGGCCGCAAACGATTGGATATCGATCACGGAAAGCCAATCCTGGAGATCCTCAGCTGACGGCCTGCAGGTTCTGAATCAGTGCGCGAAATGCCGTGCGTGTCGATCGGCGGACTCCACGGCCGGCGTGGGCGACATCTGGCCTAAAGTCATATGAATCTGCTGCTCGACCATCGCGCGATACTTGCCTCCTTCCGACATCAGTTCCGCATGGGTTCCGGTCTGGCTGATTCGTCCGTTTTCCATCACAACGATGACATCGGCACCAGCAATCGTACTTAACCGGTGAGCAATGACGAAGCTGGTTCTTCCGCGCATGAGTTGACTGAGGCTTTGTTGAATCAAACGTTCGCTCTCCGTATCGAGATTGCTGGTCGCTTCATCCAAAATCAGCACTTTTGGATCGGCCAGAATTGCACGGGCGATGGCAAGTCGCTGCCGTTGTCCACCGCTCAATCGGACGCCTCGTTCTCCGATCACAGTCTGCATGCCATCCGTCATTCTGTCGATGAATTCGGTCGCATTCGCTGCCACGGCCGCGGCGCGAACCTCATCTGGGGACGCATCGCGACGGGCGTAGGCGATGTTTTGTCCAATTGTCCCGTCAAACAAAAACACATCTTGTTCGACGATCCCCAATAACGAGCGAAACGACTCCACGTCATAATCGCGCAGATCTCGACCATCGAGAGTCACTCGCCCGGAAGTGGGATCATAAAAACGAGCGACCAGATTGCTGAGCGTCGTTTTCCCCGCACCGCTGGGACCGACCAGCGCCACCGTTTGCCCCGCCTCCACGACCAGACTGACCTCATTCAATGCGGCCGTATCAGTGCCCGGATAAGTAAATGAGACATTTTCAAAGGCAATCCGACCGGTAATCTTCTGACGATCGGCCCTGATGGAATCAGGCGTGGAGGGCATCTCACGCGATTCTTGTAAGAGGTCAAGAACGCGATCGAGGCCGCTCAGACTGTTTTGAAACTGCGTAGCGCTTGAGGCCAACGTCGCCAGCGGTTCCAGCAACATGACCAGATAGACCAGAAACATCATCAGATCACCCACGGTCATATGCCCGTCGAGGACCCGCCAACCACCGTAGAATAACAATCCCGCACTGGCCAACGGAATCAGCGTCTCCCATACCATTTCCACCAGCCGCATCCACCACCAGGCGTAAAGTTCCTGGCGGGCCATCAGATTGTTCTCGGTGGTGAAGCGAGTCGCTTCCCGTTTCTGACGACTGAACGCGCGAACAATTCGCATTCCCGCGAAGGCTTCCGTCGCGCTCGCGTCGATCAATTCGCGCTGCTTGCGAATGACGCGGAATTGAGGACGAATGCGATTAATCCAGGCCCGGTGCGTTAGAAACACGGTCGGCAATAAGAGGATCGCACCCAGCAACATCGTCCAATCCACCCAGGCCAGGATGACCAGACTGCCGATCAATTGGATGACGGCCCGCCAAGGGTTAAATAGCATGCCGAAAACCAATTCTCCCACACTACCGCCATCTTCTCGCAAAATCGAAGCGACCCCACCGGAACGAATTTCCTGCACGCGATGCAGTGGCAGTCGAACGGCGTGTTCGAAGACGCGACGGCGAAGATTCAGTTGAATCTGCTTCGAGATTTTCGTGGCAGACCAACGTCCCCAGACGTGAACGAGAATCTTGATCATCGAGACGATCGAAACGGCGATCACGGTCACCAGCAACAGATGCCGAGGATTGGCCAGCGAGGGAAACCGCTGCAGCCACCCTTCAGGCAGCGTCTTGCCATTCAGTCCATAGTCGATAATGAATTTGGTTCCGGCAGGGGGAAGCAAGCCGATTAAAGTCGCCAAAGTCACCGAAACAAGAATCCAGATCACCTGCCGTCGATAAGGTGTCAGCAATTTCAAAAACTGCCAAACGAGTTGCCAGGCTGATCGAGCGCGATCTTTGGCACTCCGAGTGTCGCTGTTGGAGTGAATACTGCCTCGCGGCAATTGTTTCCGCTTGACCTGTTGTCGGTAAAGCTCAAACCGAGATCGACTGCCGGTGGGAAGAACTCCACGAGCCGAAGACGAAGTCGCCGTGGCGGTGGGGTCACTGGATTGAGATTCCGTTGAATGATTGTGCATACCAGATTGTAAGCCCAACAGCGGCGCGGTCGAGTCGCACCGGAAAAGTTTTTCGGCAACGAGAGCTGCACCAATCCAGGAATCACCTCCGATTCGGTTCGCCAAGATCTCGTACCATCGCCTGTTCGAGCGATCATCAGGTACGCCAGGCGGACGTAATTGGTGAGTTGGCACTCGGTCTTCGGTGACCCGCAATGCCCCTCCGTCATTGATCGTTCGATCGAGATGACCTGCGCGGATTGATCCGTTAAAGTGCGATCTGTGGAAGCTATCGCGAATCGGATTCGCAGGGGTTGACCGTGGCACAGGAGTACTCATGAATCGCTATTTCGCGTCCGCCGTGATTTTGGTCGAGTTCATGCTGATCTTGCTGGGCGATATGAGTCAGTCAGTCCTTCTGGCTCAACCGCCAGCAGGAACGAAATTCCCTTTTGTTCCCGATTCCGTCGCCGTCATTCGTTCTGGTCCCGGCTGGCGATTTCCACAGGACGGCTGGATCGTCGTGCATATCGAAGGATCTCCTTACGAACGAGGCTATCAGCACGGAAAACTACTGGCCCGCGAAATCGTCGATTACTGTCACACGATTGCGAAGATTCGTAATCATCATTCACCGGATAAAGCGTGGCGAGATCTGCGACTGTTCGTCAACGCGTTGTTTCTGCGACGATTTGACAAAGAATATCTCAGGGAAATGCAGGGTATCGCTGACGGAGCGGCGGCGGCAGGAGCGAAGCTCGATGGCCGAGTAATGGATCTGCTCGATATCGTCGTCATCAACGCTGATATCGAAGTCGGTTTTTTGGAATCGGCGCTGGAAGGAACCGCTACGGGTATTGATGCAGAGCATTTTCGCGGGCGGCATGGCTCGCCACCCCGTGCGGCACATCGTGAACATTGCAGCGCGTTTATTGCCAATGGCCCCGCCACGGCCGACGGCAAAATCGTGGCCGGCCATATCACAATGTCAGATATTTCCTGCGTCCGTTTTTTTAATATCTGGCTCGACATTCAGCCGGTTGACGGGCACCGGATGGTCTTTCAAACGTTCCCTGGCGGAATTCAAAGTGGCCTCGACTATTACATCAACAGTGCAGGCCTGATTGTCTGCGAGACAACGATTCAACAGACCAAGTTCAAACCAGAAGGGGAAATGGTCGCCTCACGCATTCGTCGAGCGATCCAGTATGCCGACTCGATCAACCGCTGCACCGAGATTTTGACGTCCTCCAATAACGGCCTTTATACGAACGAGTGGTTGATTGGCGATATCAAAACCAATGAAATTGCCATGTTCGAACTGGGTACAGAGACAACGCGATTATGGCGAAGTAGTAAAAATGAATGGATCGCCGGAACAACCGGCTTTTACTGGGGCTGCAACAACGTGAAGGATGTCGGTGTCTTCAAAGAGACCGTCGCTGATCTGGGTGCGAAACCGGCCAATCTGGTCCTGCATCCGCGCCTGCGAGATGAAGCGTGGATCAAGCTGTTCCACCAACGTCGTGGAAAGATTGACGAAGCGTTTGGATTCGAAGCATTCTCGACACCACCTCTGGTTGCATTTCCGTCCTGCGACGCCAAGTTCACCACCGCCGCCATGGCGAAAGACCTGAAAACGTGGGCGTTATTTGGCCCTCCGCTCGGTCGGACCTGGCTGCCCTCGGAAAGCGATCACGAAGATCTCCCCTCGATACAGCCACTCGTCTCCAATGAATGGACACTGATTGACACGCGGGGAGTCACACTTCCTGCGAACAAATTGGACAAGGGATCCAAGCGACGCATTGTCGACCTCGAAACATTTATCAAGAAAGAAGAACCGCAGCATGTCGAATTCGATGCAGCGCACCCCTACGCCTGGCGGGGCACGTTGCTTCCAAAGACAGATGGCGACATCTGGTTGGCCGCCGCCTTTTCCGACTTTGAAAAGGTCGTAGCCCTCGAACATGCGATCGCATTGGACAAGGCGTCAGCCAGTCGCTCATCGTCCGATGACGACGACAGTGACGATGATGATGCCGAAAACGACAAGGATGATTCGTCATCGGGCTCGTCGAAAGAAGACTCGAAGCGTGATGGGCGCGATCTCATCGATCTGGCTCTCTTTCAGCACGAATCGAAATGGCTGACCGCCGTTCGCCGTACTGGCCGCGACATCCCTCTGTCCGAGACGCATCCCGACCCGGCCCAAAGCGATTGGTACCGAATCGCAGCGGGGAAGGGCGTGATGCTGCTGGCCGCACTCCGCAAGCAGATCGGCACTGAATCGTTTACTCGCTATCTCGACGAATTCGGTCTGGCTCATGCTGGACAGGATGTGACCACAGATCAGTTTCGAACTCATCTCAAACAGGTCGCAGGAGCCGACGCGGTCGCAACGATGGATCGCTGGCTGACCGGCAACATGAGCGACGAATTCAAGTCGCATAATCCCTGGACAATTTTTTCGCATGAAGTCGCACCAGATCGCGTGTTGATCGTTTATGGAACGCTGCATGATCGAGTGGCCCACAAGGAAGCGGCGCAACACCTGCAGACGGAAATTGTCCGTCGTTTCGCCAACGTCTGGCCCCCCATCAAAACAGATGAAGAAGTCACCGACGACGATCTCTCGTCGCACGACTTGCTGCTGATCGGCCACCGATTTACCAATCGAGTCAGTGCCCGGTGCGCGGATAAATCTTCCACATTTCCCGTTCAGTTCGGGCGTCAATCGTTCCAAATTGCCGGCGAGACCTATGCACATCCCGATACTTGGATTATCGCCGCCGGGGAAAACCCCTTCGGTCCACGTTATTCCGCGGTCCTGTTTGCAGGACTGAGTGCTACGTCCACCTGGCGATCAGTTCGGAACCTGCCAGACCCGAAGGATCCGAACCCTCAAATCATGCTCAATGTCGCCGGAAAAAAAACTCGCAAGTTTCATCTGCGCGAACCGAAGTGACTCGATCACTCCTTAACTTCGGCCCAAACGACCAGTTCGACAGCCGCGTTCAAGGGCAATTCATTGACCCCGACCGCAATTCGAGTGTGTTTGCCTGCATCGCCAAACGCTTGGACGAGCAATTCCGACGCGCCATTAATCACTTGCGGCTGCTTGGAAAAGCCATCCGCGGATTGAACAAAGCCTTCCACACGAACAATTCGCGTGACTCGATCGAGATCCCCCACGCAGGCCTTGATTTGCGCTAGCGCATTCAAGGCACACATCCGGGCAGCATGAAAGGCCTCTTCTTCACGAAGTGCGATCCCGACTTTTCCCTTGAACATCAGTTCCTTACCGACCACCGGCAACTGGCCACTGGTCACAACCAGATTTCCCATGCGAATCACCGGAACGTAAAAACCCACCGCCTCTGGGGCAGTGGGAACGGTATGCCCTAATTCTGACAGACGTTTTTCGACAATACCGGCCATGAAACAAACTCCTTGAACAGCAGGAAACATCCGGATCGACGTAGCGGCCATCGCCATTCTGGAGCGACAGGTTATCATACTCCGCACGTCAGCAGTGATGGCTGCCCCCGTCTTTTTAATCGATCTTCTTACTCAAAACGACAAAGAGAATTTCCCATGTTAGACAATGTCATCGCAGTCAACGAAGCATTGATTCGGCAATTCAACAAAACGGCCACCGACATCCCCGAAGACGAGTTATTCCATCCCTCGGTCGGACATGGCCATCCTCCCGTCTGGATTCTGGGGCACCTGGCCATCGTTGGTGAGCAGGGACAAAAGCTGCTGGGTGGTTCGATCACTCATCGCGAATGGCTTCCGCTATTTGGAATGGGCTCATCGGACATCGTTGCGTCGAGCGAAAGCCTGACCAGGAATTCATTGACTTCCACCGTCAACGAGACCTATCAGACGCTCAGAAGCCTGGCCGCCGCCGCCGACGAGAGTTCCTTGTCTGGTCCCTTGAATATCGAATTCTTTGAGGGAACACCGATCAAAACCATCGGACAGTGTGTCTCACTGATCCTGACCAGCCATTTTGGATTCCATCTCGCGCAGCTCTCGTGCTGCCGCCGGACGGCGGGGTTCGGCCCCCTGTTTTAGACCCCACAGCGAACGTCAAAAATGCAGAACGGGAACTTCATGCGAAGTTCCCGTTCTGCATTTTCATTTCTCGGACGATCCGACTCGTTCCAGCCGGCGTTCCGCATTTATCGGCAACCTGCGCTCTAATAACCGATCCGTCGAATGTGGCCGCTGGCCGCCGAATTAGTCGGCGGAAGAGGAGCCGAATTCAAAGTCGGACTTGGTGATGGCAGGACGACTTGTGGCTGGGGCAGCGGGTAAGGAACCGTTCCCGATTCATAGGTGACCGCATCGGGTGGAAGTGTCGCGGGAGATTGCGTTTCGACCGGAACGGGCGCCTTCTGATCGGCCGGAACTGGCGTCGGACGAATCGAAGGAACAACAGACCCTGGACCGTTTCCATCCTGTGGATTGGTGTTCGTCGGAGTAGGGCAAGAATCCATCACACCATATCCATTTGGACAATATCCACTTCGGCATCGTCCGAATCCGCCGTTGTAATTGACGGCTTGGATGGCCGGGGCGTGGATATGCCACTGGGCGGGAATCGGTCGCTCAGGCACTCGATTCGGCTGGGGCTGCCAGAAGGGGACATGCTGATAATAAAATCCCAATTGAGTCGTATCGGTGGGTTGATAAACCATCGGAGCCTGCGAGCGACTGTAGTCGGCTCCGGCCCCGTACCACTGAGCCGGGAAGTAACTGGTGTACTCGACTCCACGACGATGCAGAGGATATTTCGCGGGAGGTGAATATCCGTAGTCGGGCGAATGCTTGCAGCAATGTTCGTTAAAGCAGCCGCCATGACCTCCCTGGCAGTACGGACATTGACCGGCGCCACCGGGACAACTTCCGTCCGGACAATATCCGTTTGAAATGCCCCCCTTGACGCCTGTCGCGGCCGCGGTCGGATCAGTGCTCGGCGCCGTCGCAGTCGTGTTTTGATAACTGCTGACCTGTGTCACTCGCGGACTTGCGGCCGGTCGAGCGTTCGTCCGCATCCGACCGTCGGTAATCCGCACGATCCCTTCGGACGAGTAATTCTGTTGTGCGAACACATTCATCGTCGCACCCACCGACAACAGAAACGCGGCCGTCATCAATCCGTTTGATTTTCTGGAACTCATCGTTTCCCTTTCATCGCCGATCGGATCCAATCCGCAGCGAAAACCATGCTGAATAGCCGCGATCTGCGGTGTTTGAAAGCGATGTCATCGTCCGTAAGCCGGGATTAGTAAGCCGGATGAGACACAGGCACCAGGCGACTCGATGGGATGCCATTCCCATATTCATAAGTATGTCCCACCACCGGCGCAAGCGGCACGGCCATGGGAATCCCATATCCCTGTGCGGCGTAAGCCTGCCCATCGCGTGGATCGCTGTAGGTTGGGTTGACGGGATAGACACGCGCATAGTGTCCTGCCCAGGGAACTCCCTTTCCGCCCCCGCCCGTGGGAATGAAATAACCAAATTTACATTTGAAATAGTCGATCATCGCGTTGCCGGAAGGATCGTGATTACAGACCACGGGTCCAATCGGGCCGTTATAGGCGACCGTTCCCGGCGTCGCGGCGAGGTTCTGCTCGAACGCCAGACTTTGAGCCTGGGTTCTGGCGCGAAGTCCCGATCCCCACGTGTCGCTCGCTTGCCAATCCTGGTATCGCCAATTTGTATTTTGCAAATCTTGACGCGGCACCGTGGTCCAGCCGGTATAGGCATAGTTAGCGGTCGAAGGCCTCGTGTCTGGATTGACCACCATGGGGTAGCCTCCGCCGTCTCCCGTCGGGGTCTGGACAATCGGGGGAGCGGGTGGTGCGTAGGCTTCTTCCGGTTGGACCTGGCTTGCCTGCCGGACGGGACCGCTCACGACGTTTCTCGTTTGTTGATTTTGCTGAGGCAACTGTTGTTGTGGTTGCTGCACTTGTTGCGGGGCTCGCGCTTGCGAGACTCGCACGGTCCCAAATGGGCCGGCATCCTGAGCCACCAGAGTCGTGGTCGAGCAAGTGCTGACACCGACGACAATCGCGCTCTGTACAAAACATTTCCATAAAGACTTCATATCGCGAATCCTTCTGTTCACGCCGGTTTGGCAAACGCCCAGGATCTAACCCAGATGGTTCACCAGACAAACCACCGTGGAGACTTCCCGCAGCTTGGGGTTTCAAAATATTTTCGACGACCAGTGATCTCTGTCAGTCTCGATCCCAGACCGCAGGACCATGTCCCGAGATATAGGAGAACCACCACTTCGTGCAGTCTGCTTTTCGTCGTACGCATCGATGAACATTTCGCGGAGTCTGGCAAAGACACCGACCAAGGCAGGGTGGTGACGCGACTTCACAATCGTCCGTGACTTCGTCACGCCCGTTCGACGCCGTATGGAAACTGGCCGGCGTCACGTACGACGAGGTACTCGGCGAAGGGACGCCCGAGCCGCCAACCTGACTGATTTCCAATGGTGGAGGCAAGGCGGACTTGTCGACCGACCATCCCAGCGTTGGACAGCCCAACCAGATGATGATGAAAGTTAACCGCAATCCGTCGCTGAATTGCCGAGGCATGACGAATCCCCCCCTCGCTCAAGCAGCCTTACCGCCCCTGTGTCATCGCCAATTGCCATGGCTATTGAGGGTCGCCGGCGGATGCCAGAAGGCACCAGACAAGAGCCCCGGATAGCTTGAACGATATTTCACCTGGACCATCGTTCCTTGAAGTTCCCACTTCTCGTGCGAACGAACGCCCAATGGCGTCACGATCCAGCCACCTTTCACACGATGGTAGAACGGTGGATAAATCGCGCGGTAAGTGTGCGGATAAAGCATTTCCTGAGGAGCAAATGCCTGGTTGGTGATCATCGTCGATCCCTGCCAGATCGGAATGTTCGGCCGGGGAGTGGGGTACATCGGGGCCCCCAATCGGATGTAACCTGGTTGCTGAATCGGTCCGGCCGGAACCGCGTTGCGGCTTAAATCGGCATCAACGGGCATCGGTGGCGTTCCCGGGGCAGCGGAATCGGCAGCCCGGTAATACGATGCCGATCTCGGCATACCTTGCCCCGGTCTGCCCGACATCGCTTGATCCGGAATCTGTGTCGGGATCAACATCGGACGTGAGGCGGACGGATCCAGCACTTGGTCTTGGGCATGGATCGAAGGCATCATTAAGGCGGCCAAAACCACGGTAAAAGCGGCGGCCAATTTGCGGCGAGACATCGAATCCCCTCCCTGGGTCGCTGTCGGTACTTCGAGCTGGGCGAGACTCACTGTCTTGCCCAAATGGTTCGGTCTGTCGAACAGTACTGAATTTCGGTTCGTAACGATCGTCGGAATGAGTCATTCCCTACGCTTCAGCGCGACTACGACGATTTTTGCAAAGGATTGCAATTTAACGGCTTAAGATCAGTTGCAGATTCTCCGCAGTCCGTGTAATTGATAGTTTCCGAAGAATCGTCATACACGGAAAAGTCCACCCGCTTTGCGTGTTCGGAACGCTGATGGACGGTGACAACTGGCAGACTGGCAATAGACACCCGAAACGGATCCAGGCAGCCGAATCCTGGGAATCGGGTCATTCACACAAGAGGGACGTTTTGACCGCCCCAGGCGGGATGAAATAACGAACGGAGTGAAAATTGGCGAAACGCTTATCCGCGAACGACGGCGGTGAAAAAGGACCAGAAGTCAGCGATCGGATCGAATATGTTCTCCTGAGCCAGGAAACGCGCCGTCGGTATCTGAATTACGCCATGTCGGTGATTATGTCGCGAGCGTTGCCAGACGTCCGCGATGGGCTGAAACCCGTTCAGCGACGAATTCTGTATGCGATGTACGAAGTCCTGCATCTGCGATCCGACAGCAAAACGCTGAAATGCGCCAAAATCGTCGGAACGACGATGGGCGACTACCATCCGCACGGTGATGGAGCGATTTACGACGCATTGGTGCGGATGGCTCAGAATTTCATGCTGCGGTATCCGCTGGTCGCCGGTCAGGGAAACTTCGGCTCGATCATGGGTCTCCCGGCGGCCGCCAATCGTTACACCGAAGCCAAAGTCACCCCGCTCTCTGAAAATCTGATGCAAGAGCTGCGGTTCGACACCGTCGCCATGCGTCCCAACTATGATGGCGAAAAAACGGAGCCCGTCATCCTGCCCGCGATGTTCCCAAACCTGTTGGTGAACGGAGCCTCGGGAATTGCCGTCGGCATGGCGACCAATATGCCATCGCATAATTTGGGTGAAGTCATCGCGGCTTGCGTAGCCCTGATCGAAAATCCCGAGGCCGAAACCAAAGATCTGCTCAAACATATCAAAGGCCCCGACTTTCCGCTCGGGGGTCGTATCGTCACCGATCGAAAAGATCTTCGCGCGATCTATGAAGAAGGTCGTGGGGCGATCAAAGTGCGCGGGGAATGGTCGCTCGATAAAAGCAAAAAGAGTTCGGGAGAAACCCGGGTGATCATCCACTCGATTCCCTACGGAGTCGAAACCGGAACACTCGCGGCAGAGATCGGCGAGATCGTCAATTCGAGAAAGCTTCCCCAGCTGATCGACTCCAACGACGAGACCGACAACAAGCACGACCTGTGGATTGCCTTGGAACTCAAACCCGGTTCCGATCCCGAGCCGGTCATGAACTATCTATTCAAGCATACTTCACTGGAACAAAACTTCGGCTACAACGCCACCTGCCTGATTCCCGATGAACATGGCACGATGATTCCCGCTCGACTCAGTCTTGTGGAAATCTTGCGACACTTCCTGAAATTTCGTCTGGCGACCGTACGCCGACGCTTCGAGTTCGATCTGCGGCAACTAGAACAGCGAATCCACCTGCTCGACGGATTCGCCATCATCTTCAATGATCTCGATCGCGCACTGAAGATCATTCGCAACAGTTCCGGCAAACGCGACGCCTGCGACAAATTGCTGAAGACGTTTCCGCTACTGGATGAGCCGCAAACCATGGCCATTCTGGAAATGCAGCTTTACAAGATCTCGCAGCTCGAAATCGATTCGATTCTGGGAGAACTGAGCGAGAAACGAGCAGCCGCGGAAAAGATTCGCAAACTGCTCGCGTCGGAAAAGAAACTTTGGAACGTCGTTCAAACCGAACTTCAGGAACTCTCCGCCAAATTTGCCGACAAGCGCCGCACGGCCATCGGTAGCAGTGACGAGATTGTCGAATTCGACGCTTCGGCCTATATCCTGCGCGAGAATACGAACGTCGTACTGACGCGTGAAGGATGGGTCAAACGTGTCGGCCGTCTGCAAAGCGTCGAGACCACACGCGTCAGGGAAGGGGATGCTGTCCTGGATGTGATTCCAGGCAGCACCGTGGACAACATCGTGTTCTTCGCCAGCGATGGCATCGCTTATACGCTTCCGATCGAATTGATTCCGGTTTCATCCGGATATGGCGAGCCGATTTCCAAACATGTCAAAATGGGCGACGGGGTCAGCATCGTCGCCGCCATCACCACCGATGCACGCTTTACGCCGTCGGATCAGGACATGGGCGACGACGTACCGCATGCCCCTTACTTCCTGGCGCTCACGGCGCAAGGCCAGATCATGCGATTGCCGCTGGCCCCGTTCCGAGCTCCTTCAACAAAAGCCGGTCGGAAGTATTGTCGCCCCGTGGAAGGGGACCGCGTTGTCTGGGTGGAACTGATTCGCGATGCCACATCCATGTTCATTGCAACAAAACAGGCTCGCGTCACTCATTTCGCCCTCGAAGACGTGCCGATCTTGTCCGGGGCCGGCAAAGGCGTGCGGGGGATCAAGATGGCCGATGCCAAAGACGAAGTACTGGGAGCCGCCCAGATGGCTCGTCCTAGCGACTGCCTGCGGGTGCAGACCTCCGCGGACAAAGTGCTGGTCTTCGGACAAATGAAATACGAAATCACTTCACGCGGTGGAAAAGGAATTCGAGCGGCCCAGCGAAGTACGTTCACTGACATCGTCCGACCGGACATCGTCCTGATCGACTGGGCGGCAATCGAAGCGGAGAAGGGGGAATAATGGCCAGCACCGAATATACATCAAAAGATATCGAAGTCCTCGAAGGTCTCGATCACGTTCGCATGCGTCCGTCGATGTACATTGGAGGAACCGACTCACGAGGTCTGCATCACCTCCTATGGGAAATTGTCGATAACAGCGTCGACGAACACCTTGCCGAGCACTGCTCAGAGATCATCGTCACACTGCATAAAGACGGGACGTCCTGCACTGTCGAGGACAATGGTCGAGGGATCCCCGTCGACACACATCCCAAAACAAAAAAGTCGACACTGGAAACGGTGCTCACCACGCTGAATGCGGGTGGCAAATTCAACAGTCAAGCCTATGCTCGCAGCGGCGGACTGCACGGTGTCGGATCGTCCGTGACGAATGCCCTGTCAATCGAAATGGTGGCCACTGTTCATCGCGACGGTTTCGAATGGTCCCAGCGTTACAAACGAGGACGGCCGACAACGCCACTGAAGCAGGTCAGGCCATTCCGCGGCCGTGGCACGATCATCTTCTTTCGCCCCGACGAAGAGATCTTCTCTAAGACGACTTTCAATTCCGAAACGATCCGTCAACACTTGGAAGACATCGCCTACATCCATGCGGGATTGAAACTCGTTTTCAACGACGAATTCAAAAAGGAAAAGCACGAATTTCTTTACCCGCAAGGAATCGTCGCCTATCTCGATAAGATTCTTTCCGAAGGGCAAAAGAAGTCGATCCACGAACTGGTCTTCTCGACCACACGCGACGAAAGCCAGGTTAAGATCGAAGCAGTGCTGCGATGGACCGAGGCGACGGACGAACAGCTGCGCAGTTACGTGAACGGCATTCGCACTCATGCCGGTGGAACCCACGAATCGGGCTTCCGATCAGCGGTCGCCAAGGCAGTTCGCAACTATATCGAAGTTCACGACATCAAAATCAAAGGCGTCGTGATCGAAAACAGCGATATCCGCGAAGGTGTCCTGGCGATCCTGTCGGTCTTTCTGCCCAATCCCATGTTTCAGGGCCAGACCAAAGAAAAGCTGAACAACCCGGAAATGAGTGCGGCAGTCGAAGGGTTGGTCCGACCGGCACTCGAAACCTGGTTGAACAATAATCCGACAATCGCCGACGCCGTCGTCGGGCGAATCGTACTGGCCGCGCGGGCGCGACAGGCCAGTCGTGAAGCCGCCACGGAAGTCCGCCGCAAGTCACCCACGTCACGACGCACCAGTTTGCCCGGAAAACTGATGGACTGTCGTGCGACCGATCCCGCCGAGTCAGAACTGTTCATCGTCGAAGGTCAATCCGCCGGTGGAACAGCGGGAATGGGTCGCGACAGCCGAACACAGGCGATTTTGCCACTGCGCGGCAAAATCTTGAACACCGAATCGCTCGCGACAAGCAAGATCCTCGAAAGTCAGGAAATCAAAGATCTGATCGAAACTCTCGGCACCGGTGTCGGAACCCACTTCGACATCCGTCGCCTGCGTTACGATCGAATCATCCTGATGATGGATGCGGACAGCGATGGCTATCACATCAGCACCCTGCTGCTCACGTTCTTTTTCCGACACATGCGAGACCTGATTACCAACAAAAAGCTCTATCTGGCTCAGCCACCGCTGTACCGGATTCAGGTGGGAACCCAAATCCTGTACGCACAGGATGACGCTCACAAAGAAGAAATCGTGACCGGCCTGCCGGCAAACAGAAAGCCTGAGATCAGTCGTTTCAAAGGGCTGGGTGAAATGACTGCCACTCAACTGAAGGAAACGACGCTCGATCCGAAAACACGCACCTTGCTGGCAGTGGATGTTGACAGTCTGGTGGAAGCCGATCAAACGTTCTCGCAGTTACTCGGCAAAGACGCCAGCGAACGTTATCGCATTATCATGAGCGAAGCGAATCTGGTGGATGACCTGGACGTGTGATCGGTGACTTTGAATGCCGGGCATTGTAAAGTATCGAACGGCTGGCCGCTGATTTTCGAAATGTGTCGATCGCGGCCAACAAACGAACAATACGGAAACGAGAGAAACAGGGACTGCGATGAAACGACCATCGGTTTTTTGTTGTGTGACGCTACTGGTATTCTGTGTCGGAACGGCGAATGCATTTGAGCCGATTCCGGGTCTGATTAAAGACGGGTACAAAGATGACGCCGACTATAAGCCATTCCTGGAAACTGTCGAAGGACTGAAAACAAAATGTGATGTCTGCCACAAACCTGGTGCCAACAAAAAAGCCAAGGGGCACGGCCTGAACGATTTTGGCAAGGTCTACCATGATCAGTTCAAACACAATGAATTCCAGACGGCGATCAAAGCCAAGAACAATGACGAAGCGATGAAGATCTTCAAGGACGCCTGGGAAAAAACGATCAAGGAAAAGAACGCCGACGGCAAGGTCTACTTCGACCTGATCAAGGAAGGGAAACTTCCCGGGAAAAACGACTGATTGACCTTTGTCTGAATCATCAATGCAGGCGAGTTCGGTGGCATTCGCCCTGAGCTCGCCTCTTTCATTCGTCCGATTGTCCAATTTTTGCATCCATCCGTTCTTTGTCCCAGCAGCTCAGGATTGAGAGGCGGCTTGTGATGATTGAGAATCGGCCCTCGAAGCAGGATCGTACGACAGCCGCCAGCACAGGCTCGCTGGCCATGTTACTAATCGTTTTCGCGGCCAGTGCCTCCTTCGGCTCGGAACCGGATCCCGATTTGAAACCGATCGGCGGACGGTGGTTTGTGAAAGAGGCGAATCGGCCTATTTACTACTTCAAAGACGGCGAACGATTCGTCGATTTGTTCTCGTACCACGTGAAAGATTCAAACAAAGACGGCATCGACAACATCCAACTCAGTTATGATTCGCAGTTCTTGATCATGAAGAGTCAAGGGTACCCCAATCACCCGACCGCAATCTTTCCAAACAGCGACAATCCGAATTCGATTCGCGTCCAACAATTCACCTTCCGTTTGCCGCTCGAACCTAAACTGGCTGATCACATCACCCGAGTTCCGATGGGCCCGATCGGGACGGCACTCAACGGGGTGGTCTTCTTCAATCCTTTTGAAGCGGGCGGAATGAATGCCGTTGAGGGATATTCCGAGGTCTGGCTGGATTCCTGTTGTGGACACCCCGCACCTGGTGGCGTCTATCACTATCACAAATATCCCAGCTGCGTGAAATCGCCCTTCGCCGACGACGGCAAGCAGCATTCACCGGTGATTGGGTTTGCTTTTGACGGCTTCCCGGTTTATGGCCCCTACGAAGAATCTGGCCTGATGGCGAAAGATTTGAAGGCCGGTTCGGGCCGCGCCCTCGACGTCTGCAATGGACACCGGGATGACTCGCGAGGCTATCACTATCACGTCACACCGGGCCGATTTCCTTACATCCTGGGTGGATACGTGGGAGTCGTCGAACATTCCAACAATCATGAATTGCGCCGTGTCGGCCTTGGCCCCATTCAGAACAACGCGAAACCGGGGACCTCACTGCCAGTGGCGATTATCTCTGTTCGCCCCGGTACCGCTTCACGCGGGAAGACACATGAAATCCGCATTGAACTCGCGCCCGGCCGGCTTCAAAAAGGAAATGCGATTCCCGCTGCCAAACCCAGTTGGGTTCAGATTGGTCCCTATGAGGCCAAAACCATTTCGAGAGAGGGTCAGGTTGTCACTGCCGAGATTGAAATTCCGGACGATGCCACGCCCGGCGTGTTGCTCGATTGCCATCTCGAATTCGCTTTGACCGACGGAAGCCGTCCGATCGTCTTCAAGAAAAACGAGGCCTTTCGAGTCGTGGACTAAATCGACACAGCCATGCGATTGGCGGCGAGTGGGTCTAACTCGCACTCGTCAAATAACAGACGCCTTGAGCCGGCCCTGCCACAACACCGAGATGAACCGAACGTCTATCGGTTCGATAACCGCGCGAGACGTTGTTTCGCCTCAGCGTCGTTCGGATCGATGCGAACGACCTCGGCAAAATGGCTTTTTGCGCCGGAAAAATCTCCCTCGGCTTCAAGGATTTCGGCCAGACTGAAGTGAGCCCCAGCCAATTCGGAATTCAACTCAACCGCTTTCAAAAAACTCGCCTTGGCCGCTTTGACCTGTTTCAGATCTAGTTGGGCAGAGGCCAGATTGTTGCGTGCCGCTGCCGATTGCGGTGCAAGCTGAACGGCCTTTTCGAAATGCACTGCCGCCTGTTTGATATTTCCTTTCCGAATCTGCTTCAGACCAAGGTGCACTTCGACTGCGTAATCATTCGAATTCTCCGTCGCTCGCCGAGCGATGGCCTTGTCATATTGCTCGGCAACTTGCGCGACCTCTGTGTGGCGTCCTTGCTTCGCCAGCAATTTCGACAATTCATCGAGAGCCACTTCGTGGTACGGATTAATCTTCAGAGCGGCGAGAAGCTTTTGCTCAGCTTCGGCAGGACGATCCAATCCGATCAAACAACGCCCCCAGCTGCAATACGCATCCGCAACACCGGATCGCTTGAGCGGAAGACCCAATTCGAAGTGCTTGATGGCACGTTCGTATTCGCCTTCCATCCGCAAATACTCACCGAGACCAAAATGAGCCGTTCCATTTTCAGGAATGATCTCCAGGGCATGTGTCCACAATGTCTCGCTGTTTGTCCAATAGGCGATCTGAACATGGGTCAGCCAACCGCATGCGACCAGCGATAGCGCGACGACGACGCAACCAACAATTCGTCCCGCCTGCGACCCGGCAACCCAGCTGTGAACTTCCCAGACGATCATGACGAACAACCCAATATGCGGGACATAAGCATATCGGTCCGCGTAAGCCTGGCTGCCGACCTGAAGCAAACCAATCACCGGCAACAGTGCAATGACAAACCACGCCCAGCCGACAATCAAATACGGCTGCTTCACACGACGCCATAAAACCCAGGCCGAAATCCCGCCGACAACCAGTACTCCAATTCCGACGCTCAGCCAGGACAACGTCCGCTCGGGATGAGGGTAAAACGCGACGAGGCCCGTGGGAACGAATGTCTTCTGCAGATACCAAATGTAAGCGTAGAACTGATGAGCGAATCGGACGTCGAACGTCAAATCCGGTAATGACTTCGTCGCATCGCCCTGGGCGACAATCGTGATCAGCCCGCTCGCGAGAGCCAATCCAAACAGAGGCAACTTCTCGAGGATCAACCATCGCAGCGATTGGCGAGGAAATCGACCGTCGTCTGCGGGACGGATACTCCAATCGACGCGGTTCAATGGCCAATAATCCAGCAGCAGCAACAGGATTGGCAAGGTGACTAACATCGGCTTGGCGAGCAACCCCAGCACCAGTTGCAGCAGCACCGAAATGTACCGCAGTACCGAGGGGCGTGAGACATAGGCCACGTAGGCCCACATCGTCAGCAATAGAAAAAAAGTACTTAGGACATCTTTTCTCTCAGAAATCCAAGCAACCGACTCGACGTGGAGCGGATGCAGCGCGAAGAAAGCCGCAACACAGGCACTGCGGCAAATGCTGTTCGTCATTCGCCATAGCACGATGAACAGCAGCAACACATTAGCCGTATGAAATACGAGATTCGTCGCGTGAAACCCGGCAGCGGTTCGCCCACACAGGCTGCCGTCGAGCTCAAGTGACAACACGGTGATCGGCTGCCAGTTACCGCAAACAAACGATGTCCAGGCAGACACCCATCCAGGCCACGTCAGACCGGCCAGAACCTGAGGATTGCCGTAAACATATTCCTTATCGTCGAAGTTGACGAAGGAATATGTCGCCACGGGCCAATAGGTGGCCACGGTGGCCACCATCAGCCCGACGCACACAACCGCGATCCGCATCCAACTCACGGGCATATTGTCAGCTCATTCGTTTTGCACTGGGCAGTGAGAAGGGGATTCATTCCAAGGACGATTTGCATCGCGAGACGCTACCGATCGATAGAGTACCAGTCAACTTAAAAGAGTCAGGGCCTCTTCCCGCCGCGGACTCAGCTGGCGGAATTATCAAGGCCGCATTTGCGATATCTCCCCTCTTAGGGATTCGGCAAACGATCCAAACGCTGCTTGGCTTTCACATCATCGGGTTTGATTCGAAGGACTTCTGCGTATTGATGTCTCGCCCCCGCAAAATCCTTTTCCGACTCGAAAAGATTTGCCAGACCGAAATGAGCCATCAGCAGGTCGGGGTTGAACTCGATCGCCATCAGGAAATTTGCTTTTGCTTCTTTGCGCAGCCCGAGTTGCATCTGCACCAGAGCCAGATTGTTGCGGGCTTCAGCCGATCGAGGTTCCAACTGAACGGCTTTCTCGAAATGCACCAATGCTTGACGGAGATTCCCCTGTTGAGCCTGCAAGAAGCCCAACCGGAAGTGCGCGGCCGCATTTTCCGGTTGTTGTTCGGCTTTCTTCGCAAAGATTGCCGCATGACGTCCAGAGACTCGCGCCGCTTCGGCATGTCGTCCCTGCGAGCGTAGCAATTTCGCCAATTCATCCAGCGACGCTTCGTGATTGGGATCGACCTGCAACGCGACGAGAAATTTCTGCTCGGCCTCCGCCGGCCGATCCAGGGCCAACAGCGAACGCCCCCAGTTGCAGTAGGCATTCGCGACATAGCCCGATCGCTTCAATCGCAATCCCTGCTCGATGTGGAAAATCGCCTGTTCGTGGCGGCCTTCCGCCAGCCGGACGTCCGCCAAGTGAGCATGCGCAAAGCCATTATTCGGATTCAGCTCGATCGCATGGGTCCACAACGTGTCGTTGTTCTTCCAGTAGCCGATCTGCAAATAAGTCAGCCATCCACTCGCAATCAACGCCACGGGCACAAACAGCCCCAACAGAACGCGTCCGACAGTCGTGGCCGCAAACCAGGCATTCAACTCCCAGACGATCGCGATGAACAGCCCAATGTGCGGAATGTAGGCATAGCGATCCGCATAAGCCTGGCTGCCAACTTGAATCAGGCCAATCACAGGCAACAGTGAGATGACAAACCAGGCCCACCCAAACAGCAAATGCGGACTCGACTTTCGACGCCAAACCACCCACGCCGAGACCGCACCGAAGACAACTATTCCGATTCCCACAACTGTCCAGGATAAATCCCGTTCGGGATGCGGATAAAAAATCGTCAGACTCGTCGGGACGAACGTCTTTTGTAAATACCATAAATAGGCATGAAACATGTTCGCCACGCGAGTGCCGAACGTCACATCGTCCATTAACTTCACCGCCCCGAACTGAGCGGCGATCGTGGTCAATCCATCAGCTAATGCCAGCATCAACAACGGGACTTTTTCGATCAACAGCCAGCGGATCGACAGGCGAGGAAATCGCGTTGACGCAGTCATTCCAGAATTCCACTGCACGCGCGCCAGCGGCCAGCCATCCAGCAATAGTAACAGAATCGGCAACGTGACCAGCATCGGCTTGGCCAACAATCCGAAGGCGAACAGAACCAGAACCAGCAAATACCGCGACCACGAAGGCCCCGCGGCATATCGGACGTACGCAACGACCGTCAGCAGCAGAAAAAACGTGCTGAGTACATCTTTTCTCTCGGCAATCCAGGCGACGGATTCCACGTGCAAGGGATGCAGAGCAAAAAAAGCGGCAACGCACGCACTGGCGACCATGCGGTTCGTCAATTGACAACAAACCAGAAACAGAAGCGCCGCATTGACGGCGTGTAACAACAGGTTCGTTGCATGGTATCCCGCCGGCTTCTGTCCCCACAGACTGCTATCCAGTTCCAGCGACAGCCAGGTCAAAGGATGCCAGTTCGAACAATGCCAGGATGTCCAGGCATAACGCCAGCCGGACCACGAAAGTCCGCCTAGCACCTGTTGGTTTCGTGAGACGTAATCGGGATCGTCCAGGCTGACGAAATCGCAATTCACAACGGCCCCGTAGACTGCGATCGTGCCCACCACCAATGCGAGGCAGATAACGGCCTTTTTTTTCCAACTGGCATGCATACTATTCGTTCGTTCGTTTACGGATGGCATTGAGAGTGGGGTCGGAGACCAGATTTGCTCTCACGAGAATACCGGCGGCGTGGACCTCGTGCGAGTCATTGAAAATCTGGCAAATCTCCGCTCGGTGGTCGTGCGGGGTATACAACAACGGCACCCCTTCAATACCATCAACGCCCGTGGGATCGGGGCCGGGCACGCGCTCGATTCGGTCTTCAGGTTTCCCTGCCCCTGTGGGTAATGCATAAAAGATTCAATCACGATGAAATTCAGATTTCCGATCGTCATTATTGACGAGGATTTTCGGTCCGAAAATACGTCTGGTTTGGGAATTCGCGCGCTCGCCAACGCCATCGAAGGGGAAGGGAGCGAAGTACTGGGTGTGACCAGCTATGGTGACCTGGCTCAGTTCGCTCAGCAGCAAAGCCGTGCCTCGGCCTTCATTCTGTCGATCGACGATGAAGAATTCACTCCCGGCCCGGAACTTGACCCTGCCGTCGTGAATCTGCGAGCCTTCATCGAAGAAATTCGCCGTCGCAATACCGAGATTCCCATCTATCTGTACGGCGAGACGCGTACGTCGCGGCACATTCCCAACGACATTTTGCGCGAACTGCACGGCTTCATCCACATGTTCGAGGACACGCCGGAATTCGTGGCTCGACATATCATTCGTGAAGCCAAGGCCTATACCGACAGTCTGGCCCCACCATTCTTCCGGGCTCTGGTCCACTACGCTCAGGATGGTTCTTATTCGTGGCACTGTCCTGGCCATTCGGGCGGGGTCGCGTTCCTGAAGAGCCCCGTCGGCCAGATGTTCCACCAGTTCTTCGGCGAGAACATGCTGCGGGCCGACGTTTGCAACGCCGTGGAAGAACTGGGACAGTTGCTCGATCACACCGGCCCCGTTGCGGCATCCGAACGAAACGCCGCACGTATCTTCAATGCCGATCACTGCTTTTTCGTAACGAACGGAACGTCGACGTCGAACAAGATGGTCTGGCATTCGACCGTCGCTTCGGGCGACATCGTCGTTGTCGACCGCAATTGCCACAAATCGATTCTGCATTCGATCATCATGACCGGTGCCGTACCGGTCTTTTTGACGCCCACCCGAAATCATCTGGGCATCATCGGCCCGATCCCGCTCGAAGAATTCCGCCCTGAGAATATCCAGAAGAAGATCGAGGCCAACCCGTTCGCCAAAGCGGCCCAGGCCAAGCACCCCGACCGCAAGCCGCGAATCCTGACGATCACGCAGAGTACGTACGACGGCATCATCTACAACGTCGAAACGCTGAGAGGGCTGCTCGACGGGAAGATTGGCACGCTGCACTTCGACGAAGCCTGGCTGCCGCACGCCACGTTTCACGAGTTCTACAAAGATATGCACGCCATCGGTAAGGACCGACCGCGATCGAAAGAATCGATGATCTTTGCCACTCACTCGACCCACAAGCTGCTGGCGGGGATTTCCCAAGCCTCGCAGATTCTGGTACGCGAGTCGGAAACTCAGAAGCTCGATAGAAACATCTTCAACGAAGCCTACCTGATGCACACGTCGACATCGCCGCAGTACGCGATCATTGCGTCGTGCGACGTCGCCGCAGCCATGATGGAACCACCGGGTGGAACGGCTTTGGTCGAAGAATCGATCGTCGAAGCGCTGAACTTCCGCCGAGCCATGCGCAAAGTGGCCGATGAGTGGGGCAGTAAGGACTGGTGGTTCACCGTCTGGGGTCCCGAATCACTGGCCGAAGACGGCATCGGCCATCGCGATGACTGGATGCTGAAGGCCAACGAAGAATGGCACGGCTTCGGCAACCTGGCCCCCGACTTCAATATGCTCGACCCGATCAAGGCCACGGTCATCACGCCGGGCCTCAACGTGAGCGGCAAGTTCGCCGAGTCGGGTATTCCCGCCTCGATCGTGACACGGTACCTGGTCGAACACGGCGTGATCGTCGAAAAGACGGGGCTGTATTCCTTCTTCATCATGTTCACAATCGGGATTACCAAAGGCCGCTGGAACACTCTGGTGAGCGCCCTGCAACAGTTCAAGGACGACTACGACAAAAACCAGCCAATGTGGCGCATCCTGCCCGAGTTCTGCCAGCAGTATCCTCGTTATGAGGGAATTGGACTGAAAGACCTGTGTCAGCAGATTCACGATACCTACAAGCTGAACGACGTCGCGCGAGTGACGACCGAAATGTACTTGTCTGATATGTTACCCGCGATGAAGCCGTCAGACGCCTTTGACATGATGGCCCATCGTGAAATTGATCGTGTCGAGATTGATCACCTGGAAGGTCGCGCCACGGCAGTCTTGCTGACGCCATACCCGCCAGGTATTCCGTTGCTCATTCCGGGTGAACGATTCAATCGGACGATCGTCGAATACCTGAAATTCGCCAGAATGTTCAACGAAAAGTTCCCGGGGTTTGACACCGATATTCATGGACTGGTGGAAGAAGGTGGAAACGGCAAACGCCGTTACTACGTCGACTGCGTCCGTCAGAAGCCGGGGAACGGCCAAGCCAATGGAAATGGAAACGGCAACAGTCATTGAGCGTCATCTGACCAGAACACCGTTGATCCAGAGTCCTGGTCCTGATGAGTCACCAGTGATTACTCGTGGGGTACCGCTGCTGCCGCTCGAGAGGGAATGGAAAACAGGACCGAACTGAGACGAGGATCGGCTTTCTGCAACTGCGCGAGTGACGTCTCCACATCGGGCAATTCCCCCATCAATTGTTGATAGCTGAGCGTTGTCAGGTGCGCCTCATAAAAGGGCTTGTCACCCTCCACAGCAAATGTCTCCGCATTCGTTGGCAACAGAGCTACGCCATGCCGACCGGTACTTAGTAGCAGCGACGGGTAAAAGCCAAACAGCCGACCGGACCAGGGATCGATCAGATTCCGCGGATCAGACTGCGGCAATAGTTGGATCAACCGGTCAGGCAACTGTCCATGTTCCAGTCGGTAAGCAATTAATTCCAGGCGTGTCATGGCCGCTCGAATCATGGTTTGCCGATCCAAAACGAGAAACATCAAGGTCGTCAAATGCACACTGTCGTACGGACCGACAAAGGTCGTTGCCATCAACTTTTCCAGTTGATATTCCTGACCCGAAAATTCCCGGCTCACGTTTTGTTGAGCAAAAGCCACCGAAGAAGCCAATTGTCTTTCTAATCTTGTAATGGCGCCATACTCCAGTTCCCCCCGCCTGGTGACTAACCGCTGCGTACGGATCCGTTCCCAGATCGGCAAGAAAAACGGCCAGGGGTCCGATTCCAACTTCTGGACACCGTTGGATGAAGCGGCGATGCTCGGAGGAACATGAGGCAACCGAGGATCATGTGCGTAAGTCGAAATGACCGCCTGAGACATCGCTGGAAACTGCCTCAATTCGTCCGAGATCATTTGGGCCGCAGCGCGAACGGTGCTAGCAGTTTGCCCAGGATGATTGGCCCACTCGACGATGCCTTCCAGGGGGCCCTTCTGAAGCATCGATCCATGACTCCAGTTAACTTGCGTGCCTCGATTTGATGCAATACGGGCCAGCTTCAACCGGGCCAAATAACATCGAAGCGCCGGTTGGAACTGTGAATCTTGGAGCAACTCGTCGGCCCTCTCATCGATGGCCATCGACCACCACGAAAGCGAGGACGTTGTCGATGAATCAGTCAACTGAACGATTGAACTCAGGTCACGTTGCATCAGGTCGACAATTTCGTCGGCCGACTGTTTTTTATGGGACAAGTGAATTGATAGCAGCCGTTGCCGTACAAACGTCTCATCAGCCGTTAGCGGTGATGTAGGGAAGTGTGAAACGTGGCCCCGAAATTCGCTGACGAGACTTTGATCCAACTCCCACGGAAGATTGGTGACCTCGGCAATCCGATGCCAGGCCAGCATCGTGACGAGCAGGGCAGGGACTGCGACGAGCGCCAAATAAAGCTTGCACTGGTGCCGCCAGGAATAGTCCTCCAACATCCGGGCTCGTATCTGCCAGAATGTGATCGCCAACATGGCCACTATGGGTCCACCCAGTGACCACCAAGAGGGGAGGACAAGGGAATACGCGACTAACATCCAATAACCGGCGAAAGCGTTTAAGAATACTCCGATTACGGCTGCCAGGACGAATCGTCGAGTAATGATGGAAGAGAGTTGACCACAACAATAGCTCAAGAAGAGACACCCGACAAAACTTGGATCGGACGTGACTTTACCTAAGAAGTAACTAACGTCGCTGCGACTCGTCCCGCCAATGCGGAAGAATAGCGACACCGAAATGGCAGCCCCACTGACCCATAATGCGCGGGCGAGCCACACGACTTGCTTCGCCATCCAAACGGAACCGGGAGCGAGACCTCGGTTGGCCAAGAATCGAGGCTGCTGTACGTCGACGTCCGACTCAAAGGCGAGTACCCCCATCGCCAGCGGAATCACAACAGCAACAGCGAATGCGAAGAAACTTATGCTGGCTGCTCTGTCACTCGTCGAGCCGGGCATGCCGAAAATCACCCCAAACACGCACGCCACGAACAGCAACAGCAGATGTAGCGATTGGCGACGCCGTTCCTGCCAAACGAGCCGTTGCCAGGTACGCTGCCAGGGTTGTTCGTATTCCACTCGTACAGGAACGCGAGATGCTGGTGTTGATCGTAACGTCAATCTATTCCATTGCTGCTGGACGCTCGCACTGATGCGCTCGATCACGCGCCCGTCCAGATAGTGACCCTGACACCATCTTTGGGCGAGCCAGATATCGCCGACGAGTACCGCGATGCTCAAAACAATGGACAAGGTAAGAGTAAAGATCGGCCCCGGACGAACCAGAAAGAAATCGTTCAGAAGCATAAAAAACATCAACGGTAACCAGATTGTGATCATCCAACCAAGTACCATTCCTCCCACCGACGCGAGGACACCTCGACTTAACAGTGATCCCAGAATCGCCCAGATCAGTGCCGCCAACCCGAACGGTACGAGCAAAGTCTGAATTTCCGAATGAGGAGACGGAGCCATGTTCGCCGTCAGGATCAGCGTCACGAAAACCATCGCAATTTGCAGAACTACCGTGGAAACCACGGCCCACCCGAACTTCGCAACTAACGTCGGCCATGTGGGGGCTGCCAGACTTAGCAACCACTCGCTTGTTCGTTCCTCTCGTTCACTGGCGAACATCAGCGCACCGCTACCGATCGCGTACAACAACGCGAAGAACATCGGCATCCCATACAAAGTCAGATGACGCTGCTGCGGTTCCATCAAAGCAGCCGAAATCAGCAGTTCAATGAGGATCCCGATAACCAGGCAACAGACCCACAGGGTTCGTTGCGAGCGATATTCTTTCCAAAGCATTCGCTGGAACGGCAGGGAAAACATGAGACACCTCATTCTTCAGAGGTTTGTTTGGACGTGAACTGAGAATTCGAATTGTGTTCAACCGGCAGTGAGTTGTGACGCCGCATCCAACCGAACATCATCCGACGTCTTCATACAAACGACGAAAATCTGCTCGAGCGAAGGAGTACGCAGCTCAATGTCCAGATGCATCGGATCGGCCGACAGTGCGATGCGTCCCGCTTCATCCAGATTACGGACCAGCAACTGCCACTGACGATCCCGTCGTTGGGCTCCCAGCAATTTCGCGCCAGTTGGCAGTTCGGGAGGCAGCGTCTCGATCCCATCCAGTGTGACGATGACTTCTTGAACCTGACTCTTCAGCACCTCCAGCGACTCGAACAACACCAATTTCCCTCCGCGAACGATGGCAATCTTGTCGGCCACGCGTTCGACTTCGGTCATCTGATGACTCGACAGCAGCACGGTGCGGCCAGCGGCGGCAATGTCGATCATGCTTTCCAGAAACTCGCGCCGAACCAGGGGATCAAGCCCCGATGTCGGTTCATCCAGCACCAGTAAATCGGGCTCGTGTGCCATGGCTAAAGCCAATGACACTTTTCCCTGCATCCCCTTGGACAGCATCTTGATGGTCTTGTCATTCGGCAATTCAAATCGCTGAACCAGTTGTTGATACCGCTGTTGGAAGCCGAGCGGATAGAACCCGGCGGCAAACCAGCCGATTTCCGCCACGGTCATCCAGTCGTACAGGGCAGGGCGGTCCGGCATATAGCCCACTCGACGACGAATTTCGGCGCCATGAATCTGACTGTCCAGCCCCATGACCCGCGGGGTTCCTGAATCGGGCGCAAGTAGGCCGAGCAAAATCTTGAGTGCGGTCGTCTTTCCGGCACCGTTCTCTCCCAGCAGCGCGACAACTTCGCCGCGTTCGCCTTTGAAAGACACCTGATCGAGTGCCGTTTGTTTGCCGAATCGCTTGGTCACCTGTTGAAACTCAAAGATCGCCGCCATGACAGACCTTTCTCAGCAGAGATTGCGTTGTTTTGTTTCCGACACTGTTACCGAGAACTCGTTTTCGAAAAGAGCGAGTCTCTTATCGCCGAGGCCCGCTAGACCTCGACCAATTCACTTTTCCAAAGTGCATCCACCAGGGAGTAGAACTCTTCTTCCACCAATCCGCTTTGCTTGGCCTCGATGACGACTTGCCGAATGCGATCGTGCAACAGTTTGGTGCGATGCTTACGGCTTCGCTCGGTCGCTTGTTTCGTCACACGCAGACCTTCGCCACGAATCGGTTCCAGAAAACCATCGCTCTGCAAATCACGATAGGCCCGGGCCACCGTATTCGGATTCACGGTCAGCTTGGTGGCCAAGTCGCGGACTGAGGGAACCAGTTCACCAACCCGCAGCGCACCGTTAGCCACGGCATACTTCACCTGACGTGAAATCTGCTCGAAGATCGCAACACCGTTTGAGGGATTGATTTCGAAAAACATAACCATCTCCTCACGACAAATACTGTACTATCATGATAGTACAGTATTTGTGATCGAACGAATTGTCAATCACCTTGAGGGAAAAACGCACCGGAAGAAATTCGCATCCGTCGCGGTGTGACGGCAGAGCCTGCGAAACCTCCGGCGACCTCGGCCACCAACGACTACCTGGTCGCAAAGAAAACAACAGCGACGACAGCCCGTTACGATGGGAAGTCGTTCAGCGAGCATCTCCCGCACCGCATTTCTCAATCGAGTTTCCTGCAAATCTGCGATCATTTCACTGTTTTTTGATCGTATTTCACTGGAGCCCAGGAGAAAGCCGGCAAATGGGGGGATGTCTTAAGCACTGCTGCAATCACGAGATTTACACCCATCTGAGGATCAATTTGCTGTCCGGCAGGTCCATAAGTCGGTAGAATCCTGCCCTGATACTTTTGCTCCCCGAATTGAAATGAACCATGCAATTGCCGATTGTTTCTTCTGTTGATCCCGTCTCACCTGCCACATTTGACGCGCCGCCGTCGATTTCGAAGGGGACTTACGCCTTTGTATCGCTCGGTTGCCCCAAGAATCTCGTCGACAGCGAGAAAATGCTGGGTACTCTGGCACTCGATGGCTATTCGCTGGTCAGCGAACCGGATGGGGCGGATTTTGTCATCGTCAATACCTGCGGGTTTATTGATAGTTCACGAGCCGAATCGAAGGCCGTCATCCGCGAGATGCTGGACCTGAAAAGGGCCGGCAAAACCAAAGGCGTCATCGTCGCCGGTTGCTTGCCGCAACGATTGGGTCCCGCGCTCATCGAAGAACTCCCTGAGATCGACCATATCGTCGGCGTTTTCGGCCGTGACGAAATCAATCGCGTGGCCGACCACCTGATCGGCGGGGCACGCGAACAACGAGAACTGTTCCGTCCCGCTCCGCTCAAGGCCATGGACGACCGGGCACGGCTACGCATCACGCCACAGCACTATGCCTATTTGAAAATCTCGGAAGGGTGCGACCGCACCTGCACATTCTGTTCGATCCCCAAGATGCGCGGCAAGCACATCACCAAACCGATCGAAATGGTCATCGCCGAAGCTCAAGAATTGGCCAAGGACGGTGTCCGCGAGTTGAACCTCGTCGCGCAAGACACGACCTATTATGGCCTGGATCTGTACGGAAAAGTTCGATTGGTCGATCTGATCAAAGAATTGGATCAAGTCGAGGGGATCGACTGGATTCGGTTGATGTATCTTTATCCAGTCCATTTCACTGACGAATTGATCGGTGCCATCAACGATTCACCCAAGGTGATTCCTTATCTCGATATGCCGCTGCAGCACATCAACGACCAAGTCTTGAAACGCATGCAACGACGAGTCAATCGCAATCAGACCGAAGAATTGGTCCGCAAGCTGCGTGATCGTGTCGATGGCCTGGTCATGCGAACGACGTTCATCGTCGGGTTCCCCGGCGAAACCGACGAGCAATTCAATGAACTGAAACAGTTCGTTTCGGAAGCTCAATTCGAACGCATGGGAGTCTTTCCTTACTCGTACGAGCCAGACACACCGGCGATCAAGCTGGACGGGCACCTTCCCGAAGAAGTCAAAAACGCTCGTCGCGACGAACTGATGGCGCTCCAACAAGAGATCGCGTTCGAATACGGCGATTCGCTGGTCGGCAACGAGATCGATGTCCTGATCGACGAACAACTGGAAGAGGGAATCTGGGTTGGCCGTGGATACATGGATGCCCCGGAAATTGACGGCGCAGTCTTCGTCAGTGGCGAAGACCTGCAACCAGGAATGTTTGTCCCAGTCGAGATCGTCCAGCGCAAAGATTACGATCTGGTCGGCGTGGCCGTCGATGACACCGAGTCCGCTTGAAATCGTCGGAACCCGGCGAATCCGGTGCCGCCAGGCACCGGTTCATGCAGCGTGACAAGGCCCCGCATACAAGCAACGTGCCTTCGGGAGATGTCTCAATCATCGGAAGCGGTCGACAACGGCGAGGCCGCTGAAGTGATGCGGTTCCCGATCGCGCACTTTCGTCACCTCTTCGCCCTCACGGCATTACCACCAAATAAAGGCCAAGTCGATGAAACAGGTTGCATGGGGATGCTTCTGCTTGACGTTGGTGATGAGCGTCGCGCCGATCGCGACCGCAAAGGCAGGTGACAAATTGACGTATCCCGAATCGAAGCAGGGCGGTCAGGTCGACGAATTGCACGGCATCCAGATCCCCGATCCCTATCGCTGGCTGGAAGATGACGTTCGCCAATCGAAAGAAGTCGCAGACTGGGTCACGGCCGAGAACAAGATCACCTTCGACTATCTTGCTTCACTGCCGCAGCGTGATGCGATCAAAAAGCGTCTGACCGAACTCTGGAACTACGAAAAATTCGGCGCGCCGTTCAAAGCGGGGAGCCAATATTTCTATTTCAAAAATGATGGACTGCAAAACCAGTCCGTGCTCTACAAGCTCGCGTCGCTCAAGTCCGAACCGATCGTCCTGATCGATCCGAATAGCTGGTCGAAAGACGGAACGGTCGCGCTCGGCGCCACCTCTTTCAGTGACGACGGACGATACGTGGCCTATAGCGTGGCGGACGCCGGTTCCGACTGGAACACCTGGCGAATCATCGAAATCGAATCCGGTCGGTTGCTGACGGATGAACTGAAGTGGGTCAAATTCAGCAATCCCGCATGGACGCCTGACAACAAAGGCTTCTTCTATTGCCGTTACGACGAACCGCCGGCCGGTGCTGCGTTTCAGAAGACGAACTTGAATCAAAAGCTCTTCTATCATCGGGTGGGAACGCTCCAATCCGACGACGTACTTGTTTACAAAAGACCGGATGAACCCACCTGGGGATTCGGAGCTCACGTGACTGATGATGGCCATTATCTGGTCATCAATATCTGGAAGGGAACCGACGACAAATACCGAATCGTCTACAAAGATCTGACCGAGCCGTATGGCATGCCGATCGATCTGATCGATAATTTCGAGCAGGAATACACCTTCATCGGCAGCGAAGGGCCCGTCTTCTTCTTTCAAACGGATCTTGACGCCCCACGCAAGCGTGTCGTGGCGATCGATGTTCGCAAACCCCAGACGGCCCAGGAACTGATCCCTCAATCCTCCGAGACACTGATCAGTGTCGGGATCGTCGCCAACATGTTCGTGACATCCTACCTTAAGGATGCCAAGACACAGGTGAAGATGTACTCGCTGGACGGCAGTTTCGTCCGCGAGGTGGATTTCCCCGGCATCGGAACCGCGATGGGCTTCACGGGAAAACGCACCGACACCGAAACCTTCTATTCGTTTTCCAGCTTCGCCACACCGCCAACGATCTTCCGCTATGACATGCTGACGGGGAAGAGCACCAAGCTGCGGCAGGCCGAGGTGAAATTTCACCCCGATGACTACACCGTCGAACAAGTGTTCTACGCCAGCCGAGATGGCACGAAAGTGCCAATGTTCATCACACACAAAAAAGGCATCAAGTTCGACGGTTCGAACCCGACCATTCTTTATGGATATGGTGGTTTCGCGATTCCCCTGACACCCGGCTTCGCCATTGCTCGCGTCGGCTGGCTGGAAATGGGCGGGATCTTCGCCGTACCAAATATCCGCGGCGGCGGCGAATATGGCGAGGACTGGCACCAGGCCGGAACAAAGAGTCGCAAGCAAAACGTCTTCGACGATTTCATCGGGGCCGCTCAGTGGCTGATCGAACACCGCTACACCAGCTCGTCAAAACTGGCGATCCAGGGGGGCAGCAACGGTGGATTACTGGTCGGAGCTTGTATGACACAACGTCCCGATTTGTTCGGCGCGTGTCTGCCCGCGGTGGGCGTCATGGACATGCTGCGGTTCCACAAATTCACAGCAGGTCGCTTCTGGGTAGATGATTACGGCAGCGCAGACAACCCGGACGAATTCAAGTCGCTGTTTGCTTACTCGCCTTATCACAATCTGAAACCGGGTACCAAATATCCGGCGACGTTAATCACCACCGCCGACACCGATGATCGCGTGGTTCCCGGCCACAGCTTCAAATTCGCCGCGCGTCTACAGACCTGTCAGGCCGGCGACGCCCCCGTACTGATTCGAATTGAAACGCGAGCCGGCCACGGGGCAGGGAAGCCCACGGCAAAAATGATCGAAGAAGTCGCAGATCAATGGGCCTTCCTCGCAAAAAATCTCGGAATGAAGCTGGAATCGAGTCCTTAATACGGATGGCGCAAGCACCGCCTCGCGGGCTCAAGATCCAGGGCGCGACGACGAGAACTCATCGGATGAGGGTGTTGTCGGCGATCTTCTACGGTTGAGAAGACCGAGTTTGGTGCGTACCATCCTTGACTCACTTCGATCAGCTTCTCTCGTTAATCAATTACACCGATCAATCGTACTTCTCGCGGGACGAACACCATGTTGCTGGAACGCCGAGCCTTTCTTGTCAAAGAACGTGTCGCGATGATGAAGTTGACGGACCGTTACGACATCTTCGATCCCGAGACAGGCGAAATGATCGGCTTTGCCCACGAGAACATCAGCACATTTTCGCAGCTATTGCGTCTGATTGTGAACAAGCAAATGCTGCCCACGACCGTCGTGATCAAAGAAACCGAGGACTCGGAGCCTGTCGTAACTATTCACCGCCCCGTGAGTTTTCTGCGATCGAAGGTGAATGTGATCGGACAAGACCAGAACCTCGTCGGTTTTTTTCGCAGCAAGCTGTTCTCGCTGGGTGGCGGATTTACCGTCCATAATCCCGAGGGCGAACAGATCGCTGACGTGAAAGGGAATTGGAAGGGCTGGGACTTTAAGTTACTCGACATGAACGGCAATGAACTTGGCCGAGTTAACAAGAAATGGGCCGGGGCGATGAAAGAGATGTTCACCTCCGCTGACAACTACGTCATCACCCTGGCTGAAAGCGTCGGTACGCATCCGGGCTTGGCCACGCTGCTGCTCGCGGCCGGATTGGCCATCGACATCGTGTTCAAAGAATCGAAATGAGCAACCTGGTGTTTTACTGGGCCTTTTGATGCCGCAAAGCTTCAACCACGGCATCATCCAGTAACTTCAGGCCTTCATCAGGCTTGATGCTGTAAAAGCCGGTGTGGACGTGCGCGACGCGACCGTCGTGACCGATGACGATCCACAGGGGAAGGGGAGCGGCCTGGGCGCGGGGATCTCCGAATTCGGCCAGGACCGATCCATCATCCATAGTCATCTCGTAACCGATCTTCATGAATTCCAGCAGACTTTTCATCGAGCGGGTGGCCGCCCCCGCTTGCTGCGGATTGGCGAATCGCTCGTCAACGTTCACACCGACGACAGCCAGCCCCAGTTTTTTTCGTTTGCTGTAAAGAAAATCGAGATAACCAATCTGGCCATAGGGCTCACTGAGCGGCTCACCGCGATATTGCCAGAAGTGCAAAACGACCACTTGATCTTTGAACGTCTCGTCTGTGACCATCGTCCCGTCGGTCCGTTTCAACATCCATTTCGGCGCAGCTTGCCCGACGAGCTTCTTTTCCAGCCCGGCGACTCCGTCCAGACGCTTCTGTTGTTGCTGCAAATCCCGAGCGATGCTCGCCACGATCCGAGACCACGACGTTCCCTCGGCCTCTTTTTCGATGCGGGGCAGATCCTGCCTCAGCCTGCTCACTTGATCACTCGTCAGCTCCAGAACTTTCTGTTCGCCCGTCCGATTCAAACGAGTCTGAATCGCCAGCAACGAATCCCAGACTTGTCGATTTTTCGCGAGATCCCCGTCGGCCAGTTGAGTCTGGGACTGAAGCTCCAACTTCAACTGGAATTCGACACCCCGTCCGACAAAGACTCGCTCATCCAGTGAAATCACGATTCCCGAGATCGCCTCCACGACCAGCGTTTGACTTCGCCCCAGGTTGGACGAAACATCAATCTGAAAGCAGTCGCGATTCATGATTTTGCGTGGACGAGTGACAACATAATCCCGGCGACCATCCGACCACGCAGCCTGGGGAACAAGCTTTTCCTGAAACTCGAAAAGGGGAGAGCGGATCGCAACGGGATATTGCTGCCCTTCGTGGGCAAGCAAGATTCCCATCAGACGCGACCTGATAGCAGGGCTTTTCGGATTGGGAATCATCCCGACTCGCTCAGGCCAGCCCCAACCGCCGCCTCGCTCCTCCACATGGTAGACCCACTGCAGGTTCCCGTCGTCATCGTTGAGCGAAATCACATCGATCGTAAACGATTTCGCTTCGACAACGCCCGATGGCGTTTGTTGATTGAGCGTCCCCGCATACTTCAATTCCGTGCCGATCGGCAAATCGACGATCGCGAGCCACATCACCAGGCCCGTCAGCGCCATATTCATGAACCACACCCTTTCGACGCAATAAATCGTCTCGTCAAACATCTTGTCCGTCGGCAACCTCTCCCACAGATATCTTGATCGATGCCTGAAACGATCACAAGCGGGTTCCGGCGAACGGCGTTTTGTTGACATCGCAGAGTGGCGCGCGTAGCTTTAGACTTCGACCCCTGAGAGTTCTGTCTCGGTTTTCACCAAAGGTTCACCCCATTCCATTGAACCTTCATCGCGAAGGAAAGACCTCATGCCTCCATTTCTTCAATGGTCCGCCGGTATCGGCGTCGCACTGATCGGCCCCACACTTTGTGCTTCGCAGGGATTTGCTCAGGCGAATCTTCCCGTTGCGACGGCTGGCGAACAGGTGGTGATCAAGCGAGAAGCCTGTCGCGTGATCGAACCGCAAAAATACCGCGTGCCGCTGTCGCTGGATGCCGTTCAAACCGTGACGCTGGTCGCACCGTTCGATGGCACCGTCAAACAGATCGCAGAAAAAGTCAACGCGAAAGTTCAGTCGCAGGGCGACGTTGTGCGGCTGGATAATACGATTCAAAAGCTGAACCTCGATCGCGCTAATTTAGTCGTAAAAGTGGCCACGCTCGAATGGAAAATGGCGGCGGGAAATGAGGGCTCCGAAAAAGATTTGGCCCAAGTGAAACTCGACGTGGCCAACATTGACGCGAAGCTCGCGCAAGCGGCGTTTGAACAGGCGAATATCCGCGCCCCCTTTTCCGGCGAAGTTCAGCGAATTCTGGTGACCGAAGGACAATTCGTGAAAGCGGGCGAGCCCGTCGCGGTGGTCGCCGACAACCACATGATGAAGGTCGAAATTCCGGTCGATCGGGCGGCGGCAGAATCGGGTAAAACTCTGGCATTCAAGATTGAACAAGATGACGTGGAAGGGAAGGTCGACGCGGTGTTGCCTCTGCCGGCCAAATTTGAACCGCTACGCGATCTCTTCGATTCGATCGCGTCAGCTCAGGTCGTGATCGATAACCCCATTGGCAAATTCAAAGTCGGACAAACGGTGTATGCTCCTTTGATTCCCCGTCAACCCGTCGTGGAAGTGGCCACATCGGCGGTGGGAAATCTGGCCGATGGGCACCGCAAAGTGCAGGTCGTCCGCCACTTCATCGTCCGCGATATTCCCGTCACGCTGATGGGGCAGGTGGGTTCGAATCGTATTTTTGTCAGCGGGCCGTTCGCCGAAGGTGACGAAGTGATTTACGAATCAACGCACCAATTGGGCGACGCATTCCAACTGAAACCATCGGGCACAACGACCGCCAATGCGACTCCCACCGCCGGGCAACCCGCCGTGACATCCCCAGCAACGGCGCCCAAAGCGGTTGGCTTCTAATGCCTTCCGGGCCTCGCCCTTAATCGGACCTGAATTCCGCGCGGGACAGTCGACGGGCAGGCAGTTATACTGAAAGCTGGCATCTTTCGATGTGCATGTCCGCTTCAGCCGCATCACCGCGCGGCTTCGATCTGTCTTGGGGGCTATCATGGCTGATGAAGAAGTAATCGACGAACAGTATCAGCTGGTCATGTGCGTGGCGTCCGGTAGCAGCAGCCAGGTCTGGGAAGTGTCGGAAAAATCCTCGTCTCGCCATTTGGCCATGAAGATGTTGAAGAAGGATGTTCCCGAGTTCAAAGTGAACAAGGGAAAAATGAAGCGCGAGGCCCAGATCCTCAAATCACTCGATCATCCATTGATCGTCAAATTTGAAAAGTTCTCGTCCAATCGCGATCACACCTACATCCTGATGGAGTACTTCCGGGCCGCGAATCTCAAGTTGCAGATCAAGGCCGATCTCAACAAGATCCATCTGAAAGTTCGGCAGTTATTTGAAGGAATCTGCTCGGCCTTGTCGCACGTTCATCAAAAAGGCTATGTCCATCGCGATATCAAACCCGACAACGTTCTGATGAACCGTGCGGGCGAAATTCGGCTTTGCGATTTTTCTCTGTCTTCAAAAGAGATCAAAGGGTTCGCCAGAATGTTCGCCGGCAAAGTGAAAGCCATTGAAGGAACCCGCACCTATATTGCCCCCGAAACGATTCGCCGATCACAACCCACGATGAAAACCGACTTATACAGTCTGGGTGTTTTGTTCTTCGAAGTGCTGGCTGGCAAAACACCGTTTCAAGCCCCTTCACCGGAAGAATTGCTGCAAAAGCATCTGCGGTCGGAAGCTCCCAACCCCTCTGAATTCAATCCAAACGTCTCGCCCGAAATGGATCGAATTGTGGCCCGGCTGCTGAAAAAGAAACCTGCGGATCGCCCCGGCAGCGTGGACGAAGTCTTGGCCGAGATCAAACGCATTCGTATTTTCAAAGAAGACGTCGTCGATGCGGAAGCATTGAAGAAGCAAAATGAAGATTCGGATGCCCTCGAAATGATGTCGGAAATGCGACTGGACAGTCGCGCAGACGCCAAGCTCAAACTGATGCTGGAAACGAATCCGGAATTCGCGAAAAAATTCATGGCCGAAAAGCAGGCGAAAGCGGCGAAAAAGAAAGCGACAACCGATCAGACGAACGCCCGAATCAAGGTCGCGGAAAACGCTCAAGCCGAAAAAAATGCCGCCAAGGCGGGGGCCGCGGCACCTCCTAAACCGGCGGCCGCTGCGCCCGTTGCCCCGCCTTTGCAACAACAACCGATGCCGATGCAAGGATATCCACAAGGATACCCGGCCTATCCACAAGGCTATGCGCCTTATCCCCAAGGCCCGATGCAGATGCCACCGGGAATGGCGTCGCCCATGCCCGGGATGCCTCAATATCCTCCGCAGCCGCAGATGGGTTACCCTCAACCGATGCCACAGCCGCAAATGCCGTTTCCACCACCGCAGCAGGCGGCGCCTCAAGTCGCGCGACCGATGGCTCCCCCCGGATCACCGGCGCCAGCTCAGCGGCCTGCGACACCCGCCGCACCGCCGAGACCCGCTGCCGCGGCGACTCCAAAACCGCCGGCCGCAGCCCCTGCAAAACCGGCTTCGCCAGCCCAGCCGCCGACCGACCTTGACTTCATGACCGATTTGCCGGATGTGCTCTGATCTGCTATAGAAATGGCTTGCGCTGGTTGGGTCACGTGGCTCGATTTCCGAGGTGGCAAGACCTCGGGAAAGTTTGCCGCGGGAGAGTGTTTCTCCCAGAATTCTCGTGGGTTCCCCACGGGAAGCAGAAACGGTTGCGGGATGTATGGCGGTTTCTCGTCACATCCTGGTAACGAGGATTTTTCTGTCAATGTGACCCATGACGCGGTGCGTTGGATTCGCAGGGTAACGGGCGAGATTCATGAAGCCTCAATATGTGCTGCCGTTCGAGCGGCCGATCGTCGAACTGGAAGAACAGCTCGCCAAACTGGAAGACCAGCCCGGTCCCACTCCGACGACGCTGGAATCGATCCGCACCATGCGAGTTGAAATCGCCAAACTCAAACGCGACATCTTCGAACATCTCAATCCCTGGGAAACCGTGCAGGTGGCTCGCCACCAGGATCGACCCCAGGCCCGCGACTATATTGAATTGGTTTGCGACGAGTTCATCGAGCTTCATGGAGATCGGACTTTTGGCGACGACCGGGCAATCAACGTCGGTTTTGCCAAAATCGACGATTGCAAAGTCTTGCTGGTCGGCCAACACAAAGGCCGAAACCTGAAGGAACGCAACGAGTGCCTTTATGGCTGCGCCCATCCCGAAGGCTATCGCAAGGCGATGCAAAAGATGGAATTGGCAGCGAAATTCAAGCTGCCCATCGTCTGTCTGATCGATACACCCGGAGCCTATCCCGGCATCGGTGCCGAAGAACGCGGCCAAGCCTATTCGATCGCCGTCAATCTTCGCGACATGTCGATGCTGCCAGTCCCGATCATTTGCATCGTGATTGGAGAAGGGGGTTCGGGCGGGGCGCTGGGACTGGGAATCGGCGACTATGTCGGCATCCTGCAGTTTGCCTATTACTCGGTGATCAGCCCGGAAGGGTGTGCGGGGATTCTGTGGAAGAGCGTCAAGTTCGCCGACAAGGCGGCCAAGGCCCTCAAATTCACCGGACGCGATCTGCTGCAGTTTGGCATCGTCGACGAAGTGATTCAGGAACCGCTCGGAGCCGCCCATCGCGATCACCGGACGATGGCCAGCACGCTGAAGTCGACCATCGTCCGCAACCTTCGCTCGCTGGAAACGCTCTCGACGGAAGCGTTGCTCGAACGCCGCTACCAGAAGTTCCGCAAGATCGGTGAATTTGAAGAAACCCTGGTCGCGAACGTCCTGGCGTCGACGTAGTCATTCCAGGTAATCTTGCCCCGCGGACTGACCGCGGTCGGTCGACATTCTCAGTCGGTTTTCGATTCCGCAAACCGTCAGAGAAGGCCACCGAAAAGCCATCGGTAAAGACGATCGCGGTAGACGGAATTGGCACGCCTGAGCCGCGTCTTAAACAGGATCACTTCGCGTGGCGAGCCCTTCAGGGACGAGCGTCCATTCCAGACCCAACCCGCGCCCCTCAAGCGATCCAGTCGAGTGGCACGGAACGGTCGCTACGGCAGTGGTTGCCGGGCCTGACGCCCGTCTCTTCGGGTACCGCCGTGCGGGTGACATTGGCCGCCCCCAGGAACAAACTCCTCCTGAATGCACACCATCCCAACCCCGAAGCAACGTCCGATAATGTCTGTTATGTTTCTTTCAGTTCTAAAAAGTGGCCTAAATTGTAGAGTCTACGAAATGGCGAAAAGACAGCCGTCGTTGGGACGAGATCCGTTATCAACGCACATCCTGGATCCGAACGATGGCCACCACCGCTTTGACCCTGCCCGGAATCGAGACTGCTAAAACTCTTTACGGCTGTCGACCAGAAGAGTCACGGGGCCATCGTTAACCAGCTCGACATCCATGTGTGTCTGGAAGCGTCCGGTAGCGGTTTGAATCCCGCGTCCCTGAACTTCAACCACGAAAATCCGGTACAGCGAATCGGCCAGTTCCGGCCGCGCCGCTTTGATGAAACTGGGCCGCCGCCCCTTGCGACAATCCCCGAATAAAGTGAACTGGCTGACGATCAACATCTGACCGCCAATATCGGCCAACGAGCAATTCATCTTCCCTTCGTCGTCGGGAAAAATCCGTAGCGTCACCAGCTTCTCGGCCAGGTAGTTGGCGTCGTCCTGGGTGTCGTCCTCGGACACGCCCAAGAGCACCATTAACCCCCGGCCGATCTCTCCCGTGATCTCGCCGGCAACCGTCACCTTCGCGCGAGACACCCGCTGGACGACCGCTCGCATCAAAGGCACTCCTCAGGCAACGAAACCGGCTGCCGAAGCAGAATCTGGCGGATCAAGACGGCGGTAATCGGCGACAGGTGCAACCCGCACCGAAAGTGCCCTGCCGCCACGCACACGTTGGCCAACTGAGGCAGCCGCCCCAGGTACGGCTGGCCGGTCGCAGCATAAGGACGCAGGCCGGCCCAGCACTTTTCAAACTGAGCGTCCTTCAGACTCGGAACGACTCGCCGAGCAAACTGGATCAAGTCGCCTATCGCCTGGGCCGTGTTCCGTTTGTCGAAGCCCGCCCGCTCCTCAGTCGAACCGATCAGGATGCGGCCGTCATCTCGTGGAACGAGGTATCTGAGCCCCACTTGAATCACAGACTGGAACGGCGAAGGAGTCGCCCGTAGCAGGACGATCTGTCCTTTCATCGGTTCGATCGAAGCGCGAAAGCCGATTTGACCGAGCAACTCACCCGACCACGCCCCTCCGGCGATGACGAATTCGGCCGCTCGATGAACGTTCTCGCCTGCCTGAACCGACTCAATCCGCCCGTCACTTAAATCGATCTGGCGCACCGGTGCCCCCGCAACCAGCTCCACACCTCGCAACCGACAACCGATTTGCAGAGCTTGAAGATAGCGCGGGTTACGAACCTGGCAGAAATCGGGCAAGAAGAATGCGGCTGACAGTTCGGGGCCCAGCATCGGAAACCGCCGGCGAAACTCCGCCGGATCGCCGGTTTCTACCACGAGTCCTTCGGCCCGCACTGCGGCGATCTCACTCGACAAGTCTGATGGCTCGCCCGCGTCTCCAAATCGGACTTCCAGTCCACCGCAACGTCGATACCCAATATCCATCCCCGACAGCGACGCCAGAGATTGTGCCCATTCGGGCCACAGTTGATGAGTGGCGCCTCGCAATCGCGATTCGGACGTTCGCGCGTTGGCCACCGGGCCTGGCGGCAACATCCCGGCCCCGGCCCAACTGGATTCTTGTCCGATGGCCCCCTGTTCGAGCACGCGCACGGTCAGACCGTGCCCCGCCAGCTCCCAGGCGATCGACAAGCCGATTACCCCTCCACCGATCACGATCACATCAGGCATGCTGGCTTACAAATCAAATGCAAAATCAAAGAAATTCCCCTCGCGACAAAGCGGCACGGGGGTGGCCATCGGAAGATCATTCCGTCCAGTTGTCTGCCCGGCACAAACGCCGACCTCATTTCTTACCTTTCTTCGCCGCGCTCGGCAATGCGGCGACGTAAAGTGAGGCCAACGCGTTTCCATCTGTCCGATAGATCGCCTTGATCGCGGCGTCGGCCGTCGCACCGGACTGCAGCTTCTGAACGAACTGGCCAAACTGATGCAGATTCCCTCGCTTCAACAAAAACTCGACCAGTGTGCAGCCGATGGGTCCCGTTTCGACGGGCGAAAATGTGCCTTCCACGAAGATCAGCTCTGGATCGGTCAGATTCGATTCCTGCAACGTCTTACTCGCCAGTCGCGGCATCGTGGCCAGGTACGGGTTACCCGCGGCTTTTTGATGGGCGATCGCCAAACCGGCTCCGCGAACCAGCCAATCGGGCAAGGGGCCTCCCCGTTTGAAAAACGCACTCGTTACGTTCTCCATCAGATTGACCTGCATCCCCGGAGAGGTTTCTGTTGCGGTATCACCGATATCTTGCACAGCGATGTAGGCGTCTTCCATCGCGGAGTTCACTTGCGAATGCCCCATGACTTCGCGAGGGACTTCACGACGATGAACGGAATTGTTGAATTCTTCGTATCCGAACCGTTCTTTAAAAACGAAGACCGCCAGCTTGCCCCGCCATAACGAGGCATCTTTGACTTTGAATGTCTGCCGCAAATACTCGGCCTGTTCATTCGCCCATTTCTCGACCTGCCCCAGTCGCTCGTCTGACACATCACCGTAGATCAGGAACTCGGTCGATTCTCGCCGGTTGGGTTCGGCATTAGGAAAGGTCTTCTTCCATTCTTCTTCTGACGCCTTCTTGCGACGTTCCAGCCACTGTTCGGGCGTAAACTTGGCCAGGGCCGCCGCTTCACGATCTTGCTGCGATGGAAAGTTCTTTTTGGGATCGGCTCCGTCGAACTTGGCTCCTTCAAGAATCCAGGTCTTGAGATTGTCGTACCACTTGCGCGTGATGCCTGTTTGATTGCCGGCTGGCATCACGGGCGTATCGTCACCATTCACCAGCCGCCAAAGCCGGCTGTTCTCCAAACTTCCGGCGACGATCACCGCGCCACTGTCGCCCCCCTTCATCAGTTTCTCAAACGACATCACCGAAAAACCACTCCGCTTCTGCGTGTCGTTATGGCAACGTCCGCAGGTGTCGACCATCTCGGGCATGATGTCCTGCATGAAGTGAACGGTCTCTTTGCCCGTCTCTTTCACAATCGGAGCCTTCCCGGCCGGAACGATCGGCTTCGCGACCAGCGCCGATTTCGCCAAGGTGGTCATTGTCGCGGTCTTGTCGCCGTCAAACTTCGCACCCTCGCCGATCCAGGCGGCAATCGACTCGATCTCTTTTTCGGACAGTGGTTCCTTGCCATAGGGCATGCGATGCTCTTCCTCAGGCGTGATCAGCCGTTGAATCAAGACGCTTGCCTCCGCCTCGCCAGGAATAATCAAACCGCGGCTGTTTCCACCCTTTTCTAACCCTTCGAACGTGTCCAGGCGCAACCCGGCTTTCGGTTCTTCCGAGTGACATTCCACACACTTCTTCGCAAAAATCGATGCCACATTCTTTTCAAAAGTGACTCCTCCGCCTTTCGCCGCAGCCCTTTCGAGCAGCGATTTCACTTTTTCCAATTGAGCACGCACCGTCTTTAGCGCCGGGTCGTTCTCTTTGATCCCGGCTCCGCTGATGAAATTCGAAAGACGGTCCTCCAGCCCTTTGATCGCCGTGGCCGCCTCGCCAAATTTCTTTTTCGCAACCAACGGCCCAATCTTAATGGCATCCAGCCCGATCTCTTTCAATTCCTTCTTCTGTTCCGGGGTGATCGCTGCCAGCAGCGAACCAACCATCACCACCGACAGCATCAGAGAACAAACGTAAGTCGAGAAGATTCGTTGGCGCATCGGAATTTCCGTTCGCAGGAAGCATTCGATTCGACCACAGAGCGTTCAGGCGCCCAACGACTTGGCCGGTCTCCAGCCCGCCTGCCGATCCCGTCAGATCCGTCCGCCCGTCCGCAAAATCAAGCGATGTTCGGCACTTTCGTTGGACACCTCGCGACGTGTCCCTTGATTGTACCCCAACATCCTCACAGACGACAGACCCTGCCCGACTTCGCGAAGTCATTCACCTCGGGCAACTCGCAGATTGAGACTTCACTCAAAAACCGATACTCTCCAATCGTAATAATGAGATCACGATTTGGTTTTGGCCCCCCGTTCCGATTTTGGTTCTGACGACATGTCGACTTCACAGAGGGATATCGAACAAAAGCGAGACCACCTGCTGGAAATCCTCTCCGGTTACGGTCGCGTCGCAGTTGCGTTCTCTGCCGGGGTCGACAGCACTGTCGTTGCACATGCCGCTCAATTGGCGTGTGGCCAGGATGCCGTTGCCGTCACAGCCGTCAGCCTCAGTCTGGCAGCCGGAGAGAAAGAAGAAGCCGAGCAACTTGCCGCTCGGATCGGTATCCGTCATCTCGTGATTTCGACACAAGAATTCTCTGACCCGAACTATCTCAAGAATCCGGTTAACCGTTGTTACTTCTGCAAGACGGAACTTTATTCGCGACTGATTGAGATCGCACCGACACTGGGCGTCAACGTCCTGGTCAATGGTGCCAATCTTGACGATCGCGGCGACTATCGCCCGGGAATGCAGGCGGCATCCGAATTCCAGGTTCGTTCGCCCCTGATCGAAGCCGAATTCACAAAAGAAGACGTTCGCGAATTGGCTCGACATTGGAATCTGCCGGTCTGGGACAAACCGGCCACCCCCTGCTTGTCGAGCCGGATTGCCTACGGTGTCGAAGTGACGCCCGAACGAGTCCGTCGCATCGACCAGGCCGAGCAGTTTCTGAAACAATTGCTCGGCGTACGCGAACTGCGAGTCCGCTGTGAAGCCAACGATCTGGCAAGAATCGAGGTTCCACTCGACGCCCTCCCCGCCCTGCTCGCTGCCGATGTGCGAGAACAAGTCCAAGTCGAATTTCGTCGCCTCGGCTTTCGCTTCGTGACACTCGATCTAGAAGGATTCCGCTCGGGCAGCATGAACTCCGTGATCTCCGCCGAGACTCTTCTTGGTACAAGCGGTAGAGCCTAAGCAGCCGGTTCACGTCGAAGTTCGAAAGAACCGCGATCGAGCACCTGCGCCAACTGCTCCAGGTTTGCCAGACGAGACTCCGTAATCCGTTTCGGTCAAACGAAGCGTCTGGGTGCGATGACTTCCCATGAGAGAATCTGTTAGTCTACTTACTGGAGCACTGATGGTTTTAGTGTTTCGACAGACGATGTCACTTTCAACAGAGGAGAATCGACATGGGTGAATCAGGCAAGAAGGACAAAGGGCGGAAGGAAGTGCAAAAGAAGCCCACAATGACCTTGAAAGAAAAACGCAAAGTTAAGAACGAGAAGAAAGCCAAGTAAGTCGTGAGCGAACATCGTTGACCGTCGCAGACATCACTGATAGCGACGCTCCACTCGGATCCGGGTGTGCCCCCGTCAACATGCAGGTGATCATCACGCGCTAAAGCAATCAATGCCCCACTCGAGCTCATCTCGGTGGGGCTTGGTCATTTTGACGATCAACAATTGAGAGGGACCAACGAAGCCGACTACCGACGCCTTCGCCCAGTTTGTCCGACTGAGTAGAAAAATGATGAAAGGCGAAATGGAATGGCGGCGGTCAAAAACCGCCGCCACACTTCACCTCGTCTTCGGTCACCAAGTCGGCGTGCTTACCCGACAATCCCTGGAACAGGGAAGGCTTTCGTGAATTCGCGAATTTCGCCCTTCACCGATTCGATGACGCCGGCATCTTCGGGCGCCTTCAGCACTCGCAGAATCCAGGCTCCGACGCGTTTCATTTCGTCTTGGCGCATTCCACGCGTCGTCAGGGCGGCCGTGCCGATCCGAATGCCGCTCGGATCGAGTGCCTTTCGTTGATCGTAAGGGATCATGTTTTTGTTGACCGTAATCCCCGCATGGTCCAGAGCCTTCTCGGCAATCTTGCCGGTCAAGCCGATCGAGGTCACGTCGCACAGCATCAGATGATTGTCTGTGCCGCCGCTCGCCAGCTTCAGTCCACTCGACATCAGCGTTTCGGCCAGGGTCTTGGCGTTCAGAACGATCTGCTTTCCATATTCCTTGAAGGAAGGCTGCATCGCTTCCTGGAAACAGATCGCTTTCGCAGCGACGATGTGCATCAGCGGCCCGCCCTGCAAACCGGGAAAGACCGCCTTGTCGATCTCTTTGGCGTACTGTTCCTGGCATAGAATGAAACCCGACCGGGGTCCGCGCAACGTTTTGTGCGAGGTGCTGGTCACAAAATCGGCGACCGGAACCGGACTGTTGTGAATGCCCGCAGCAACCAGCCCTGCGTAGTGAGCCATATCGACCCACAACTTGGCCCCCACTTCCCGAGCGATTTCCGCGAACTTGGCGTGATCGATCTCGCGCGGATAGGCACTGGCCCCGGCCACGATCAGCTTCGGCTTGTGTTCGCGCGCCAATTTGGCCACCTGATCGAAGTCGATCCGATGATCCGACTCACGGACGCCATAAGCGATCGGCTGGTAAAGTTGACCCGAAAAATTCAGCGACATTCCGTGCGTCAAATGCCCGCCCATCGCCAGATTCATCGCCAGGAACGTATCTCCCGGTTTCAGTGTCGTCTGGTAGATCGCCATATTTGCTTGCGAGCCCGCATGTGGCTGAACATTCGCATGCGCCGCACCGAACAACTGCTTCGCCCGATCGATCGCCAGCGTTTCCACGACGTCGACATATTCGCAGCCGCCGTAATAGCGACGCCCCGGATAGCCCTCGGCATATTTGTTGGTCAAAATGGTGCCAGCCGCTTCGAGGATGGCGGCACTGGTGTAGTTTTCTGAGGCGATCAGTTCGAGACCATCATGCTGACGCTTCTGTTCATTTTGCAGGGCAGACCAGAGAGCGGGATCAGCGGATCGCAAGGCGGACATTTTTGATCAGACTCCAATTAAAACCATCGACGATGCAGGAAAGACTGCAGGTTTCGCTATGATCCGAACCCGCAAGCCAAAGTGGGCTGAATGCGAACATACTCGGTGGGACACTGGCGGTGTCACCTGCCCTGCCCCCGTCCAGGACCGAGCGGCAGAATGAGTATCCACAGACTATAATCGGGACCGCCCCCCACTCGCCACCCTTACACCAGCGACTTGCGATGACAGACACTCCCGACGACTTGACAGCCCCCCTGCAAAGCTCGCCCATCCTTCAGGGAGAACGAGTTGCATTTACGGGGACGCTCGCCTCCATGACCCATCGCCAGGCCATGGATCTGGTCGAACAGCATGGCGGCGCGGCAACGTCTCATGTCGGACAAATGACCTCGATCCTGGTTGTTGGCGAAGAAGGCTGGCCGCTGGAACCGGACGGCCTGCCCTCGATCAAACTCGAACACGCCCGACAACTGCACGACAAGGGCGAGCCGATCCAGATCGTCTCGGAATCGGAATGGCTGAAACTGCTCGGTGTGGAACCGCCCGAACGAAGAACGCGTCAACTTTACACCCCTGCCATGCTCTGCCAGTTGTTGAATGTCCCAGTCCATGAAATCCGCCGCTGGGAGCGGGCGGGATTGATCAAACCCGTGAAAAAGATTTACCGGCTGCCCTACTTCGATTTCGACGAAGTGGCCAGCGCCCGTCGCCTTTGCGAATTGGCCGCATCGGGCGTTCGAGCCGACCAGATTGCCGCCAGTCTGGAACGTCTGCATACGCTGCTGCCAAATCTCACTCGACCGGTCGCTCAATTGGAAGTTCTGTCTCGAGGAATCAACGGACTCGTATTTCGTGACGAATCAGGATTGATTGAAACGAGCGGTCAACGACTTTTTGATTTCGATCCTCCGCTGGAAGAATCCCACCCCGAAGACGGACCAGCAACGATCCCCATCCGGCCGACGCCACTCGATGCCTCGCTTGATCGGCAACAATGGTCGGCCGACAACTGGTTTCAAGAAGGCTGTCGTCTGGCCGAATCCAACGAAATCAGCCTGGCGGTCGAAGCATTCCGACTGGCAATCATCAACGATCCACAAAATCCGGCCTACCACTTTCATCTGGCGGATGCCCTGTATCGTCAGCGAAAACCCGATGCAGCCATCGAGCGATACCATATTGCCGTGGAGCTCGACCACAACTTTCTGGAAGCCTGGACACAATTGGGTTGCGTCCTGTCAGAAACAGGTGATCAAGCGGGGGCAAAAGCGGCCTTCCAGATCGCCCTGGACTTGCATCCCGATTATGCCGATGCCCATTTCCATCTGGCCAGCGTCCTCGAAGAACTCGATCAGACCGACGAGGCGGCCGAACACTGGCGCAAGTACCTCGAATTTGACCAACGCGGACCCTGGGCCGAAATTGCGAGAGAACGGTTACTCGGTGAGATCCAATAAGCGGATTGAGCAAGTCCAACAGCCGTCAATCGGCCCGGCCCTCGTTCCAAGCTCGTCGTCATCAACAACCACAGTTCAGTGGTGGGCGGCTTCGGCGTGATGCCCGGCGTCGGCTTGAATACCCACAGGAGCTTGAGGGTCTATGCCTTTGGCCTTGTTGTTGATCATCCAAATATTCACGCCCGTCATCAGAAACAGCAGGACGCAGAACAGGAACGCCAACAGCTTTCCCATCATCTGACCTGCCGCCCGGTCGGCCATTTCAAAGTCGTGAACTTCGGATGGTTCGAATTTCAGCGCAACGGCCGCTTGAATTCGCGGATCTTCCATTTCACCGTAACTGGTATGAGCCGTTTCCACAGCATGAGTTTCAGCGTGAGCGGTCATCGACAAGTCTCTCCAGACAAGATCGGCTTCGCAGCCGAATCCCTACGAATTGAGAACACGTCTCCCAATGGATCTGGGGGGTATTCTGAGCAGAAGCTTCGCGTGTGTCGAGTCTGATCGCCATCGCCAAGACCTCTCGCCAACAACATTCCCGAAATCGAGACGCCGTCATCGAAAGATCGGCCGTTGATTTGGTAAGCTCGCCCCTGTTGGAATCTCTGTTTTGATGTCGCATCTGAAGGAATACCACAATGAGACCACGTTTGCTGGCGAGTTTGTTCGGTTTGGTGTTGGCCTGCGGTTCGCCCCTCTACGCCGCCCCTCCTGTCCCGGATTCTGTGATCTGGGAAGAAGGAATCGAATACACCAATCCCGACAATCAGCATCTTCAACTGAATCTCGCCCGCCCGAAATCCGGCGACGGCCCCTTCCCTGCCGTGATCTGCATCCACGGGGGCGGATTCCGAGCGGGAAAACGCGATGGCTATGATGGCCTTTGCCTCAAGCTGGCCGAACAGGGATATGTCGCCGCCACCATCACCTATCGGTTGGCTCCGAAATATCAATTCCCGGCCGCCGTGCACGATACGAAAGCCGCCGTTCGCTGGCTGCGAGCCAACGCGAAGACCTACAATGTCGATCCCTCGAGAATTGGTGTGACCGGCGGTTCGGCCGGCGGGCATCTGGCGCAATTTCTCGGCGTGACAGCCCATGTTCCTGAGTTTGAAGGAACCGGCGGAAACGCCAATCAATCGAGTGCAGTGACTTGCGTAGTTAACGTCTACGGTCCCAGCGACTTCACCAAGTCCTATGGCAAAAGTGTCGATGCCCACGAGGTACTTCCGCTCTGGTTCGGTGGCAATCTCGAAACCAAGCGCGCTTTGCACATCCAGGGCAGCCCGCTTTATTGGGTGACACCCGACGCCGCCCCCACTCTGTGCATTCATGGAACGGAAGATAAGTACGTCGCCCACGAACAAGCGGTCTGGCTGGTTGACAAGCTGAAAGCCGCCGCAGTCGACGCCGAATTGTTGACGCTCGAAGGCGCCGGTCACGGCTTCAAAGGAGCCGACGCGGAAAAGGCCGACAAAGCCCTGTTCGAATACTTCGACAAGAAACTGAAGAAGTAGTCGCTTAAATGCATCGCACGACGAACAGACCACTCTGCTAATGGCTGCAGCCGCATCCTCCGTCTCCGCTTCCGCACGACGGAGGGGGAACCACGACCAGGCCATTGGCAGAGACTGGCTGCACTTCGATAATGCCGAATCCTCCGGCGGCCGCTTGCAGCGCCAGCTTGGTCGAATCGGGCCCGCGTTCGCATAGGACGTACAGAATCAGTTTTTGACGATCAAGCGTCCATTCCAAGTCGATCAGTTCCAGATTCAGCCCCCATTGGGAAATGCGGGCGCACCATTGCGGAAACGCCTCTTCACATTCGCGGAGCAGATCGCGAGCCGTTTCCAGGTCGAGACCGGTCGCTGTCCGAATCATTTTAAATTCGGTTTCCGACTCTTTGGCCGGGTCAAAGTGAGGCTTCAGCCGCTCCAGGACAGTGCCCATCTGCAGTCCGCGATCGGTTTCCACAACGACCGTCGCACCGCGAACAGGAAGTTCCACCGAGTCATTGGCAAACCGGGCCACCTCTGGAACTGTGCCATAGCGAACCAGGTAAATATTCGTCGCTGTTTCGATCGATGTTGTCATCTGTTTTATCTCGTGTTTCTTTTTGATCATCAATCGGAGTGATTTCTGTCACCCGTCAATTCTCTAAATCATCCGGATCAACATCCGGGGATGTGGACTTCTTTTCGGCTTGTGGCGCACCGTCTCGTCTTCTCGGCCGCCGATTAAAGGATCCCGTTTCAATTCCCCGAGTAATGCTGCGCCCCAGCAGCGCAATAAAGCCCGTCTGAAACTCGGCCCGAATTCGCACTCCCGTATCCGTGGGGCGTAGCTCAACGGTCATCGCATCATTATCAGAACCGAACGACGATTCCGCTTGATCGAGCAAGACCATGGTACCGGGATTCTCGTCGTCAGCCACTGATATCCAGTTTTTCGCATGAGTCACGAGCTGCACCGGAACACGATTGCGTCCCAATTGGGGATCCTGGGGCGCTGCCGCCGTCTGGACGGCGGACTTCAGCGTTGTCAGCGCCTCGTCCCCGCCGACCGCGCACCAAATCGTCTGCGGACTGGCATAAACGTACAAGGATGCCGCCGGACCAAACAGCCGCTGTCCACCTTTGTCAGGAGCGATGGGCAACCGGTGAACGGGATGCGAATCGATCGAATCGACACTCAACTCCAGTTTCCTTGCCAGGTCATTGTCGTCAGCCCCCTCTTTCAAAAAATCGAGCAGTTGTTCGATCCTCGCAGGAAGTTCGCGCGACGTCGTCAGCTTCACCCCCGCGACCAGGGCGAATTCTTCCTGTTCAGTCCCGGCCAACTGGGCGAAGGCATCCAGGTGCCCCGCTTCGGCCGACGTCGTGAAGGTTTTGAAAATCGGAGTCACGATTTTCTGCAGGTCCGCGACGTCGTCCTGATCAAACTTGGCGGCCAGATCCCTTTGAGCCGCCTCGAAATACGTGGCCACCAGTTGCCGTTGCTTCTCTTCGAGCATGACAGACAGCGAAAGTGTAAACGTCGCGGGATTGGCCAACAGGTTGCCAAAATAAGTCTTCTTACCGGCCATCCCCTGGAAGAACTTCGCAAACTTGCTATCACGCGTTCCCGCCAACTCCAAGTCGACCCGAGCCACTTTTTGCTCGTTGTCCACGCGCAGGCCAAGCGTGATCTCATGTCCCTGATTGACAACTTTGTCAATCAGTTCCACCCAGACTTCACCGTTCGCTCGGCGCAATCGATAAACCGATTCAGGTTCATCGTCCCGTTGCTGAAGATCGGCTTGCGATTGCGTCTTGAAATAAGCCATCAACACCGACTTCAACCCGACGGGAATGCTTTTAATTAATAGCGAAATGGCGATGTCGTGCTGGGACGAGATCCTCGCCGTTAATTTTTCCGGGTCGGGAAATTCACGATCCAATGACGAATCATTGCCATCGGGAAAGACCAGAAACAGATAGCCATGACGATAGAGCAATCGTACCTTGAAATTGCCGTCATACTGGATTTCATATCGATTCGGTTTGCCCTCAACCGAATCGATCGTCCCTGCCCCGTTTGACAAGGTGTCCAGTGCTTCTTGCAGGTTCGTCACGGGTAAATACATGATTCCCAGCGGCGGACCGAGCAATTCGGAACTCAAATACAGCATCATGCCGAATGGCCGCTGACGGTCGAGGCCCTTGGCGTCTTTCAGGCTATTCGTCATCCATTGATCGACCCGATCCGTCATGTCTTTCCGTTCGGCCGATTCGAACATCGTTCCGGCATTGTCGCGAAGACGTTGCATGCTGGCGGCGTTGATCACCGCCAACGGATAATCGACCTCGCTCACCGTGTTATCGGCGGCACATACAACGCAGACGGAAAAACAAATGCTCGAAATCATCACCGCCGCAAACACGCTACGAGCGGCCAGACCGGGTAAGAAAGGGGTTCGACACGTTCGACCGCGGCTCAAAACTCGCCATAAAAACGGGTGAGTCATGCAATCACTCCGATCAGGATGCAGACGCCAACGAGAGCGTTTTCTTCGCATCCCCATTTTGTCGACCCTTGTTGAAGCCTGTCGAGACATGAATTCGGCGGCACCAAGTTCTTCAACCCGTCCCACCGCGAGCCGAAAAGTCAGACAGAATCCTACCCGAAATTCAGCAGAATTTCAGGTTACTCCTCATCGGGGACTGAATCGGGACACGGTGCCCCCCCTGCCGACGGCGAGACTAAGGCAAATGAGCTGATCCGACAGCGCAGACGACGTAGAGAAAAAACGCGGCCAGAGATGGTCGGGCAAAAGCCGTTTCAGATCGGGCGAGCCGCGGATTCGTGACACTTCGTTCCGCCCGGTCGCATTGGCGGAAGGGTCTCTGGTTGATTGAGACGCCCTGCCCATTCAGTCGCTGATCTTCCCTCAACACGCGAAAGCACACTGAAGTTCGATCTTTTTCAAGACGACGTGAATCACGCGACGCGGCACGTACCGAAAGACAACCCGCGACGGACAAAAATCACCCCAAAGAATGAAAATGGGTGCCGGCAAGAAACCGGCACCGCGTGGGGGAAAAATCGAGCAATCGATGTGCTTAGGAAGCAGCGTTTTACCGAGTGGAGTCGGCGATGGAAATCGCCGCGGACTTACCACTTGGTTGCGGATTGGACAAGGCTGGGGTCCGAGCGACCCACTGACTAACACGAACTACGGAGGGAGTCGAAACTGACTTGGCGGAGGCGGTAAATGTTTTGACGGGAGCAGAGGTTTCGGTCAAACGTTGACCCAATGGGTCGTTCGTTTCAAGAGCCGCACCCTTGCGGTTATTGATGGCATCGGGATCCAGGCTGTCGTTCGGATTGGCGGTTTGAGCGGGTCGCGGTTGGGCGGCCGAGGCTCGTGGATCAGGCGTGGGGGCCAATGCGGTTCCACTGGTGGTCGTGGAATTGCAGTTGTTCGACGAAGCGGAAGCCGTCACGGCAGTCGTTGACGGATGGGCGAACGAAACCTTCGTGCCGACCTGGACTGTCTTCATGACCTGGAACGGAGCCATGACCGTGACTTCTGCTGTCTGATACGTGACTTTGTTGACCGCCACTTTGCGGGTCGTTTGGGTCGGCTGCATCCGAGAAACGTTGTACGTCACTTGCTTCATACCCGGGACGGCGACCGTCTTCTTGCAGGGTACTGTGCAGGTCATCGTCTGTGGCACGAATTGACGCACTTGCTGAAACGGCGGAGTGAACGCGTTACGCATGTTGTAACTGGCACGGTTCATCGCACCGAGAGCATTTGGACGATTGTCATACTGGAAAGCATTCACGCGGTTCGTGGGAACGTTCTTCGTCACCCAATAACCGACTTGCTTCTGAACCGTCTTGTATTCCGTGACCGTCTGGTAATTGACGGTGGGAACATTGGTCGTACGCAGTTCGTTGACAGGAGTCATCACCGTCACGGCCTGATCGACATATTCCGTCGTCACGACCGGCTTGGAGACCGTCTGCTTGACCGGACGGTATTCCGTCGCCTGAACGTTCTGCATGATCGGTTGATGAATCGGTTGCAGGTCTTGGACGGCCACGACGGTTTGGGTCACCGGGGCGATGGCCTGAATGTGAACCGTTTGGACTGGCTGCTCGATGTGACAGGCAATCGGTGCCCCACATTGCATCCCGTCGTTGTAGGCATACGAAACCGGCATCATCGGCGCGGCACCAAAAGCGGCGGCCGTTTGACGCATGATAGGAGGTGGGCCCATATACGAGGGAGCCGAGCAACCGCAACTGCTTCCTCCTCCGGGAAACCATTGCGCGGAAGCAGTTCCGCAAAGACTCAGCATGGTGAGGCCGCCCCAGAGCGAGGCCAGCCCGAACGATGAACGGGGCATGGAAACCTTCCTACCTAAAAACGAGGTTAGAAAGCGGTGAAGTGAATCTGCGGAAGTGAAAGTTGAAGGGAGGCGTCGGCAACAACTGCATGTCGTCAGCAGTGAGTTGGTCGAAGCGGGCGGGGTTTTAGGAGAATCTTAAAATTGGGTCAAGACCGCGAAACAAAGTGCCGACAACTCGCAAAACCGGCAAAAACCCGCGGTAAAACCGTGATTGGCAAAGGGAATTCGAAAATCCCAATCGCGAAACCCACAAATTTCGCGAAAAGAATTGCGAAGAAATAATTCGCCGGTCGCGAGAGCACCGTCGGCCCTTCCCGAGCCGGAGCATTCATTCATTCCACCGTGGAGTGGACCTGCGTTTGGCCTCACGTGCGGTGAAAGATTTCGCGATTGCTGCCGGAAAGTACCAGGGTCTGACAAGCCAGACCAATCATTTCACGATCGCATCAATGATCAGTTCGACATTGTCGTACGGCTTCGGAGTCGTCCCCACATAAGCCACCTGCCCCTTGCGATCAATTAAGAATGCGCCCGAAAGCGGCTTATCGGTGACAGGATCCAGCCGCCCCCAATGACGGTGAATTCGCAGGGTTCCTTCAGCCGATTGCGGATCAACGTCTGAAATCAGCGGGAACGGAAAATCGCCCCCTGCCCGCTCCATCGCCGCGCGATTCACCTGGGGTATCGCCACCGTGACCCCGACGACCTTAACGTCCTGAGCTTGCAGGTCCGAAAAACGATCCCTCAGCCGCAACAAATCGACATCGTTGTCGGCCCCCTGATCTCCGTCGAAGAAATAGACGATGATCCGATGCCGGCCCAGCCATGACCCCAGTCGCACCAGATGATTATTCGCGTCGAGGGCTTCGAAACCTGGTGCCGGACGCATGACCGTGGCTTCGGCCACCTGCATGGCGTAGTCCTGCGGCTTGTTAGTCAGCATGCGGGCTGCGCAGACGGCGGCGATCAATCCCCCGATAGCCACGACCACAATCAGACGACGATCTTTCATACAAACATTCCCGTCGACTTAAGGCCCGGTCCCGTAGGATTGGCGAAGACACCGTCACTCATTCACAGTGGTCGAACAAAGCGATCAAACGCCCTTGGCAGTCGCTTCCGATGGCTGTTCACCGAGGGCTTTATTTAATGCCTTCAGATAGGCCAAGGCGCTGGCTTCGATCACGTCGGTGCTGATCGCTTTGCCATGATACCGCCGACCCAGGTAAATGATTTCAACCGAGGCTTCTCCCTGTGCGTCCTCGCCGCCGGAGACCGCCCGGACCTGATAGTCCTTGAGTTCCGCCGTGATGCCGATGATACGCTCCATTGCTTTGCAAACGGCATCCACCGGTCCATCACCAATCGCCGCATCGCGGAAGGTAACGGACGAACGCCCGATCGTGGTGTCGGAAGTCGTCGGCGGGGCCACCGATTCGTCGCGCAGTTCCACTGTCGCCGTGGGAATGGTTCCCGTACCGGCGGCAATATGAAATCGCACCAGCTTCCAACGATCGGCTGAAACGTTCATGCGGTTATCGATCAACGCCACGATATCCGCGTCGTAAACGTTTTTCTTCTTATCAGCCAACGCAATGAAATCGTCGTAAACCTGCTGCAATTGGGCATCGCCCAGCTGATAACCCAGTTCGATCACTCGCGACCGAATCGCATGCCGCCCACTATGCTTGCCCAAGACCAGATTGGTCCCGATATAGCCGACATCTTCGGCCCGCATGATCTCGTACGTCGTCCGCTCTTTCAGGATGCCGTCTTGATGAATCCCCGCCTCGTGGGCAAAGGCGTTCTGTCCCACAATCGCCTTATTTCGTTGGACAAGCATCCCGGTGATACTCGACACCAGTCGGCTGACGCCGCACAGCTTAGGCGTGTTGATTCTTGTCTCGACGCCGTAGTAGTCGTGTCGAGTTTTCAAAGCCATCACGATCTCTTCTAAGGCCGCATTGCCGGCACGCTCGCCCAAGCCGTTAATCGTGCATTCGACCTGACGTGCCCCTGCTTCGACGGCGGCCAAACTATTGGCGACTCCCAACCCCAGATCGTCATGACAATGCGTGCTGATGATCGCCCGGTTAATGTTCGAAACGTGCTGTTTGAGGTGTGAAATCACCTTGAAATAGTGGGTTGGCGTCGCATAACCGACCGTATCAGGGATATTGACGGTAGTGGCCCCGGCGGCGATCGCCTGCTCAACGACTTCACACAGAAAATCCAACTCGGTCCGAGCGGCATCTTCTGGCGAAAACTCAACATCGTCGCAGAACGATTTCGCCAGCTTCACATGTTCTACCGCCGCCTTGACGATCTCTTGCTGGGCCATCTTCAGCTTGAACTGACGGTGGATCGGGCTGGTGGCCAGAAACACATGAATTCGCGGCTTGGCAATCCCTTTCAGTGCTTCCGCGGCTCGTTCAATATCGTCGCGGCGACAACGGGCCAGTCCACAGATCGTGGCTCGATCGCCAAACTTCTGCGCCACGGCTCTGACCGCTTCAAAATCGCCTGGCGAAGCAATGGGAAACCCCGCCTCGATCACGTCGACGCCCAGTTCGACCAGTGCTTCGGCAACCTTCAACTTTTCGGGTGTCGTCATGCTGCAACCAGGTGACTGTTCCCCGTCGCGAAGCGTGGTATCGAAGATAATAACGTTGTCGGACATGATGGTTTGCCGCTCAATCATGGAAAGGTTGAGAATCGAAAACAGATAGTGACAACCGACGACCAAAATGAAAAAACCCCGAGACCGCAAGGTCTCAGGGTCAACTTGTGCATTGGATGCGACTGGACGTTCCCTGAACCTCGCGTTTCAGCGAGCTAGCAGGCCTAGCAGAAGGAACGAATCGCATTTCATAGTACTGGCTTGGACAGTGGAGACGAAAAAAGGTTCATTTGCTGTAAAGGAATGATACCGGTGGTGCGCGGGCCGGTCAATAAACGGCGGCGACAGACGTTTATCGGCCAACCCCAGTGGACCGGCCCACGAAAAGCCAAAAAGGCGCAAAAGAACCGAAAAGAACGACAGCCACACCCGTCTCGCGAATGCCCAATAGCGTCTCCACACACGGGAAAACGACTCCGTGCGAGTGGCCAGATCACCGCCATAAAACCCGTATTGTCCGGTTTTGCTGGCCGAATTAGCATTCCGCCGCATGAAGGGCGGAAGTTTTTGACTTCGGTACCGGGTTCCTTTTTGCGATGGCTGTTGTTTCGGGGACAGAAATCTCTCGCAATCCTTCCGTGAGACGTTCGCAGTGCGAGAGCCAAATATCGGGAACGTTTCACACATGGTCGCGTCACAAATATGTTCCGCGCCGGGTTGACTTTATTACGTCGCATGACTTGTGCAGCTTCACTGCTCATCCTCCTGATCTGTGGAGCCGAGGTGGCGGTGCGCGCGTACGAAGCCCTCACTGGCACCTCCATCTGTCGAACCTCTGAAAGCCCTTGCGCCGACCCGTCGCAGCTCACCGTCCCCTCGTGGTCGTTCCATCAGGAACTGAGACCGCTCACCAAGGCCAAAGTCGAATGTCGTGATACCCGATCCGAGATCGAGTTCCAGACCAATAGTCTGGGGCTGCGCGGGGCCGAACCGATCATCCCCAAGTCCCCGGACGTCTGTCGCATCGTCGTGCTGGGCGATGAAACGATCTTCGCCCCTGAAACAGCGGAATCGAATCACTTCTGCGCGTTACTTCAACATCAACTGCAGCAACAGACTCGCCTGCACGTCGAAGTCATCAATGCGGGAATTCCCGGGCATTGCCCGCTGACCGAATTTGTGCTGTTCAAACAGCGACTGCTGGGTCTGCACCCCGATCTGGTGCTTTTGCATTTCGATTGGTCGGATGTCGCCGATGACCGACAGATTCGTCGCCTGTCTCGCTGCGACGAATCCGGAAACCCTCAATCGTGTCCGAACCCTAAATTGATCGCCTCGAACAAAAGGATTCCCCAACTGGATGTCTGGCGGAAGCAATTTCGTCTGCTCGATTGGATGCTGTCTGGCATGTGTACCGAGTGGAAACAGCAGATCAGTCGGCAGAAAGCTTCCAGTCGCGATGTCGACACCAACCCTTATGCCTGGCTTCGCAATGACCACCCCGAAGAAAATATGGCCTTTCGTCAAGCCGTCAAACCGATCCTCAATCTGGCCACCTTGTGCCGATCGTCACATTGTCAGTTCGTATTGATGACGTCTCCCAAGCCCTGGCAGGTTTCCGCAAAATGCAGCCGCGGGGAAGGCGTCCGATTGGCCGCAGGCGTCGCTCGTGATGCCTACTTCTCCAATCGAGCTCCCTTCAATGTACTGGCCGATTTCGCGGCACAAAAAAGGATCCCCTACATCGATGGTTCGACGGTCATCACGTCAGGCAAGCCGGGTGAAGAAAACTTTCTTCGTCACGCGCCGCGCTGGTCGTCTGTTGGGCACCAGCACATGGCCGAATGTGTCGCGCACTTTTTAATCGAGAAAGTTCCCGGAGCCTGGAACAGTCCCTACTTCCAGCAGTATGAACAACCGCTGTCACAGACGAACGCCGGAGACAATCCCATTCAGTGGACAGCCGGACAACAACCCCACCCCGAACACAATCCTCGCGATATCGATCGCCCTTTGCGCTAATCGCCCCGATCGCGAAACACAAACACGATCCAGGAGGCATCACAAATCGCTTGAGCACTGACATCTGACGATTCCGACCACTCGACTGCGATCTCTGAACGACGCCAGCAAGAACCGCCGGTCACCAAGCTCACGGAAAATCAAGCGGAATTCGCCACGAACAAAGGCACCAAACCCAACCAAAACCACCCTCTTGGCGTAGGTGATGAGTGTGAACGATGTATCGTGCGAAAATCCTAATGCCGTAACTGGCTCGTCACAAACTTTCGTGAAGTTCAGGGTCGTGTTGATTCGTGAGCACCGATAGTGCCTCTTTTTTTCGTTGTTTGCCGATTCACATCAAACACTTTTTCTCGAATCGCCAGCCGAACAGCGTCCGATCATAGAAATCAACAACCGCAGCGCTACCATTCCTTTGTCACCGCTCGTGCCTTTTCACCACAAGTGTGATAAATCTTCCACCAACTCCCGATCACTCCTTTGTTCATTTGGAAACGATGATGAGCATACCCAATAAGTCAGAGATCTATTTTCATACTGCCGCCGATCACCTGAAGATTTCGGATCGAATGCGGACACTGATGCTGACACCCGAGCGCGACGTCAAAGTTCAACTCGCCATCCGCCTGGACAACGGCGAAATCGGGACATTCGTCGGTTATCGCGTGCAACACGACTCGGCACGCGGCCCCATGAAAGGTGGACTTCGATTCCACCCCCAGGTTGATGATGACGAGGTGCGAACACTGGCGCAGCTGATGACTTGGAAAACGGCCGTCGTCGATCTGCCGTACGGAGGAGCCAAAGGCGGTGTCGCCGTTGATCCTCGCAGCCTCAGCAAAGGGGAACTCGAACGCCTGACACGAAAGTTCGTCGATCAGATTCACGATATGGTCGGCCCCGACAGCGACATCCCGGCCCCCGACATGGGCACGAACGCCCAGGTCATGGCCTGGTTTATGAATCAGTATCAGAAGTACCACGGCTTTCAACCGGCCTGTGTCACCGGCAAGCCACTGGAACTGCACGGGTGCGAAGGGCGTGAAGAAGCCACCGGTCGCGGCGTGGTCATCATCGCCGATCGACTGTTCCATCAACTGGGCCAGCAATTGAAAGGAAAGACCGTCGCCGTTCAAGGCTTCGGTAACGTCGGTTCGTACACGGCTCGCTTCCTTTATGAACGAGGGGCCAATGTCGTCGCGATCACCGACGTCCGTGGTGGCTGCGCGAATCCGCGTGGAATCGATATTCCCAAATTGAGTGAATACGCGAAAATCAATAACGGCGTGCAAGGCTTCCCTGAATCACAACCGATTACCAACGCAGAACTCTTCGCCACCAAATGCGATCTCTTGATCCCCGCCGCGCTCGGCGGCCAGTTGACAGCCGAGACCGCACCACTGGTCCAAGCCAAATATGTCGTCGAAGCGGCCAATGATCCGACAACCCCCGAAGCCGACGAGATTTTCCATCGCCGAGGGATTCTGGTCGTTCCCGATATCCTAGCCAACGCCGGTGGTGTGACGGTCAGTTACTTCGAATGGGTCCAGAATCGTTCGGTCGTCCACTGGCCACTCGAAGAGATTCGCACCAAGCTCGAACTTCGCATGAACGCCGCGTTCGACGCCGTCTGGAAAATCGCCGAAACCCGAAAGGTACCCCTCAGAACGGCCGCCTACATTCTGGGGATTGGTCGAGTGGCTCAAGCCACGGAACTGGCTGGCGTCTCGTAACGAGGAATTGATTCGCACTCGCCTGCGAATCAAAAACAACTCATTCACAGGCCCGCGATTCATCCGCATCTTCGCGCGTGATTCGCGGGCTTTTGTTTTCGAATCGCGATTCAATCGGCCGAATCATTCGCTCGAACGTGACCAGATTTCTCTCGTACGAGTATGCTGCGGGAAATATTTCGGGCAACGCGCCACTTGATGGAACTCGATTTCGATCTATTGGGAATGACCGCCGCCATGCCTCCTCGCGCATCTGTCGACGAACGAATGCACCGCCTGCGCGCAATTCGCGATCAAGGCGATCTCGATCAAATCCGCGAAGCGGCGGTCAAACACTTGAATGACGGTTGCAACCTGGTCGTGGCCGAAGCCGCCAAGTTAGTCGGCCACTTTGAACTCTCGGGAGTCGAGCCCGCCTTGCTGACGACCTGGAATCGGCTGATCCAACACACCGATCCCATCAAAGCGGATAAAGGTTGCACGGCTAAGGCGGCGATCCTCGAGGCACTGGGACAACTGGCCTATGACGACCCCGATTTCTACCTGGCTCACATCAAATACCAGCAAATCGAACCCGCCTGGCCGAAAGAGGAAGACACTGCGGAGAATGTTCGCGCGGGCTGTGCCTTCGGTCTGGCCCGCTCGAAGCAGCTGCGAATCGTCGACAAATTGAACGCGTTCGTCGATTACCTGATGGGCTCACGGGCGGATCGGATCAACGCGATTAAAGCCATCACCGACACACGGCACGAGTCGGCCATTCCCCTGCTCCGCCTGAAACTCTTGTCCGAAGATCCCGAGGCCGAAGTCGTGGGCCTGTGCATGTCGGGATTGTTAGATTTGGCACCGACCTCTTCGATTGCTGTCGTTGCAAGTTTTCTGACCAATCACGACGAGAATGTGGTCTTGGAGGCAGCTGCGGCGCTGGGTATCTGCGGACGCCCCGAGGCGATTAAGGCTCTGATCGCCTGCTGGCAGCGGACCGCGGATCAGGAACTTCAACGATCACTGTTGATCAGCATCGGCCTGTCGCGCGATTCCTCGGCCACCAGCTTCCTGCTTACGCAACTCGAAGCGAACGACGATCCCGAGACGGTGCTCGAAGCGCTCAAGCCTGCATGTACCTATCAGGACACACAAGACAAAGTTCGGCTGATCCTTGAAAACATCGGTAATCGGGAATTGATCCTCCGTTTCGAACGCAAATTCGGACGAGGATCCTAACGTGACGGATCTCTCCTCTTTTTGCCCCAGGTACCATTCGATGACCAAATGGTTCGCGAGTCTCTGTTTCGTTTGCTGGTCTGGGGTGCTCTCTGCCGGCGGTCTCGAAAAGCTGCCCTTCAACCATCCCGGACTGAATGTCGATCTGGGAGTCGGCCTGTGGGCGTGGCCGGTCCCGTGCGACGCCGATGGCGATGGCGATTTCGACCTGATCGTGTCTTGCCCCGACAAACCGTCGAACGGCATCTGGTTTTTCGAAAATACGACGGGCGACACCGCCGTCGAAAAAATGCCCGTCTTCCAACCGGCGCGACGACTCAGTTCGACGGTCCATTATGTCATGCCCAGTTATGTGGACGGAACGCTGCGCGTCCTGACACCAGGCTTTGAATACCGGAACTTTGAGAAAATCGGATTACAAGAACGCATCGCCCTGCCGGTGCCCGCAAACTTTTACCGGCCGGAATGGACGCAGACCAAAGGACCGAAAGTTCGTCATAATCAATGGCGATATGTCGATTACGACGGTGATGGTGCTCTCGACCTGATCACCGGTATCGAAGACTGGAGTGACTACGGCTGGGACGACGCCTGGAATGCCCAGGGAGAATGGAAAAACGGCCCCCTGCATGGCCTGGTCCTGTGGCATCGCAACACCGGCACGACTGCCGCGCCGCAGTATCTATCTCCTCAAAAAATTGAAGCCGCAGGTAAGCCGATCGACACTTTCGGCTGCCCCTCGCCCAATTTCGCCGACTTTGACTCCGACGGCGATCTCGACATTGTGTGCGGCGAATTCCTGGACGGCTTCACCTATTTCGAAAACATCGGCACACGACAAAAGCCCCTGTATGCTGCCGGTCTGCGCGTGACCCAGCTCGATGGTTCACCACTGAAGATGGATCTGGAGATGATCGTCCCCGTGGCGTTCGACTGGGATCGCGACGGAGACGCAGATCTGATCGTCGGCGATGAAGATGGCCGGGTCGCCTTTGTCGAGAACATCAGTCGCACGACATCTGCTGCGACCGATCGCCTGGAAAAGTCGCAGCGGTTCCAATTGGCATTCGCGGCACCTCGTTATTTTCAGCAGCAAGCCGACACACTCAAATGCGGGGCACTGGCCACACCCTATGGAGTCGATTGGGACGGCGACAACGACATCGACATCGTTTCGGGCAATACAGCCGGTTATATCGAAGTCTTCGAAAACCTCAGCGGCCCCAAGGTCGCCACACCGCAGTGGTCGGCGCCGCAGCGATTGAAGGTCGACGGAAAGGTCTTTCGCGTGATGGCCGGAGCCAACGGCAGCGTTCAAGGGCCCGCCGAGGCCAAGTGGGGCTATACAACCATCAATGTCGTTGACTGGGATCACGACGGATTGCCAGACGTCGTCCTGAATTCGATTCTCGGCCGGGTACAGTGGTTGAAAAATGTCGGCAGCCGCCGCGTTCCGCAATTCACCACGCTACAGCCGATCGAAGTTGAGTGGCCTGCCGCACCGCCCAAGCCCGCCTGGACCTGGTGGAACCCTACCGGCAAGGAACTGGTCACCCAATGGCGCACGACACCGGTCGTGCATGACTTCACCGGCGATGGGCTACTCGATCTTGCGATGCTCGACACCGAAGGCTATCTGGCGCTGTTCGAACGAACTCGCCAGGGCAACCAGTTAGTGCTCACGCCACCCCAGCGGCTATTCACCGACGCAGACGGCAAACCGCTGCGATTCAATGAACGAACCGCGGGCGGCAGCGGGCGTCGGAAGATCGCGGTTGTCGATTGGGACGGCGATGGTCAGTTGGATCTCTTGTTGAACTCGTCGAATGCCGATCTTTACCGAGGCCTGGGTAAACAAGAAGGAGGTTGGCGATTTCAACATGCCGGGACACTCGCCAAACAAAACATCGAAGGCCACGACGTCAGTCCCACGACCGTCGATTTCGACGGCAACGGCGTCCCCGATTTCGTGGGTGGTGCCGAAGACGGTCGGTTCTATTTTCTCGCGAACCCACGTTCGCCTTCGGTCAAACCGCGGTAACGATTTTCCCGGCTCGCTTGTTTGCCTTCTTTGCCAGTCGACGAGGAAATCGGCTCCCCGTTCTTTCACTGGGTCGACGCAGGAAAATCTTCGTGCGGGCGGACAGCCTTCCCAATCTTCTGTTGCAGACGATCGCCCAGTTCTTCGCGCATCGCATCCGCCTGTTTTTGCAGTGCGGCCACAACGTCAGGATGTGATTCAGCCAGATTTCGCTGCTCGCTGAGATCTTCCTGCAGGTCGTACAACTCCAGACCAATCTGACGGCGAATGCCTCTGCCCGACACACCATCCCGTCCCAGCACGATTCCCTCGGTGCTGCCCACTTCGTGAGGAAACAGCAATTTCCAACGACCGCTACGCATCGCCTGCAATTCGCAGTCGCGGTAGTAGAAAAAGAGAGCGTCATGCGGACTCTTCGTACCGGGTACCGTCAGCAGCGGCCAGAGATCACGTCCATCAATCGGCTGTGCGGGCAATTGACAACCGGTCACGCGAGCAATCGTCGGAAACCAATCCATCATGATGGCCGGTTCGCGGATGACGGTCTTCGCCGGAATATGTCCCGGCCATCGGACGATACAAGGCACGCGGACGCCTCCTTCATAGACGGTCCCCTTCGATTCGCGCAGCGGACCGGGCGAACCGCCATGGTTGCCAAACACTTTCCAGGGACCGTTGTCAGAGGAAAAGATCACCAGAGTTCGCTCGGTCAGTTTGTGTTGTTCCAGGGTGTCCAGAATCTGGCCGACCGACCAGTCAATTTCGGCCATGACGTCAGAATACAAACCGCGTCCGGTCTTCCCCGCAAACTTGCTCGAGACGCGCAAGGGGACATGGGGCATCGTGTGCGGCACGTAAAGAAAGAACGGCCGATCACGATGATCGGTAATGAACTTGACCGCATGTTCTGTGTAAGACGTTGTCAATTGCGACTGATCGGGTGACGTCGCAATGGCCGTAGTTCCTGCAATCAGCGGCAGTGGCGGGAACTGTTTTTTCGGTTCCGACCCGGGATTGTCCTCCGGCAAGGGACTCATGTCATTCGAATAAGGCAGCCCATAGTAATCGTCAAAGCCGAACGTCTTGGGCAGGAAATCGGGATGATGGCCGAGATGCCATTTGCCGTAGATGGCGGTCGCGTAGTTCTTCTGTTTGACCAGTTGAGCCAGCGTGACTTCCTGATGATTCAATCCATAATGCTGCGCGGGCGACAGCGCTCCCACGATGCTGACGCGGTTGGAATAGCACCCCGTCAACAAGGCGGCTCGCGATGCCGAACAGACCGGCTGAGCCGAATAGAAATCGGTGAAGCGAGCCCCCTGCTCCGCCATGCGATCCAGTCGCGGTGTGACGCTGGGCATGTCTCCGTAACAACCCAGATCTCCATATCCCAGATCGTCCGCATAAATGATCACGATATTGGGTGATGAATTCGTCGCCTGATCCTGAGCCCCGGCCGCCGCGCCCCCGTGACCGATCAGGCAGACCCCCAGCAGCAAATTGATGAAGCGGTGAAATTGATTCATGGACGATCGACGCCTTCTAAAAAACCACGCGTTTGCGACTCCGATTTGATCCTAACCGACCAAAGTCTCGTTCAACAAGAAATCGAGCGATCGCCAGGTCTCAAAGGCTTGATCGTCGCGAGCGAATCCAGCCAGCACGATGCGTGCTTTGGACATGCGGCAGCACCGTTCGGTGCCGGAGTGCCTTCGGTACGGTCTCGCGGATTTGATCAACCAGGACCGTCGAGATCGTCAGACGTCGTCCGGGCCATTTTCATGCAAGGAGCGTGAAAAGAGGTTCTGTCCGCGAATGACGCTTTTACTTGGTTGCACGGCCAAGAGTCAGAAATTCCGCTCAAATTGATCGACTTCCAGCTTGCCACCCGTCGAAACCGACCGATACTTCCGTATGTTGATTGAAATTGTGTTAACAAACAGATGATGCCAGATTGGCCTGATCCGAAGCACTTGATCGCTGATTTGATCCCGCCACTTCGCCTCATCCCGATCCGACGACCGGCCATGCAAACGGTCACCCTGCCAAAGGGTGCGCCGTCCGTGTGATCCTCGGATTCTCCCGCCTGACAAGTTCGTCATTCTGCCGACCACCGTCATTCCAAGCGCTATTATTCAACTGGTGGCTCTGGCGACACGCCCACGCCGTTTGTTGTTCCAGCGTATTCACTATTGAGAATTGAAATTATCCCTCATTTTACGTTTCTCAGTTATGGACCATGAAATGCAACTGCTGATTTACTCTTGGGGAGATCCATCATGTCAGTCTCGTTCGAAACAACGCGATTCGCGACCGAGGGTTCCACGGCACCGTGGTTGAACCACTACCCCATCTGCACTCCCGCTCATCTTGAGTACCCCGATCAGCCAGTCTGGTGGTTGCTGGAACAGACTGCACGCCGGTTCCCACAGCGGGTTGCCATCCGCTACTTCAACGAATCGATGACCTATGAAGAGTTGTTTGAGCGAGCTCGTAAAGCCGCCGCACTCTATCAATCACTCGGGGTGCAGCCCGGTGATCGCGTCGGCTTGCTGTTGCCGAATATTCCCGAATATCTGATCGCCGCTTATGGCGTCTGGATGGCGGGCGGTCTGGTTGTCTCGATCAGCCCCCTGTCGGTCGCGGTTGAAATTGACGACCTGCTGAAGACCACCGAATGCAAACTGGTCGTGGCTCTCGATCTCTTGGCACCGCTGGCGACAGCCGGCGAACATCGACCGAAACATCTTCTGACCTGTTCGATCGCCTCTCGTCTGCCGGTCGTTAAACGTTGGCTCTACCGCGCGGCCTGTCTGAAGCGTCAAGGTTTGCACATCCATTCAACGGTCAAATCGAGCGATTTCCTGAAGGCACTTGCCCACGTTCAGCCGATTGCCGAACCGGTACGGTCGCCGTCGCAGGCACCGGCTTACATTCTTCCCACAGGCGGTACGACCGGACGCGCCAAGGCCGTGTTGCTGTCGCATGCCAATCTGTTGGCGAATGCGCTGCAGATCAAGGCGTGGTGCGGAAATCGCACGGGCAAGGATACCTTCCTGGCCGTCATCCCCTTCTTTCACAGCTATGGCCTGTCGACCTGCGCCACCACGGGTGTTGCGATGGCGGCGACCCTTGTGCTGCATCATCGTTTCCAGGCGAAAACGGTCCTGGATCTGATCGAATCCACTCGCCCCAGCATCTTCCCGGCCGTTCCCGCCATGCTGCACGCGCTGAATCAAACCATGAGAAGCGAGAAACGCCATTGGGACGTGCAGTCGCTGATGTGGGTGATTTCCGGCGGGGCTCCCTTGATGCCGGAAACGGCCGCTGAATTTGCGAAATATACCGGTGCCAAAGTTGTCGAAGGGTTTGGCTTGTCCGAATGCAGTCCGGTCACCCATGCCGGTCCGCTGGATGGCAACGAACGACCGGGCACGATCGGCCTGCCCCTGCCCGACACCGAGGCCTTGATCGTCGATGCCGAGACCGGCAGCGAAGTGCTCGAACCGGGCGAAGTCGGCGAATTGATCGTGCGCGGCCCTCAGGTGATGCTGGGATATTGGAACAATCCCACCGCTACGGAACAGATTCTCCACGACGGATGGCTGTTTACGGGCGACCTGGCCACGCAAGATGCCGACGGCTTCTTCAAGATCGTGGACCGCAAAAAAGACCTGATCATCACCAGTGGATTCAACGTCTACCCGAATGATGTCGAGTATGTCTTGAAACAGTTCCCCATGGTCAAAGATGCGGCGGTGGTTGGCGTTCCAGACGCACAGCGCGGTGAAATCGTCAAAGCGATCGTGGCGGTGACCAGCAAGTCGCATTTCAACGTCCGTCGTTTTGAACAGTACATGAAGGACCACCTGGCCCATCATAAAGTTCCGAAGATCCTGGAATTCATCGAAGGCGACCTGCCTCGTAACTTCCTTGGCAAAGTCCTGAGGCGCAAATTGCGGGACAACTGAGCCGATCGGCCAGGGTGATGGCACCAGCAAAATCGCCTCGGCCAGCCGCCCGATCTCCCCGGACAAATGAATTCGCCGAAGTTTGGCTCGACGAAGTGGGATCGATCTGGCCAGAATGTCGCGGACAAATCCCTCGGGTGATTGTTGAGACGCCTGCTCTGCTCAACAATCACCCGAGGGATCGTCCTGCGCCCGGTCGAGGATTTTCCGTTTCCGGGAGATTCCTGCTGGCCGGCCCCAGAACCGAATCCGAAACACGGCGGCATCAAAGCGGGGAGGTATGGCTTCCACATGACTCTCGTACTGATCGTCGATGATTCACCCATCGATCGCGCCTTGGCCGGCGGTTTGCTGCAGAAGCAAGCACGGTGTGACGTCGTGTATGCCGTCGATGGAGCAACCGGATTGCAATCCATCCACGATCTGCACCCGGATCTGATCGTGACCGATATGCAAATGCCGGTGATGAACGGCCTGGAGATGGTCGCCAAACTGCGAGAAGAGTCGATCCAGACCCCCGTCATTCTCATGACCGCCACCGGCAGCGAAGATCTGGCCATTGAAGCCTTGCGAGTCGGCGCGTCGAGCTACGTCGCCAAACGTTCGCTGGGCAAGCGACTGGTCGATACGGCGCGGATGGTCCTGGCCAGTGCCAACGAAGAACGTGAACAGAACGTGCTGATGGGACGCATACAATCCCACGCCGAATCATTCTTACTCCAGAATCGTCCGGAAGAATGCCGGTCGATGTCGCGACATCTGCAAGCGACACTCGCACGCATCTGGAACTTGACGATGACATCACAACTTCGCGTCGGCCTGGCGCTGGAAGAGGCTTTGCTGAACGCGCTGTATCACGGCAACCTGGAAGTCAGCTCGTCACTGAAGGAATCACCGGACAACAGCTTTTACGAGCTGGCGGCCAAGCGTCAGAACGAACTTCCCTACTGCGACCGCCGGATTGTCGTCACCTCGCTCACGACACCGGAAGAAGCCCGCTATGTCATTCGCGACGACGGCCCCGGTTTCGACGTCGCCAATCTTCCCGATCCCAGTGATCCGGAAAATATCACCCGCCCTTCCGGCCGCGGCGTGATGTTGATGCACGCTTTTATGGACGACGTTCGATTCAATCAATGTGGTAACGAAGTGACTCTCGTCAAAACGAGAATCAAAAGGACAACGGCCGGTTCGCCGAACGTGAAATGATCGACGCAGGTCCCAATCACCGCTCGTCAATCGTTGAAACCGATGAACGTCCCACCGGTGGCCATCACAAAAAAAGCGAGCGAGAACAGTTAGTTCTCGCTCGCCAGATTTTCCGCAGACGGCCGATCAACGATTAGAACTCGCCAACCGTTTCGCCACCGCTTCGCGTCCCGAGAGCAGCCAGCGTCGCGAGCGAAATATTCTCGCTCAGGAAGTGAACCGTCCCGTCACCAAACAGGGTGAACGCCCCGCCGGTGTGGAACGAGTAGATTTCGCTATCGCTGTTGACGTTCATGAAATAAGTCCCGCCGGTAAAACAGGGACCGGTCGCACTGAGCGCACAGGTGGGTGTGGGATCTGTGGCACCCGCCGCCGCGGCCGTGGAACTGTTCGAGTTGACACCGTCGGCTGTGGCTCCATCGAGCGCACCCGAATTACCCGTATCGGCCCAACCCCAGCCGTCGGCGGTGGTGACTCCAGAAACCTGGACTCGCTTGTTCGACCGGAACAGACCGGGACGGCCGGCATCTTCCACCAGCATAAACGTGTTCGACAGACCGTCGGTGACTTCATTCAGTTTCGTGACCATCGTCGTATGCATGACCGAGGGCCAGCGATTGTCGTAAGGGTCCAATTGCGTCGCGGGTGCTGGTGGCTGAAGAATCGCCGAGAGCCCCCCGACCGAAGGAATGTTGACGGGCGTGGACGATTGCTCATTTTGCACATAAATCGAATAACGGATCCCGCTGGATGCCATGTAGTCGCATACGCCAAAACCGTTCGGCGGCGGAACGTGACCACCAGCCGTTTTCAGCCCGGGAATTCCCGCTGGATTGGTCCGCGAGAACCGATCGGGAGCACTGGGGCAAACGAACGCGGGAACGCTGACCGTCGTCAACGGCCATTGAACCGGATCATCCCACGCGAGATTGAAGTTGAACCCGTTATACATTGGGGCCTGGTCCATATAGGGCAGCATCAACTGCAACCAGTTCTGGTTGTAATTGATATAAAATCCTTTCGACGTTTTGAACGTGATCTTCTCCATCGGCAGCGCGCTGTAAGTCGATTCGTAATTGAAGATGGCCAAACCGAGTTGCTTCAAATTGTTTCGACATTGGGTCCGGCGAGCGGCCTCACGGGCCTGCTGCACGGCGGGCAACAACAGGGCGATCAACACCGCGATAATCGCGATGACCACCAACAATTCAATCAGGGTAAATCCCCGCACCGATGGCTTCTTGCATCTTGCAGTCACTGGCAAACTCCTCAAAAATTGGAAATCGAACAAAACACACAATTCCCCGATTACTCCGAGCAATCCGCGGTCTACGGATTCAGCTCAATCGGGGGTAATTCTCGGTCACGCGAGCTGATTTCGATTTTCAAGCCAGATTGCTCGGGATCTTGAAATCGCGGCGGCAGCAGTTCGTCGCTGTAGGTCGTATCACTGGATCGAGGATCTTCGGGAATCCTCCAGGACACAGACACCAGATACGCGCCGGCTCGAGCACCGTCACGCCGCTTCCCCGTCCCCTCACGTGTCCATAATTTAAACTCACCTTGCTCGTTCGCGACGCCCACGGCCGAGGCGATCTCTTTTTCGTCCTCGTTAATCGGCACCAGAGTGACCCGCGCATAGGCAGCCGGTACACCCTTCACCAACACCGAACCTTGGACGGGATAGACCGCGGAACTTGAATACTCTCCCCAGCACCCCGTCACAGACATCGCGAGGCCAATGCACAAGACACAGTGAAGCCGCCAAATTTGCCCGGACATCTTGTGACCCTTTCCACAAACAGACCCTGATTTCACACGACGATCGACACCAACATCCCTGATCACCGGCAATATCCTTCGTGAGCTCGTTGCCAATTGGCATTCGTCGTCGAGCATGTTGCTTGCAGACCAACACATCGGAAACTTCTTTTTCGAAAACGTCGTCTTCGGCGACCGTTCGACAACAACCCCAGCGCGAGGGCCGTTGTCGGGCCACGTAACCGCAGGGAAGGTCATCTCAGGGAATCAACGACGAACTGAGAAAATCGTGATCTTCGGCCCAATTCCACTGGTCTCTGATGATTGATCGAAACACCGTCGATCACACTTCGGATAACGGAACCGCTTTTCCAACCCGTCCTATGTGCAGAGCATGTTCCAAGAAAAAAAGAAGATTTGATGAACAATTGAAGTGGATTGCGCAAACACCACTAAATAAACTCCTTCTTATTTTTCCGCGCAATACCGACTTCCGAATGGCTGAGAAAGCGAGTCCTCTGACGGCGCCGAATGACACAAATCCCCTTTGCTTCAAACAGTTGTGTTCGCCTGCCGCCACTGTGATCCGCGTCAGGAAATCGAAGGTCGCCACCGCCACAAACCGAGCATCCAGAGCTCAACGGACCAGCCGGTTCCCAAATTGATTGAAGCCATCGAGTTCGACGCCAGACCAGCCCCCCCTGCCTCCGTGAGACCAGGACAATCGACAGCGTCCCAGTGATCGACAATCGATTCATCTGGGGATGCGGGTGCCGCGCACAACAGATTTTTTTGGCGCCAGCCGGACAACCACGGCCACGATGATCCGCCTGCCCATGGCAATGCTCACCATGGACCGCTCAACGGCTTCATGAAAAGCAAGCGGCCCTGCCGGTCCGTCGCCGAGACCACATTGTGACCCAGGAAGATTAACTCGATCTTATCTTTTCATACCCCGCCATCTGACGGTTGCTAAGCTAAAATCTTGGCCAAAGCTCATCGACGTCCTCACTCACGATGGGATACAAATGGGAAACGCTCTACTCAACAACAAAGGAAATCCAATGAACGCCTTTCGATTGTCCACCGCGATCGTGATCCTTTTCACCGCAGGATTCGCCGGCCACATCATGGCCGAGGAAGCCGAAGTCGCCGTTCCGCTAGAGAAGCTGCCCAAAGCGGTCACCGCAGCAGTGAAGAAGGCGTTCTCCAAGGCGACTCTGGTCAGTGCTCTGCAGAAGAAAGAAGACGGAGAAACCCTGTATGAAGTCACCGTCAAGGAAAATGGAAAGCGAATCGAAATCACCCTCGAAGAAGACGGCGAGATCGAAGAGATCGAAAAAGAAATCGACCTGAAGGATCTGCCCAAAGCGGTTACCGACGCGCTGAAGGCAAAGTTCCCGCAGGCCACTCTCAAATCGGCCGAAGCCGAGTATGACGTCGATGACGGCAAGCAGGAACTCGAATCGTACGAGGTCAAACTCGTGACGGCAGATCAGAAGAAAGTGGAGGCCAAAGTCAAACCCGACGGTACCATCGTCTCGACAGAAGACGATGGTGAAGACAAAAAATCACCCTGACCTTCGGACGGCCCCACGAGCATCTGGATGAAGCCCCTGATTTGCAATTGAGACTGAGACCATTCGATGAGTATGCGAATTCTGATCATCGAAGACGAGGACGAAATTGCCAATTTTATGGTGCAAGGATTGCGCGAAGAAGGATTCGCTGTTTCCCGAGTGGCCGATGGATTGGAAGGTTGGCACCAGCTGCAATCGGGCAACTGGGACATGGTCCTCTTGGATTGGTGGCTGCCAACAATGGATGGGTTGGCGATCTTGAAACAATTCCGAGAAGAAAATGTTTCGACACCGGTGTTACTGCTCACCGCCCGCGATGCGGTGTCTGATCGAATTAAAGGCCTGGACTACGGTGCCGATGATTATCTCTGTAAGCCCTTTGCCTTTGGCGAACTGCTGGCTCGCATACGCGCCGTCACTCGCCGAAAAGATCCGACGGTCTCGACGACTCTCGTGTATCAGGATGTCCGCGTCGACCTGACAAATCAGCGATCGGAACGAGCGGGCCAACCCTTGAATCTGACGGCCAAAGAATTCTTTCTGTTGGCTTTTATGCTGCGACATCCTGAGGAAATTCTCACCCGTGCGAGAATTTATGAGCATGTCTGGGACGAACCGTACGACGGACTTTCCAATACTCTGGAGGTGCATGTCGTCGAGGTGCGTCGCAAATTAGAAGCCCTCGGACCTCGTTTGATTCACACCTTGCGGAACCGGGGATATGTGTTCGGCAAAAAGCCAGGTAATGTAACAACGTGACTTTAACATACCGCTTATTGGCCTACTTTTTGTCGATGCTGACGGCGGTATTGCTCTGCTTTTCGGGCGCTCTTTATTTCCTGGTCAGTTACTATTGTGATCGACAGGTCGAGAATCGTCTGAATTCCATCTTAAGCACCCTTCGCTCTGCCGTCGAAACCGAGGCGGAGGGATTGGAATGGGAACCAGCCACACGAATGCTTGTTCTGGGATTCGCACCGCTGAATGAACCCTACGTCTGGCTGGTGTCCGATGCCGAAGGCCGGACGATTGACGTCGGCAGCGCAGAATTTTTGAGCAGCTTTCTGCACGATGCGGCTCCCGTACTCAAGTTCGATTCGTCCCGGCACGGGATCACCACCTGGCGCAGCCGCGAGTGGATCGCGAGTCAGGAATGGATCGAAGCCGCGTATCTGCATTCAACGGATCCCAGTAACGTCGACCTGTCCGCCAATCAGGATCAAGATCCTCGGCCGACCTATCGCGTCCTGTCGATCACCGTCGGCGTGTCCTTGATACCCACCCGTACGACTCTCAGACATCTGGCGCTGACGTTAATCAGTTTGTCAGCCGCCGTCTGGATCGTCGCTCTGCTGGCGGGCCGCTTCGTTTGCCGCCGGGCGCTGCGCCCCATCAGCCACATGGCCGATGCCGCCGCGGAAATCGACGCCGACAACCTGGCCCTCCGGCTGCCACCGATTACTTCACCCGACGAACTGGGCATGCTGAATCGATCGTTCAATGGTCTGCTCGAACGGATGCAAACCGCGTTTGAACGGCAACAACGCTTCGCCGGCGACGCCTCGCATCAACTACGCACCCCCCTGTCCGCCATCCTGGGACAGACCGAGGTCACCCTGCGACGTGAACGGACCGTGGAAGAATATCAGCGGATTCTTAAGGTCGTCCATAATCGCGCCAGCCATCTCGCGGCGATTGTCGAATCGCTGTTGTTTTTATCTCGAGCCGATTCGGATTCGCAACGGCCACTTCACAAACCAATCGATCTTCACAAATGGTTGCCGGAATTCCTCTCAACGTGGCAAGATCATCCGCGATTCGCCGACTTGCGCGTCGAGATTTCTTCGTCGTCCCCGGCCACGATCATCGGTCACCCGATTTTACTGACCGAACTCTGCGGGATCGTCATCGAAAACGCCTTGAAATTCACGAAACCGGGAACCTTCATCGACATCCGACTGCAAGCAGATCACCAGTGGGCTCGCTTTTCCGTCGAAGATCACGGCGAGGGAATTGCCACGACCGATCTGGAGCAGATCGGCAGACCCTTCTTTCGCACGGAAGCCGCGCGTAAACAGGGAATACAAGGGGTCGGCCTGGGTCTGTCCATCGCCCAGCGGCTGGCACGTTTGTTTGGCGGTCAAATGACATTTTCCAGTCAGCTTGGCCTGGGAACCACCGTCTGTATCGAACTTCCAGTAACCACCGAACCCATAATCTCCGGCTGAAGGTCACCGCCAGAACGTCACGCCCCATTCCTGATGGCCCCAGTATCCATTTGTTGGTCGAGATTCACCGAAACTCCTTTAAAGAAATCAGATGCCGATGACTGCGAAATATCTCTCTGTGTGCATCGGGTTGGTGTTCATCACATCGGGTTGTCATCGCGCCGCCCCGGCCGCGAGCAAACCCACACCCCCGTCAAAAGTCACTGTCAAAGAAGACCAGCTGACCACGGTCGAACTGACCGAAGAGGCCGAGAAACGACTCGGGATCCAAACTGCGAACGTCGAAACGCGTGACATGCCTCGACATCGCACCTTTGGCGGCGAAGTCAGCCTGCCGACCGGTGCGTCCGTCATCGTCTCGGCCCCGATCACGGGACGACTGCAAGCGCCCGCCGGTCGCCCCGTTCCCCTGCCCGGAACGACCATCGCCGAAAAACAGCCCGTGCTGGCTTTGCTGCCCGTCTTGTCACCAGCAGAAAAAATTGGACTCGCCACGCAACTGGCCGATGCCGAAGGACTTGTCCAGCAGGCCCAATCGCAAGTGGAAGCCAACCGCATCGAACAAAAACGAGCCGAACAGCTAGCGGGTAACGGCGTCGGCCTGGCCAAAACGCTCGACGATGCGAAGGCAAAACTGATTATCAGCCAGAAAGCTCTGGATGCCGCCGTCTCGCGCCGAAACGTCCTGGGAGCGGCACGATTGGACGGTGAATCCACCGGCGAACAAAAACCGATCGCCATCGAATCACCGCAATCGGGCATTCTGCGCGCCCTGCACGCACTGCCCGATGAATTCGTCATGGCCGGTTCCCTGCTGTTTGAAGTGATGAAAAACGACACAGTCTGGATTCGCGTCCCGGTCTATGTCGGCGAATGTGCCGACATTGCGGCCGACAAACCAGCCCAGATCGGTGGATTGGCCTGGCGGCCAGGACAGGCCTTGACCACCGCGCAACCGATCGCCGCACCGCCGACCGCGACTGCGTTGTCTTCGACAGTCGACCTCTATTACCAGATGTCAAATCCGACCGGGCTGTTGAAACCCAATCAGCGCGTCAGCGTGCAACTTCCGCTGGTCGGATCGGCCGAACAACGGGTCATTCCCTGGTCCGCCGTTGTCCAGGACATTTACGGCGGACTGTGGGTCTATGAACAAACGGCCGAACACACCTTTGTCCGCCGCCGAATTCAAGTGAAACAAGTCGTCGATTCGATGGCAGTCCTCGACCAGGGTCCGCCAATCGGAACAAAGATCGTCATTAGTGGAGTCGCCGAAATGTTCGGCACGGAATTCGGTAACGGCAAATAATCGCTTGCCTCCGTTCCCGTGACCCGACAACCCCGTGAATCCTTCCCACAATCCGCCTTCCGTTGGAATTCCGCATGACCTGGCTTGTGACAACCTCTCTGAAACTACGAGTGCTGGTGCTGGCCGCATCACTCATTCTCGTGATCTTCGGTGCGCAGACACTCAAGACGGCACCGCTGGACGTCTTTCCCGAATTCGCCCCGCCACTGGTCGAAATTCAAACCGAAGCCCCCGGCTTGTCGACGGAAGAAGTGGAAAGTCTGATCACGATTCCGCTCGAAAACGGACTGAAGGGCACGCCCTGGCTGAAAACGTTGCGGTCCAAGTCGGTCCTCGGCCTCTCCTCCGTCGTGATGATTTTCCCCCAGGGAACCGACCTGGTCCGCGCTCGCCAGTTCGTGCAGGAACGGCTGGCGATGGAGGCCAGCCGGCTACCGGTCGTCGCCCATCCCCCGGTCATGTTATCCCCCCTGTCGTCGACCAGCCGCGTCCTCAAAATCGGCGTCACGTCGCCAACATTGTCGCAGATGGAACTGAGCGAATTGGCCAAATGGACGATCCGCCCCAACCTGATGGCCATTCAGGGCGTGGCTAACGTCGCCATCTGGGGACAACGCGATCGCCAGTTACAGGTCCTGGTTGATCCCGAACAATTGCGGGCCCATGCCGTGACGCTCGACGCCGTCCAGCGGGCGGTCGCCGACGCAGTCGCGCTCAGCGGTGGTGGCTTTGTCGATACGCCCAATCAGCGCATCGCCGTTCGTCAAATGACGGGAGTGAACAGCCCGGAAGATCTGGGCGCCGCGATCGTCGATTTCCGCGGCGGTTCGCCCCTGTTGTTGCGCGACATGGCCAGGATTGTTGAAGGATTTCCGACACCGATCGGTGACGCCGTCATCAACGATGGCCCCGGTTTGCTGCTGATTGTCGAAAAGCAGCCGTGGGGCAACACGCTGGAAGTCACCAAGAAGGTCGAAGCCGCATTGGACTCGCTACGTCCCGGCCTCAAAGGGGTCGACATGGACCCGACGATCTTTCGGCCGGCGACCTTCATTGAACGATCGCTGCACAATCTGACCCACGCGATGGGAATCGGCTGTCTGCTGGTGATCGTGATTCTGCTGGCGTTTCTGTTCGACTGGCGTACGTCGCTGATCAGTTTGACGGCGATCCCCTTGTCACTGATCGCGGCCGCCCTGGTGCTGTTCTACACCGGAGCCACCATCAACACGATGGTCATCGCCGGACTGGTGATCGCGTTGGGCGAAGTCGTCGACGATGCGATTATCGACGTGGAAAATATTCTGCGGCGGCTGACGCTGAATCGGGCGCTGCCCCACCCCCTGCCCCCATTCCAAGTCGTGCTGCAAGCGTCACTCGAAGTCCGGAGCGCCGTCGTCTATGCCAGTTTGATTGTGACCCTGGTCTTCCTGCCGGTGCTGTTTCTCGACGGTGTCTCCGGCTCGTTCTTCCGTCCCCTGGCGATCGCCTACATCCTGGCAATTCTCGCGTCACTGCTGGTCGCACTCACGGTCACGCCGGCCCTGTCACTGATGCTGCTGACCGGAACGACGAAAGAGCGACACGAAGCACCGCTCGCCCATTTCCTCAAAGGCCTCTACGGACGGATCCTGCCGTTCTGGATGGCCCGTCCGCTGTCCGCGATCGGCCTGGTGGTGGTCATGTTCGCAGTGACGGGCTTTGCCGTGACAACACTCGGCGAAGAGTTTCTGCCGAACTTCAAAGAGACCGATTTCCTGATGCACTGGGTGGAAAAACCCGGCACGTCGCTGGACGCCATGCAGCGCATCACCGTCCAGGTCAGCCGAGAATTGCGCGCCATTCCGGGGGTTAAAAACTTCGGTTCGCACATCGGTCGCGCCGAAGTTGCCGACGAAGTCGTCGGTCCAAACTTCACGGAACTGTGGATCAGCGTTGATCCGGATGTGAAGCTGGAGCCCACGGTGGCCAAGATCGAAGACGTCATCAATGGTTATCCCGGGCTGTACCGCGACGTCCTCACTTATCTCAAGGAACGCATCAAAGAAGTGCTGACCGGCGCCGGGGCGACGATTGTCGTACGCGTTTACGGTTCCGACCTCGCGATCCTGCGTGCAAAAGCTCAAGAAGTTTATGGCGTCATGAAAGATGTCCCGGGCGTTCACACGCCCAAAGTGGAACCACAGGTTTTGGTTCCGCAAATTCAAGTTCGACTGCGTCCCGAAGCGGCCGCCCGATTCGGCCTGACGGCCGGCCAGATTCGCCGCGCCGTGGCCACCCTGGTCAAGGGAACCAAGGTCGGCGAAGTCTATTCCGAGCAGAAAAGCATTGATGTTGTCGTCTGGGGCACGCCGGAACTTCGCACCGATATCTCGTCGCTGCAGCAGCTGTTGATCGATCTTCCCATCGGAGGTGGTCATGTGCTGCTGGGAGATGTGGCGGATCTGGAAGTCTTCCCCGCCCCGAACGAAATCAAGCATGAGAAGGCCTCACGCCGGATCGACATCACCTGCAACGTCCAGGGCCGCGATTTGGGATCGGTCGCACGGGAAATCGAAGCCGCCGTCAAGAAGCTGGATTTTCCTCAAGGCTATCACCCCGAATTTCTGGGGGAATATGCCGCCCGCGCCGAATCGCAACAACGCCTGTTCGCACTGGCGGGCTTGTCCTTGCTCGGCATCCTGCTGCTACTGCATGTTGACTTCCGTTCGTGGCGACTGACGGCCATCGTCTTTTTGACGATTCCCTTCGCTCTTGTCGGCGGCGTCGCCGGTGTGATGCTCGACAACGGCATTCTATCGCTCGGCTCGTTGGTCGGGTTCGTCACCGTGCTGGGCATTGCGGCCCGCAATGGCATCATGCTGGTCAGCCACTATCGTCATTTGGAAGAACAAGAAAGCGAACCGTTCGGACCGGCGCTGGTCCAGCGTGGTTCCGAAGAACGGTTGGCTCCGATCCTGATGACGGTGCTTGCCACCGGTCTCGCGCTGGTGCCACTGGTCTGGGGCGGCAACCTTCCCGGCCATGAAATCGAATACCCAATGGCAATCGTCATCCTGGGCGGTCTGGTGACGTCAACCATCCTCAATCTGTTTCTGCTTCCGCCCATCTATCTGGCCTTCGGACAAGTCAAACGCCACGAAGAATAGGCGCACCAGTCGCAGAAGAGATACGAACGAACCGACAAACCAAATCTTCCCGTTGTGTCCCTGCGCCTTGGCGACTTTGCGTTAACTCCGCTTTCCAGCCATTCAGAAGAAGAATGGAACGCAGGGACGCCACGGAAGAAGATCGAACCTCAGTCAGTCTCTGGTCCAGAACTCCATCTAAGACCCAATCACGGTCCACCGTCGCTCGTCAATCATGCGCCGACTGACCAGCAAGCGACTCCCTCTCTTTTGCGCTTTGGCGTTACCTCCTCTGCTCCTCTCCAATTCCGCCCCCTGAACGACTCGCACTTAAGCTCGACTTTATCTTCCACAAATCACGACCATCGACAGGCCAACGCCCTGGTTCCTCGGCCACGTAAACCGGGCTTTATCTGGCGGTTAATCACCTGGCGGTTCGTTCACAATGGGGGCAAAAACGGTACGAGAAACTGCGATTCCTCCGCAAACTCTCACTGACCCACACATGTCGAACAACGAGTCGAGCTTGCCTGTCAGGCAATTACGACTTTATCTAAGCCTCCGTGACGCCTCCACCGGTCGATCGCTCGCCGTCGTCCGGGTCCCGCGTCGAAAAAGAATTGGGGATCGCAAGGAAGTCGTTGCGAATCGATCCCGTGGAAAAGACATGGAACGTCATGAGAATTCCTTCTGCCGCCATCGTACTGACGCTTGCACTGTTGATCGTGCCGGGATGCCGCTCGACCTCGGTTGCCCGTCGCGCCAAGAATTTCGGCAGTGGCAGCTCGACACAGCTGGCCCAGTCGGAACGAGCCCGCGACGCCAAACGCGAAGCACAGGTACCGGCCAAAACGGCCGAAACGGACCCCGAGCCGATCAAACAGGTTTCCGCCGAAACCTCCAGCGACGTCGTGGAATACTCGACCGCCCCTTCAACCCCCGTGTCCTACTCGATCCGCACGGCGATTGAAACGGCGCTGGCCCACAACCCGGATCTGATCGCTCTACGGCAAACAGACCCCGTCGGCACCGCCGCGTTGGGCGTGGCTCAGACCTATCCGTTCAACCCGTTTGTTCAGGTTCAGGCCACCCCGTATCAATCGGCTCCCCGCCAGAGTACCGACAACCAGGGATCGGGCACGACATACCACTACGTCCTGTTGATGCAACAAATTCAACTCGGCGGTCAACAACAGTTCCGCGAGCAAGCCGCCTCGGCGACATTGAACGGCATCCGCTGGACGGTGTTGCAGGCCGAACTCGTAAATGTCGCACAAACCGAGCGGCTGTATTTCGCGGCCCTCTACCAGCAGGGTCTACGCGACCTGGCGAATCTGAACGCCGAAAACAATCGACAGTTACTCGCGATCCTCGAAAAGCAGCAGGAATCGGGACAGGCGACGGCGTCCGATGTGGCGATCGTCCGACTGGACGCACGATCGACGCGACAACAACAACGCATTGCCGAAGCCAACTATCAAACGGCCCTGCTCGATTTGAAGCGACATCTCTGCCTGCCGTCCGACACCAAAATCACACTCGACAATCAGGTGCTCAGTTGGAACTGGCAACCGGCCACCACCGCGCAATTGACGACGATGGCCGCCAATCGACCGGACGTGATGGCCGCTCGCGCCGACGCCGACACCGCCCGCGCCAACACGAGTCTGGCGGACGGATCACGAATTCCCGATCTGCAGATCGGCCCCTATTATCAACGCACCGACACCGGCATCACCTACCTGGGCTTCCGCGGTCAGATGGACCTGCCCTTCGTTAACGACGGCACGCCGTTACTTCGCCAACGCCAGGCCGAACTCTGCCAACGCGCCACGGTGTCCCAGCAATTGGCCACTCGAGCGACACTCGAAGCCGAAGCAGCGGCCGACCGGTATGAACGAGCTCGTCAGCTGCGCAGCGAATCGACCGAGTCCCCGCAGACGTCAGTCCCGATCGAGTTGCAACGCCTGGAAGAACAATTCCTCGCCAATGAAGTCGACATCCTGCGGGTGATGCAGGCACGGACCAGCCTCTTGCAAAGTCAGCGCGCCGATCTGGACGCTTTGAACGAACTGATGCAAGCCGCCGTCGCCGTCACCGTCGCATCAGGGGTTCCGCTGGAATCCCTGACGGCACCGGCAACAACCGAAACACCGTCGGAAAATCCTTAGGCCGGGTCCCTTGGCTCCGAGACGAGACGTGTCGCCCGCGAACGTTTTTCCAAGTTCACCGCCCGCGCAGGGTCACCATCGACGCCTGACTTGTCCGCAAAGCGGACCAACGGCTACAGGATTCTTCTTCGTGCCGGCACCTAATTGGACGCCAATTTGTCCAGCGTCAAAAACGCCGCACCGTAGCGTTCGCCGATCGTCAGTTGGCTGTCGGCACTGAAATGATGGATGTTCACGTTCGGCAGATCGTCGACATCGATCCAGGCGGCGAACGGAACCGATTCACCGACGGCGACCTGGGCTCGTCGCACGATCGACATCGATGATTTTCCCTCGGGATCCGGCTTGGGCTGTGCGATCCGCGAATTGACACTTCGCGCCAAGACAAACGGCGTTTTCTCCGTCGCATACCGCTTCCGCAAAAAGGCGATCAGGTCACCCAGATTCTGTTCGTAGCGCGGGGCCAGTTTCCCATGAATGGCGTCATCGATTCCCTGATGCCACAGAAAGCCAGAGACCTCGACCGACACCCCTTGCGCGGTCAATTCGGCGATCCGCGCATCGACAAATTTCAACCAGGCCTCGTTCAGCGACCCTCCAGCGGCCCACGGCCACGTTTCGGTATCCCGACCGAAATTGGCATGCACCTTGATCAAAGCCATGTCACGCCAGCCGGCGGCAGACAGCGTACGAGCAAAGCCCACTTCTGGGCCATGTACCAGTTTGTTCTTGGAGATGTGTCCCCGAATCTCGCCCCAGGGCAGATATTGCGGCGATTTCTCGCCCTCCGGCAGCGGCGCGATCGTAAAGCGAGTCGCACGATCCGCGGCCGTCTGCTGAAACCCGGGAGGTACCGGCACTTCGGCATCAGCCCCCGCCATATTCGACTGCCCGGCCAACAAGAAGACTTTCAGCACCGGCTTCCCGTCGGCGGCCGCGCACCCATCAATCTCACCAATGATCCCGATGATCAGCAGCAACAGAACCCGCCATCGCCAACAAACACACCGGATCATGGATGATTTCCTTCCCTCACACCAACAAACAAAACCGTCCTTCACGCGGTTGACCGCAGTCCACGCGAAGCCGTTCGCTAAACGCAAAGACGGCCTCGACATGCTCCTGTGACTCGCGCCGGTAGGAAATGAAGTCGCGAGGATGTTTGAGGTCAGCCGCAGTCATGGGGATTCCGACACGCGGGGCGAAGGGGAAACGGGACAACGGTTGTCGCCAACGAACGTTAGGACGACGACTCAGCTCGGACGAATGTCAGACATTGATGCTGGTCTGGTGCTTCTTCAATTGCAAGCGAATGCCCCGCGGAACGAACGGCGGCGATCACCTGCGTGGCGGCACTGCATCCCGGCCATCGGCGGCGTTCATTTATTTCCCACGAAGGTTCCAAACGTTTGGAAGATTGGGCTGAGCAGACGACAAATCCATTCGTAAGATCCTCAAACGAAGACCGTCGGAAGAGATTCAATGCCTCCTTCGACACGACCGCAGACAATCTCAGGAGGAAGGATTTCCCATGCACGCAACACCCCGATTCGATCTTGGTCGCACGCCCGCAGCACGCAAACCTCGCGAGAGCCGAATTTTCCACGGCCGTTCACGAGACGATTGCGAACCCGCTGCAGGTGAGCGGACCGTCGGATGCAATCCATTGCGGAGGCTGATCCCTGTAGATCCTGGTGAAAAATCGCGCCACGTCCGACAGATTGGACGAGAGGGAAAGCAGCCAACACAAATCTTCAATGAGGCTCGGCCGGTTGCCGGGGCGCAGGATCGCTTGTCGAGAATGATTGACGTTCCCACTCCCGCTCATCGCAGCAACCAGCCCACATCGGGTAAGTGCGATCAGAGTACTTTGCCAACTTGTCCAACTTTGCCAAGCCGAAAACATCGTCAATACGCTACAAAACAGGGATGTTTGCCAACTTGGCCAACTTGGCCAAGCAAATTTGCGAAAAGCGTTACTCGCCCCCTGCCGACGATTCCGCGACCGACTGGGGGGGGAAATCGGCCGTGCGAATCGACCTTGATGATCAGGCCCTGTGATCGCCAACACCTGCCAGGCAGGGCAATTCAAGAATGCTGACCAAACTTGATCAGTGTTGATCACCCCCAATTCGGGTGAAACAAATCACCTGGCCCACCGCTGCGATCAGATTGCACGATTTCGCAGGGGACCAGGGACTGTTCTTTCACAACTCGATCTCAAAGCCCTCAAGCAGCCGCACTCACTCGGCGGCGATGCAGGCCCAACCGGTCTGAGCCGGCCGTCATGTCATCGGCCAGCACTGGCCCCGAGGTCGCCGTCACGACGGGAAAGCCACCAGCGCGGAACGGTGGGGAAACAATCTGCCTGATTGAGCCGTCGTGACGGCGGCTGGCCTCGATCCGAATCCCCTGCCTAGGACTGATTGACCACACCTGCCCCGTGCCTGTCCGCAAAGATCAATTTTCTGCATCGGGCCGCAACATTACGACCGCTTCAGGCATGTTGCTTGCATAATGATCATAAATACCCCCCCCTCCGGGATATCGACGCAACAAAAGCACAAAAACAGTGCTAACAAGAGTAAAAAATATGCACTGATCGTGTTTTTTCTGTATCCTGACCGAAATTCATCAGAAACACACGGGAGCACGGCATTGATTTTTTAGCTCGAGGCTCATAATACCAGCAAAGAAGACATCCCACAGGCAGAGAAACAACCCGCCGAAAAAACAACAGGGAGCAGTGATCGACGATGAGTACTGGTGGAAATGGCAGAAATGGTTCACCTGTTCTGGAAGGAATGATTGGCAGCGGTCCAGCGATGACCGATGTCTATCGTCTGACCCGACAAGTGGCCGCGACGTCTGCTACCGTGCTCTTAATGGGCGAGACCGGTACCGGCAAGGAACTGGTCGCCCGCGCACTTCATGAACTCAGCCCGCGCGCATCCGGCCCCTTCATCCGCGTGAACTGCGGAGCACTCAGCGAAAGTCTGCTGGAAAGCGAACTGTTTGGACACGTCAAAGGGGCCTTCACCAGTGCCCACGAAAATCGCACGGGACGATTCGAAGCCGCACACGGCGGAACGATTTTTCTCGACGAAATCAATTCGATGAGCTACACGCTGCAGGTGAAACTGCTGCGAGTCCTGCAGGAACAGGAATTCGAGCGCGTCGGCGATACCAAAACAATTCGCGTCGACTGCCGCATCGTCGCTGCGACGAATCGCGATTTGCTCGACGAAATCGACGAGGACCGGTTTCGGGAAGACCTTTATTATCGCCTGAACGTCGTCCCGATCTATTTGCCCCCGCTACGCGACCGACCGGAAGATATCGAGGCGCTGGTCACCTTTTTTGCCAAGAAATATGCCGCCGCGAACGGCCGACCGATCCCCCGGATTCCCAACGACGTCATCTCGATGTTGCAAACCTATGCCTGGCCGGGAAATGTTCGCGAACTGCAAAACTATGTCGAACGCGCCACGGTCCTGTGCATGACCGAAACACTCACCATGGACGTGTTTCCTCCGCATGTCCGCGGCCTGGCTCCGGTCCGCATCAGCCGCACCAAATCGGGCGGCATTCAAAAGATGTGCAGCGAACTGGTCACCCTCGGCCTGATGGAAGCGGGCGAGGACGCTCAAGACATCCACGAGAAAATCGTCTCGCTGGTCGAAAAGGAAGTCCTGCTGCAAGTGTTGCGAACTTGCCAGGGAACCCAGACCAAGGCCGCCGTGCGGTTGGGCATCAACCGCAACACGCTGCATAAGAAGATCGAAGACTACAACCTGCAGTCCGAAGCCCGCTAGTGTTTTTGACCACGAGAAAAGGTCAATGCGCGGGATGCCACGGCTTCTCCGAAGCAGTGCTCTGCTCTTCCGAAGCGGTGATCCAGCAGTTGCCACAGACCAGTTGCGAAGTCCCTTCCGCAGCGGCAGCCGAGTGATTCTCTCTTTCCCACTCGGCCGAAATCTCGCTCGGGCCACTTTCCTGTACCGATAGGCCGTCAGCTAGCTGACAGGCGTTAACGTCCTGTGGCGGACAAATGCCGGGGCATGCACCTCGTATTCCTGATCGAGGAAGCGGCAGACGGTCGACAACAATTCGCGGGGATTGAACGGCTTCGTCACGACCTGAGCGATGTCAAATTCGGACAATTGTTCTTTGTATTCCGCCAGATCGTAGTCTTGCGACGCCAGCATGATGATGGGCAGATCGACCAGATTCGCGTCGTTTCGGACTCGTCGGACCAGTTCCAGACCATTTGGACCGGCTTCCAGAAAATCGTCCACAATCAGAAAGGCAGGCGGTTCGTTGCGGTGCAGCATCCGCCAGCAAGATTCGACGTTCGTCGCCCCTTTGACATCAAAACCCGCTCGGTTAAACCGCAGCGAGATGGCTCGAATGATATGGGGTTCGTCGTCACATACGATGATTTGCTGGGCCATGATTTCCTCGCGAAGGCTTCAAGGGGTTCGGCACAATTCACTACCCTCTCAATCTAGATCGAATTTTGCGAGAAATCTGATCGGCACCCATGAACTGACAAAGAAACTACAAATGACTTTTTCGAATATCGAACGATTAAATCGATTGCGCCGATTCAGTCAGCTATAATGCGAACCTGCCGAATCCCTGCCCGCCCGATTCCCTCCAGACCGGTCCAGAATCCCTCAGGAGCTGACGCATTCATGGAAAAGTCCGAAGACTCCGTGACAGAACGAACCAGCAGATGGTCGTTGCCCTGCCTGATTTGTCTCGGCTTGCTGGTCGCATCGGTCGGAAGATCCGAGGACACAGCGGGTTCCGCGGACGCCAAGCATGAATTCTTCGAGAAACAAGTACGGCCGATCCTGGTCGCTCGCTGTTTTGAATGTCATGCCGGTGGCGACAAAACGCCCAAAGGCGGACTGCGTGTCGATTCCCGCGATGCTCTGCTGACCGGCGGCGACACCGGCCCGGCCGTCACGCTCGATCAACCCTCAACCAGTTTGCTCCTGTCGGCGATTAACTATGGCGATCTGTACCAGATGCCGCCCAAGTCGAAACTTCCCGCCAACGAAATCGCGGTCCTGTCGAAGTGGGTCGAGACCGGACTGACCTGGCCCAAGGAATCATCGTCGTCCGCCGCGACCGTCAAACCGTTCGACCTGACCGCCCGCGCGACAGAACACTGGTGCTGGCAACCACTCCAGCCCAGTCCGCCACCCGTTGTCAAAGACGCGGCATGGCCGGTCTCCACGGTCGACCGGTTTATTTTGGAGAAACTGGAAGCCAAAGCCATTCACCCCGCCCCACCCGCCGACAAACGGGCCTTGTTACGCCGGATCTACTTCGATCTGGTCGGACTCCCTCCGACCCCGGACGAAGTGGAAAAATTTGTTCAGGATCAGCGACCGCGCGCCTTCGAAGACGTCGTGGATCGGTTGCTGGGTTCAGTGCACTTTGGCGAACGCTGGGGCCGGCACTGGCTGGACCTGACCCGTTACGCGGAAACGCGCGGCCACGAGTTCGAGCCGATCATTCCCAACGCCTGGCAATACCGCGACTATGTCATCCGCGCCCTGAATACCGATGTGCCTTATGATCGTTTTCTGACGGAACAGATTGCGGGCGATTTGATCGAACCCCGGTGGCGGTTCCCCGCTGCATCGCCCGCGGCGGCATCCGAATCAAATCTGTCGATCAACGAATCGTTGCTGGGAACCGGGTTCTGGTTCCTGGGTGAAGAGGTTCACTCGCCCGTCGACATCCGCAAGGACGAGACGGATCGGATCGACAATCGACTCGACGTGCTGTCGAAAACGTTTCTCGGCCTGACGGTGGCCTGTGCGCGCTGTCACGATCACAAATTCGACGCGATTTCCCAACAGGACTATTACGCGTTGGCAGGGTTCGCGATCAGCAGCAGCTATCGGCAAATTCGCGTGGAGACCGTCGAACAACATCGACGAATTGCGGGCCAATTGGCCGATGTCCGTCGCCAGGCCGAACGGGCTCTGGCCAATGCTCTGATCAAGACCAGCCAACCGGTGATCGACAAGCTCGATCGCTATTGGCTTTCCGCACTGCAGGCCGTGAACGAGACTACGCCCCGTTCGCCGACCGGCGCCGCAGAACAAGCTGCCGCCACGACGACTGTCGTGGCTCGCCTGGCGACCGAGACCGGATTGGATGCGACACTGCTCGAACGCTGGTACGTCGAAATGAACCTGGCGAAAGCCGACAAACAGCATCCTCTGCACGGACTGATCGACGGCACCACGAATGATCAAGCGGCACGTGCCGGTCGCGATACCCCGGCAGCACCACCGGGGCTTGTCGTGGATTTTGGGGCCCCCGCGACATTCCCTCCTCTTCAGGACGGCGTGTCGTTTGGATTGCAACCGGTACCGCAAGGCCAGCTCATCATCAGCGGAACGCCAGCAGCGCCGAAAGCCCATGTCGCGACCATCGGCGGCTGGGAACGAGATCTCTTCTGGAAGAAAAATACGCTGACTCCGGGCACGGAAGTCGACGCGAGTGCTATCGGTGCCGGACAACCTTACGGCCGCATGGTTCGCTCGCCCGAATTCCATTTGGCACACCGTCGAGCCTGGTATCTCGTGCGGGGCTCGGTTCGCGCCTATGCGGTCGTCAATTCCCACCTGATCGTCGTGGGGCCACTGCACAATTCGCTCGTCCGTGAATTCAAGCAGGCCGACGATCAATGGCACTGGGTGTCTCACGATCTGGATCTGTACCAGGGTCACCGCCTGCACGTCGAGTTCTCGCCGATCGGTGACGAGTCCTGCTCGATCGCGCTGGTCGTCCAGAGTGACGAACAGCCTCAGTGGCCCGACGCCCTTTGGCGCGGGATGCACGACGCGGTCGCCTCAGCGGAAACACAGGCCGCCCGCGTGGTCGCCTATCAGAAGGCGTTCCGTGACGCGGCCCAATCGCTGGTCGTCGACGAGGCGAATCATTCGCCGAACCGGGACCGGGCCGAACTGGCCGATTGGTTCGTCAAACATTCTTCACTGTTTTCATTGGCCGAGATCACACAGCCGATGGCGCGGCTGCATGAGGCCGAAGCGGAACTCGCGAAACAGGTCCGCTGGGAATCAACACTCGCGCCGGCGATTTTTGATGGCAACGGCGTGGATGAATCCCTGCTGGTACGAGGGAATTCCAACACGCCCAAAGCACCGGTCCCGCGGCGGTTTCTCGCCGCGTTCAACAGCAGCAGTCCCGAATCGGCAGCGGGCTCGTCCGCCAACATCGGCAGCGGCCGGTTGCAACTGGCCCGCGACATCCTGCGCAGTCCGCTCGCATCCCGAGTGGCCGTCAATCGAATCTGGCATCACCTGTTCGGACGCGGCATTGTGCCCACGGTCGACAACTTAGGTGTGCTGGGATTGCCTCCCTCTCACCCCGCACTGCTCGATCATCTCGCCCAGCAATTCATGCAAGAGAGCTGGTCGACGAAGGCCATGATTCGCGCGCTGGTCCTCAGCCGGACCTATCAGATGTCGAGTCGTCCCACGACCGCGGAATCGGTCGATCCCAATAACGAGTTGTGGCATCGCATGCCGCTGAAGCGACTCGAGGGAGAAGTCATTCGTGATTCATTGCTGGCGGTTTCTGGACGTCTCGACCGCACACCCTTTGGCCCCAGCGTTCCGATTCACCTGACCGAATTCATGCAAGGCCGCGGTCGCCCAGGCGCCAGCGGACCACTCGACGGCAACGGCCGCCGCAGCATCTATATCTCCGTCAGACGCAATTTCCTCTCGCCAATGATGCTGGCCTTTGATACGCCGAATCCCTTTTCCACGGTCGGTCGCCGGACCGTCTCCAACGTTCCGGCCCAGGCGCTAATTCTGATGAATGACCCATTTGTGATTGAACAGGCGAATCGCTGGGCCGACCTCCTGTTGTCGGACTCGGCAATGACCACCGAACAGCGCATCAACCGAATGTACTTGACCGCGTTCGCCCGCCCCAACACCCCCGACGAACTGGTGGAAGCCACGACCTTCCTCAACTCACAGGATGCCGGAAAACCGGAACATCAACGTGAGGCCTGGAGCCAGCTATGCCATGTGATCTTCAACGTGAAGGAATTTATCTTCGTCGAATGACCCCGATGACCTGACGCGGAAGATCGGCGACGCAGTGCAGGTCGCGACACCTTCTGGTCAACACGATCCGCATAAAAGCGAACCGACCGACCGAAAGAACACTCACTCGAATTCCTCAAGAGACCTGTCATGTTTCCTTGCCAACGCTATCTTGCTCAACCGCTTTCCCGGCGTGCCCTGCTCTCGCAAGCCGCTCACGGGTTCGGGGCCGTTGCGCTGTCGACGATGCTGGCCAAAACAGGTGCCTTGGCCGGGACGAGTGACGGTGTCAGCTCGCTCACGCCCACGATCAGCCATTTCCCAGCCAAAGCTCGGAACATCATCTTCCTGTATATGGACGGCGGACCCTCGCAAGTCGACACCTTCGATCCCAAACCGCTCTTGGACAAATATGACGGCCGAGCACCGCACGAAGTGATCGCGAAGGTCGAGCCGACGCAGTTCGCCAATATCGGCAAGATTCTGAAATCGCCCTGGAAATTCCGGCAATACGGCGAATCGGGCCTGCCTGTCAGCGACCTGTTTCCGCACATTGCGTCTTGTGCCGATGAACTGGCTGTCGTCCGATCGATGGTCGCTCCGTTCTCGGAACATACGTTCGCCAACTATTTCCTGCATACCGGGCACGGTCAGCAGGGGCGTCCCAGCCACGGGGCCTGGGTCAGTTATGGACTGGGTTCCGAATGTGATGACTTGCCCGCCTTCGTCATCCTGAATGGCGGCCTGATCCCACCTGGTGGAATGGATTGTTTCGGCAGTGGATTTTTGCCGGCGGCTTTTCAAGGATCCGTCTTTACCTCAGGTGAAGCGCCCGTCGCCAACATCCGGCCCACCGAGAAAACTCGCGAACTGCAAGAAGTGAAGCTGGCGCTCATGCAGCGATTGGACCGGCAGCGGCTGGAGCAATTCGGGCGAGTCGACGCGCTCGAATCGGCCATCGCCAACTATGAACTGGCGGCACGCATGCAAACGGCGGTACCCGCCATCATGGATCTGCGGAATGAGACCAAATCGACGCACGAGGCTTATGGTCTGTCGGATGATTTCCCGAACACCCAGATCTATGGACGACTGTGCCTGGTCGCGAGACGCCTGGTCGAACGCGGCGTCCGCTTTATTGAACTGACCTGCCCCGCCGGCAATGGAGACCGTTGGGATCAACACGCCAACTTGATCGACGGTCACACGAAGAATGCTCGTTCTGTCGACAAGCCGATTGCCGCTTTGATCCGCGATCTGAAGCAACGCGGCCTATTGGACGAGACCTTGATCGTCTGGTGCGGCGAATTCGGAAGGACCCCCTTCGCGCAAGGCAGCGACGGACGCGATCACAATCCGTACGGCTTCTCGATCTGGCTGGCCGGCGGCGGCATCAAGGGCGGCACCATCTATGGCGTCACCGATGAATTCGGTTATCGAGCCATCGAAAACAAGGTCGAAGTCCACGACCTGCACGCCACGATGTTGCATCTGCTGGGCGTGGATCACACACGCCAGACGTTCCGTTTCGGCGGTCGCGACATGCGGTTGACCGACGTCCATGGACATGTGGTTCACGAGATCCTGGCTTAATCCCAACAGGGATCCGCGAAGGTTGCTCAAGGGGATCGCCGGTGAGAACCGCGGGCATCACACCGCGTCGATTCGGTCGCGAATCTCGTTCAGGACGTTTTCAATATCGAGGCAAATCGAATGGATGGGCAGGTCGTTGGCGGTCTCGCCGAAAGGGTCTTCAATCTCGACACCGATCTCTTCGACGCCAAACAAGCTGTAAGAAATGAGCAACGTCGTCGGGATAGTGGCCCAACCAAATTCCTGAACCAGGGCTAACGGCAGGGTGAAACAATAGACAATCAACACACGCCGGAGATGAACGGCATAAGCGAACGGCAGTGGTGTCGTCCGAATGCGATCGCAGGCACCGCTGTAATCCACCAGCAGTTGCAGATTGTGATCCAGGGCCGACAATTGAAGCCCATCAATCAACCCCCGATCGCGTGCTGATCGCAAACGACTGGTGATGACACAGGCCACCGCCAGGGGACCATTCAACGAGGACTTGACGCGGACTTCATCCGCAGGAGACACATCGCGCAAGAC
>CAIQIR010000102.1 GCA_903871875.1 uncultured Schlesneria sp.
AACGCCATTTCACCCGCCGTCACGATCAGCATCGACTGCGGATCATGAAAGTCGGTTCTGACGGTTCCCGTGCGGATCGCCACGATGACGATCAACGCGACGAACACAAACACCCCAGCCGACAGGTGCACGAACAACGTGCCCAGGAACCAGCCGATCGCTTCGGCCACGCCACAATACCAGCAGCGCCGGCCTTCGGCAGAGGCATTCTCCCGCGGCAATTCAGGCGTCGAAATCGGTTGACCCGTACGAGGCCCCTCGAGAGAACCCTGTCGCTCGAGTGAACCCTGTTGCTCGAGTGAAGCTGGCCCTTCAAGCGGGCTTTGTCCCTCGAGCACCGCAGCTCCCGCAGGTTCGACTGCCGACATCGTCGGTAACGGCGGCACTGGCGGCGGGGAATCGTCTTGTGGCGGAACAGCGTCAGTCATAATTCCTCGCAATGTTGCCTGGTGTTGCCGCCGTCACGTGAGCCATTTTCGATTGTCGCCACCATGACCGTCAACCCGCTAGAATCGAACCAGGGGAATCTTTCGAATTTGGAATCATTGGGTTTCGATTGTTCCGACGCCCCTGCCGTCGTGGCCGCGCGATCCGTGATCGACGGTGCGATTGGCTGAAGATCGGGGCAATGGTGTACGATGTGAGGAGCGATTCGAGTCGTGTGATTCGAGTCCCAAGGGACCTGCCGGATTTGTGTTGAGGCCGTTGTCGATGCGTATCTTGATTGTCGAGGACGAAGAAGCCCTCGCGCTGGGATTGAGATTCAACTTCGAGCAAGAAGGGTACGACGTGCTGCTGGCCGGTGATGGACCCACCGCGCTCAAACTGTTTCAAACGGCTGTGCCGCGCATTGACCTGATCATTCTCGATTTGATGCTGCCGGGAATGAGCGGTTACGAAATCTGCTCGGCCATCCGCACGGTGAACAAGCTGGTGCCGATCATCATCCTCAGTGCGCGAGGCCTGGTCGAAGATCGCATGCACGCCTTTGACGTGGGAGCCGATCAATACATCACCAAACCCTTCGCCTTGCCCGAGCTGCTCAATCGCGTCAAGAATCTGCTGGAACGATATCGCACCCTGCTGACCGACAACGTCACCGAAGCCCCGGTTGATTGCGTCGCGCCGGCGGTCTACGAATTCGGCGACAATCGCATTGATTTCCAGTCGTTCGAAGTTTATGTGGGTGATAAGAAACATAGCCTGACCACTCTCGAAATGCAGTTGCTGCGCTACTTCATCGAACATGAAGGAGAAGTGTTATCGCGAAACAAAATCCTGTCCGAGGTCTGGGACCAGTCGGCCGACGTGACCACGCGGACCATCGACAACTTCGTCTTGCGGCTGAGAAAAATCCTCGAACCCGACCAGGCTCGACCACGCCATATCCTGTCCGTGCGAGGAACCGGATATCGGTTTCTGGGCAACAAATCACCAGAGAACGGTGGACGGTGATTCGATCCAGAACCATCATCGCCAATCGATCGCCAGCCGGCGAAGTCATTCGTCATTGCGGCAGCCTCTGAGAAAGGACTGATTGTCATGCGTCTCGTGTTTCTCGGAACAGGCGGCTACCATCCCAACGAACGGCGGCATACCGCTTGCCTGATGTTGCCGGAACTGGGGATCGTGCTCGATGCCGGCAGCAGTATGTTTCGCGTCCCCGCCCGCATGGAGACGAACGAGCTCGACATCCTGGTGACCCATGCCCATCTCGATCATGTGCAGGGACTGACCTATCTGCTGGTGCCGCTGGTCCAGGGCCGGATCGCCAAGTGCCGCGTCCACGCGTTACCGCAGACGATTGCGGCCGTGAAGGAACACCTGTTCTCGGTCTCGCTGTTCCCGATCCTGCCTGCCTTCGACTTCATCCCCCTGATCGATCCCGTGGTCCTGGGGCAGGGAGCCGCGGTCATCACTCACCACCCGCTGCAGCACCCGGGCGGATCAATCGGCTATGTGCTACAGATCAACGGCAAGCGAGTCGCCTACATCACCGACACCACGGTCGACGGCAGCTACACCGAATTCATTCGCGGCGTCGACACCTTGATTCACGAATGTCATTTTCCCGACGACATGGCGGCGTGGGCCATCAAGACCGGGCACAGCCATACCTCGCAAGTGGCTCAACTGGCCAAAGACGCCGGCGTCGGCCGGTTGTATCTGACCCACATCGATCCACAACGAGACGGCGACGACCCCATCGGACTCGCCACCGCCCGTGCGATTTTTCCCGAGACCTACCTCGCCGAAGACCTCCTGGAAATCGAGGTCTGACGACGCGACGACCTTTCGACCGTCGCGTGCCTCCTTTACCAGTTCATCACTCGCCCTTCCGTTCGTCACCGATGAGGCAACGAACATCTCAGGCGACGAGCATCTCAATCGAGGAACACCAACGGTATCCAGATCAACGGCCCACCGCATTAACTGCCCGAAGCGGAGAGACCGGCGGCCTTGAGGGCTTTGGCTTCTTCTTGCTTCGAGACTTCGGGGTTCGGCGTGGCATCGCCCGGTACTTGACCCAGAATCCACTTGATGCCGCCGGTCACGTGATCGAGGAACCGCTGGTCGACCCAGGTCGCTTCGTTGTGTCCCAGGTTCGTCACGAACACCTTGCCATCACCGTAGTTCTTGACCCACGACACGGGCACATGACGCGCCGCGATCACTTCGTCGGTCTTCTTCCCGTCGGCGTCCCGCTTCGCTTCGCCCTTCGTTTTGCATTTTTCGAGATTGAGACTCATCAGGACATGCACTTTCTCGGGCTGCCAGTTCTTGTACCAGTAGATTTCATCCTTGATCTGGAACTCGCTGCCGAACGGCTTCATCGCGGGATGACTGGTGTCATGCACGGTGATCGTCACCAGTTCGCCCGCGTTCCAAGGGTGTCCGGCGAACGTGCCGCCAACCATGTCCCAATACGGCTTGTATTCGTGATAGGTATCCAGGGCCGAGTGGAACCCGACAAAGCCATGTCCTTTTTTCGTCAGCCATTCTTTGAAGAAGTAATCGAGGTCCGGTTCGGCAATCGGCAGATTGCCCGTGGTGTAGAACATCACCAGGTCATACTTCTGCAGGTTGGCCTTGGTGAAATCGGCGGCGGCGTCTTGCGTGCAGTGCACGTCCATCAGGCCCGTTTGTTGACCGAGCTGAATCATCGACACTTCGGCTGGAGCCAGATCGCGCTTGGGTTGATCCTTCGGCGAGCGGTTCACCGAACCGTGCACGAAGCCCGCGCTTTGTGTCAGCATCAAGACCTTGACCTTTTCCGCGGCCGAGGCGGTTGTTGCCGTCAGCAAACTCCCCAGCACGACCATCAACCACGCGCGAGACAATTTCATAGCGAGAATCTCCAGAGAACCCGAACCGAACAGATCAACGAACGGACATAATACCGTCCACCGACGTTCGTTTCACGTCGCTCGCCTGCTTCCACTCGCCCCATCGGCCAGGACGACACTCGGCGAGCACGCGACCGCGACGACCACAATGAACAAACCCAACACTCGAGCCCAGCCCTTATTTCACCGGCTTCCCGTGCGATTCCCGGTAAGGCTTATTGTCTCGATACAATTCCAGCCGAGCCCGCGCCGCTTGGTCATCGCGATCGGGAAACAGCTCCAACGACTTCTCTTGCCACTTCACCGCTTTGGCGAAATCACCCGATTCGGCATACGCGGCCGCCAGCGCATCCAGCGATCCATACTCTTCCCAGTCCATCAGATCGCAGGCCCGCACGGCATGCTCGAGCGCCACGGCTCCATCACGAACGTCGTCATCGGTACTGGTCGCACGCAGCCAGGCCAAATTGATGTAAGCCAGCACATTCGACGGATCGAGTCGCACCGCTTCCGTATAGTCCTTGATCGCCGCACGCAGGTCGCCCCGTTGTTTCCGAATCTCGCCCCGCTTCATGTAGGCGGTCGGATCTTTGGGATGCAACTGGACCGCCGGCGAGTCCTCGTCCACGGCCGACGTCACCACGCAGCGATACGGCTGATGGGCCCGATACCGTTCCAGCTCGCGACGCTTTTCCGCCTTGGCCGCATCAGCGATCAGCAGTACCGCCTTCTCGGCCCAGGTGATGGCCGTTTCGAAATCATCAACGGCGGAATAGGCGGCCGCCAGCACCGTCGCACTATCAGGACGATTCCAGGCCGAGAGTTCACAGGCCTTCGTGGCGAAGTCGACGGCATCCGCACCACTGCGAAACCGTTCCTCGGGGCAGCCCGCGCGGAACAGGGCGAACCGTCGGAACGCCACGGCATCGTTCGGGTCGAGCGTGATCGCCTCGGCCAACGCCCGCTCCGCCGCCTCGTATTCACCGATGGCGGCCAGTGCCGCTCCGCGACTGCTGTAGGCCGTCGCGTTCAGGGGATCACGCTGCAGCGCTTCGGTCGCATCTTCGATCGCGGCGAGAAATTCCTCTTTCCCCACCCAGGCCGACGCGCGGTACGCGTAGGCATTCGCACTCGTCGGGTCGAGCGAAATGGCTTTGCACAGATTGTCGATGGCGTCGTTGTCGTCGAGCTTCGCCAGACAGAAGATCCCGCGACAGGCATACGCCTCGGCATTGGTCGGGTCGAGCCGGATCGCCTCGCTGAAATCCATGAACGCCTTTTCCGCCGCGACGTCCTGCTTTTCGGTATTCAATTCCTTCTGCCGCAGTCGCCCGCGATAGACGTAGTTCATCGAGTTCTCGGGATCCAGCCGGATCGCCATGTTGTAGTCGACAACCGCGTTATAGACCTCGCCTTTTTCCTGCCGGGTCAACCCGCGCAGCGCCCACAGCGACGCATTCGTCGAGTCCTCTTCCAGTTGCTCGGAGTAATACTGATACGCCTGGTCGGTGGTCATCACTTCGCTGCGACGCACCCACACGGTCCCCAATCGCAGCTGCGGTTCTGGAGTTTCGGCCGCCGTCCCGTCCGGCCCCTCGGTCGGCACGCCCGGCTGCACTTCGGCAACGGTCGCGGGAATCGGAATCCGCTTGAGCTCCACGGCAGCACCGTCCCGCATCGGCCAGGCATCGAGTTTCAAAAAGACCTTGTCGCCCGCCACCGGATCAACGGCGGACGCCACCGACTCGTGCTCAGTTTCGAACGTGATCTCTTCATCGGCGAACGAGACCACTGGCTTGGGCAAGCCGTTTAGACCCTTCCCGGCCGGTGTCCCACTGTTCTCACCGACCAGCCCGGTGGCCATGCGGAACTCGGACAGCGGCGAGGCGGTGGCCGCGAGATCACTGATCGTCTTATTGAATCCGGCGGCGAGTGTGCCCGGCTCCGACGCCTGTAACGGCACCGGCGCGTTTGTCACCACGTCGTTTTCGAAAGTGATCTCTTCGTCTCCGAACGAGACCACCGATTTGGCCGAGCGTTTTGAGCCGTTACCGGTCTGTGCCCCGGTTTTCTTGTCGGTATCTCCCGCGGACTTTCCGTTCGTTGGCAACGGCGTGGGCGTTGTCGAGAGTTCGCCGATGAGCTCATCGCTCGAGGCCGAAGGCATTTCGGCCTCTGACAGTACTGATGGGCTCGTCGCGTCCGCGGTCAATTCGCGGAGTCTCTTGCCAATCTGATCAGCAATCGGTGTCTGATCAATCTTCAGCTCGCTCCCGGACACCTGCGCATCAATCGCCTTGTGATGGTGCCACCGATAATAGTCGACCCTTTGAAGAATTTTCGTCCATTCAACCGTTTTCGGGGCCAGTTCCAAGGCCTGTTCGCCCCATTTCACCGCGTTCGCAAAATCGCCCGATTTCGCATAGGCGGCGGCCAGAATGTCCACGTTGCGATAATCCTTCCAATGGGTCAGCTCACACGCAGTCGTCGCATATTTGACTGCCAACGGGCCATCTCGCACGGTCTCGTCCGGACAGTACGCCCGCAACCAGGCCAGGCTCGCAACCGCTTTCGTGTTGGAGGGCTCGAATGCAATCAAATCAGTCAAATCGTTGGCAGCACCGGCATATTCACCCATCGTCATCCGTAACATCGCGCGGTTTTGGCAGGCGATCACACTCTTGGGATCGAGTCTGATGGCTTCCGTGAAGTCCTTGATCGCCAGATCGTAGTCGCCGTCAAGTTGCCGGCAACCGCCACGAATGACATACGAGTTCGCGTTGTTCGGTTCCAG
>CAIQIR010000103.1 GCA_903871875.1 uncultured Schlesneria sp.
AGGAAAATGTAGTGAGAAAAATGGCACTAATTTTCAGAATGCCATGATGTTTTTCAATCCAACTGCGGAAGTCGGGTTAATCGGGCACTATTCTCTCCGTAGGAGATTTGCCCCTCATTTCCCTCATGCAGCGAAGCCGATTCGGCAACTCATTTGGCTTTTTTTCCGCCATTGCCCTGAGCCCAAAGCGGTGTCGCCAACTCCGAATTCCAATTGGCGAATTCGGACTTCAGCTGTGCCGCAATATTGCTACGAGCCGTTAACAGGTCATGCTGTTCGCCAATGTCCTGCGAAAGATCGAACAGATGCTCTTCTCCGTTACGTAGCTTGAGCAACTTGTACGAGCCCTTGCGAATCGCTTGTTGTTCTCCGAATCGCCAGAACAGTGCTTCATGAGGAACACCGGTGTTTTCCCCTTTGAGGTGTGGCAAGAGATTGACACCGTCAATCACGCGATCTTTGGGTAACTCCGCACCGGCCGCCGCCGAGGCGCTGGCGAAGATATCGAGTGCGATCACCGGTTGATCGTAGGTTTTGTCGGCCGGTACTTGGCCCGGCCAGCGAACCACGAACGGAACACGAATTCCGCCTTCCCAGATAGTTGCCTTCACACCATTCAGGGGTGTATTCAGGCTGCCATTTCCATTCGTGGGGCCACCGTTATCGCTGATGAAAAAGACCAGCGTATTTTGAGCGATGCTCGATTTGTCCAATTGAGCCAAGACGCGTCCGACGGCGTCGTCCAGTGACGACAGCATGGCGGCATAGGACCGGCGTTTGTTGTCGGCAATCTGCTTGAACCGTTCGAGCTTGTCCGGTTTGGTGTCCAACGGGCCGTGCACGGCATTGAACGTCAGCAAGAGAAAGAACGGACTTTTGGCGTTGCGTTCGATGAAGGCCGCTCCTTCACGGCCGAAGGCATCGGTGAGATATTCTTCTTCATGCACCTCATTACCGTCGCGGAAAATGCCGGACTTCTTGCCCTCTTTCGCTGGCAGGTACGTGTGAGCTCCGCCCAGGAAGCCGAATGATTCGTCAAAGCCGCGTTGATTGGGCAGAAATCGCTCGGAAAACCCCAAGTGCCATTTACCGACCTGTCCAGTTTTATAGCCACTCTGTTTCAATTGGTTGGCCAGCGTGATCTCTGTCGTTGGCAGGCCAAAATTGTTCTGGGCCTCTTCCTCTTGTTGCTGACCGGGGTTGAATTCATGGCCGAACCGCTGCTGGTAGCGGCCGGTGAGTAAACCTGCTCGCGTCGGGCTGCAGACGGGGCAACTGACATAACCGTTGGTGCAGCGAGTGCTCTCTTTTGCCAAACGATCCAGGTGCGGCGTGGGGATATCGGTGCCTCCTTGAAAGCCCAGGTCCCCATATCCGAGGTCATCCGCCACGATTACCAGGATGTTGGGATGCGCTGGCTCGGCGCCAACCGCATTGCTGGTTAGTAGGACAGACGTCACGAAGCCCAAGGCCCAAATCGTCGTAACTTGATAGGACCTTGTTTGTACCACTTGTCTTGCGTTCATTGTCTTTTGTTCCTTGATCTGTGAGAGCGATAAAAAATTAGTTGCGAGCGGTCTGGATCCCCTCGTGATCCAGTTTCAGCTCAAAGCTGTGGCGGTTTTTACCCGGCTTCACTTCTGCCATGAGTTCCGAGTTTGTGTTGTATTTCGCAGGGATCTGAATGGGATGAGCGGGCCAATCGGGACTTGGATCGTCGTTATAAGTGATCCGAATCGTGTGTGATCCGATCATTGCGCCATCGCGATGTTGCGTGAACCGCAGCTTGTAGCGTCCCTCGGCATCAGCGGTGGCGATCGACGGTGAGCCTCCTGCTCCGACCGGTTGGAACTCGATCATCACCAAGCTGGCGGGTTGGTCGTCAATTCGAATGACGCCTTCCACTAATCCCAGTTCTGGTCCGTTCTGACGGCCACAACCGGTAACGGTCGACAAAAATAAGACGGCTGTGGCGGTCAGAAAATGAAATCGAGTCTTCGGCATGATCGTCTCCTCTTTCATTGACGTCGGTGCAAATCACTTGGTTCAAGTGTTCCGCATCGACGTGAACTGCGTCGGCGAGGGCGAGGGTTCTGTCGAGCCATCTGTCGACGGCCATTCTGCGAAGACCCTTGCCCTTGCGTCGGTAAACGAGTGTTCAAAAGTCTCCAATGGGATTGCCGTCGTTCCGCATACCTAGGCGGTTATAAAGCCCCAACATAGAGGCGTGGTTTGTGGGGTCAGCGAGAGTATTATCAAAGTAAATACTCTCGCTGATAAATCGGACGGTCCCATCCGCCAGCAAGAATTGCGTGCCACCCGTGTGATTGCTGTGAAAGGCGCGGTTGGATGTCGGGGTGGCGGTCTTGCTATTGCTGAGATTGATCTTCCAGTTGGTGATCCCCAGGATTTGACGAAGTCCGTCGTCGCCATTTCCGGTGTAGTTTCTGGTTCCAATCCAGACTGCTGCCAGATTGGTCCAGTTGCGCTCACCGACGATGAACGTGTTACTTGTTCCATCAATGACGTCGCTGATTTTCACATGACTGGCCGGCCAGAGAATGCCGTAGGGATCGGTTTGATTCTCAATCCAATCCACTCCGTGAGACCAGCGCGTTCCTTCCACACCGACATAATTAGCACTGCCGACAGCGATATTTCCGAAGATCGCATTCGTGAACATGCGGCCCGTGTTCAATTGTGGCAGCGCAGAGTCCGACGGGCAGAGGTAGACTGGTATTGATTGTTGAGCCAAAGGTCGCAAGGTCGGTTTTTGAAGCAACAGGCACAATTCCAGGCCATTGACGTTCAACTGATTGAAACGATTCAGCTGATCGAGTTCAGGCAGGATGTAGGTGGCCCACCCATACGCAGCCGCTCGGTTGGCAGTGGTCAGATCCACGGAGTAATGGGCGTCCGGTGATTGTGACGAGAGGCCGCATCCCGGTGGGAACGTGTTGTAAAGGTCGTGGTAGTTGTGCAGTGCCAAGCCAATCTGTTTGAGATTGTTTTTGCATTGCGTGCGCCGGGCCGCTTCGCGTGCTTCTTGGACTGCAGGCAACAGTAACGCCACCAAGACGCCAATAATGGCGATCACGACCAGCAATTCGATTAACGTAAAGCCTCGTTGTAAACGAGGGCGTTTGATTTCTTGTTGTTTCATTTTCATCTCCATCAAGTTCACGAGACCAAGCGAAAAAGACTGCCTTTTGAGAAGCGCCGCTCCCCCCCGGAGACGGCTTTTCAGAACAAGTCACCTCGCCTCTTCCAGCGAGTTGAGCTTCAGAAACAAGACCGCGTGTGGTTGCTAAGTGGGCGAAGCGACACGGATCAGGGAGCCGCAACAGCGACAAGAACAGATTCGTCGGTAACAACCTGCGAGGACTCTCGTGTGGACCTGCAAGATTTGTCGCGGGAGAAAAAATCTCAACCACGGCAATGTTAGAAGCACCCCACGAATGGAAGTGGATGCACGGAGAAGCCGAGCCTCGGCTGTAGAAAGAGAAAGACGCATAGAGACCTCCAAGGCCTCTGCAAACGCCTCTGGCTGTTGCCAGTCAGCATTGCACAATCGCGTGCTGTTGGTGGACCTGAGGTCTCATCCAAATATATCACCAATTTAATTGCAGTTTAATTATCGACGGTCGAATCGGATCTGTCAAGGAATATTCTGCAGATTTTCCCGAAGAGGCGCAAGTCTGACGACCGTGGACAAGTCGTCTTTTCGCCGGGACCCAGCGGGTTCGACCCTGAAATCCTTGTCACATTCCTCACCCTTCCTCGTGATTTCTCTTAGGTTATGACAACAATGGCGTGGGGCTAACTATTGATGACCAAAATAGTGTCGGTTTTTCAGGCGAGCTTGGGAGTGGATTCATGGGTCAGCAGCAGATGCGGCGTTCTTGGATGTGTCTGATCGCGGATTGCGGTGGCTGGTGTTTGTTGCTGCTTGGCACCGTCTCGCTCGTCTCTGCCGAAGACTGGCCCCAATTTCGAGGAGCACGAAGTGCCGGAGTCAGTCGTTCCAGCCGGCCCTTACCCATCGAGATTTCGCCAGAGTCCCTAGTGGTCTGGAAAGCCACGATTGCCCCTGGGCATTCTTCCCCAGTCCTTTTCAAGGATCGAGTTTTCCTCACGACGGCCAGTGGCGACAAACTTTCCACGATTGCGTTGGATCGAGCGACAGGGATCGTAGTCTGGGAAGCGGAAGCGCCCCACGAAACTCTGGAAAAGATTCATCAAACCGGCAGTCGTGCGCAGTCGAGCCCTGTCACTGACGGCGAAGTCGTGGTGAGCTTCTTCGGATCGAGCGGTTTGTTCGCTTATGACTTCAACGGTCAACCGCTATGGTCCAAATCGATGGGACCTTTTAAGAATGACTTTGGTGCGGGAAGTTCGCCGATTATGGAAGGTGATCTGGTGATCCTTGTTCAGGACCACGACGTCGATTCGTTTATCGCGGCTTATCACAAACGGACCGGTCAAGAGATCTGGCGGATGGATCGTTCCGAATTCACCCGAAACTATGCCACACCGACGATCTGGGAGGTCGACGGAAAGAAGCAGATTGTCGTTTCGGCGACGCTGCGAATCATCGGCTATGACCTTGAGAGCGGCAAAGAAGTCTGGACCGTAAGTGGCGTGTCGCGCATTGTCAACATGTCGCCGATCGTCGGTCCCGATAACGTTCTTTATGCTGCTTGTTTCTCGCCCGGCAACGACGGTGAAAGTCGCGTCACGCCACTTACGGTCGACGAGTTGTTTGCCGCCGATGCGGACAAGAACGGAACGATTGAAGAAGGCGAGTTCCCTGACCACCCATTTAAGGGGCGTTTCACACAACTTGATCGAAATAAGGATGGTCACATCTCGAAGGACGAGTATCAGTCGGTGGCGCGAACGCATTCCGACGGCAAGAACGTCTTTCTGGCGATTGCTCCGGGAGGTCAGGGGGATATCACCAAAACTCATGTGCGATGGGAGCAGACAAAGCAATTGCCCTATTGTCCCTCACCGCTGTATTACGATGGACGCCTTTACATGGTGAAGGATGGCGGCATCTTGTCCGTTTTGGATGCGGCCAACGGCAAAGTTCTAAAGCATGCGCGGTTGAAGGCGACGGGCAATTATTATGCATCGCCGATCACGGGCGACGGAAAGATCTATCTGATCAGCCAGAACGGTGAGATGACCGTATTGGCCGCCAAGCCGGGTTGGGAAGAACTGCACACGGTAAAACTTGATGGCGACGGCCACGCCACGCCGGCGATTGCCGACGGTCGCTTGTATGTCCGTGTCGGTGATCGACTCTATTGTTTCGGCTTGCCCAATCAGACGGCCGCTAGTGCGGGTCGCACCTCCGCGTCGCGTTGAAACATGGGTTAAACGTCACGAATTGAGTCCCGCAGGACGCCACAATGATCGTGGCATCGCTCTAATAACGGACCGCACGGGCACCGTTTGCAAGCCGGCCGTCTTTGCTGCTGCGGATTTGCAGAATCCGCCCGAGAAGGGCACGATCCGGTCTGATTCACCCGTATCGTAGCGGGTTTGTCGGTGCTTAGGCAAAGATCTCGCGTACAACATTTCCGGCGACATCGGTCAAACGGAAGTCGCGGCCGGCATAGCGGTAAGTCAGTGCTTCGTGATCGAGTCCCATCAATGCCAGAAGTGTGGCGTGCAGGTCGGTCATATGCATCCGGCCTTCGATGGCGTGCGTCCCATATTCGTCGGTGGCTCCGTACGAAAAGCCTTGCTTCACGCCCGCACCGGCCAACCACATGGGGTAACCGGTGATGTTGTGATCGCGACCGTCGGGGCCTTGCGCCATTGGCAAACGTCCGAATTCGCTGCCAAACAACACGAGCGTGTCGTCGAGCATCCCGCGCTGTTCGAGATCGGCCAGCAGTGCTGCGGTCGGTTGATCGGTCGCCCCACAATTCTTGATCAGACCTTGGTGCAAGTTGGAATGATGATCCCATCCGGGCTGACAAATTTCGACGAATCGGACGCCTGCTTCGCTCAGGCGTCGCGCCATCAGACACTGTCGGGCGAACGCTCCGGCGGGACCGGGTTTCACACCATAGGCATCCAGGACCGACTGCGGCTCTTTCGAGATATCCAGTAGCTCGGGAACCTTCCCCTGCATCTTAAATGCGAGTTCATAGGATTGAATGACACCTTCCAATTGATCGGGCGCACCGTCTTTGGATGCGAGATCGCGGTTCATGGCCTGGACCAGATCGATTTGCCGCCGTTGTAATGCAGAAGTGGTTTGGGCTTTCAAGTTGGGCAGATAGCCGCTGTCGTTGATCTTGGTGCCCTGATAGTGCGCGGGCAGAAACGCGTTTCCGTAGTTGATGGCTCCGCCAAAGTTGGCCGGGGGATTCACTGTGATATATCCCGGTAGATCCTGATTCTCGGTTCCCAATCCGTACATCAGCCAGGCACCCATAGAGGGTCTAGTCAGCTGGGCCTGTGCGGCACCAGTATGCAGCTGGATCACCGCCTGGGGGTGGGCCGGCGTGTCGGTGTGCAAACCTCGCAAAAAGCACAATTTGTCGACGTGCCGGGCCATGTTGGGATAAAGTTCGGAAAGCCAAGTTCCCGTCTGACCATGCTGGCTGAACTGGAACTTTGATGCGGTCAATGTGCCGCCACCCGGTCCCACTTTGCCATCGTCTTGCTGGAGTTTGGACTTATAGTCCCAGGTGTCCATTTGGGACGCCGCCCCTTCCATAAACAGGAAGATGATGCGTTTTGCTTTCACCGGATAGAGGGGAGGCTTGGGCGCCAGCGGCTGATCGATCGACGGTCCTGGTGCGGCCGATGCCGTTCGAGGCGCAGTTTCTCCCAGCAAGCTCGCCAGTGCCAGATAGCCAAACCCCGCGTTTGCGGCCTTGAGTGCTTGCCGACGAGTGATCGCCAGGGGATTCCGCATCGACAATCCGTTTGGCCCTAACATGTGATCTTCCCGCGAATATCTTGAAGGAATCGAATCGTGATCAAGTATGTCGATGCCGTTTACGGCAGATATCGGAATTCGGCGGAACCTAACAACGCCTGACAAAAACTGGTCCAAGCGGAACTTTTGGGATCTTTGGTATCGACCTGTTCCTCTTCGGTGGAACCGTCCGCTGGTTTGCCGTGATCGGCATTCGCGGGCGCGATGGCCGAGGCCACCACTTCCACTGCCAGCGAATCTCGGATCGCTGATTCAAACTCCATCAGGTACTTCGTGGCCCGTTCGATTTCCGTGGGGGTCGCCGATCGACCGAATGCGATTTGATAGGCTTGCTGAATTCGTTCGTCGTCACCTCTTTCAAGAGGTTGTAAGACATGTTCGGCAAAGGCCAAGGCTTGCCGCCTGACAAAGGGATCGTTCAGCAAATACAGCGCTTGGGTGGGGACGGTGGTCGAATCGCGGCTGCCGGTCACCAAGCCTTGTTCGGCGAAATCGAAGACTTCAAGCGCGCGAGGGACCACTCCGCGAACCAATGGCAGATAAAGGCTTCGATAGACACTCAAACGAGCCTCTTCACTCAAATTGCGTGCCTCGCCGCCGTTGTTTTGCATCTCGACAACGCGTAGTTTTTTCGCGGGCGAGGCTGCGGGACGCGTCCGGTTCAGTTTGCCTGACGTGACTAGCATGGCGTCACGAATTTCTTCCGCTTCCAATCGGCGGGGACTATGTCGCCAAACCAAGCGATTTGCCGGATCGACAGCGAAGTTTGGGGCGGACAATTCGGCGCTCAGGCGGTACGAGTGGCTGAGGACAACCATTCGCACTAGTTTTTTTACGGACCATCCTGACTGCACGAATTGTCGGGCCAGGTAGTCAAGCAACTCAGGATGTGAAGGGCGATCTCCGTTCACGCCGAAATTGTCGACCGAAGTCACGATGCCCTGGTGGAACAGGTGCTGCCAGATGCGGTTGACGATGACCCGTTGGGTCAGGGGATTTCTGTCGCTGGTTAACCACTGGGCTAATTCGAGTCGGCCGCTTTGCTGAGGGTTAATCTGAGGTTGGCCAGGAAAGGAGACCACGCCAAGAAAACCGCGCGGCACAGTTGGCCCCACCGCTTCTGCTTCACCGCGAATCCGCACTTCGGTATCGCCAATCTTGGCACCTTCGCGAACTCCGTAGGCGACGCTGCCATAGGCGGCGGGGTCGGACAGCGTGAACAAGTCTCGCTCGGCCTTATTCAATTTCTCACGGGCGACTTGCTGTTTCGGTTGACCGTTCGGCTCTTGAACTTTTCCTTCGGCCGTTCCCCGCAGGGCTTCGAATTCCGCCCGGGCGGCAGCGACGGCTTTGGTCTGTTCTTCGATTTTCCGAGCGGTCTCTGCATCCGGCTTTGATTCCAGGCCTACCCGCAGCAACATGGCCGTGTCGTAGTAATCCAGTCCTCCTCCGCCCATCTTGTTGCGGACTCCGGCGCACAGATCGCTGCTGTGAAAAATACCGGCCAGGGCGTAATAGTCGGTGGTGGGGATCGGATCAAACTTGTGGTCGTGACAGCGTGCACAACTGGCCGTCACCGCAAGGATTGAGCGGCTGACCGTGTCGATCTGTTCGTCGATGTTGTCCATCGTGAAACGGACTTTGAAACGCTGGTTGACGTCTTTGACGCCCAGAGCCAGAAATCCGGTGGCAATCAGCTGTTCGGCCTTCTCGCTCGGTGAGTTCGCGGGCAGCAAGTCGCCGGCAATCTGTTCGCGAATGAACTGGTTGTAGGGCTTGTCGTTGGTGAAGGCGTCGATCACGTAGTCGCGATATCGCCAGGCATGTGGAAACGGCAGGTTTCTGGCCGATCCGGTGGATTCGCCATAACGAGCGACGTCCAGCCAGTGCCGTGCCCACCGTTCGCCGAATGCGGGAGATTTGAGCAGTCGGTCGACGACCTTTTCGAAGGCATCGGGCGCGGGATCATCAACGAAATTCGTGATCTCTGACAAACTTGGGGGCAATCCGGTTAGGTCGAATGTCACTCGGCGAATCAGCGATCGCTTGTCCGCGTCGTTGACCGGCTGCAATCCCTGTTCGTTCTGTTTGGCGTGAATGAATCGATCGATGTCATTGATCACGAACGATTCGTTGGCCAATTGCGGTGGGGTCACCTCGGCCAGGGGCTGCCACGCCCAATGTTCCTGGCGAAGCTTGTCGTATTCCGGCTTTGGTTTGGTCAGATCATCAGGAACCTCGATGGGCGGCCACGCGGCACCCTCCCGAATCCAGCGTTCCAAATCGGCAATTTGTTCGTCAGAGAGTTGCTTCTTGGGAGGCATCTCTAATTCACCCTGATGGCGAACGGCCTTGATCAACAGGCTTTCCTCGGGGTTTCCCGGCTTAATGCCCGGACCACGCCCACCCCCTTCGATCATGCCGTTGCGATCATCGACACGCAATCCACCCCGGCCGCCGTTTTCGGCCGAATGGCAGTTGATGCAGTTCTCGGCCAGCAATGGCCGAATTTTCTTCTCGAAGAACTCGATCTTGGCCGGGGCGTGCGGTGCGGCGGGTTCGACGGCGAAGGCCGACGCGAATGAGCACAATTTCAGGCAGGTGATCGCCACCAGCAGACGGGGATCACAAAGACGAAAAGGTTTCCGCAGGACAGTGGAGAGGTCTTCGTGAAACAACATTCCCACAATGGTCTTCCCACCTGGCTCGACACGAGTGCCGCAGGCGTTTGATTGTTGACGCATTCCGCAGGGTTCATAATCAATACCCCGACAGATTACCGTTCGCTGATGTCAATTTCTCTCAAAATGAGCCATTTCGGCCGTGGAATTCAGTTGGTGGGCCACTTTTCCGCCACGGCTTGCGAGAATATACCACCAACTTGGTCGTCTTTTTAATATCGGCATCTCAAAAACGAATGTCAAGCGGATCTTCCATTTCTCGCGTGACGGTCCTGGCATTTCCGGCACTATAAAAGTATGCCTTCCTGAAATGAGCCGCTGGGCGCGGTTGCAGGGAGGGGATGAGATTTGCCGGTGAGTATTCCCATGAGCAGCCGACGTCCTGACGATTGCAACACGCTGGCCCATCACGATGCGAAGGAGTCCGAACCGGCGCCGCCCGGTTCGGTCTTGATCCGGTTGATGGAGGAATGCCTCGTACAGCTTGAAGCGGGCGAAGCCATTGATCGCGAACGGTTGATTGCCGCAAATCCGGAATTGGCCTCGCAGATTGACGCTTGTCTGGCCAGCCTGCAATTCATCCATCGTGCCGCCCAGCCGACCGATACCGCACCGACTCGACTGGGCGACTTCCGCATCATTCGCGAGATCGGCCGCGGCGGCATGGGTGTGGTTTACGAGGCCGAACAGATCTCACTGAAACGGCGGGTGGCGCTCAAAGTGTTGCGGTTCGGCACCGTTGCCGATCGAGAAGCGATGCAGCGGTTTCAACGAGAAGCGGAGACCATCGCCTCGCTGCATCACACAAACATCGTGCCGGTCTTTGCCATCGGTGTGGAGGAAGCGGTTCATTATTACGCCATGCAATTGATCGAAGGTCGCAGCCTGCGAGACATTGTCCAGGACCAAGACCACACATCGCTACCGGCCAAGACGATCGCACAATGGGGACTGCAGGCGGCGGAAGCGCTCGCTCACGCACATCAACGGAATGTCGTTCATCGCGACATCAAACCGTCCAATCTGATTCTCGGTACTGACGGTGCAATCTGGCTGACTGACTTTGGGCTGGCGAAACGACTGGACGACGTGACGCTCAGCCTGTCTGGAGTGTTGTTGGGCACGCCGCGTTATATGAGTCCCGAGCAAGCGTCTGCAATGCGAACGCCCGTTGATCATCGCACGGATATCTATAGTTTAGGTGCGACACTATACGAACTGGCGACGGGGCAACCGTTGTTTCCTTCGGAATCGCCGCACGTCATTATCTCACAAATCCTATCGGTCGAACCGAAGTCGCCACGCCAGATTGCGCCGTGTCTTCCGCGGGATCTCGAAACGATCATCTTAAAATGCCTCTGCAAAAACCCCGCTCAGCGCTATCAATCGGCTCGGGCGCTGGCGGACGACTTGCGAGCTTTTGACGAAGGCCGGTCGATCAATGCTCGTCAGCCGACTGTGGTCGAACGAGCAGGGCGCTGGATGAAAAAACATCGGGGTGTCTTGGTCAGTATATTCGCGGCCGTCGCAGCGACAATCGTGCTTTCGTTGGGCAGCTCGCTGTGGTGGCAGCAGATTGTCGCCTCACGGAATGCGACACTGCTGCTGAAAACAACGGCGGGACCGCTTACGGCCGAAGTCCTCACGCGCTCGGGCTCGCTGGCCGTGCCGCCCTTCACTATTCCGAGCCAGCAACCGGTTTCGGTACCGGCCGGTGAATACCGACTTCGCGTCTCGGGACGAGGACACTTCAGCAAGACCAGCCTGCTGACACTGCATCGCGGACAGCCCGAAGTTCGGGACGTTGATCTTGAACAAGAAACGCTGTACCCGCCCATACCTGTCCCATCGGCGATCGGCTACGAGTTCATCGATTTTGGAGACGGCCCGGATTTGATCGTCTTGCCTTCCTCTCTGGGCCACGAAGCAAATGACAATCGATTGCGTCGAATTTCCGGTACGACAGGGCGCGAAATCTGGTCGCTCGATGTTTCACCCACTTCAGTCGCAGTGAAATCGATCTTGCCATCGGTAAGCCCACAGTCAGGATGGTTTGGAATGATGGCGTCGACCTGGAAGGTCGGTGGCGCTCCCGTACCCCGCGCCTTGCGGCCGTTACTCGATTTGGATTCTGACGGAGTGCCCGATCTGGTGTGGTTGCACGATCAGGCCGTCAGCGTTTTTGCCGTCTCAGGAAAGTCGGGTCAGCCGCTATGGTTTTATCGGGGGTCACAGGACCCTCTGCAACAGTCCCGTTTTACTGCTGCAGCGCTAGAGGACGTCGCACAAGCAGATGGACGAATGTTACCCACTCTGATTTTGACGGAGGTCACGTATGGCGTATCGGCAGACGCGCTACCCGCAGCTCGCTTGTTGGCGATCAACGCCATTGATGCGTCTTCTCTCTGGAGTGTCAATCTGCCGACAATTCCGTCCAAGCTGGCCGTTGCTCCTGGCCAGATGTCCTCGAGCCAGGAAGTTCCAAGCGGGCGCTCAATCGATGTTGCGGTCATTTACTCGCCACAGGAATTGCGATTGATTGGTCTCGCGAGCGGACAAGCTATCGGTCTGCCGTTGCGTTTTAATGAAGCGTACGATTCCAAGTTCGTTGATCAATCGACGTTGCGGATTGTCGATGTTGACAACGATGGACAGTCTGAATCGTTACTCGTTCGGCATATTCCTAATCGAGGACCACAGTCGATTCAACTGGTCGCGTTGTCGGCGACGGGACTCAATGCGGAGCCGACACGTCCGAATTGGCTTGTCTCGTTAGCTGATGGTCAGACTGAAAAAGGAGCTGCTGATTACAATCGACAATACGCGATTCACTGTCAGGATCTGAACGGCGACGGCGTGTTGGAGATCGTGGTGATGCCCGATCGCGGTGAGTTCGATTGCCGCGTACTTGAGGGCACGACGGGTCGCGAACTTTGGCGTCACCGCCGTTCCAGTGACTCGCCGACCCGACGTCACAGTACACCACTGGTTGGCGACGACTTGAACGGTGACGGGTGGCGCGAAGTTTTTGTCGTCTCACTAGAGTCCAATTTTCCGCAGTCTCATCGAGACCACGTGTCAACACTGTTGGCGGACTGCTTTTCCGGCGTTGATGGCCGTTCGATTTGGAGTTCGAAAAATGCAATGCCGGGCAGGATGAATCTCTTTGCGCAGACATTTGGGATCCCGCCGGAATGGTCGTCGCGCGGGCCGAACACCGATGCGGTTCTGTTCGTCACGGTTCTTGTCGAACCCGAATTTCCTCGCGCGGAGGGTTATGTCGTTGCTTTGGCAGCGCGAACAGGGCAAGTTTTGGAAATGGGCTCGGCGTTGGCTCGTCCGCAGTTGTTCGATCTGGATCACGATGGTCTCGACGAACTGGCGGTTGCCACGTTAAGCGAGGGAGGGGTGGTCCCCCATCTGATCACCGACCGTCCCGCGCAGCTGCAGGTCTTTAAGGGGCAGAATCCTGTGAGCTGGCAGCGATTTGGTGACTGGCGACCGCTGATGGATCTTGATGGAGACGGCTTTTGCGAGTTGTGGTCGCCAACGGATCGTTCGCCAACTCGATTGCCAATCATTTCGGGGCGCGACGGTTCGCACATTGCCGAATGGACTGATCGTGGAGAGCAGACTCAGGATTTGATTCCACTCACGAATCCGGCGATCGATGTTGATGGGGATGGACTGCCTGAGGTGCTGATGGTCAGTGACGGATGGTTAGACCAATCGTTCGAATTCAACACTCCGCCGAATTCCCATCGGCCGGGCCTGAGGTTGGTGTCCTCCAAAAACCAACGGACACTCTGGGAGGCTCCCGCGGTGCCACTGCCGCGTTGGCCGGGAATGAAACGAGTGCAATTGCGGGTGAGTCAGCCGCAATACCGAAACCTGAGAGGCAGTGTCGACGGAGAAATCGTTGCGGCTTATTGCTGGGGGGCTCCTCCCGAGCAAGCTCCTCCGACGGCAGGTCGTTTCCAATACGGATTGATGGTACTTAATTCTCATACCGGCCAGTTGAAGTGGCAGGTGGTTTTGATGGAAGAAGAACATCAAGAGATGGTCAATTGGATCTTCCACAAGGAATGGTTGCAGGCACTGCAATTTGGCGATCTGGACGAGGATGGTGTTCAGGATATTCTGGTTCCACTGGCAGCCACTCCGTGGCATTTTCGTGATCAACGCGGGATGGTGGTGCAAGCGCGTAGCGGTCGTGACGGTCACTTGCTTTGGCCCGAGTTTCGATCCACGTCCCATCGTCACACGCCTCACTTTGAAAATCTATTGCAGGTGGGATTGGGTAATGTCGATGGCCATCCGGGAGACGAAGTCGTCCGATTGGATTTCATTGCGCCCCCGAACGACGAGTCGATGAATCTGACCGGCGAATTGATCCTTGATGTGCTCGACGGACGTAGCGGCAAATCGCTGTTCTCCCGGCGTTGGCCGGCAGGTTGGACCGCTTTTCACCAACCAAGATTGATGGTGCTTCGCCAGCCAAATCGAGCGACGATCGTGGTCACGAAGGCCAACTTCGATCCGAAGATCATTGAACCGCTGGCCGAAGAAGATTGGACGTTCCTCCCGCCGCGCATGGGTGCGGAAGAATTGGCAGTGGCCGTTCCCGAATTGGAAATTGACACGCGAAGAACGGTATCTCGACGTGACTCTTCTTGGAAAGTCGACCTCAATTCCGATGGGATCGATGAATTGATTTCGTGGCACGCCCCGTCAGCGTCCGGCGTCAAGGCATCGTTGACGGCTTCTCGCGGCTTAAGCGATAGTTTGTGGAAGCTGTCCCTGCCGCGATTGGAAAACGTCTCCTGGCAACCCTGGCTAAAGCTGTTGGAATCGGGACAAGGATTGCTGCTCGGCACCGGTCCGTCCAAGTTCGTGATCAGCGTCGACGGGCAGTTGCGATGTCGTTTCTCGACGACAAATGCCGTTGGTGCCAACGTCATGTGGGGAGCTCGGAATTCATTGTCGCACTGGGGATCGAAAACGCCACTGCGCATCATCGTCAAAGAAGATGGTCTCACAAGAAGCGAGATCGTTTCGCCAATCGAAACGGAACCCTGATCCCACGACTGTCATGAGTAAGCTCCGATGTCTTTGGACGTGAATCGATTCCGACCCTGGTTAATGCTGCTCGCGCGGACGCGTATGGATGGCGTGCTTCGTAGCAAAATTGATCCGTCGGACATCGTGCAGCAGACATTGCTGTTGGCAACCCGTGATGCGCCTCAGTTTCGCGGCCAGACCGATGCGGAACTCGCCGGTTGGCTGCGGAGTATTCTGGGGCATGTATTGTCTCACGAGGTTCGGTCTTGTTCGGCGTTGAAACGTGATGTTGGTCTTCAAGTGTCTGTCCAATCGCTGTTAGAGGCCTCGGCGCAGCGGTTGGACGATTTCCTGGCGACGACGCAAACCTCGCCCAGCCAAGCCGTGATTTTTGACGAAGAACGTTTACGACTGGCGGGGGCATTGGAACGCTTAGCGCCGGACTATTGCGAGGTGCTTGTCCTAAGGCATATCGAAGGGCTGTCCTTCCCGATGATTGCTGAACGGATGAACCGCAATGCGGGCGCCGTGCGAATGTTATGGGTTCGCGCGTTGGCGCAACTTAAGGACGCAATGGGGGATCAGGGTTCATTTCCCGCGTCATAAAGAGGCTTTCGGAAAGATCAGGGGAGGGCCCACATATTCGCGTTGCCTGACGGTGGGAAAACGATGCGGTGATTCATTACACTCAATGCTCCTCGTTCTTTGCTGGAGAATTGTGCTGTGTTGAGAATCGTTGGTCGTCGCTGTTGTCTTGCCGCCGTTCTGTTTGTTTCGTCGTGGTCGAATCTGGTCATCGCCGGCCCGCCGGTCGCTCCGACCGAAGCGTTGTCGCCCAGTGAAGAACGAGCCAAATTCAAGCTTCCACCGGGGTTTGAAATTCAATTGGTCGCAGCCGAACCGGATATTCAAAAGCCGATGAATCTGGCGTTTGATGCTCGCGGGCGGCTGTGGGTGACACACTCGATTGAATACCCGTTTGCGGCGACTGATCCAGAGAAGTCACAAGATGGTCTGACGATCCTGGACGGGATTGGCCCTGATGGTCGCGCCACCAAGGTGACGAAGTTCGCCGACAAGCTCAATATTCCGATTGGCGTTCTGCCGATGCCCAACGGACGCGAAGCGATTGTCTGGTCGATCCCCAATATTTGGAAGCTGACCGACACCGACGGTGACGGGACGGCTGACAAACGAGAAGTGCTGTATGGTCCCTTTGATTTTGTGGACACGCACGGTGATCAGAATTCCTTTCGACTGGGGCTGGATGGTTGGGTCTATGCATGCCACGGCTTCCGCAACACATCGAAAATCAAGCTCAAGGGAGAGGGGCCGGTTGTCCTCGAAATGAATTCGGGTAACACCTACCGTTTTCGACCGGACGGTTCTGCGATCGAGCAGATCTCGTGGGGGCAAGTGAACCCGTTCGGGATGTGCATCGATTCTCGCGGCGACATCTTCAATGCCGATTGCCATTCCAAGCCAATCTCGTTGATCTTGCGCGGCGGCTACTATGACAGTTTTGGTAAGCCTCACGATGGTTTGGGATTCGCCCCCATTGCCACCTCAAACGACCACGGTTCGACGGGGATTGCCGGGATCGTGGCTTATTCGTCGAGTCATTTTCCGCCCGAGTACACCGGGTCGATGTTTGTTGGCAACGTGGTAACGAATATCGTGCATCGTGACCAACCGCAGTGGCGAGGATCGTCTCCCTGGATCGAAAAGCCGCAAGACTTTCTCGTCTCGGACGATTGGTGGTTTCATCCGGTTGATCTGCAACTGGGGCCGGAAGGGGCTCTCTACATCAGTGACTTCTACAATTCGATCATCGGACATTACGAAGTGGACCTGCTGCATCCGCGACGTGATCGCAGCCGCGGACGAATCTGGCGAATTGTTTACACGGGCGAAAAGAAGGTGGCCGCACCAGCGGTGCCGAATCTTCATGAATTGACGGCAGATCAGCTGATCGAGCGGCTATCCGACTTAAATACGTCGATCCGGCATTTCGCGGCGAACGAACTCGAACAACGCTTCAAAGAGACCGCCCTGGCGAAGACGCGAGCGCGACTCGCGCTGCCCGCACCGTCTACTGCCGCCGAAAAAGCCCGTCAAGCGGATGAACGGGTTCAAACGCTGTGGCTGCTCTGGCGAAACGGGCAGTTAGACGATTCGTTGATTGAATGCTTCGCCAAAGATTCGGCCAGCATTGTGCGGATTCATCTGGTTCGAGCATTGGCCGAAAACCTCAAATGGAGCGACAAAATTGCGACGTTGGTTCGATCGGCGACGCGGGACGCGGACCCTTTTGTGCGTCGCGCGGCGGCCGAGGCTTTGGGGCGACATCCCGATGCCGCGAACCTGCAACCACTTGCGCAGCTCTGGCGGGCGACCGCGGCTGAGGATGTGCAATTGATTCAGGCGGCCCGGATTGCCTTGCGAAATCAAATTCGCACGACGAATGCCGTGGAGCAGATCGCCAAGGTATCGCTCAGTCGAGATGAACTCGCGAGCGTCGCTGAGATTGCGCTCGCGGTTCCGAATGAGGCGGCCGCCTGGTTCACGTTTGAGTATCTTCGTCAGAACGACGTTCCAGAAGCGGTGGTAGAGAAAAGTCTGGTCCATGTTGCGAGAAATGTCAGCCCCCAGCGATTGGATGCAGTGGCGGAATATGTGCAACAAAAATTCCCCAATGATCAGACTCGTCAGGTATCGCTATTCCAATCGATGTTCAACGGTCTGACGCAACGTGGATCGAGACTATCACTGACGACGGCACTGGGACATTGGGGCGAAAAACTGGCGATCATGTTATTGGATCCCAACCAATCGCGACCGGCGCGATGGGAGAATGTGTCCTTGACGGGTAGTGCCAGTCCCTGGGGCGTCCGTCCTCGTGGTTCGGCTGACGGGCTTACCGATGCGTTGTTCTTTGACAGCATCGTTCACGGAGAACAACTGACAGGTATTCTGCGCTCGGCCGCATTCACTCTTCCCGATAAGTTGACCTTCTGGATCTGTGGTCATAACGGCAATCCGGGGACAGATCCGCCGCCTGTGAATCACGTTCGGCTGAAGCTGGCCGATTCGGGCGAAGTCATCATTAAAGAACTTCCTCCCCGCAGCGATGTGGCCCGGCAAGTCACCTGGGATTTGTCGCGTTGGGCCGGTAAGCGTGGTGTCTTCGAAGTCGTTGACGCCGATTCAGGAGGTGCCTATGCATGGCTGGCGGTTGGACGTTTCGAACCGGCAGTGGTCGCGCCACCGGAACCAGATTTTGCCTTTAGCGATCTGGCTTTAACCACGGCCGTTCAAGTCGCGGACCAGCTTCAACTGGAGAAACTCGCTGGCACAGTCGTTGATTTGATGACCGATTCTCGCATCGACACGCCGGTTCGAATGGCAGCCGCTCAATCGGGCTTGAATCTGTCGCGAACAGCTGCAATCACTGGGTTATCCACGATTATTCAGAATTCCTCCGAGCCGGCTGCGCTGCGTACGCAAGCGGCTCAGTTATTGGGATCAGTCAACTCGCCCACCTCGCGAGAATCGTTGGCAAGTGCCCTTCGCACGGCACCCGCACCGTTGCAGCAACCGATTGCGCTGGCGCTGGCGGGAAGTCCGGAAGGCGGGGAATTGTTGTTTACGTTGATTTCGACGGGGCGTGCCTCCGCTCGCTTGCTTCAAGACAAGCCGATCATCGATCGACTGAGCTCGGTCACGATTCCCGATCGGGAGCAAAAGATTAAAGATCTGACGCAAGGTCTTCCGGCGGCGGATGATCGTTTGAAGAACATGATCGCAAATTTCTCGACCAGTTTCGCGACATCCGATGCCAGTGCCGAAGTAGGAGGTGCCGTCTTCAAGAAATCTTGCGTGGCGTGCCATCGGATCAATGATCAGGGCGGCAAAGTCGGGCCGCAGCTGGATGGCGTGGGCATTCGAGGCCTGGACCGGTTGCTTGAGGACGTTCTCGATCCCAACCGCAACGTCGATGGGGCGTTTCGCGCAACCGTCATTGAGAAGAAAGATGGTCTGGTCGTGACAGGTCTCAAGCTGCGTGAAGAAGGCTCGACGCTGATTTTGGGAGATAACCAAGGCAAAGAAGTTCGTGTCCGCAGTGAGGATATTGAAGAGCAACGTCTCTCGAACCTCTCGCCGATGCCGTCGAACTTTGCGGATCAATTGAACGAGACGGAACTTCGCTCGTTGATGGCGTTTCTGATTCAGCAGCGTCAAGCGGCTAAGGCCCCCTGATTTTGATGGCGAGGGAACCGTTCGCTGGTCGATTGACGAGCAATCGGCCAGCGACGTTGATTGCGGTACCCTGCCATTCTCTCTCGCTTAATGGCGCGAGGGATTGCAAGAGATTCCCTGGCAGCAACCACCCGAATGGGGGTTGTGCCGGCAATATCTGTCGTAATGCCGGTTCTGATTGCCAGCCGCCTCGGTTGTTGATCTCCTTCTCTTGTAGAATCTGCGGGTTACGGAGATCGATAACGTTGACCGGAGCAATCGGAAAATGAAAACGTCATCCGCGCAATTGTGGCTGTTCGTTATCTGCAGCCTGCTGTTGAATCACACCGTCCTCCAAGCGGTAGATAAAGCCAGTCCCAAAGGTCGTCCGAATGTTCTGATCTTCGTGATCGACGACTTGGGCAGAACCGACATCGGAGTCGATGGTTCCACTTTCCACGAGACCCCGTATTTGGATGCGTTGGCTCGTTCGGGTGTCAGGTTCACCAATTTCTATTCGGCTCATCCGGTCTGTTCGCCGACGCGGGCGGCGTTGATGACCGGCAAGGTTCCACAACGACTGGGGATCACCGACTGGATTCATCCGAAGTCTGGAATTGCATTGCCTGCCAGTGAAACAACACTGGGGGAAGCATTTCAACAGCAGGGTTACCAGACGGCCTATCTTGGAAAATGGCATCTTGGTGAATCCGATGTGGATCTGCCGACGAAACATGGGTTTGAATGGATCAAAGGTGTAAATCGCGCCGGGCAGCCGGCGTCGTATTACTACCCTTACCGACGTCAGGGCGAAGGGGTGACGGTCTGGGATGTTCCCGATTTTAGCGGCGCCCGAGAGACGGATTACTTAACCGACGTTTTGTCGAGTGCTGCGATCGACTTTCTTCAACTGCGAGATCGCGAACGGCCGTTTCTTCTTTGTTTCGGTCACTATGCCGTTCACACACCGATTCAGCCGCCTGCCAAGCTGCCCGAGAAGTATCGCAACAAACGTCAAGCACGTTACGGAGACGCGGCTGCCCAGACGATTACGGCACCGAATGATTCCGTCTCGCGGGGACGACAAGATGACACCGATTACGCCGCGATGATGGAGAATCTCGATCAGAACGTCGGACGAGTTCTTGTTGCTCTCGAGAAATCGGGTGATCGCCAAAATACTATTGTGGTTCTGACCTCTGATAATGGGGGCCTTTGCACGCTGTCGGGGCAAAGGCCGGGACCCACCTGTAATCTGCCTTGGCGCAGTGGTAAGGGATGGACCTACGAAGGCGGCATTCGTATTCCGACTTACATTTCGTGGCCAGACCATTTGACTCCGGCCACTATTGATGTGCCCGGTTATTCGTCCGACTTTTATCCAACGCTGCTTGAGCTGTGTGGGTTGCCACTACAACCACAGCAACATCGGGACGGTCGCTCGCTGGTCAGTGCGCTCAATGGCCAGCCTGATGCAGGCTTGTTGACTCGCTCGCTGGCCTGGTATTACCCGCACAACCATGGGTCTGGACATCGTCCTTCGGCAGCGATCCGCCGCGAATCGTGGAAACTCATTTACGATTTGAACGACAAGCAGTGCCAACTTTACGATCTCGCCCACGATTCGATCGAATCGATTGATCTCAGTGCCACTCATCCCGACAAGGTGAAGTTGCTCACGGACGAATTATTGCGGTGGATTGAAGAGACCAAACCAGAATAATTTGGTGAACGCTGCCAAGAGTGGTTTGGGAGACCTGCTCACGGTCCGCATTCCGGAAGTTGAATCGGGTATTCGAAGTCGCTGGCACCCTTGCTGTGGTGCGATTGTCCGGTGAACGCCGCATCGCAAACGCCGTCGGGCGATCGGAAGCTCACGTCGATTTTGGCGTCCGTTTGAATAGACTCTTACGGGGACGAGCCAATTTCAGCACGGCGAGCGAATGAGCTTGAAGCGGATACGGCTCGGACGCGCGAAGTCGCTTCAACAAGTTGTCTGTCGCGGTATCGAGTAGCGGCTGCCAGTATTCACCGGGCGCGTGCGGTGGCATCGAAAAGTGGATTTGTCCGTTATGCGAATTAAAGAGAATCAGCAACGTGTCGCCGGTGATGTGACGTCCGCGTTCGTCGATCTCGTCATCCATTTGACCTTCTAGGCGCATTCCCAAACATCGCGTGTAATGTTTGTTCCAGTCCGTATCGGTCATTTGCTCGCCGAGCGGTGTTAGCCAAAGGACATCTCGAATCAATTCACCGCGAATCATGCGGCCCTGGAAGAATTTTCTTCGTTGAAGGACTGGTTGGTCTTTCCAAAGCTGGATCGTCTTCTTGGTGAATTCCAGCAACTTCTCCTCTTGCTCCGACAGTTTCCATCGCATCCAGCTAATGGGGCTGTCCTGGCAGTAGGCGTTGTTGTTTCCTTGTTGAGACTGGCTGAATTCATCACCGCTTCGCAGCATGGCGACGCCCTGCGAAATCAACAGTGTGGCAATGAAGTTCCGCTTTTGGCGTTCCCTGCGTTCGTTGATCACGGGATCGTTCGTCGAGCCTTCGGCACCACAGTTCCAACTGATATTGTGATTGTCGCCGTCGGCATTGTTTTCGCCGTTTGCTTCGTTATGCTTGTGGTTGTAGCTGACGAGATCGTTCAGAGAGAATCCGTCGTGCGAAGTAACGAAGTTGATGCTCGCATAGGGGCGACGACCGGTGCCTTCATAAAGATCGCTACTGCCGCAAAGTCGGGTGGCAAATTCACTGGCCGTATGACCGTCGCCCCGCCAGAACTTGCGAACACAGTCTCGATATTTTCCGTTCCATTCGGTCCACAACACGGGGAAATTGCCGACCTGATAGCCGCCTGGGCCGACATCCCACGGTTCGGCGATCAGCTTCACCTGCGACAACACCGGATCCTGGTGAATGATATCGAAGAAGGCGCCCAGCTTGTCCACGTCGTGCAACTCACGAGCCAGCGCGGCGGCTAGATCGAAGCGAAACCCATCGACATGCATTTCCTGAACCCAATAACGCAGGCTGTCCATGATCAACTGCAGTACTCGCGGTGATTGCATGTTAAGTGTGTTGCCGCAGCCGGTGTAATCCTTGTAGTACCGGGCGGAATCGGCCAACCGATAGTACGAAGCATTGTCGAGCCCCTTCAGTGACAGAGTCGGTCCGAACTGATTTCCTTCGCAAGTATGGTTGTAAACGACGTCCAAAATGACTTCGAAGCCATTGCGATGGAGTTGTCGGACCATGCGTTTGAATTCATTGATCGTCTTTTGCGGATCACGTTGCGAGCCGAAGCGAATATCAGGCGCGAAATAGGCCAGCGTGTTATAGCCCCAGTAATTGGTCAGCCCGCGTTCGCTGAGTGACCGTTCGTCGACATGATGATGAACGGGCATCAGCTCGATCGCGGTGACACCCAATGCTCGTAGGTGCCGCAATGACCCTTCGCAGGCCACTCCTGCGTATTTTCCTCGCCACTCGCGAGGCACCCAGGGACTTTTATTTGTAAATCCCTTCACGTGCATTTCGTAAATCAGAGTCTTATGCCACGGAGTTCGCAACGGTTTGTCACCCATCCAACGAAACGCGGGATTGATGACGGCCGACAATGGGGCGGTACTGGCATTATCCCGTCCGTCAAAACTGAGATCGACCGCTGTGTCGCCGACCCGATAACCGAAGGCGGCATCGTTCCAGATCAGATCACGACCGATCGCCTTGGCGTACGGATCAAGCAGGACTTTGTTCTCGTTGAAACGAAATCCTCGATGAGGTTCATACGGGCCGCGCGCGCGAAACCCATAAAGTTGACCCGGTCTAATGCTCGGCAGGTACCCATTCCAGACGTAGTCCGTCTGGTCGGGCAGTGGAATACGATGCGATTCTTTGGTGGCAAGCGGAGAATCAAACAAACAGAGGTCAACTTGAGTCGCGTGTTCCGAGAACACCGCGAAGTTGACCCCTTTTCCATCCCAAGTGGCTCCCAAAGGAGCAGGCCGACCCGGCCAAACTTTTAAATTCGGCATCCTGACAAAATTCTCCGAGCGGTCGAGCCTAAGACAGCTTCAACCCACAACGTTGTCCCGCGATTCATTCCGGACCGCATTGCTCAAGGGAATGGGATCGGTGACGAGGCTTCAATTCCTCGTCTGCGGGGAGGATGGTGTCGAAACTCGCAATCGCTGTCGAGGCAACAAGAGGCGTAATTTGGGTGTTTCGGGAAGACGAAGTGACGCTTGCCGGATAGTTCTACTCGATGTCCAACCTCGGGGCTAGCAATTGAGGAAATTGATCCGTGGCCGCATTTCCTACTCGTCGAAGGGACCGATTTGCAACTTTTTCAATCGTTCCTGCTTGTAAGCGTTACAAATCGGGAGGCAACTAACCGAACATTAGGGTGTTCCGCCGCAGTTTATTCGTTGCGGAACGCCATTTTTCAAGGCGATTTGCAAATCATCCAAAAAAAAGTCGACTGGCAGGCATGTCTGGCACGGGGGCTGCTTAAGGGAGAGATGGAGTGAGCGATCACCCGAATGATTCACGAAACTGCCTCTCGGTATTTCGAGACTCATATATCCTGCCGGCCTGAGGGAGACAGGCCAAGCACCCGCCTACAGCACACCTCGAATTTCCGCCTACTTAGGCCGGGACGTTACCCGCAACGTCCCGGCCTCTCGCCTTCTTTGGGGCTGAAAATCGACCGAATCATTGACCATGAAATTGGTTGAGTTGTTCATTCGCAATCAACACGGCGTGGTCGTTCAAAGAATCGCTGGCCTCCACCAAAGATTTGGTGAGCGCATTCCTGCACGGAATCGGTTTGGCGCTGGCCCCTTCGACTGCCTCGACGGCTGCCCCCTTGGCAGAGATACTGCTGCGGTAACTTCGCGAACGGGCGATCCGATTGTCGCCCCACAATTCCACGGAGCGCGGCGAGTGCGAGTTCTGAGCTACAACATTCACAAAGGAATTGGGGGACGTGATCGTCGCTATCAGCTCGATCGGATCATGGAAGTGATCGAGACCGAAACGCCCGATATCATTTGCCTGCAAGAGGTCGATCGCCATGTTCGCCGCAGCCGCTACGACAATCAGCCCGAGCGGTTCGCGGAGCGGTTTGGGTTCACACATCGAATGTATCAGCTGAACGTTCAATTGAAGTCGGGCGGATACGGTAATTTAGTGCTTTCGCGCTGGCCCTTTCGAACACATCATCAGATTCAATTGACGCAGCAGGCCCGAAAGCCGCGCGGTGCCCAGATGGCCATCATCGAGACACCGCAGGGCGCTGTTCATCTGGTGAACTGGCACTTGGGTCTGGCGGAGCGAGAACGCCACTGGCAAACACGGCGGTTGCTGGAACATCATTTGTTCTGCGAGGGACGTGAAACGCCTCAATTGATTATTGGCGATACGAACGATTGGCGGAACACGTTGGCCAGTGGGCCATTTGTCGTACATGGGTTCCAGCAGTTGACGGCACCCATTTCCCGATTTCGATCGTTTCCGGCGTATCTCCCTCTGGGATCATTAGATAAAGCGTTCTGGCGCGGCCGCTTCTCACAACTCAGTGCGCATGTCTCAAAACGCCGGTTATGCCGTGACGCGTCCGATCACCTGCCGCTAATCGTCGATTTCGAGCTGTAATGCGGTTGCGAATCCTAAGTTAATGGGTATGATCCTTGTCCCCCCGACGCCTCCCATTCCGAGGTTTCGGTTGGCTGGGTAGCTCAGTTGGTAGAGCACAGGACTGAAAATCCTGGTGTCGGCGGTTCGATCCCGCCCCCAGCCATTTTTACAACCTTCGCTGAGAGCGTGATTTACGCTCGCTCGTCAAACAAGGACGAAGCAGCTTAATCCTCCCCAAAAGTGGTAATTACCACTTTTGGGTGAAGGGAGAGCTGTTTCGTGAGTAATTCTTCTGGTTCGTCGCGAGTACCAAAGTACCGACTGCATCGCCCATCAGGTCTGGCGGTTGCCCGCTTTAGTGGTGTCGATTACTACCTGGGCAAACACGGTTCCGAAGAGAGCCGCAACGAGTACGACCGTTTGCTCGGCGAATGGATGATGAAGGGACGCCAGCTCCCAGCCAAGGCTGCCCGAAGTCCCGTTGGGCAGATGACGGTGAACGAGCTAATGCTCGCCTATCTGCATTTCGCAAAGGGGTACTACCTGAAGAATGGTGAACCAACTGGCGAATACGACGCGATCAGGTATTCGCTCAGGCCCGTACGGCGTCTCTATGGGCCAGCGGCCGTGTCCGAGTTTGGACCACTTGCTCTCAAAAATGTCCGCGAGGAAATGATCCGGTCTTCTCTGTGCAGACGAGAGATCAACAAACGGGTTGGTCGAGTCGTTCGCATGTTCAAGTGGGGCGTTGAAAGTGAATTTGTTCCCCCGATGACGCATCATGCTCTGAGCCAAGTCCGCGGACTGAGTCGTGGCCGCACTGCTGCTCGTGAATCTGAGCCAGTGAAGCCCGTTTCAGATGCCCATGTCGAAGCAATTAAGTCTCATGTCTCACTAAGAATCTGGGCGATGATCGAGTTGCAGCGGACGACAGGTATGCGTCCTGGCGAGGTCTGCATCATCCGGTCGGGCGATGTGGACCGCTCTGAGCCGATCTGGGTCTATCGTCCTGGCACCCACAAGACCGAACATCATGGCCACGAACGCAAAGTCTACCTGGGCCCGAAAGCTCAGGAAATATTGCGGGACTGGTTGCGAGACGACCCAGCAGCGTTCCTCTTTTCACCAAAGGATGAATTGGAAGAAAGGAGTAAGGAACGAAGGGCCGAAAGGCAAACAAAGGTTCAGCCGAGTCAGGCTCAAAGAACGAGAAAGAAATCACCGAAGATGTCTCCTGGGGATTGCTATGAGGTTCGCTCGTACAATCGGGCGATTTCCCGGGCGTGTATAAACGCCGGGATTCCCCATTGGCATGCCAATCAACTTCGGCACACCGCTGCGACTGCAATTCGTCGGGAGTTTGGCCTCGAAGCTGCCAGCCTGATTTTGGGACATCACGGCATACAGGTAACGCAAGTCTACGCTGAGCGAGATGAAGCTCGGGCCATCGATGTCGCATCTCAGGTTGGCTGATTTTGGACTAAGCCGAACTTCTGGCTGCCTCTACTTTGATGTTTGACCATCCCTCCAGGGGTTCTTGAGGACTTCAAGAAAACCCCGCAGGGATTTCAGAAATGCATCCCCATCGGCAATCAATTTCGCGACCGCCGGTTCGATACCATCGACGACTTTTGTCGTGACTTGTTTTGATTCGAGTTCCGGAAATTTGAAGCCTGGCCGGACTCGATACGCTCGGGAGGTTTCGTCGAAGTACCAGGGGACGCCAGCCATCGAAAGCGTTTGGAGAAGCCGGTAAACAGTTCGGCGAGAACACTCGAGTTCTTCGGCTAATCCGTTCGCATCCCAACGGCCTTTGCCCATGATGAGTTGCAATATTCGCAGCAATCGGCCCAAGCGTTCGCATTGACGAACTCGTCGCTCGGCGTCTGTTCTCTGTTGCTTCTTGACCATGCCTCATCCATGCAGTCGTCTCTCGCATAAAATCACGGATTGAGACAATAGTTCAGGACACTGTCTGCTCTGGGTCACGGGTGACAAATTATGACAGTCGCTAAAACACAGTCTGAAAATCGCATTAGTTGCGTAAGGGTGATGCCCCACAGGTGGCACTCTGAAATGTTCCAATGGAACTGACTGGGCCATTCACCTCACCTGTGGAAATTCTCATGAGCTTTCGAGTTTGGTTACAACAACTTCGTGGAGTACGCGGTCATCGTCCTCTATGGCCCGTGCTGCTCGGAGCCGCACTCGATTCTGAGTTTCATCGCCAGAGATCAATGCCGGAATCTTACAAGGGCGAAGTGTTTAAGAATCGTGATGATCATCCCCTCGATGAAGGAGAGAAAGAAGAGCGATTAGTCGCTCAACTTTACCGCTCAGCCCTTGCTGCGGACGGCTGTCTGAAACTTGGATCACAGCGGATCTGGCTACTCGGATTCCAGTGGCCAACTCAGGGGGGTGTTCGCGAGAAAGGACGCCGGGCAGACTTGGTCGGGATGACCAGTGATGGAGGGCTAGTGGTGTTTGAGGCCAAGGTGGCCAACGGTGACGCTCCACTGATCGCAGTGGCGGAAGGACTCGACTATTTGGCCTGCCTCTATCGTGACGACAACTTCACGAAAGTTCGTTCGGGATTCACGAAGTGGATCGCTGCCCGTAAGTTTTCAACTCCGGACGGCTTCACCGGCGTCGTTCCAGATGCATCGATTCGTCCGACACTTGTGGTTCTTGCTCCTGAAGCGTACTTCTCGGGGCGGCATGCCCGAAGCATTAGGAGCAAGGACTGGCCGTATTTGGCGGCGGTTGCGGATTCATTCATTCCGTCTGTCGGAGTGAAGTTTACCGCCACAGACTTTCGATCCACCACCCTATGGGTTCCACCAACTCCTCCGCAGGGTTAGGAGACTACTAGCGTTTCACCGTCCGTCAATATTCTCAAATTCGGTGAGAACTCGGCGAACTTGTCGGGCTCGAACGTGTGAATTGGGACGACAGTCTTCGCATTGATTTGTCCGATAAAATCAACAATATCATCGTAGAAAATGTGACCGCTTGTATGGGATTCGATTAACTTGCCGTTCGCTTCGTCGAGAGCAACTTTGACAGGTTGCCAGTCAGGACGATCCAGGTAGCCTCTCCAGCGAGAGTAAATACACCGCGTGTCTTCGGAGAACGTTCCACCAAAATCGCTGTCCAACATGGACGGTCTGAAGATCATCACGTACTTCGACGGATTTGAACGAATTTCTGTTAGCCCCACCTTGGCCGGGACCATGAAAGAAAAATGTTTTTCTTGTCCTTTCCGCTGAATTTTCTCCTCCAAGAATCTGGGGAAGAAAACTTTCACGTGTTCCGAACATTCCGGTCTCGGGATCGACGTTTCTGAGGCAATCAGGTGCATCACGAATGCTGTGTAGGCGTCAGCGACAAATATGCGATTCGTCTTCTTCGACGCTCGAAAGAAGCCCACAAGTCGGTCAACGTGCTGCGGTGAAAAAGAGGCCAGCATGAGTCCAGGTGCTGATTGAATGTGATTCACAATCTCATCTTCGAGTTCGTACTCGTTCTGCCCTCGGTAATTGTTGTGGCTGATGTGTGTTCCTTCCATCAGCAGCAAGTCGATGTTCCGATTCTTGACGGCTTCGATCAGGGATTCGTGCATTCCCGGCTTTCGACCGTGCATTCGTAAATCCCCCGAGTAGAGTATCGTTTTGCCCTCCGCCTCGATCAAGAATGCTTGTGCTCCGTAGATTGAGTGATCCACCGAAAATGCAGTCACTCTGAAGTCTCCGATCTCCGTCGTTTGACCTGACTGGATTTCCCGATGTCGATTTTGTGGGAGATGTGGTTGACCGGCAAACATTGATCCCGCGAGCATCATTTTGCTGGTTCCGACGCTGGCGTATACCGGAATTCCAGCCTGGGAATGTCGGAGCAGACCGGTGTGATCTTCGTGAGCGTGAGAAAGCAGGATGGCATCTGGTCTTGGTTCCGCGTCATCAAACAATCCTGGCACTCGTGGCAGAATTCCGATGTTTCGAAGTTCTTCGCTTGACCCCCGACGCAACGCCGTTGTGTCGTGAGGTTCTCGATCTTCGTTGAACAGTGGCGTTCCCACGTCCAGGATGATCCGACTTTTCTGCGTCGCAATTTCGATGCAGTTCCCGCCGATTTCGTGAGTACCCCGGTGGATTGTCAACTTCATTGAGATTCGTTCTTTCGTTCATTTTCTTCGTTGAAAGCACAATTTGTCGGATGAGCAACTGCCGCTGTCCCCAACATCATCGTTTGTTTTTGATTCCAGTTTGACTTTGCTTTGAGATCAATGGTGGTTTGCCAGATGGCTGGCGATTCGTTGATTGAGAAAATGGCAAGCCGACTTCGGATTCATTTGGGAGACATTGAGCCATGTCATATCAAGAGGCTCGGCCTCTGAAGCCTTCAGTTGAATTCCCAAGCTTTTCGCCATCATCTCAAAGAAATCAAATTCAAATCGAGGTTTCCCAACATGGGCAAACACAGGTGTGATCAATGTGTGTGCTCATGCAACTGGGCTTCGATGTCTGACATTGTTCCTCCTCCCATCGTCTTTCCTGGCGTAGATTCAAGTCGTTTTGATCCCATCTATTACCATTCACCTTTTCAGTATTTCCCTTGCCTTCTTCTTTACTACTTTGTTCCCTGCCCTTGAAATAATCCTGTACTGATTCTTGTGCTAAATCTTGATTACATTTTCCAAGTACTGTTTCTTTTCCTGTTAATTTCATTCCTGTTTCTAATTCATATTCTTCTTTTGCTTTTGCCTTTTCTTTTTTGGCTTCAGCTTCAAACGGTTGGTGATCACTTGAATTGATCACGCTCGGGTTAGCGAGCACCGGAGTGGGTTTTGATGGCTTCTTGCCAACTACTTCGGTTGATTTCCTGTTTTCTATTCCTACCAGTGAATCGAATGATTCACTGGTCCAATGGCCCTGAATCACCGACACAGAAGAGTATTTGGGGAACCAAGTCATCGCGGACGGAACGAAGCGTCGTGCAATGTGCGGTAGTCATTATGGAGAAGGAACCCGAGGACAAAATGGCATTTGACCATTGTAGGCGCAGGCGACAGAAGCCTTGTCGTCGAAGACGCGACAGGACTTTGGTCGCGAAATATTTGAGCGGTCCTGGGCGTGTGGATTGCATTGAGGTCTAGAGTTGCTTTTGACCAATCGCCGAGCTTGCGGAATTGAAGCCGAAGCGTGCTCGTCGGTTTCGCAGATTGCAATTTAGTCTTGCCGTGCCACAAGACCCGCCAATGGAAAATGGATCCAGCAGGAGTCCACTTCATTGCTCGTCCGTTGCAACATTTCTCGGTACGCAGTGAGCTGTGGGGAGTAGGTGGCTGCTTTGGCCGCACAATCTGCGCGTCGGATCGGCGCACTCTTATGATCAATCACCACGATATGGCCGTCCGGGAGTTGAAGGGCCAGGTCGATCGTGCCATTCCAATAACCGCCATCGGCGCGAGAAACCGTTACGGGAGTTTCCGTGAACCACCGTGCACCTGGGAATTCTGTTTCCACCCAGACACAGAAGCGAATTCCGGATGACACAATCGCAGACGGGGCCAGGAGTCCGGAAACAGAAAACGAAGACAGACACCGCTCGGCTACGGCTCCTTTTTGTACGGTATCGAACGTGCGCATTGAGGGAATGGCCGCAAAGTACGCATGAACCGCATTGCCGATGTCGCTGTAGTGTTCCTCACTTGCGCCTGATGGAAAATACACTGGTCCGGTCAATTCTCGGACGCTGAATACTCCCAATTCCGTGGACACGGACATTTGACTGGGGCGGTGAAAACGGGATTTCGTCGGTCTCGTTTTCGGCATATTTGGAACTTCAATCCAGCGTTCTGCTGTCGATGACGGGCAGCGGCAATCAGCAACCATATCGGCGCTCAAGTTACGGATCACAAGAGTGGTGTCAACGTTGGGAATCGAATGTTCACCCTCACCCTGAGTCGAATTCAAGAGTGCATCAACTGCAGAAACGCGATTGAGCCAGTCATACTTTCCGTCACGATGTGCGAAGATCAGCTTTTCCTTTGCACGAGTGCAGCCGACGTAGAGAAGGCGGAGGCTTTCTTGAACCGCCCGATTCGCGCGCTCGGTCCCTTCCGGTGAAGCCAATGCATCGTTTTCTAGGCCGCTCCCCGTGGCAAGGCCGCCAAATGGTCCGTCGGCATAGCCAAATGGCCACACCCAGGCTTGAAGAGTGCGGCCGTTGAGCGGATCGCCTTCCCCAGAATTACCCCCCGTCACGATCGGCGACCACATATTCGCATCGCGTTCTGCATTGAGTCCACTGAGAATGACGACCGGCCATTCGAGCCCCTTGGCGGCGTGATAAGTCATGAGCGTGACAGCGTCGTGCCCTAGTGGAGGGTGCCGAGTATCTGAGTTGCTATCGGTCATTTGCTCGAAATACAGGATCAGTCCGGTGATCGTGACAGCCTGTCCGGTTTCCAAGGCGGTCTCTTCGTATTCACTTGCATGAATCAGGAGAGAATCTAGGTTCGCGCAGCGCCGTGCAGGATCTCCCCAACTTTGAACGAGTGTCGGGAGACCGAGAGCCTCGATGAGTTGCTGGACCACGAGGAGCGGCGACAGCGTGCGTCGATCGAGGTTATCAACTGCGGACAACCGGGCGTCTCCTTCCCATGGGATTAGTGGTCGATCGGCGTCTGGGTCACCACGTTCCGCCGCATCCTCTGCCGCACGGAGGGACATTAATCGCTCAAGAAGCCATTCAGGAGTTTCGAGCAGGGGGTCGCTGAGAATGTGGATGATTGTTGCGGCCGCCAGCGAGTCGCTACGGTCGGCGACCAGGCGCAATCCCGCCATTAAGAGTACGCCTTCCCGTGTCGAGAGCAAACCGGGACTGCCGAGCAAATAGGGGATGCCGACAGCGTCAAGCGCCTTCGCCAATTCATCAAGCAGCCGGTTCGTTCTTTCAAGCACGGCGATGTGGCGGAGAGGAGTCCCCTCCCCACGCAGCTTTGAGATGCCGCAGGCGAGTGCCAGCGCGTCGTCCGTCTGGTTCTTGGTGGTCAGTAGCCACCGCTCGACTCCTCGGGGACGCGGCGGTTTCTGGGGTTGCTGCACGGCATTGTCCCCAAAGAGTGGGGAGAATAGGAGTCCAACCAGTTGAACGAGGCCCTTTTGGCTGCGGTGATTATTAGGCAGGTCTGTTCTGGCAGCGTCGGTGGCATTGGTCCAGACTTCGTTGATCAGTTCGGGGTCTGTATCACGAAATCCATAGATGGCTTGCTTGGGATCACCGACCCAACGGCTTCGAGGAGCGATCCGACGGAGTCGTTGAAAGATCGCGAGCTGGAGTGGATTGGTATCCTGAAACTCGTCGACGAGAATGAGATCAAAATCTTTCGCTAGGCTCGCGGAGAGGGAATCGTCTTCCAACAATTCGAGGAAAAGAACCTCCAGATCGGTGAAGTCGACCAACCCACGCTCCGATTTGTACGTGTCATAATGTTTGCCAAGTCGGATTGTTTCGTTGGCAAGCAATTCGGAAAACTCGCGGATGTCCGCATGCAATTGAGGGTTTTGGCGAACCTGGGCCGCAAAAGTCCGAAGCGGATCGAGCATTGCATCAGCACCAGATTTCAGGCCTGCTTTCAGCCGTGCCGCCTGAAGAAAACTGTTCCACACCGGGTTCGATTGTGATCTGAGTCGGTACAGCTTCTTTCGAGCGTCTTCGGTGACCTTCGTCGAGTCGTTCGGAATTGTCGCGAAGCTCGCGAGGGCCTGTTCCACCAGTTGAGTCAGGAGCGACGCTGAGTTAGGCGTGGCTGCAACACCTTGCGGTGCCAGCAACACACATACACGGTCAGCACTGCTCGCCATGTCCTGTCGAAAACGCTCATCATCGATCCGGTTTCCACGTTTTGCAGCCAGCAGTCGTAGAATCCGCTCTTGTAAATCGGTTGCCGCCAAGCGTTCCGCCTTCACATTCAAATCTCGCCAGCTGTCGATTGGCATTGTCCCCAGCAACTCATTGAGGGCTCGCTTTCCAGCAACCTCGGTGATTACTTCCAGTCGCGGCGATAGCCCGAGTTCAATCGCGTAGCGGCTCAAGAGTTGGTGGGCAACGCTGTGAACGGTCCCGATCGCGGCCAATTCGAGTCGGTCTGCCCACCGATGGGCGACGGCTGGATTCCCGTCCGCACCGCACAAGAGCCTTGCCTGAATGCGTCCTTTGAGTTCAGCCGCAGCTTTCTTAGTAAACGTCGTGGCAAGAATACGGGAGGGGTCCAATCCTCCGATCACCGCGGTCGCTACCGTTTCACAAAGATCGGTAGTTTTTCCGGAACCTGCGCCAGCGCGAACAATTTCGAGAAGCGACATTAAAGGGTTTCCTGGAGGCCACAGAGTCGCTGATAGTCACAATAGCGGCAGACAGATTGCAAGTCACCGTTGCTGAGGTTGGCGTCCAATACAATCTCAGCGCCCCTTGACCACTGCGACGAGGATTGAAGAGGTCTTGCAGGGATGAGATTTCCGGCGGTCAGCCACCCGTCACCGGCGTCAATCGCCTTGGAAAACTCTTCCCACACGGAGCGTATCGAAGGGGCCATAATCACTGAACCGCCGGTGCTTCCAACAACCGGGCTTCCGGACGGGGTTAACAGTTGAGCATCGGAGAGGATCAGATAGGCCACTGCGGGAAACGTCGTGGCATCGGGCGAGCGGCTGTACGCATAGGTTGCCAGCTGCACTGCTTTCCCGTTGCTGATCATCTCACGGTACTTGTTCCGTCCCGCATACTTGAAGTCGACGATCACTTCGCTTCCGTCGTCTCGGGCAGCGACACAATCAATCCATCCATTCAACGTTTTGCCGAAAGCAACTTGTGAGACTTCGACTTCAAAGCCGACGATGCGATACCCACCTGCCGCGAGAGCATCCACCAAGACACGAGTGGCACTCAACATTTCGTCAAGAAGTTTTTGTCGCTCAATGAGCCGGTCGGCTTGCGCGAGGGGAGCGGCGTCGAGAGGTAACCGCGCTTCGAACACCTGTCGCACTCGGTCAACGGCAGCGGCAACGGATGGCAGTGGCCCTCCCCAGCCGAAGACTTGCTCCAAAACACTGTGGCAGAATGTTCCTTTGAGCTGGTGCGTATCCGGCAAATCGGCGACGGGACTCGGACGCAACTTGGCTTGATGGTTCAAAACCCACTTTAGCGGGCATCCCAGACGGTCCTGCAATTCGGTGGCGGAAACCGTTGTGCGGTCCCGAAGATGTCCCGGCGGCACCTTCCATGTTGAACGCGCTGGCTGACGCGGTTGAATAGGTTGCTCGATGACGACGAAGTGAGCGGGACTTACCGCATCCCCGTCGTTGGCCGTAATCAGATCTTCCAGCACAGGCGGGTTGTCACAGTCTTTCAGGACCGTACGAATAGCGAGCCACAGCGGGTGCCAACGCTGCTCAAGATCTTTCGGCATCAGAACTGCCAGAAAAGACTCTTCGACCAGCGAAAAGCCGCGGGCTTCGGCGGATCGAAGTGCCGAAAGCTGACGACTACCATCGTCCAGATCGAGTCCGGCAGCACGCAACTGTGCCAGCTGACTGGCAGTCCATCGGCAACCCGATACATCTGCTGCACCAAGGCCCAGCCAAATCAGACGCTTGCAGGGCGAAACGATTTCGGCGAGGGAGCGGACTCGTACCGGACCATCGTCGGCTTCGATGCAGGGCGTGGTCTCGATGCCGATAGAAAGTGCTTCATCGAGGAGTCGCGCAAGCTGCGGTTCCGAGATTTCCACACCTTGACTCTGAACCAGTTCACCGAGCAGCGACGCCTGACCGGCGGCAATCTGCAATGCGCGGACAAGCTCAGATGGTGCATTCGGATCGTCAGCAAGCAACACTGCACGGCCAGTGGCCCATTGAGCGACGAGACTGCAGCGTTTGCCAATCATCTCCGATGAAATGGCGCTCCCACGGGCAACCCGTTTGCACAGCAGCCACATGGCCAATCGCTCTCGGATCTTGCCATCAGGGTCGTTTTCCTCGCTGCACAATTCAGTGACCGCTTCCTCCCATTTGCTGCTTCCGAGACCGGGCTCTTGAGCAAGGGAGTCCGCCAGACGGGCGGCGACACGATGCCGAATTGGCTTGATGGGCAGCGTAAGGAAACCGAGCAAATCCTGTGGATCGACTGGCTCCCAGCATAGTGCCAAGCTAAGCGGCAGCACCTGCAAGACTGGATGTGCTCGGGAGAGTGCAGATGCTCCCGTCGTCGGCAATCCGATACGCTGCAGACAAGCGTCAAGTCGTAACGCCACATGATCATCTTCGCAGTAAATGACCGTGTCGGCGAGGTTCACGGCGGCGGTTGCCAGCGATGCCGCGACAAATTCACAGGCCGCCGTTTCGCTCCTGGTCACGACATATCGGAATGTCTGTTCCTGTACAACGTAATTCGAACCCAGCGCCAGCACGACCGCTTGTGCCGACCAGAAGGCCGTACCTTTCGATGCTCTCGGTTGGGCGATTTCTGGATTGGCGGTTGTCAGTTTGGCGAGAACTGACCGCCAAAGCACGGGCCATACTTCAGGAGCGTCGTAGAGAATGCAGCGATGTTGCGGGAGCGTTTGTCCTTGCTCCAGGGAGGACACCACGCGCCATAATCGTCCCGCTTCTCCGGGAAACATGAATGATCTGCCCCGAGCAGCACGAGACAAATCCCTGACTAACATTGGAAGCGTATCGCGATCCGCCTCGTCCCATCCTGCAAGAAGCAATTCGTCGCGACGCGATAGCAGCTCCGAGGCAGTTGCCCAGCGGTCGGTTGCCATGCTCCCCTTGAAAGCAGCGTCTGGAACGGCGTCGAGTGCATTTGCAAATTCTGTGACACGACTCGCTTTGTGCGTGTTGGGACACGCCAATCCGAGTTGAGTCTCCATCCATCCAAGCAGTGTTTCCGGACCGCCGCAAAACTCGTTGACGAGCGGGGTAACTGTTCCAAGTCCCGCTGGCTGTCGTGCCAGCCGAATGTGCAGGATTGACTCTGGAATCATCGTTAGAGCACCCTTCTGAACAAGCGTCGGTATGCCGTCCTACAGGAACAGTGTTTGGTTTACTGAATGAAAATGCTCAGCTCGTCTTTACTCCTGGTCAGCGTCTTCGTCATCAGCCACGGCTTCGCCCGTATCGACGATTGGCTTGCCCATCACTTTGGAAATCTCGGCGATTAAGAGTTCCCGACGGGCTTCGATGAAACCGGGATAGTCGTCTTTGCGAAGAAAAGTGGGATCAATGTGGTGCGTCTTCAGAATGGCATCCATCCCCGCATTATCCAGTTCGACGCTCTTGTGGTTTTGCAACTGCTGCAGATATTCGCTGGGAGCCTTGCCGCCGATCATCCGGTTCGACTTGTACGAGATCGGAGTCTTGTTGAGGATCGAGTTGAATCGCTTGGCTTCGACGCCGTTCTTAATGCACCAGTCTTGCGGAAACACATGGTGAATGTCGAGCTTGCACTCTTCCCAATCCGTCTCGTCGAGTTCACGGATTGTGCTCTTCCAGAAGAAGTCTTTCGCACCGTTACGCTGAATCAGGACATTAATCCCCTTGTACGCGGCACTGTTCCGTGACCGCAGAGTATCGAGCCGCTTCGGCTGGAAGTTTGCGTCTCGCACGGTAGCCGGTTCATTTGACCCGCCATCAACCCACTCCATGACTTCCTGCAAGTCGTTGGCCATCCGCGTTTCGACGGCACCGCCATAGAGCTCGCCGAGAACACCGCTCCAAAACCAACGGCAAACGCGGTCGTAGACTTTCTGCTCAAGCCAGCGGTCTCCGAGGAGCGCGAGAATAGACGCAAGCGGCACGAGCTGTGTGCGATATGGTAAGTCGTGTTTGGAGAAGAAGGATTCTTTGCGCAGAAACTTCGCAGCTTTCCAGAAGCCTTCGGCAAGAGAATCCTTCAAATCCTGGTACGCGGATAGAGGCAACCCCAGCACCGATTCTCGCTTCGCGCTGACGCCGGTAATGTGCTTGCCAGTCTTACCTGCGGCAATGTCATCTTTCCGTCGCTGGTATGTGTGCAACAGCGACAAGCCTTGAAAGAAATCGGTCGGCTGAATCTCGGCCAGCATCCGCTGGCGACCAATCCAATGACTAATGCCTTCAATCTTGTCTTTCTTGCTTCCGAACCACTCATCGCGCAGATTGACGCCATCGGCTGCGTAAGTCGCCGTGATGAGCTCGAAAACAGATAGGGGCACGCCACCAGTGTTGACCTTCTCAAACACGAGGCAGACGGCTTCCTTCTTGTTATCTTTTTTTAGCTCGATGACTGGGATGTCGTAGTTGCGAAATTCATTCAGAACTGTCATGCGAAACTGCATGTATCTCGCAAATTTGTTCGCATCGTATGCGTTCAGACCATATTCCCATCGGTCGGAATTGAGGATCTGATCGCACGGGAAGTAAAAGTTTTCGTATTCCTTTTCTGACGTACGGAGATCGAGGGTGATGTCTCGTCCAAAATTCTTTCGCTGTGTCCTGTCGGCATCGACACCAACAATAGCATCCTCAATGTGCCCGGGACCGTCCAACGCGCGTTCGATGTTGACGTAGTAGTATCGCTCCAGCGGTCGTTTCTTTTCGTCGCGAGTCTTGACCGGCTGGTTCAGTATTAACACCTGCGTTAGCGATGTCAGTCGCTGTTGTCCATCCAGGATGAGCTTTTCCGCTTTCGTCGGAGAGCAAGCGGCCGGGTCAAGTCCCTCAACAGGACGCACTTTAAATTTCGCCTCGCCACCGGTTTCCAAGAGCATTACCGCGCCAACCGGAAATGCGCGGGCGATGCTTACTAGAAGCGACCGGATATGCTCGTCGTCCCAGACCCAACCTCGCTGGAAATCGGGCAGCTGGATTTTGCCAGCTTCGACACCTCGGAGAAGGTCGGCTAGCCGCGTTTTGGTCGAGTCGAAGGTAGACATGGTGGCTGAGTTCCAAAGTCAGTGGGCGGGCAAAAAACGTTTCACATGAAAGGTGGCTCCATAGCTATCCGAACAGACTCGGACCATCCCCGACACCGAGTTTCTTTGCGGGCCGACGGACTGAAACTGGACGGAGAACTGCCACGACGGTGTTTTCGCCAGTCGCTCCGAGTTGGTTTTCAGCAGTCCAAAGTGGAATCGCCGATACGCGGTACGTTCCCGATGCCTGCCCGAAATCGAGGTGACACTGGTCATCGACCGGAAGACCAGTCGACGCGGCGCGATAGATCGCGCCGTCGTTCTCGACGGACTTGTCTTTGGGCAGGAAATACCCTTCCGTTTTAAAAGATTCGCTCGCGATTGAGTATTCGATCCGCAGCCGGAGTGCATCGCGTAGCTCGTCCTCGGCACTGATTCCAAAAAGGTTTTTCTGGTTGGCGTTCCCGATTGTCCCCTTCTGCGTCGGCTTCAGTTTCCAGGTGAAGAATACCGCCGCGACGGACTCAGGCGATGTTTCCGCGTAGCGCCGAATCGTCGCTTCACGTGAGGCGTGATAGATGGAAGCCAAGGTGATGATGCCAGCCGCGTCAGTAACCGCCTTCGCGTCGCGACCGAACCACGGCTGCGGGAACAGCAGTTCGGCTGCACCGATGTCGCACAGCATTTCGAGAAAATCTTCGACATTGTCGCGGTCTCGATATCGTGCGTCTGTGCGACACCACGCCTTCGTCGTGTAGTCCGCGAAAAAAGTGTGGCTGATTTCATGTGCAACGCTGAACCGCTGTCGTGTCTCTGGGCGGTCCACATTCACCCGCATTGTCATACCGCCGCTACCGTCGGGGACGAGTTCCGCGTCTGGACTATGGACCGGGACCTCTTCGCTCCGGTTGATCCCCCGAAGACTCGCAAGGACGTCGACGCTGATTGGAAGTGACGGTTCACCGAACGACGCGACGTGTAGGCCAATCAAATCTTTCGCCTTCGCACGGATCGCCTCGGGAGCATCACGGCATCCCGTGGAGCGGACGAGCTCGTCGATGAGAGCCTTTGTTGACCGCGCCGGATGCGTCATGTCGGTCGCCTCCGGGCAGTATTCATGAGGGCAAAGTAAAGCTGGTGCCACTCATCAACAGTCTGTGGTTGTGTACCACGGAACTTCATTGCCGCCAGCTCCTGAAGATCCTGCGGTGTGAGCTGGTCACGCATTCTGTCACGGAACTCGGCCAGGGAAGGCGGAATTTCAACCGGTCCCTCGGGAGCTTTGACCGTCGCCAAAGCCAGCAATTCAGCGAGGGTCGTTGAAAGGGCTTGTGCAATTCTGAGCAGAACGTCAGCCGAAGGCTTTTTCGTACCTGCGGTGTCCCGCTCCAATTCCCACAAGTACGTTTTCGAGATCTTGGCCTTACTGGCGACGTCTTCGAGCGATAAGTCCCTGTCCTCACGAATCTTGCGCAGTCTCGACGCGAGATTGTTTTCTGGCTCATCGGATCGTTTCTCTGTTTCATTCATAGCCGCCAGTCTATCAAGCCAATCAGCTAAAGCAAGATTTGTCGTTCGTTATTGTTGACTAAACAACGACGAACGATTATGTTCGCTATAGTTATACAGCAAAATCAACCAAACCCGGAAATTCGATGCGTCTCGTCCCCCAATTCTTCGCTCTCACCGACCGTTACGAACGGAAGGCCCGGCTGCTGCCTGGCTTGCTTGTCGCGGTCGGACCGGCGTTGACAGCCGGAGCACTGATCCACGAACTCTCAACGTGGTACACGGCGGCGGGGGCGGCGGTCGGGGTCGAGTTTCTGGCAGCAATTGTGTTCGGTCATTACGCCTGCGCTCGTGGGCGCGCCATTGAAGAATCTCTGTGGGCATCTTGGGGAGGTCCACCGACAACACGATGGTTGCGGCCAACGGACACGGAATGCTCCGAACAGCAGAAATCAAAGTGGCGCGGCGCGATCAAGCGAGTGACTGGGATGACGATTCCAGCGTCGGTTCCAGAGGGAGCAACGGCGGCGAGCGTTGACCTGACAATTGCCGACGCGACCCGCCAACTCCGGTACACGCTCCGCAACAAACCCAACGCCACGATTCTCCAGTCCCACAACGAAGAATACGGATTTGCCCGGAATCTGTATGCGGTCCGGTTCCTCTGGGTGACGCTCGCCGCCATCTGTGTCGCTTGCTGCTGCGTCGCCTTCTATCTCGAGTTGAAGCCGTATGCCGCCATCGCAGCATCGGGAACGGTTCTCGTCGCATCGATTCTCGTCGCGACAGAACTCCCGAAATATGTGCGTCGCTGCGCCGACAGATACGCAGAATCACTGTTCGCCGTCGCGATGATGCCCGATTTTCCGTCCCCGCTGGATGACCAGAGACAGAAGTCCGAGTCCACCGACCGGACATAACCCTTTATTTCCTTTTCGGAGCCTCACAATGCCCAAGCTCACCTTTTATCCCCTCGGCAATGCCGATACCTGTCTCATCGATCTCGCGAACGGCAAGAAACTGCTGTTCGACTATTCCGATGAGCGGAATCCCGATGACGACGCTGACAAGCGGATCGACCTGCCGAAATTCCTTCGGGACGACCTGAACGCGGTCAAGCGGGACTATTACGATCTGGTCGCCATCACTCATTTGGACGACGACCACACTTGCAAGGCCGACGAATTCTTCTATCTCGACAACGCGAAGAATTACCAAGGGGCCGGTCGAATCAAGATCCGCGAACTGTGGGTGCCAGCGAACGTCATCACGGAAAGCCGGAATAATCTGGAACCCGGTGCTCAGGCTATTCAGGCCGAAGCAAGACACCGTCTGAAGGAGGGCTACGGCATCCAGGTGTTCTCGCGCCCGCAGAAGCTAAAAAAGTGGCTGGAAGACCGAGGGCTGACGATTGAATCGCGATCCCAATTCATCACTGATGCAGGACAGGTTGCTCCGGATTTCACTATTGGGATCGATGGGGCAGAATTCTTTGCGCACTCACCGTTCGCGTGGCGGCAGGACGAGAACACGGTCATCGACCGAAACGGTGATTCGCTGGTCGTTCAGCTGACGTTACAGGTGGACAGCGTAAAAACCAAGGTCATTCTCGGTGCGGACGTTGATCACACGGCTCTGTCCGACATCGTCACAATTACGAAGTCCCACAATAATGAGGCTCGACTGGAGGCGGATATCTGGAAACTCCCCCACCATTCCAGCTACCTCACTCTCGGGTCGGATCGTGGTGATGACGAGACAGAACCAGTCCCCAATGTTGCGTGGTTGTTCGAAGACCAGCTTCAGCGGGGAGGCATCATCGTTTCGACAAGCTGGCCGATTCCGACCGAAGGAAGTGATGAAGACGAAAACCCTCAGCCCCCACACAGGCAAGCTGCGAACTATTACAAACGGATCGTTGACGAGAAGGATGGCGAATACATCGTGACGATGGAATACCCGCGACAAAGCGCGCCTCGACCGCTCGTCATTGAAGTCGATTACCGGAAGGCCAGAGTGAAGAGATCACAGTCGGTCGGTGCTGCCGCCCTCATTCCCGTTTCCGCACCCCGAGCAGGCTGAGGCAATGACTCTCGAATATATCGATCTGCCAGGCGACCCAGTTGACGCCGACGCACTTGTGATCCCTCGTATGCGCGATCTCGTGTCGGCGATAATTGGCGGAAGACTGGATTTTGTGCGGCTGTTGGAATGCCGCAAGAGTATTGGTACGTCCATCGAGATTCTGGTAATCGAGGTCGATGTCGAGCGACCGCAGGTCGTGGTGAATCCTATTCGAAGGGTCGAACGACTGGCTATTCTGTTGGCGGTGGATGATGAAACGTACCCGGAAGTGATTGCGATTCGGAAGGATTTTCCGGTCGTTCCGCACTTGAACATTACCGTAGACGAGAACACTCGAAGCCTTTGTCTGTACGACCAGAGTTGGGACGAAGTGAAGGCGCGATGGACGGCTCCAGGTTTTATCGAACGCGTACGCAGATGGCTGGCTGATACGGCAATCGGCTCGCTCCATCGCGAAGACCAGCCGCTGGAGCAGGTGCTCGCTGGCTCAGGCTATGCCCTCGTAATCCCGTGGTCAGCGATCAATGCCAATGACGACACTGCGACGCGACTGGACGTGGTACTCATTCCCTCGGACGAGCATCGGGGAACATTGATAGCCATCCCGCTGAGTGCAAAAGAGCGACCGAAGAAGCTGCAATTCACCGCGTCCATGTTCTTCGCAGGCTCACGCCAACACGGTGTCATCCGCCGTGCTCCAAGGACGCTTGAAGACCTG